>CAVEPV010000008.1:0-48247 GCA_963617695.1 Bacteroidaceae bacterium
GGATGTGCATGAACGCCTCGTACTCGCCATGGAGGTCGCTCATAAAGTGCTCGGTACCTTTGGGCAGGTTGAGAATGGCCTGCAGGTTGATGATCTCGGTAAAGACGGACTGCTGGTTGGGGAACTGCTGGGAGAGCAAGGACAGGTACTTGAGGGTCTGCTCTGTGCGCTCGGTTGCAACCATCTGTGAGCTCCTTACCGCCCGTGGCGCACGAAGCGCAAGCGGGCAGATAGACGTCTGGTTCGATGCTCGGCACCTTGGTGGTTCGTGCATCTGATACCAGTTTAGTGCCCCCGCGCGGTGGTAAGCGGGGGCTATCAACAAACGGGCGTGATGATGCGTTTTAGCGGTGGCGTCTTGTGTGCATCCCGTGGCGGAAAGGCGCCCTAGTGCTTGCCGCGCCCGCGCGAGAAGAACGCCTGCCTGCGCTCGCGATGGCGCTGCGAGGCCTGCGCGATGTGCGCGATCACCTCGTCGGGGAAGACCACGTCGGGGTGCGTGTTGTCCATGGGGTTAATATCGCCTGCCGAGACCGGGTCGATCGAGGGCTCCTCGTGCACTCCGGCATTCTCCATCTTGCGATAGCGCGCCATCATGTCGAGCTGCATCATCTGGGCCGAGGGCGGCGTCCAGATGATGGCGTTCGCGCCGGCCTCAATGGTGGCGGCGATGGACTGGTCGGTCTTACCTCCGGGAGCGATGAGCGGCATGTTGGGGAAGGCCTCGCGTAGCTCGCGTAGAACCTGGGGTGTCTCCTTACCGGCGGCGACGTTGAGGATCTTGGCGCCTGCGGCCACCTTGGCTCGCGCGTCGTCTACACGCACGACGGTGGCGACCACCGGCACGTCCACGATAGAGGCGATCGAGGCGACCATCTCGGGCGAGGCGGGGGAGTTCACGATCACGCCGGCAACACCCTGCATCTCGGAGACGGCGGCGAGCTGCACGGCGCGCTTGCCGGTGGTGGTGCCGCCGCCCACGCCCACAAACACCGGGCATTCGGCCGCGGTGAGCAGAGCCTGCGTGATGGCGGGCTGCGCGGTAAAGGGATAGACGGCAAAGACGGCGTCTGCGTTACTGTTGCGAATCACGGCGACGTCTGTGGAGTACATGAGCGCCTTGATGCGGCGGCCAAAGAGCGTAAAGCCGCTCGCGCCCTCGATGGCGTCGGGCACGCAGATGGCGGTCTTGCGCAGCCGGCCCTCGATGGGCACGGGCTCCATGGGCAGCACACCGCTGGGCGTGATAGCGTGCGGGCCCTCGGCCAGGTCGGGGTCGATGTCTATCTCAGAGAAGTCGACCGTGACCTCGACGTCCTCCTCAACATGGGCGGCCGTCTCTTCGGGCTGCTGTAGCATGGAGGGCGCCTCGGCGACCTCGTCCGGCGCGATCGAGGGGTCATTATCCGCTGGGTCTGCCATGGTATGCTCCTGTTCTTTTGCAGAGCCGGTGCCGACGGCACGGTCTGTTACGGTAAGCTTGGTCTCAAAAGTGCAGTCATTGTACCCACGTTTTTTGACGGCAACCGAAGTTTCTAGGAGGGCGGCGGCACGTGGACATCATGGAGGTCTTGGGGCCGATGCTCCTGTTTATAGGGGTCGTTTGCGTAGCGGCGGCCATCTATTTTGTGGTGACGGCCGCAAAGGCCAAGTTGCGCTCTCGGCGCGAGGGTCGCCGGGGAGCTTCGGATGAGTCGAGCTCCCGATCTCACGCCTCTGGCCGTCGCGGTTAGGCCGGGCTATTAATTCTTTTTGATCAGGGCGAGGTAGAAACCCTCGTACTCGCGCGTGGGGCGCACGGTGAGCGTGCCCGCGAGTTCGTTTTGAAGCACAGGAATCTCGCCTGTCTCAAACGCGTGCGTAAGGGCGTCGGCCAGCACGGCGGGCGCGGGGGCGTTCTCGACATTTTCGGTCTCGTCTGCATTCTTTAGCAGGGGGACAATCTCACAGTCGCGATGCTTTGCGAGCACTGCGCGCACGGAGTCTTCGTTTTCCTGGGGCAGTACAGAGCAGGTGGAGTAGAGTAGCGTCCCGCCGCGCTTGAGCACGGTGAGGCCTCGGTCGAGCAGGGCTCGCTGAGAGCGGGCGCATTTCTCCAACAGCTCGGGCGTAAAGCCGCGTAGCGTGCGCTCGTTGCCGCTGATAAGGGTGCCCGATCCGGTGCAAGGGGCATCGAGCAGAATCTTGTCAAACGAGAAGAACTCGTCCAGTTGGCGCGCATCGCAGCGCATGACCTGGACGTTTTTGGCGCCCTGCTTTTCCAGGTTGTGCTCGAGCTTCTCGGCGCGCGGTATGTGCATCTCACAGGCGGTGATATGGGCAGCGGGACACATAGCCGCAAGCTGGGTGGTCTTTCCGCCGGGGGCGGCGCACATGTCCAGCACGTCTTGGCCGGCCTCAGGCGCAAGCACCAGCGGAGGCAGCATGGAGGAAAGGCTCTGCAGGTAGATGCTTCCCTGACGAATCAGCTCCAGATCCCAAACGGCGCGTTCATGCTCGGGCTCAATCTCAAAAGCATCCGCGAACCAAGAGACCGGCTGCCACGGGATCTGTGCTGCGTTGAGGACAGAGGCGACTTCATCGGCGCTCGCCTTGAGCGTGTTGGCGCGCAGGGTAACAGGGCGCTTCTGTGCGGCCGCAATGCCGTCGAGGATGCGCTCGGCCTCCGTCTCGCCATAGGCTCCAACGATGCTCTCGATAAAGAAGCGGGGGAGGCCCGCCGCGCGCTCGTCGGCAAGCAGGGCTTCGGTGGCGGGGCTTGACTCGAACGTCCTCAGGTCGAGGGCTTCGCGTACCTGCTTTTTCTGCTTGCGGCGCCGTGCCATATCGGGGCTCCTTTCGTTGTTTGCCCTGAGTATGGTATCCGACCAAGCCCGCTTTGGCGAGGGTACGGGTGCGATAGCAAAGGCGACGCAGAGCGGATGATGTGCGCAGCGTCACTCATCGCGCGCATCAAGGCCTGAGTTTGGGTTTGGCTGCACTCTCAAAAGCGAGCCGCGCACGTGTCTCCAAAACGTCGGCGTATCGGTGCCTCCGGCCAGCTCTACAGCAGCGCCCCTGCAACAATCAGCACCACGCATGCGATTAGCACGGCAACGTCGCGCCCGGCAAAGGGATAGCGCTTGTAGCTGCTTGCACGCGTGCGCAGGTAAAAGCCGCGCTGCTCGGCGGCGAGGGCGGCCGCATCGGTCTTGCCCACGCTCGAAATGAGCAGGGGGATACAGAGCGGCAGCATGAGCTTGAGCTTCTTGAGCGGGTTTTTGGTGTCGTACTCCACACCGCGTGCTGTCTGCGCCTCCATGATGGCGTTCATCTCCTGCGAGAACACCGGTACAAAGCGCAGCGCCGTCGTGAACGTAAAAGCGTAGCGGTAGGGGATATGCAGCTTTTCCACGCAGGCGTTGGCAAGGTCGGTGAGTTTGGTGACCATGAGCATGAGGATGAGCGGCAGCGCCACGCCCAGCAGACGCAGACAGGCCTTGGAACCGGTAACCAGGCCCGTGTCGGTCACAAAGCCAAACACCACGGTGCCCTGGCGCATAAAGGCGAGCTGCAGCACGAACATCACAAGTGCGAGCGGCACCAGGAGCTTGAGCAGGGCAAGCAGGCGGTTGAGTACGCCCGCGTAGGCGCCAAGGGCCAGCGTGATGAGCAAAAGGACAACGAGCGCTACGTACGTGGTGGCCAAAAACGTCGCGATGATGATCGCCGCGGCGAGTGCCAGCTTGGTGACGGGGTTCAGGCGGTGCAGCAGGGTCGTGCCCGGCATGTAGTCGATGACGTTAACCACGGCTGACCATCTCCTTGGTGACGCGCACGATGTCAGCAACCTCGCTGATACCGGCAAAAGCGGGCGAGACGTTCTTGGCAAGGCGGCGCGAGAGTTCGATTACCTGCGGCGGGGCTACGCTGGCTTGCTGCATGAGCTCCTCGTCTGCAAACAGCGTGCCCGTCTCGCCGCGGGCGAGGATACGCCCGCGGGCCATGACGGCGATGCGCTCGGCGTAGTCCGAGACGACCTCCATGTCGTGGCACACCATGATGACGGCGCAGCCGCGCTCGGCCATGTCGCGCACGGTGTCCATCACGGTCATGCATTCGCGGTAGTCAAGGCCGCTCGTGGGCTCGTCGAGCACGATAATGCGGGGCTCCACCACAATCACACTGGCGAGCGCCACCATCTGGCGCTGTCCGCGCGAGAGCGAGAAGGGCGCCTCGTCGAGCGGCAGGCCAAAGCGCTCGGCTACGGCCCGTGCCCGTTCCTGGGCGGTTGCGGCATCCACGCCGCGTAGCTCGAGGCCAAAGGCGATCTCTTCGAGCACGGTGTCGCGGCAGATCTGGTGGTCGGGGTTCTGGAAGAGCGTCGAGACCTGGCGCGCGATCTGGCTGGTGGGGGTGGTGCGCGTATCGAGCCCGGTCACGGTCACGCTGCCTGTGGCCGGCTTGAGCAGACCTGTGAGCAGCTTGGTGAGCGTGGTCTTTCCGGCGCCGTTTTGGCCTACCAGTCCTACCAGCTCGCCGGGGTAGACCGTGAGTTCCAAATCTTGGACAGAGGCGCCGCCTCCGGGATAGGCAAAGCTTACGTGGTCAAAGCGCAGCAGGGGCTCGACGCCTTCTGCCTTGGGGCGCACCGGGGCATGCGGGGAGCCGGAGGGCTTTTCTGCCGGGGTATAGGTCGCCGCGGAGCTTTCCACAACGCTGCTGATGAGCGACTCGGCCTCATCGACATTCAGGCAGGGCGCGCCCGGGCGTACGATGCCGCGGGCGGCCAGACTGTTGGAGATGCGCGCCACGCGCGGGCTGTCCACGCCGATGCGCTTGAGCTCCTCGCCGTGGGCGAACACCTCGTGCGGGGTTCCCTCGAACGCAATCTTGCCCTGGTCGAGTACCACCACGCGGCTGCAGTACTTGGAGAGCAACGCTACCTTTTGCTCGATCACCACGACGGTCACGCCCTGCTCGCGGTTCACGTAGCGCAGGGTCTCGAACACCAGCTCCGAGCTTGCGGGGTCGAGCGCCGCGGTGGGCTCGTCAAGCACTAGCACACGCGGCTGCATGGCCAGAATGGCCGCGATGGCGACCTTTTGCTTCTGGCCGCCCGAGAGTGTGGCAATCTCGCGGTCGCGCAGGTCGGCGATGCCCACGGTCTCGAGCGTCGTGGCGATGCGCTCCTCGATCTGGTCGAGCGGCACGCCAAAGTTCTCTAGGCCAAAGAGCATCTCGTCTTCAACCACCGAGGCGACCATCTGCGTGTCGATGTCCTGCAGCACGCTGCCCACAATCTGCGAGATGTCGGTGAGTGAGACGTCGCAGGTGTCGGAGCCGGCAACGCGCACGGCGCCAAAGAGCTTGCCGCCAAAGTGATGGGGAACGGCTCCCGAGAGGCAGGCGGCAAGTGTCGACTTGCCCGCGCCGGATGGTCCGATGACGCCGATGAAATCTCCTTGCTCCACATTGAGCGAGACGTGCTCAAGCGCGAGCGCGGTAGCGTCGCCATAGCTAAAGGAGACGTCGTCGACTTCGATAATCGTTTCCATACGTGCCTCTCGGGTCGAATGCTGCGTTGGGTGCGCTGTGGCTACTTCTTGAGAACCTTGGCGAGCGGGATGTAGAGCGCCTGGACCACCACGGCGTTAAAGACCGCCGTGCTCAGAACCACAGGAACCTTGGACAGGGCAGCGGTGATGTCAAAGCCCATGATAAGCGTTCCGACGATGGCGAACAGCGCGCCGGAGACCAAGGTTGCCACAAAGCCAGAGATGAGGGGGTTCACCTTGCCGCCGAGCTTGGAGGCCACGAGCACGACCATGACGGCGGCACCGCAGGCCTCGGTAAAGAAGTTCAGGCCCGGGATGGAGGTGCTGAGCTGCGTGACCGCGGCGGCGAGCAGACCGTAGACGACGCCCTGGGCAAGGTTGGCGCGGGTGAGCAGGATGGCGAGCGCGTATGCGGCGATGATGAACTGCGGCTTGATGCCGGTCATGGCAAGGGCGTTGCCGAGCGTCATGTTGAGGATGAGCGCCGCGGCGAGCAAGACGGCGAGCAGGACGAGCGACGAGATGTCGAGAAGACCGCGGGAGTTGGCCTGGGCAGAGACGGTGCGCTGGGTGTTGGAAGACATGGTTGGTTCCTTTCGGTAGGTAGGTGTTTGTTTTGCGGCGCGGATTGGTGTTCTTGCGGATTGGTTTTCTTAAGAGCGCCCACGCGGGCGCATCGAATGGGGGAGAGGGACTCGGTGCTAGTCGGCAAGCTTCAGAGCTTTCTTGATGGGCAGGTAGAGGGCGCCCACCAGGATGGCGTTAAAGACGGCCGTGGCAAAGACGACGGGCAGCATGGCGGCGGCGAGCTCGGCTACCACGCCGATCATCGCCATCTTGATGACCATGAAGATGCAGCCGGAGACGACGGTGGTAACAAAGGTGCCCACGGCGGGGATTGCGCTCTTGGCGCCGCTCTTCATACCGGCGTTGACGATGAGGGCCATCAGCATGGCGGCGATGCCCTCGGCGGCAAAGTCGATGAACGGGGAGGTGGTGGTGATCTGGATCACGGCGGCCGAGATAAGGCCGATCACGAGGGCCTGGCCGATGTTGGGACGCACGACGAGGATCGTAAGGCAGAAGGCCGAGATGATGAACTCGGGGGAGATCATGCCGCCGGTGAGACCAGAGATCGCCTTGCCCACGGTGAAGTTCAGAATAAAGCCGGCTGCGAGCAGGATGGCGAGCAGGACGAGGGCGCGAATGTCGAGCTTGCCGCGATCGATGGTGTTGACGGTGCGGGGCTGGGTGGTTGTGGTGGAAGCCATGGTGAAAACCTTTCAAGGTGAGGGGCATTTGATGCCCTTGCGTGTGGAAGAGGCGGAGGCGCGTGATGCGCGGGTCGGGCCGGTAAAGAAAAAGGCCCCCGGTCGATACCGGAGGCCTCATCATCTGCCAGGAGCTATTTTTGGCGTGAGGGACTCACAGTCGACCGACCGTATACGCATCACGCCACCACCAGTTCATGACGGAGTTGTTAGCGATGTTCATCATGTCAGGTGGCTCCTTTCGAATATCGAGCGTAGGCTTGTGTTGCGCTGCACTATAGCACAGTGGAGTACACGCGCAACAACTGTTTCCGTATTGTTTCGCTGAGAACGGCAAGTGGCTGCGGCGACCCGCGCTGGCAGCGCCTATGAGCAGGTGTTTTACTGGTTATCGGGGTTCAGCTTAGAGAAGTCGTCAATGATGACATCCAGGCATTTGGGCAGCGCGCGGGCACCAAAGACACCCGAGGTGTTGGGCAAAAGCTCGCCGTCGTACTCCATGCCGAGGGAGGGCGTGCAGGTGACCTTGGCCTCCTTGGCCTGGAAGATCTTGAACTGCGGACGGCCGATGCCCTTACCAGCCGGGTCGAACACGCCGGCCAAAAGCGTGGGCAAAAGCTGCACCGTGGCGACGGGCTCGATTACCGCGATGTCGATCATGCCGTCGTCCATACGGCAGTCGGGGAACAGGTTGATGTCGTTTTGGATCACGGCGGTGTTGCCGACCATGCAGCCGATGCCGTCCAGCTCGTCGACCTGCCCGTCGTGCTCGATCTTGAAGTGCGCTACCTGCGGGTTGGGTGTGGAGAGGGCAGAGAGCACGTAGGCGATCTCGCCGATCTCGTTCTTGTTCACCGCGGCCTTTTCCATGATCGCGGCGTCGAATCCCGAGCCGGCGATGATGATGAAGCCATGGCGTTGCTCGTTGCCGTCAGCGTCGCTCCAGAACAGCTCGCCCATGTCCACGGCCACGGTGCGGCCACGGCGGCAGGCCTTGGCGAGCGCCGCCGCATCGGGCGCGTTGCCGATGTTGTTAAAGAACAGGCAGGCGGTGCCGGAGGGGAAGATGAGCACGGGTACGTGCGTGTCGCGCATGCAGTCAAGCACGTTCGAGACGGTGCCGTCGCCGCCAGAGACCACCACGCGGTCAAAGCTGCGCACGTCGCGCGTGGCGTCCTCGGGCTCCATACCATCGCCGATAAAGCGCATGGTGATCTCGTCGCCACCCTGTGCGAGCAGGTGGGCAAACGCGTAGATCTCGTCGGAGCGTGTTCCCGAGGCGGGATTGTGGATGATCAGGCAGCGCATGCGATTAGTTCCCGTTCGTCGTAAAGCCCTGTATAGTTACGAATAGCAACATCCTACCCTGCGCTGGCGGGCGTCAATCAATGTATACGGGAGCGGCATGTACATCTCCACATCTGAGGAACTTCGTTCGTTTTGCGAGCGTGCAGCCGCGTTCGATGCCGTGGCGATCGACACCGAGTTTCTGCGCGAGCGCACCTACCATGCGCGCCTGTGCCTGGTGCAGGCCGCCACGCCCGACGAGTGCGTGGTTATCGACCCACTGGTGATCGATGACCTCTCGGCTCTGGCCGAGCTGATGGAGGACGAGTCCACCATCAAGGTGTTCCATGCCTGTTCGCAGGACATGGAGGTGCTGTATTACGCCTTGGGCGTGCTGCCCACCCCCATTTTTGACACGCAGGTCGCCGCGGCCTTTTTGGGCGAGCGCGTGCAGATTTCCTACAACGCCTTGGTGCATGCCTTTTGCGACGTGGACCTGCCCAAGACCGAGTCTTTGACCGACTGGTCGCGCCGTCCGCTCACCGATCAGCAGATCGAGTACGCGGTGGACGACGTGCGCTATCTCATCCGCGCCTACGATGTGGTCATGGAGCGCCTGGGCGAGCTGGGCCGTGTGAGCTGGGTGCTCGACGAGATGCGCCCGCTCTCCGCGCTCGACCATTACGTGGTGGATCACAAGTCAGTCTACAAGCGCGTCAAGCGCATCACCTCGTGCACGCGTCGTCAGCTCGCCATCGCGCGCGAGCTTGCTGCCTGGCGCGAGCGCCGTGCCGAGCGCCGCAACGTCCCGCGCAAGTGGATTATGTCCGACGAGGTTCTGCTCGCGCTGGTCAAGCGCGCGCCGGCCACGGTGGACGAGTTCCGCCGCACGCGCGGCACCGAGCAGCTTTCCGAGGCCGACGTGGACGCTGCGCTCGTGGCCATCGAGCGCGGCCGCAACTGCCCCACGGCAAAGCTCCCGCAGGTCAACCGCCCGCACCGCGCGCCCTCGCCTGAGGTGGAGAGCGTGTGCGACCTGATGTATGCCCTTATGCGTTTGGTGTCTGAGCGCTCTGGTGTGGCGACCTCCATCATCGCGAGCCGCGATGAGCTGTTCTCCTACATGGATCACCCCGAGCAGAGCCCCCTGCGCGATGGCTGGCGCTTTGAGCTGGTGGGCACGCTGCTCGATGACCTGCTTTCTGGCAACATGGGTCTCACTGTTAAGGATGGCGCCGTAGAGATCCTCTAGGCTCAGACTCGTACTCGTACTCGCATTCGCTTGAGCCAGCGGGGTGGCTTTAGCCCTCGTCTCCATGGGGCAATTGTCCTAAGTCCAGATTAATGCCCCCTCCCTTACAAAAGGATGGCGCCGTTGGCTGCTAAAATGGAGCCATGGCTTTTGCAGGAAGCGGTCGGTGGAGGGGCGTCATTGAAAAGCCTGTTTACAGTAACGAATCGCAGGACTGCGGGGACATCTGAGCGTGTGACGCTCGCCTCGCTTGTCGGTGTGATTCGCGGCCATGTCAAAGAGTTCATCGTTATAGGCGTCATCGTCATTGCCGTACCGCTGGGTGCGTGGGGCTTTAACGTCTATACCGACCGGATGTTTTTCAACGAAGGTTCCGAACACCTTGCCACCACCTACAGGCAGGTGGCCAACACCTTTGAACTGTTCACAAATCGCAACTGGAACTTCCTCGAGGCATGGGAAGAGAACCTTAAGTACATCTCGGACGCCACCGGCGTGGAGGATACCTGGCACTATTACGCCGACCTGAAGGACACCTGGCACTACAGCGATTTTTATCTCTTTAATGAGGACGATGAGTTCAGTACCGCCAGCGGAAGAAGCGGCACGGCCGATAGCATCAAGGGCGTCTTTGAAGAGATGTACGAGGGTGGATCCCCGCTTGTCTCGAGCTATATTGCCTCGAGCGGCGTGCGCAAGATTGTGTTCGCGCAACCGCTTGAGAGCCCCATCGTTATGGACGGCGTTACCTACACCGGTGTTGCCTTGAGCTATGACAATGATTATGTTCAGGGGCTCATTACGTCTGACATCTACAGCGACGCCAGTGATTGCTATGTGGTCAGGCAAGACGGCACGGTCGTCTTTTCCCTCTCCTCCAAGTCCATCTTTACCGACTTCGTTGTGAATCTCGATACCTTTTTAGGCGATGACGTGACCTTCAAGCGCGGTTCGTACCAAGAGATTGCGGGTAGCATCGCCAACGCGGAGGAGGGAAGCGTTCTTATCTCCTACGGCGGTCAGGATTGCTACGTCGTGTTTCAGCCTGCGGGTATTCTGGACTGGACTATCGCGAGTGTTGTGCGTGCCGATGTGGTTGATGCGAATCTCGATAAGGTGAAGCTCTTCACCATCGTCGCCCAGTCACTCTTGGCAATCGTGCTCTTCGCCGGTGTGCTCGTGATTTTGCTCGAGAAGTATCATCGCCTGATGGCACAGGAAAAAGAGGGCCGGCGAGCGGCGGAGAAGAGTGGCGAGATGACGCGCGACCTGCTGGAGGGCATGGCAAAGATTGCGGATCGCTACGCCGTGGTGAGTCTCGTGAACGGCACCTATGAGTATCACGAGAACCTGCTCGAGCACGGGCTGTATCCCGAAAGCGGTCTCTATCACGACTTCCTTGACACGCTCACGCACCGCTACGCGGCGCTGACGGATACTGACGACGCCAAGATGGCGCGCCTGCTGAGCGCAGACGTGCTGAGGCGCGACCTTAAGACCAAGGACGACCGCATCAAGATCGAGTACGCCTCGCGCACCGAGCCCGTCTTTATGCTTATGACCGCCGTGCCCGTTTACTTTGCTAGTGACGGCAAGCTTGAGCGCGTACTTCTGATCGGTCAGGACATCGGCCTGCGCAAGGAGCTGGAGAGCGAGGCTAATACCGATGCGCTCACCGGCCTGTTCAACAAGCGCTACTTCACCAACGTCCTTGCGGTCAAACGCAGAAAGCAGATCCCCTTTACGCTGCTGTTCATCGACCTGGATCGCTTTAAACCCGTAAACGACACCTATGGCCACACCGTGGGTGACATGCTCCTCAAGCAGGTGGGCGGTCGCCTGCAGGACTGCGTGCGCGCCGATGACTTTGCCTTCAGGCTTGGTGGCGATGAGTTTGCCATCATCGTGACGGGCCAGCTGGACGCCGTTCGCGCCGGCCAAGTGCGCGAGCGCGTGAGATGTACGCTGTGCGAGCCCTACCTTATCGACGGCGTGGAGATCGAGATCGGGGCGAGCTGCGGCTGCGCCTCCTGGCCGCAGGAGAGCGCCAGCATTCGGGAGATTCACGAGCTCGCCGACCAGCGTATGTACGCCGACAAGGAGGCCCGCCATAAGCTCTACGGTGGGGATGGGCGGTAGGCACCGCGCGCATGCCGGCTGTGCCGAACTACTGACTGCGTGACGGTGGTGGTTGCGCTTTGCCCTCCCTTCGGCCGGGCCTGGATGGCGCCGTTTTGTGTAGGCTCAAGTTGGGCCTTGTGCTCAAGGCCGTGGTCTTTCCGTAGGGGAGGAGCGCCCGCCCGCCCCGCATGCGACAATGGCTCGCGTGCAACATGAGTTCCGCGTGCCCCGGCACGCCGGCCGAGTGAAAACGGAGTGACGATGGCAGAGTTTATCTACCAGATGTACCAGGCGCGCAAGGCGCACGGCGACAAGGTGATCTTGGACGACGTGACGCTGAGCTTCTTCCCGGGCGCCAAGATCGGCGTCGTGGGCCCCAACGGCATGGGCAAGTCGACCCTGCTCAAGATTATGGCCGGCCTGGAGGAGGTCTCCAACGGCGAGGCCAAGCTCACTCCCGGCTACACCGTGGGTATCCTGCAGCAGGAGCCGCCGCTGGACGACGACAAGACCGTCATCGAGAACGTGCGCATGGCGTTTGGCGACATCCTGGCCAAGGTCGATCGCTTTAACAAGATCGGCGAGGAGATGTGCGACCCCGATTGCGACATGGACGCCCTGATGGCCGAGATGGCGCGCCTGCAGGACGAGATCGACACCGCCGACGGCTGGGACGTTGACTCCAAGCTCGGTCAGGCCATGGACGCCCTGCAGCTGCCCGATTCCGACACGCCGGTCAGCGTGCTCTCCGGCGGCGAGCGTCGTCGCGTGGCTCTGTGCAAGCTGCTGCTTGAGGCTCCCGACCTGTTGCTGCTCGACGAGCCCACCAACCATCTGGACGCCGAGTCGGTGCTGTGGCTCGAGCACTTCCTGCACAACTACCCGGGCGCCGTGCTCGCCGTCACGCACGACCGCTACTTCTTGGACAATGTCGCCGAGTGGATCTGCGAGGTCGACCGCGGCCACCTCTACCCCTACAAGGGCAACTACTCCACCTATCTGGAGACTAAGGCCGCGCGTATCGCCGCTCAGGGCCAGCGCGACGCCAAGCTCGCCAAGCGCATGGAGGCCGAGCTTGAGTGGGTGCGCAGCTCGCCTAAGGCCCGTCAGGCCAAGAGCAAGGCGCGTCTGGCGCGCTACGAGGAGATGGAGGCCGAGGCCCGTGCGAGCCAGAAGCTCGACTGGACGGACATCCGCATTCCCGTGGGCCCGCGCCTGGGTTCCAAGGTTCTGGTGGCCGAGCACCTGCACAAGGAGTTCGACGGCCGCGTGCTCATCGACGACCTCTCCTTCACCCTGCCGCGCAACGGCATCGTGGGCGTGATTGGCCCCAACGGTGTGGGTAAGACGACGCTCTTCAAGACCATTACCGGCTTGGAGCCGCTCGACGGCGGCACCCTTGAGCTGGGCGAGACCGTCAAGATCAGCTATGTCGACCAGAACCGCGCGGGTATCGACCCCGACAAGAACCTGTGGGAGGTCGTTTCGGACGGCAACGACTTTATCCAGGTGGGCGAGACCGAGGTTCCGAGCCGCGCCTATGTGGCGAGCTTTGGCTTTAAGGGCCAGGACCAGCAGAAGCGCGCCGGCGTGCTCTCTGGTGGCGAGCGCAACCGCCTGAACCTGGCGCTTACCCTCAAGCAGGGCGGCAATCTGCTGCTGCTCGACGAGCCTACGAACGACCTGGACGTCGAGACGCTTTCCTCCCTCGAGGCGGCGCTGCTCGAGTTCCCCGGCTGCTCGGTTGTCATCAGCCACGACCGTATGTTCCTCGACCGCGTGGCCACGCACATCCTGGCCTGGGAGGGCACCGACGAAAACCCGGGCAACTGGCACTGGTTCGAGGGCAACTTTGAGTCCTATCAGGAAAACCGCGTGGCGCGTCTGGGCGAGGACGCCGCGCAGCCGCACCGCGTGCACCGCAAGTTGACGCGCGACTAAGCGCTGCTTGGTTTTGCGCTGCCTGCAACGGCGCTACCGTAGTTAGAAAGACGGGCTGGTCACGTGAGGTGGCCGGCCCGTTTTGCGTTAAAGGGGTATTTGGCTGTGGGTGCGAGCGTCTGAGTCGGGCCGCTTGGGTTGTTTGCATCCGATGCGGGTTCGACGCGTGCGTCGCCGCGGTCGCGTTTGGGATGGCACGCGGGTGATGGTTCTTTGCGTGTGGCAGGGGGCGAAGCTGGTCGGTACGGTCTACTCGGCGTCGGTTTTACCCGGCTCGTCTTCTGCGCGCACGGCCTCGATGGCCCAGGAGGCGCCGGCGCCGTTTCGGCGGCGCATTTCGATGCGAACCTCGTGGCGCTTGCCGTCTAGCGTGTAGCGCAGAGGGAAGACGGCGTGGCTGCGCGAGGCTTCGATGCTGCCATTCTCGCGAGCGATCCAGTAGTACTCGCCAGCGATGCCGAGCGCGTCGGCGCCCCAAGGGAGCAAGGCGGAGAGCTCGGAGAGCTGCGGGCCGGGGCAGAACACTTCGGCGTGGAAGTCGGTGGGGTAGCCCTCGAAGGAGAAGGTCGGCTTGGGGGCGGGGGCCGACACGGCCACCGACGCGGTTGCGCGCTCAGGGTTGGACTCAGCCGGCTGTACGGGAGTGGACTGAGGTGCCGGTGCGGCGCCCGGCGCGGAGACGCTCTCGGCTACCGGATTGGCAGATTTGCTCGCAGGCGCGGAGTTGTTGGGCTTTACGCCCGGACGGCTGGTCGTCTGCGCGGTTGCGGCTTCGGGCTCCTGTTCAGCGATGCGCGTGATTGGCAGCGCGACCAAGACGTCGTCCTCGGTGCTCGTGGCCGGCGCGGGGGCCTCGTAGGGGGTGGACTCGAGCGTCGTCGCGCCAGCGTTTGCGTTGTCGGGGTCATAGAGCACCTTGAGCGAGACCGCCGGGCGCGGGGTCTCGGGCTGCGGCTGCGGTTCGGGCTCGGGTTCGGGAGCGGAGGAGTCCTCGGTCGTTGCCGGGCCTTCCTCACGCGTCTTTGCGTCGCACGAATCGGATTCAGGCGCAGATTCTGTGCCCTTATGCGAAGCGTCCGTGTTGGCCTCATCGGCCGCCGACGGTTCGTCCTGCGGGGCCTCGGCGGTAGCCGTGCCGGACTGCACCGCTGCGGAGTCTGCGACGGCGACCTCTGCCGCGGTCTCAGCAACGGCCTCGGTCTCCACTTCGGCCACCGGTTCAGGCTCGGTCTCCGCCTCGGGCGCCTTGGGCACGTGGCGCGGACGCACGGCCTTGAGCGACTTGTCGCCGCGCTTCTTCTTCCAAGATTTGCCCTGCGGGGCGTCGGATTTCTTTGAGGATGCCGCCAGCGCTTCGTCCCAAGCGGGTTGGGCGATGATGGTCGCGTAGATACGTCCGCCCTTAAAGACGGTGAGCTTGATGCAGTCGTCGAGTTCCTCGAGCAGCTCGCGGGTCGACTCGAACCCAAGGTCTGCGGCCGCAAGATCGGCCTCGGCCAGCACCGACTCCACCTGCGGGATAAACGTCTGCCTTCCGCACGGGATTTGGGATGAAAGCACCTGGTAGAGATAGATGTGGTTGCCGAGCGTCAGTTTCTTGCTTTGTGCCATAGCGCGTCCTTACGTCAAAGATGTATGGAGGCTATAGTACCATCGCCCGTTTGCGCGGCTGGTGGTTAGTTGCCGGAGGTTCCCGTGGCGCTTGTCCCACTCGCGCTGGAGTCTGCGCTATCGGTGCCCGTGTTTGCATCGGTAGTTGTGCCAGTGCCCGTGCTCGAGCTGCTGTCGCCGTTCGAGGAGTCGCCGTTTGAGGAATCGGTGCCACTTTGCGTGCTGTCGGCCGTGGCGCCCTGCGCGCCTGTGCCCGTCGCCGCGCTCTGTGAGGTTGAGGAGTTGTCAGAACTCTGGGCCCCACTGCTGCTGGCGTCGCTGCTCGCGCCTTCGGCTGTGGCCTGCGCGGAGCTGTCGGTCGCGTTCGAATCGGCGGAGTCGGCGCTTTCTGTTTGCGAAGATACGGATACAGGGGCCTCCGCGGCGGGCCACAGGGTGTCGATGCGCGTGCCAAGACCGGCGCCGGCGGTGCTCAAAAGGATCGCGCCGGCGCACACCACGACGGCGAGCACGGCGGCGGCCACCGAGAAGAGGACAACCTTGCGCTGGGTGGCGGCACGCTCTGCAGCAGCACGAGCCTGCAGCTTGGTGGGGGCGACGCGCGCGCCGTAGCGTGTGGGCGCCTTGTCGTAGTAGCCCTGGGCCGCACGACGGCTGTATCCGTAGTCCGAGACATAGTCGGTGGTTGTGCCGTCGGAGGCGGTGGTGGGGCCCTTCAGGCGCCGTGCGCCGGCGGTGAGGAAACGGCGGTAGATCTGCGAACTCACCACGGTTACGACTGAGCTGATCGCTGCGCCCAGAACCGAACCGGCGATGCCGATGTGCGAGGCGAGGGCCACCGAGGTCGCGGCCGCGGCGGCGCCGGCGATGACCTGGGGCACGGAGAGGCCGTCGAAGAGTTTTTTCTCAGGTGCGATGGCCTGGGTCTGACCGATGAACTCCTCGTTGGAATTGCGGTTTTTACCCTGGTAAACGCGCGTGCGGCGCGCGTCGGTATAGCGTTCTGATGTGTCGAGAGCCATGTGAGGAGCCTCCAATCATGGCGAGGTGGTGCGTTTAGGGTGCGGGCGCAAAGGCCGGACATGATTGTGCCCCCAAAGCGCGTCTGCGATATGACCCTCACGTCTTTCACATCTGACGCCCACGAGACCGTCACGAGCGCCCGTTGCGCCGGCTCGTTCCGTTCAGTCCGCATAGGGGGTCAATTCGCCGTTTTTTTTCACAGATTGGTATAGACAAGTTGTCTTTACGTGGGCTTTTGTGTTATCAAGTGCTATCCATAAAACTGCCATGTATTGAGGGTGAAGGGCGTGGTGCAATTTTGGGTCTTAAGAAACTTGTGAAGGGGGTTGGCGTAGCGCTTCTGATCGCGTTTGCCGCGTGCGGCTCGAGCAGTGCATATGCCACCGAAGGGGCTGCCGCTACAGGCGAGGGCAGCTCCGAGACCTACTATGTGTGGTTCGACGGTACGGATGGCCTAAAGCAGCTGAAGCCTAGCATGGATGCGTACTATGCGGGCGCCACCGACACGTGCGTTACCGTGACCGATGGTAAGGTCACTTTGCCGACCGAGGCCGGTGCGACCACGAGGTACGGCTACAAACTCAACGGTTGGTACGACGTCTATAACAATAAATACTATGGTTCGCAGTACCTTGGCAGCAAGGTGAACGTGACGCGCAATACCGTGTTCTACGCAGATTGGGTTGCCACCAGCTACGACCTGGGCACCAGCTCTCGAGCCACGGTTACCGACCAGCCCGATACCAGCTCCTTCATCACCAACGATGTGTTCGACTACAACGAGCTGTTCAATCTTCGCAGTGCCGCGATCAACATGGATAAGTCGACCCTGAATGGCAGCGCCTCGCACACCGAGTGGTGGAGTCTTGTGCGAAGCGGTGCGGCCTCGCTGCAGTCGACCCTGTATTTCTCATTTCTGAACTGGGCCTACGATGACCTGGGCGGGCACGTAACGCTCGCTTCGCTGGATGGCTTCAAGAAAGACGCCGTCAACGACTCCAAATCCAATATCACCCAGGGCATCATCACCGATGCGAGCGGAAACGTCTCGGATAGCGGCAAGTCCATCTTGGACGCGCTGTTCTCCAAGACGAGCGAGGTCGGGCGCACGTATCTCGGCGAGGGCGATGGCCTGTACCAGTACGTTGACGATTCGAGCGACGAGAACTACGGTTACTACTACTATGACAGTGCCAAGAACGGCGCTTCGTATAACCAGTCTCAGCAGAGCTTCGTGCTCTACCAGGATCCTGAGTACATCGAGGAGCAAAAGCTCAATAGCAACAAGACTCAGTGGGTGTACAAGACGGAGGCCGATAAGGGAACTCCTGTAGAGACGACGGGCTTCCTGCCGTTCAACGATAACGAGTCCGGCAAGTACGACGAAAAAGATGGCGACATCAACTACTGGTTCGGTCTGCAGAGCACGATCGATTTCTGGCTTCCCAACAATCCCGGCACCGGCGGCAACATCGCGGATACGGGCAAACAGATGGAGTTCCGCTTCTCTGGTGACGACGACGTCTGGGTCTTCGTCGACGATGTGCTCGTGCTCGATCTGGGCGGCATCCACGGTGCTCGCAGCGGTCGCATCAACTTCTCCACGGGCGAGGTCACTACCGAGGTCACGAAAGACGTGAACACGACGACCACGCTTCCGTCGTCGATCACCTCGGGTAACCACAAACTGAAGGTTTGCTACCTCGAGCGCGGATCCTCGCAGTCCAACTGCTCGATCTATTTCAACATTGCACCCAAGTACGCGCTTTCTATCACCAAGAAGGACGCCGACGACTCGACTAAGACGCTTGAGGGCGCGTGCTTTGGCGTCTACACCGACAAGGCCTGCACGGTTCCGGCTCAGCTGTGGAACAACGTGGACGAGACTGGTTCTGCCGCCAACGAGTTCGTGACCGGTTCCAACGGTGTGGCGACCTGCTACGGTCTGGTTGCCGGCAACACCTACTACGTCAAAGAGCTCGAGGCTCCTGAGGGTTACGAGATTGTGAGCACCGACCCGATTTGCATCACGATCAGCGCCGACGGCAAGGTGACCGCTGACGATGGCGCGGACTTTAGGGAAGATAAGGCCAATCGCATGTACTACTTGACGGTCACCAACAAAAAGGAGACCGTCCCCGACGTGCCGGACACCCCTGACGACGACACCCCGGACACCCCTGACGATGACAGCCCGGACGATGACAATCCGGATACCCCCGACACCCCGGACACCCCGGACACCCCGGACACCCCGGAGACGCCCTCCGAGCCTTCGAATGATAAGCCCGCGAAGCCGAAGAACACGGATGGCACGATTCCCGCAACGGGCGATAACGCCGGCATGGCGGTTGCCTGTCTTCTGACGCTCGCTGTGTTCTGCCTGGTACTTGGCAAACGTTGGGCGCGTAACAAGTAAGGCCTTCTGATACGAGCTCCATCGTGCGATTCGGGCGGCATCGGTTTACACCGGTGCCGTCTTTTTATGTCTACCGTGCGGGAAGGGGACAGACCAATTCGGTCATATTTGTCGTGCTCCTCGTCTCTGCGGGCGGCGCTCGCGATGCCAAACACGACTGCAGTCGCCCGCGTCTGATTGGTAATCGCTGCGTGCCTATTGGGCCTGAGTGCTGCTTGCCAGCTCTCGCGTGCGTGGCCCCGAGGGGCTATCATAAGGACTGTTGATTCTTTTGAGCGCGGGCGCCTTTGCAGTTCCCGCGCATTCTTCGTAACACGCATCTCTACCTGCAAGGAGCGGATATGGAACACCTCGATCTCACCGCCGATCTGCGCGAGCTTCCCGGGCTTGGCGACGGGTTTTTCCGCGTCGCGGCCGCCTCTCCCGCTCTTCGCGTGGGCGATGTGGAGGCCAACGCACGCGCCGTTCTCGACACGGTAAAGAAGGCCGCGGAGGCGGGCGTGGGCGCTCTGGTGCTGCCCGAACTCTGCCTGACGGGCTACACCTGCGGCGACCTCTTTCACGACCAGACGCTCCTTGCTGCTTGCGAACGTGCTCTCGAGTCTATCCTGGAGCGCACGGAGGACACCCCGCTGCTCTTTACCGTCGGCCTTCCCGTGGCGCACGGCTGCGCGGTCTACAACTGTGCCGCGGTGTGCTGTGCCGGAACGCTGCTGGGTCTCAGCGTAAAGAAGAACCTGCCCAATTACGGTGAGTTCTACGAGCAGCGCTGGTTCGCGCCCGCTCCCGACGGCCTGATCGAGCTGCCCGAGTTTGCGGGAGAGCGGTTTGTCCCCTTTGGATCGGGCCTTGTGTACCGCTGCCTGGACGAGGGCGCTCAGGACGTGGTCGTTGGCGTAGAGATCTGCGAAGACCTGTGGGTGCCTGAGCCGCCCTCTACCGCAATGGCCGCTCGCCACGGAGCAACCGTAATCCTGAACCCTTCTGCGAGTGACGAGATCATCGGTAAGGCCGACTACCGTCGCGACCTGGTGTGCGGCCAGAGTGCCCGCCTGTACTGCGCCTACGCCTATGCGGACGCGGGAGAGGGCGAGTCGACCACCGACCTGGTCTTTGCGGCAGATAACATCGTGGCCGAGAACGGTTCCCTTGCTGCACGTACCCCGCTCTTTGAGGGCGGTATGGCCGTGGCCGACGTCGACCTGAACCGCCTGGTGGCGGAGCGCCGCCGTTCCAATACCTGGGGCGCGGGCGCCACGGACGCCGATGGCTACCTGCAGGTCGGCTTCTCCTTTGTCGCAGCCGACTCTGAAGACGGCCCTACCTGCCTGCCTGTCTACTCCGCCGCCGAAGCCCTTAAAATCGCCCCGCGTACGCCGTTCGTACCGAGCGACGACGGTGACCTTGCCGCTCGCTGCGAGACGATCCTTGGCCTGCAGACCATGGGTCTCAAGACCCGTCTTGCGCACACGGGCACCAAGCATGCTGTCATCGGCCTCTCGGGTGGACTCGACTCCACCTTGGCTCTTCTCGTGGCCGTGCGCGCCTTTGACGCTCTGGGCCTGCCCCGTACCGGTATCACTGCCGTTTCGATGCCGGGCTTTGGCACCACTCACCGTACGCGCGGCAATGCCGAGGACTTGGCGCGCGGCCTGGGCGTCGACTTCCGCGAGATTCCTATCCACGACGCTGTGGCGCAGCACTTTGCGGACATCGGGCATGATCCGGCCGTGCAGGACGTAACCTACGAGAACTGCCAGGCGCGCGAGCGCACGCAGATCCTCATGGATCTCTCCAACCAGGTGGGCGGCTTTGTGATTGGCACGGGCGACCTCTCTGAGCTGGCGCTCGGCTGGGCCACCTACAATGCCGACCACATGAGCATGTACGGCGTGAACGCCAGCGTGCCCAAGACGCTCGTGCGCCACCTGGTGCGTTACGCCGCCGGTCTTTTTGGCGGCCAGATCGAGACCACGCTGCTCGACATCCTCGACACGCCCGTCTCGCCCGAACTGCTGCCGCCCACGGGAGACGGTCAGATCGCGCAGAAGACCGAGGATCTGGTTGGGCCTTACGAGCTGCACGATTTCTTCCTCTACCACATGCTGCGCTTTGGCTTTGAGCCGGGCAAGATTTTCCGCATGGCATGCCGTTCGTTCGAGGGCGTCTACGATCGCGAGACCGTGCTGTCTTGGCTGCGCGTATTCTACCGGCGCTTCTTTGCGCAGCAGTTCAAGCGCAGCTGTCTGCCCGACGGTCCCAAGGTCGGCTCCGTCACGCTCTCGCCCCGCGGCGACTGGCGCATGCCGAGCGATGCCTCCGCGCGCCTGTGGCTCGACCAGATCGATCGTCTCTAGGCTCATCGGCGCACCGCACGCGGCACGTCGCCGTTCGCGCTACACTTGTCAATAATTGACCGTCCCCCTGAAAGGCTCCCTATGAAGTTCTCCAGCCGTCTCGATCGCTTTGGCGACGAGGTCTTTGCCGCCCTTAACAATCGTCGTGTCCAGCTGGAGGCCGAGGGCCGCACCATCTACAACCTCTCGGTGGGCACGCCGGACTTTGAGCCCTATCCGCATGTGGTCAAGGCCTTGACCGATGCTGCTCAGGATCCCGAGATGTGGAAGTATGCCCTGCGCGACCTGCCTGAGCTCAAGCAGGCGGTATGCGACTACTATGCGCGTCGCTTTGACGTGGAGGGCATTACGCCCGAGATGGTCTGCTCGGTCTCTGGTACGCAGGAGGGCGTGGGCGTCTTTGGCCTGGCCATGCTCGACGAGGGCGATACCGTGCTGGTGCCCGACCCCTGCTATCCCGTGTTCGAGGCGGGCGTGAAGCTTGCCGGTGGCACGTTGGAGTACTACCCGCTCAACGCCGCGCACGACTTCTTGCCTTATGTGGCGGGCATCGACCCTGAGGTGGCCGACCGTGCCAAGTACATGATCGTCTCGCTGCCGGCAAACCCCGTGGGCAGCGTGGGCACGCCTGCGCTCTACGAGGAGATTATCGCCTTTGCTCGCGAGCATGACCTTCTGATCGTGCACGACAACGCCTACTCCGACATCACCTACGATGGCCCGCGCGGCGGTAGCTTCTTGGGCTACCCCGGCGCGCTTGAGGTGGGCGTGGAGTTCTTCTCGCTCTCCAAGTCGTTCAACGTGACGGGCGCGCGTATCGGCTTTTTGGTGGGCCGCACCGACGTGGTGGCCGCCTTTACCAAAATGCGCAGCCAGATCGACTTTGGCATGTTCCTGCCCATCCAAAAGGCCGCTATCGCCGCGCTTACCGGCCCGCTCGACGAGGTGGAGCACCAGCGCCTGATGTACCAAGAGCGCCGCGATGCCCTGTGCGACGGCTTGGAGGCGATCGGCTGGCAGCGTCCCAACGCGCACGGCTCGATGTTTGTCTGGGCAAAGCTGCCCGGTGGCCGCACCGACTCCATGGCGTTTTGCGAGGAGCTGATGGAGCAAGCGGGCGTTATCGTCACGCCGGGCGCGAGCTTTGGCCCCCACGGCGAGGGCTACGTGCGCATGGCGCTTGTCCTGCCGCCCGACGGCATCCGTGCCGCCATCGACGCCATCGCGGCTGCGGGGATTACTGGCTAGCGATCGCCTCTCTGCGTTTTATGTAAGCTATTTTCGGTAAGCGGTCGATTATCGTTCCGTGAATGGCTCATAATGAACCCGCTTGATACAACTTCTGGGCAAAAGGGGAGCCCAGAGAAAGGGGAGTAAAGATGGTCAACGATAGGAAGGTCGCAATTGTAGGTTGCGGCTTTGTAGGTTCCTCCTCCGCGTTTGCGCTTATGCAGAGCGGCCTGTTCTCTGAGATGGTTCTGATCGACGTCGATCACGACCGTGCTGAGGGCGAGGCGCTCGACATCAGCCACGGCACGCCGTTTGGCCACCCCATGAAGATCTACGCCGGCGACTACGAGGACGCCGCCGACGCCGCGATCATCGTCGTCACCGCCGGTGCCGCGCAGAAGCCCGGTGAGACCCGCCTGGATCTTGTGAACAAGAACGTTTCGATCTTCAAGTCCATCATCCCGCGTATCCGCGAGGTAGGCTTCGAGGGCATCCTGCTGATCGTCTCCAACCCCGTTGACGTCCTTACCTACGCCGCCATGAAGATGTCCGGCCTGCCCGAGAGCCACGTGCTGGGCTCCGGCACCGTGCTCGACTCCGCCCGCCTCAAGGAGGCCCTGGGCGCGCACCTCGATGTTGACCCGCGCAACGTTCACGCTTACATCATCGGCGAGCACGGTGACTCCGAGCTGGCCGTTTGGTCTTCTGCCAACGTCTCCGGCGTGCCCCTGACCGACTTCTGCGAGATGCGCGGTCACTACGATCACGAGGCGTCCGAGAAGAAGATCGCCGAGGACGTGAAGAACGCCGCATACGAGATCATCTCCAAGAAGCACGCCACCTACTACGGCATCGCCATGTCTGTGCGCCGTCTGTGCACCGCCATCATGCGCGACGAGAAGCACATCCTGCCCGTTTCGAGCCTCATGGTGGGCGAGTACGGCCTGGACGACATCTGCATCTCCATGCCTACGATCGTCGGCCGTCAGGGTGTCGAGTGCCGCGTGCCCGTCTCCCTTTCCAACGAGGAGTACGCCGAGCTGCATCGCTCTGCCGACGCCCTCAAGGAGGTCATGTCGCAGGTGGACTTCGAGGCCTAAAGCCCGTCTTTCGCATAGACACGGCGCCTCGCTATGGCGCTGAATAACGGTGCGCCCCGGCTTGGATTGAGTCGGGGCGCACTCTTTTGCTCTGGGCCGATTTGCGCGCGGCTCGCAAAGCCGGGGCGCGGGACGGGAACGAAGGGCGAAGAGCCGGCGCTGAACCACGCGTCAAAGCAAACGCCTGGACCAGGAAAGTCTCCTGGTCCAGGCGTCTCGTTAACCGGTTGTCCGCCAGCCTTAGTTGAACTGGTTACGGTAGGCCTCGCAGACTTCCTTGACGGGGCCGTCCATGCGCAGGTCGCCCTTCTCGATCCAGACGGCGCGCTGGCAGATGCGCTCGACCTGCTCGATGGAGTGCGAGACGAACAGCACCGTGACGCTGCCGGAGTCGATGAACTTGCGGATGCGGCGCTCGCACTTTTCCTGGAAGAACACGTCGCCCACCGAGAGCGTCTCGTCCACGATCAGGATGTCGGGCTCGGTGACGGTTGCGATGGCAAAGGCGATGCGCGCGACCATGCCGCTGGAGTAGTTCTTGAGCGGCATGTCGAGGAAGTCGTGCAGCTCGGCGAACTCGACGATGTCATCGAGGTTCTCGTCGATGAACGCCTTGGTGTAACCCAGCAGGGAGCCGTTGAGATAGATGTTCTCGCGAGCTGTGAGCTCGGGGTCAAAGCCGGCGCCCAGCTCGATGAGCGGGGCGATGTTGCCACGAACGATGCACTCGCCCTCACTGGGCTCCAGCACGCCGGCGATGACTTTAAGCATCGTCGACTTGCCCGAACCGTTGGTGCCCACCAGGCCCACGACCTCGCCCGGGCGCACCTTGAACGAGATGTGCTTGAGCGCGTGGAACTCTTTGAAGAACAGCTCGTGGCGAGCCAGCTTGATGAAATACTCCTTCAGGCTGTTGAGCTGCTCGGAGGCCATGTTGAAGATCATGGTGACGTCGTTGACCTCGACGGCGTATTCGGCCTCGGCACAAGCCGTCGTGTTCTGCGTATCAGACATTGCCGGCTCCTAGATGTAGAGGATGAACTTGTGCTCGTTTTTGTGGAAGGCCGCGTAGCCTACCACCATGGCAAAGGCGGCCCAGCCCACGCAATAGGCGAGCACCGTGGTGGTGGGGCAGGTCTGGAACAAAAAGATGTCGCGCATGAACTGCAGATAGTTGTACATGGGGTTTGCGTACATCAGGATCTGCAGGATATGGGGCATCTTGCCAATGAAGTCGGTGGTCCAAAAGATCGGCGTGAAGTACGTCCATGCGGTGAGGATGACGCTCCATAGGTGCATGACGTCGCGGAAAAAGACCGACGCCGCCGAGAGCAGAAGACCCAGGCCCATGCAGAAGAACATGAGCAGTACCAGGCACACGGGCAAAAGAATCAGGTGCCAGGTGGGGATGATGTGGAACCACAGCATGACGATAGCCACGGCGATGAGCGAAAAGGCGAAGTTCACGAGCGAGAAGAGCACCTTTTGCACCGGGAACACAAAGCGGTGAACCTTGACCTTTTTAAGAAGGGAAGACGCCCAGATAATCGAACCCATGGCCTGGCTGGTCGAGTCGGACATCACGGTGAAGGTGATGTTGCCCACGATCAGGTAGAGCGGGTACATCTCCGGCGTGACCGAGCCGTTGCGGCCCTGCGCGAAGATGGTGGTGAACACGATGGCCATGACGATCATCATGAGCAGGGGGTTCAGCACGCTCCAGGCCACGCCCAGAAAGCTGCGGCGGTACTTGAGCTTGAAGTCTTTAGTGACGAGCTGCTTGAGGATGAAGATGTCTTTTTGCAGCTCGGTTCTGGCATGGGTGGGCTTGGCTGCCCGAGAGGTGTCTGCCACGAGGTCGGCTCCCTTGGAACAGGTCGTATACACGGTAAGTGAGTATGGTAGCACGCCATATGCGGCGGCACGGTAACTGCACGAGCCGCCCGGCACCGCTCGACCGCGCTGCTCGCGGGGCACGCAATCGGCCAACGTCTCGACCATGCTCTTCTTCGCCGCACGCGGTGTGTGCATAATTCGGCATGCCGCCGGCCAAAAATAATGGATTACTAGCCGAAATAACACACGGGCGGGGGTGCAATAACCTATCATTATGAAGCGATGAGGCCAGAGGGGTATGACCGGTCGCCCGATTGTCGGCAAGGCTTCGGGCGCGTTCGGAAGGACGTGTAAAATGGCAGGTAAGGGGCGTGCGAGTGAGGCCGATATGGCCCGCGTCGAGTTGGCGATTCTACAAAACATCGATACGGTCGAAAAGACGGGTAGCGATGCGGGATTCTCCCGTGCGCACCTGGCAAAGCGGGTCGGGGTGAGCGAATGGCGCGTCCGTGCCGCCATCAAACGCCTCACCGATTCGGGCTTGCTGGTACTCGAGGAGCATTTCACCGAGGCCGGGGCTCAGCTTCCCAACACTTATGTCATCACCGATAACGGCCGTTGGTACTATCGCGGCTTGGAGATGGGGAAGCGCATCATCGCGGAAAAGCGATAGATAAGCGACGGCAGGTCGCAGGCACTACTACAGGCGCCCGCGCTATAAACGTTAAGCCGTCCTCACGCGCGGCCCGGCGAGTCCTTGAGCGGCTTGCTGGGCCGCGCTTTTGTATTTTTGTTTTCGCTCAATTTGCCGTGCTCGCGCCGGCGCGTGCGGCGTACAATAAAGACCCGTTGAAGGCATAGGAATCCTCTACGGGAAAGCGCAGGTAATTCAATATGACCAAGCACGTCTTTGTAACCGGTGGCGTCGTTTCGTCGCTCGGCAAGGGCATCACGGCCGCCTCTTTGGGCCGTCTACTCAAGTCTCGCGGCTACAAGGTTACGATGCAGAAGGCCGACCCGTATCTCAACGTTGACCCTGGCACCATGAGCCCGTTCCAGCACGGCGAGGTGTTTGTTACCGAGGACGGCTATGAGTCCGACCTCGACCTGGGCCACTACGAGCGCTTTATTGACGAGAACCTCACGCGTGACTCCAACTTCACCACCGGTGCCATCTACAAGAGCCTGATCGCTCGCGAGCGCCGCGGCGACTTCCTGGGCGGCACCGTGCAGGTTATCCCGCACGTCACCGGCGCCATCAAGGACAAGTTCCGTCGCATCGAGGAGCAGACCGGCTCCGACGTGGTCATCACCGAGCTCGGCGGCACCATCGGCGACATCGAGAGCCAGCCGTTCGTCGAGGCCATCCGTCAGTACCGCAAGGACGCGGGCCCCGAGAACGTCTGCTACATCCATGTGTCGCTCGTTCCCTACATCGCTGCCGCTCACGAGGTCAAGACCAAGCCGACGCAGCACTCCGTGAAGGAGCTGCGCTCTTTTGGCATTCAGCCCGACATCATCGTCCTGCGTTCCGATCACGAGATCGACGACAACATCCGTGCCAAGATCGCCTCGTTCTGCGACGTTGACACCGATTGCGTGTTCACAAACGAGGACTGCGCTTCTATCTACGATGTACCGGGCCTTCTGGCCGAGCAGGACTTTGACCTGCGTGTCTGCGAGCGCCTGGGCCTCGATCCGCGCGAGCGCGACCTGAGCGAGTGGAATGCCTTTATCTCTAAGCAGAACCACGCCAACAAGCACGCCGACCGCGTGAAGATCGCCGTCGTGGGCAAGTACACCCAGCTGCCCGACGCCTATCTGTCCGTCATCGAGGCGCTGCACCACTCCGGCGTGTACTTCGATCGCCATGTGGACGTGCAGCTTGTCGACGGCGAGAGCCTCGACGCCACCAACGTCGACGAGGTTCTTGGCGACGCTTCCGGCATCCTCGTGCCCGGCGGTTTTGGCAAGCGCGCCTTTGACGGCAAGATCTGCGCTGCCCGCTATGCGCGCGAGCACAAGATTCCGTACCTGGGCATCTGCCTGGGCATGCAGGTCGCTGTGTGCGAGTTCGCCCGCAACGTGGCCGGCCTTGCCGGCGCCAGCTCATCTGAGTTCGACCCCGAGGGTCCCTACTCCGTAATCGACCTCATGAGCTCGCAGGAGGACGTGACCGAGAAGGGCGGCACCATGCGTCTGGGCGCTTACCCCTGCAAGCTCGCCTCCGGTTCGCTTGCGCACGAGGCCTATGGCGAGGACCTGGTCTATGAGCGTCATCGTCACCGCTTTGAGTTCAACAACGCCTTCCGCGATCAGCTCGAGGAGGCCGGTCTGGTTATCTCTGGCATCTCGCCTGACGAGCGTCTGGTCGAGATGGTCGAGCTGCCCGAGTCTGAGCACCCGTGGTACGTGGCCACGCAGGCTCACCCTGAGTTTAAGAGTCGTCCGACCAACCCGCAGCCGCTGTTCCGTGAGTTCGTGCGCGCGTCCATCGCGAGCCACGAGGGCTGCGACCGCGGCCAGGTGAATCCCGACAACCCGGTCGAGAAGTAATTTTGCCCGTGCGCGCGTATTCTTCTGTTGCTACTTTGAGGCCCTCGGATCTTGCCGCTGAGCAAGGCCCGGGGGCCTTTCCCGTAGAGAAGGGCGCTGCTGCGGATAGCTCTGCCGCGGGAGAGCCTGCCGCGCCCGCAGCCGCGCTCGACGGCTCCACCCAGCTCGAGCAGCTCGTTCAAGACTTTCTGAATCATCTGGCCATCGAGCGTAATCTCTCGCGCAATACCGTCGAGGCCTATCGTCGAGACCTGGATGCCTACCTGCGCCATCTTATCGCCCGTGGTGTCACGGCGCCCGATGCCGTCTCGCGCCGTGACGTGGAGGACTTTGTGGCCGCGCGCCGCCAGACGGGGTACGCCGACGCCTCTATCGAGCGCTCGTTGTCTGCGGTCAAGAGCTTCCATCGCTTCTTGGTGCGCGAGGGTATTACCGAGGTGCACCCCACGTCAGGCATGAAGCTTCCCAAAAAAGAGGAGCGCCTGCCGGACTGCATCTCAATCGATGTGGCTCAGCGTCTCCTTGAGCAGGAGTTTCCCGCAACGCCGGCAGGGGAGCGCGACCATACGATGCTTGAAGTGCTCTACGGCTGCGGCCTGCGCGCGAGCGAACTGTGCGGTCTCGACATCGCTGATCTGTTTTTAGAAGACGAGTTCCTGCGTGTATTCGGCAAGGGCTCAAAGGAGCGCTTGGTTCCCATCTGCGGCTCTGCGCACGCGGCGCTCTGCGATTATCTTTCTGGTGCGCGGGCCGAGCTTGCGGCCCATGCGCGCACCGCGGCGCCATCGCCCGCCGTATTCCTGAACAAGAACGGCGGGCGCATCTCGCGCCAGACGCTCCACGCCGTGTGTGAGCGCTATGGGCGCATGGTGGGCATCGAGGGTCTGCATCCCCATACGCTGCGCCACTCCTTTGCCACCCACATGCTTGCCGGCGGCGCCGACTTGCGCGTGCTGCAGGAGATCTTGGGCCATGCGGACATCTCCACCACCCAGATCTACACCCACATCGACCGTACGCAGCTGCGCGAGGTCTACCTGGCGGCTCATCCCCGCGCGTAACCTTGCGTTAAAGAGTCCCACGCGCTCCCACCCGGTGAAGACGTATTTCTAAGCGCTTTCAATCTATATATAGTTTGTCGCCCCGTGTGCGCGGAGTGTCTCGGCACGCTCATTGGCACCTCTAGCAGGGGGAATTTTGCACACCGCTATCTACCTGCGGTTTAAACAGTTTCATCACAAATAGAATTTGCGAAGGGAGTCTCATCCCACTTCGCAACCCTGGTGTCAAAGCGTCCCATGCAGGCGAGACGTTGGGACGTTTTGCCGTATCAACACAACATCTTGTGTTTGGCTTTTAGCCCTCTTATGGGAGCGGTGGGAGGCATTTGAGGGGCGGTGGGGAGCCGTGTGGGAGAAAGTGGGAAAAAATGTTGCTAAAAGAAGGGGGAGACCATAAGATTGAAAGCGTCGACAGCGGGGTGGCTCCCGCACTCGCCCACGAGTAAGCCTAAGGGGGTGTGCAGCAATGTATCTGAGCGGTACTTACGATCGAAATCTCGATGCGAAGGGCCGTCTGTCATTGCCGCCCGCCTTTAAAAAAGAGCTTCCCGAGAGCGTGCGCGTGCTCCCTGCTCCTGAAAAGGAAGTCGATGCCCTGTACGTGTTTACCGAAGACACCTTCAAGGCATGGCTCGAGTCGGTGTTCCTCAAGGACGGCGGTTACGACCCCACCCGTAAGGACCATCGTCTTGTGCGCAGTGGACTGAACGGCTATGCAACCACACTCGAAATAGACTCCGCTGGCCGTATCAGTCTGCCCGAGGCCTTTCGCGCCAAGGTCCATCTGGACCGTGAGGTCACTCTCGTTGGAGACGAGGATCACTTTACGGTTTGGGATCGCGACGCATACGAGGCCTCGCGCAGCGAGACCATGGACGCCATGCTCAATTACTTCGGCTAGCCGAGGTGCACGTTTTTGGAAGGACAGGTATGGGAGAGGGCACTTTGACACCCGAATACCGGCATGAACCCGTAATGCTCTCAGAGGTTCTGGACTCTCTGGACCTAAAGGCTGGGTCCGTCGTTTGCGATTGCACGCTGGGAGGCGCCGGCCACTCCGTTGAGATGGCTGCGCGGATCGGCGAGGACGGCCTGCTTTTGGGAATCGATCAGGACGATATGGCATTGGAGGCCGCGGGCCGGCGACTCGACTCCACGGCCCCTTCTACACCCCACAAGCTGCTGAAAGGCAACTTTGGAGATCTCGATCGCCTTCTGTGCGAGGCGGAGGTTCCCGGGGTGGACGCCTTCCTGTTCGACCTGGGCGTCTCGAGCCCGCAGCTCGATATCCCTGGAAGGGGCTTCTCGTATCACGAGGACGCCCCACTCGATATGCGTATGAATCCGGGAGAAAATCCCTTAAACGCAGCTGAGGTCATCAACACATACAACGAAGCCGACCTCGCCCGGATTCTTCGCGTTTACGGAGAGGAGAAGTTCGCTCGTCAGATCGCACGCCAGATTGTGCGCACGCGTGACGAGCATCCGATCCTTACCACGATCGATTTCGTCGACGTCATCAAAGCGGCCATTCCGGCCGCGGCGCGACGCGGCGGAAAGCATCCGGCCCGCAAGAGCTTCCAAGCTATTCGCATCGAGGTCAACCATGAGCTCGATGTGCTCCAGCAAGGGCTCGAGGCGGCGGTTCGCTGGACGAACCTCGGCGGTCGTATCTGCGTGATCTCGTATCACTCGCTGGAGGACCGCATCGTCAAGCGTCTGTTCCAGGATATGAGCCAAGGGTGCATCTGCCCGCCGGATATTCCGGTGTGCGTATGCGGTCATGTTCCGGTACTCAAGGTCATTACCCGCAAACCCCTGGTTGCCTCTGCCGATGAGGTTGAGCGCAACCCGAGGGCGAGGTCTGCCAAGACCCGCGTTGCTCAACGAGTCTAACTCGGGCGCGCGCCTCGGCCGATTCCGTCCCAAATGTATTTGAAACGAAGCTAACGAGGCAAAGGGATGGAGGTTGCCGCTATGGCCTATCGTGCAGACAACGCTGCATACGACTATGACGCGTACGAGTACGACATGTACGCCGCGCAGCCTCAGATTGATCCCGGCTATGAGCGCGCACGCACTGCCGCTCCTGCTGAGCGCCCCCGATTCGATGTCGTTACCGGTGCTGGCCGCGAGGCCAACCAGGCGCTGAGCCCCAAGTTTGCCCACGTGGCTAAGATCGCCTTTTTGGCCGTGGCCCTCATCTTTGTGGTGGGCTTTGCGCGCATCTCGCTCGCGGGCGTTACCGCGGGCGTGCTCAACGCTAATGCAGATCTCGAGAGCACTCTTGAGAGCGATCGTCAGCAGAGCTCTGACCTGCAGGTTATGCGTTCGACCTACGGCTCGGACACGCGCATTCGCGAGCTCGCCACGAGCACGCTCGGCATGGTTACCCCCGAGGGCGAGGGTACGACGCTCGACTTTACGAATGAGGACGCCTCCGCTCAGGACTCCACTCAAAGCGATAGCACGGCTGCCGATCAGGCAGCCACGACCTCCGATGCGTCGGCTGCTGCCGAATAACGGCACCGGCAACCCTCGTTCTATCTGAGGCCTTGATGTCAGAAGACCGCAACCAAAACAGAAGAGACGCCGCATCCCGTCTGAGGCGGGAGGGCGTGGTGCGCCGCGACCCCACGCGTACGGCCTCGAGTGCGAACTCGGGCTCGAGCCTGGGTTCGCGCGCGCGTTCGTATGGCGGTGGCTCCCGTGGCGGCGCTTGGCAGGGCAGTCTTGCTGGGGAGTCCGTCACGCGCAGGAACGTGGTGCTGGGACTTTTGGCCCTCGGCATGGGTTTGGGTCTGCAAAAGCTTGGGCATTATCAGGTCTTTGGCGACGATCGTGCCGAGAACGAGCTGTACTGGCGCCGTATGTACAACAAGACGCTCTACGCCAAGCGTGGCACCCTGTATGACCGCAACGGCAATGTCCTCACTTCGAGTGAGGACTGCTATAAGATTGCGGTCAACCCTTCCCAGGTTACTGATAAGTCAGCCGTGGTGGACGCGCTCGTGGAGGTCCTTGGCGCGGACGAGGACACCTGCAAAGACGCCGTCAACGGCGACTCCTATACCTATATCGCGTGGAAGGCCGACACTGAGGACGGCGATGCGCTTAGCGCCAAGGGGCTTTCGGGCATCGTGCTCGAGCCCGCGATGAAGCGCATCTATCCGTTTGAGTCCGCGGCCTCGCAGGTGCTGGGTGTGGCGGACGTGGACCACGTGGGCATCTCGGGTCTCGAGCTGCAGTACAACGACACCCTGACCGGCGAGAACGGCTCGATCGTGCGTGAACAGGCAGCGGACGGCACCTATATCGCGGGCGGCGCCTACCAGAAGGTCGCAGCTACCGATGGTACCGATATGGTGCTAACCCTCGATATCGACATTCAGCAATGCGCCGAGGAGGCGCTGAAAGAGGCCGTCGAACAGTACAACGCCAACTACGGCTCCATTCTTGTGACCGATCCTCGTACGGGTGAGATTCTGGCCGCGTGCTCATACCCCACGTACGACCCGAGTGACCTTTCAACCGCGCGCACGGAGGACATGAACCTGCGCGCCGTGACTGACGCCTACGAGCCCGGCTCCGTGTTCAAGCCGTTCGTGTGCGGCATGTCTATTGAGCTTGGTCTTGCCGGTCCCGATACCACCTACGACGTTCCCGCCACCGTTAAGGCCGGCGACGACGATGTGTATGACTCGGATTTGCGCGACTACGCCATGACCATGACGATGCGCGAGATCCTGCGCCGTTCCTCCAACACCGGCATGATCCTGGTGGGGGAAGAGATCGGCGCGGACAACTTTGCCAAGTACATCAAGAAGTACCAGATCGGCAAAAAGAGCGGCGTGGACTTTCCGGGCGAATCGACCGGCTCGGTCAAGAGCCGCGACGAGTACGACGGCGCGAGCGTGGCCGCGATGTCGTTTGGCCAGTCGCTCTCCGTCTCGCCGATCGAGATGGTGCGCGCAATGAGCGCCATCGCCAACAAGGGCGTGATGACCACGCCGCACTTCCTCAAGTCCATCAAGGGCGAGGAGAAGGATTGGACGGCCAATAACAAGCGCATTCTGAGCGAGGAGACGGCCGCCCAGGTGGCCGACATGATGAAGACCGTTGTGGACGAAGGCACCGGTACGGGCGCCCAGGTCGCAGGCTATGAGGTCTCGGGCAAGACGGGCACGGCCCAGCGTGCAAGCGAGGATGGGGGCTATCAAAAGGATATGTACATGGCCTCGTTCATGGGTTTTGCGCCCACTAAGGACCCGCAGGTGCTCGTCTATGTAACGCTCGACGGCACGCCCAACCTTTCGTACGCGGCGGCGGCCCCTTTCGCGACCGTCATGACGCAGGCACTCTCGACCTTGGGCGTCAAGCCTACGTCCTAGGAGGCCGCGACCGTTCACACCCCCTGCACCACTGCGCACGGCCGTCCCGTTACAATGTTCGCTTGGCAATAACGGCTCATAAAGGAGCATGCATGATAGAGATTGCGGTTAAGGACCTCGAGCGCGTCACCGGAGCGCGCCTTTGTGGGGAGGGGACCAAGCGCATCTGCCGCGGTTGCGTGATCGACTCGCGCCGTGTTGAGAACGATTCCATCTTCGTTGCGTTCCCGGGTGAGCGCGTTGACGGTAACACCTTTGCGCCCGCGGCCATCGAGGCCGGCGCCGCTGCCGTGGTGCTGACCGTTGAGCCTGCGCCCGAGCTTTTGGCCCTGGCTGCCGAGCACGACTGCGCCCTGCTTGTCTGCAAGGACCCCACGGAGTTCCTCCTGACGCTTGCGCACGACTACCGCTCGCGCTTGAGCGCCACCGTTATCGGTGTGACCGGTTCGATCGGTAAGACCACCACCAAGGACTCGCTGGCAAAGATGCTTGCATGCCGCTATCGCGTCCATGTGACGAGCGGTAACTTCAACAATCTGATCGGTATGCCGCTGACCATCCTCTCGGCTCCGGCCGACACGGAGATGCTCGTGCTCGAGATGGGCATGAACGCCACGGGCGAGATTGCCCGTCTCACCGCCTGCGCGCAGCCGGCCATTGCCATCATCACCAAGGTGGGCACCTCGCACATCGGCATGCTGGGCAGCCGCGAGAACATCGCGCGTGCCAAGGCCGAGATCATCGCCGGCATGAAGCCCGCGGCCGATATGGCTACACCGCTGCTTGTACTGCATGGTGAGGACGATTTCACGCCGTTCATCGTGGACGAGTTCGCTGATCCGGCAGGCGTTGAGATGCTGCTCTGTGGTGCTGCTGAGTCCGATGACGTGCGCGTGAGCGGCCTTTCGGTCGACGACGAGGGCATGCCGCACTTCACTGTTGAGTTTCCGGACGGCGAGCATCTCCAGACGCACGTCTCCGTGCCCGGTGCTCAGGCCGTTATCAACGTGGTCTACGCCGCCTCGGTCGCGTACCGCCTGGGCGTGTCGCTCGCAGACATCGACCGCACGCTCGGCTCGCTGCAGATCACCGGCCGCCGTCAAGAGGTGCGCCGCGCTGCTTGCGGGGCACGCGTCATCGACGACTCCTATAACGCGGCGCCCGAGTCCATGGCTGCCGGTCTTGACCTGCTGTGCTCGCTGCCCTGTTCGGGTGCGCGCATTGCCATCCTGGGTGAGATGGGCGAGCTGGGCGAGGACGCCCCGCTCCTCCACGCAGTCACCGGCGCCTACGCTGCTGCTAAGAAGCTCTCTACCTTGGTGTGCGTGGGCGGTGACGCTGCGAAGGAGATGGCCGCGGCTGCACGCCTCATGGGTATGCCGGACGACCAGATTGTTACCCTGTCCTCCACTGAAGAGCTGATTGAGCGCATGGGCGCTGCTCTGGGCGAACACGACCTGGTGTTGGTCAAGGGCTCGCGCTTTGTGGGCCTCGACCGCTTTGTCGAGGAGGTCTGCGCATGCTAGGCAACAGTGCATACCCCACTTATCAGGCATTTCTCGCGCTTGGTATCGCTGCGGTCATCACGGCGATCCTCATGCCCTTGTGGATCCGCGCTCTTCGCTTTGAGGGAATCGGCCAGCAGGTGCGCGCCGACGGTCCCAAGCGTCATTTGGTCAAGCAGGGCACGCCCACCATGGGTGGCGTCGTCATCCTGATCGCTGTGACCATCACCTGCCTGCTTATGGCAAAGATTACGGCCGAGCTCCTCTTGGTGCTGGGAGCCATGCTGGCAACCGGCCTTTTGGGTCTGATCGACGATGTGACCTCCGTCACGCACGGTCGCTCGCTTGGCCTCACACCGCGCGCCAAGATGATCGGCCTCACGCTGATCTGCGTGCTGTTCTGCCTGGGTGCCGTCAACTTCTGCGGCGTGCCCGCCGAGGTGCGTTTTCCGGGTGGTTTCGCCATCGACCTGAGCGTGCTTTCCACCACCTTTGAGGTCGCGGGCACCAAGATCACCGTGCCCTGGCTGTTCGTTTTGTTCACCTGGCTGCTCATTGCGGGCTTCTCCAATGCGGTAAACCTCACCGACGGCCTCGATGGCCTGGCAGGCGGCACCTCGATGATCGCCATGCTGATCATGGCTGCTATCGCCTATATCTGCGACGACTCCAATCTTGCCATCTTCGGTACGGCCTGTGCCGGCGGCTGTCTGGGCTTTTTGTGGTTCAACTGCTATCCCGCGAGCATCTTCATGGGCGATACGGGTTCCTTGGCGCTCGGCACGGCGTTTGCCTGCATGGGCGTGATCACCAATACCGAGGTATCCTCGCTTATCATCGGCGGCCTGTTCATCGCCGAGGCCCTTTCGGTCATGATCCAGGTTGTGAGCTTCCATTTCACGCATAAGCGCGTGTTTTTGATGGCCCCTATCCACCACCATTTTGAGAAAAAGGGCTGGGCCGAGACCAAGGTGGTTATCCGTTTCTGGATCATCTCTGCTGCTTTTGGCGCCCTGGGCCTTGCTCTCTTCTTCCAGCTGGGACAGTGATTGTAACCATGCCGCTACCTCAGACGTTTTCGCTTCTTGTTTTAGGCCAGGGTTCCTCCGGTCTAGACGTTGTCACCTGGGCCTGCCGCCATTTGGGCGAGCGCGTCGAGTCCGTCACCATGTACGGCGGCGCCTCCTCTTCGCCCAATGAGCGCACTCGAGAGCTTGAGGCTCAGGGTGCGCGTTTCATCTACGGCACCGAGCAGGTTGATGGCAGCTACGACGTATGCGTGACGAGCCCCGGCATCTCGGAGTTCAGCGACTTCTTCGCGGCCGGCCGTGCTGCCTCGCGCGAGATCATGGGCGAGCCTGAGTTCGCATGGCGCCTCTCTCCCCAGAACTGGTGCGCCATCACGGGCACGAACGGCAAGACGACCACCACCTCGTTGGTGGACCATTTGCTCAACGGAGCGGGCATCACAAGCGTCGCCGTGGGCAACATCGGCAACCCCTCTATCAACGAGGCCGACGGCCGCGAGCCGAACTCGTGGTTTGCCGCCGAGCTTTCGAGCTATCAGATCGCCACGACGCACGAGCTGCACCCCCGTGTGGCCGTGCTCCTCAACATCACTGACGACCACCTGTCCTGGCACCGCTCCCATGAGAACTACGCCCAGGCCAAGATTCGCCTGTTCCAGAACATGGACGAGGACGATCTGATCATCGTGGACGTGGACGATGCGGGGAACATGGCGCACTCCGAGCAGATCTTCACCTCGGGGCGCCGCGTGCTCTCCTTGTCGCTGAACGATGCAAAGACCGCCGATGCCGCTTTCGCGCGCAACGGACGTCTGGTGGTTCGTCTGGCGGGCGAGGAGTACGACCTCGTTGCCATCGACGAGCTGAATATCGCCGGCGAGCACAACGTGATCAATGCCCTGGCCGCAGCGGCTTGCGCGCTTGCGTGCGGAGCCATGGTCGACGACGTACGTGCCGGGCTGCGCAGCTTCTGCGCCCTTGAGCATCGCATCGAGCCGGTGGGCGAGGTCGCGGGCGTGCGCGTGTACAACGATTCCAAGGCTACGAACACCGACGCGGTGGAGAAGGCCCTCACGGCGTTTCCCGATGACCGTGTGATCTTGCTGCTTGGCGGCCATGACAAGGGCACCCCGCTGGAGGACTTTGCTCGCATCGTCTGCGAGAACGTTGCCTGTACTGTGTGCTTTGGCGAGGCACGCGAGCGTTTCAGTGCGGCTTTGGCGGCCGCTCCCGGTGCCGACTCTGTGACCATCCTGCCCGCCGAGCATCTGCGCGATGCGCTTGATGTCGCGCTTGCGCATGCCAACAGCGGTGACGTGGTTCTGTTCTCGCCGGCCTGTTCCTCGTTTGACGAGTTCTCGGGCTACGAGGAGCGTGGCCGCGTATTCAAGGACTATGTCGAGGACGCTCGCCGTGCTGCGGGTGAGTCTTCTTCCGAGGCTTAAGGCCGGCTATGGAGGCAACGGGCAATCCCCCCCGCGCGGAGCAGGGGGCAACTCAAACTCAAGATACCGGTCGCGCCGAGCGAGCCGCATCGCGCCGTGGTTCGCGCGGTTCTGCCGTGCCTGAGCACTCCAAATGGAGCGAGAAGCTGATCGCGGGCGTCCCGGCGCGCATCATGGGGCCGCGTATCGTTTTTATTGTCTGCTTGGTGGCGCTTGTCGCCTTTGGCCTTCTGATGGTCTACTCCGCCTCTGCCGTTGAATCCCTTAAAGAGAACGGCGATGCGCTTCACTACTTTGTGAATCAGCTCAAGTTCGTCGGCTTCGGCACGATTGCCCTGTTGATCATCGCGTTTCGAATCGTTCCCTGGGAGCGGGCGACGGGTTCATGGGCCATGGTCTTGTGGGCGATATTGTTTGCATTGCTCGTTGCCGTAATGTTTATCGGTTCCGGCGCGGGCGGCGCCAAACGCTGGATCGGAAGCGGCTCATTCTCCTTCCAGCCCTCTGAGTTCATGAAGCCCGTGATCATCGTGTGCATGGCGCGCTTGCTCTCGGATTACTATGAGCGCCGCTTGCTCGATCGGGTAACGTTTGCGATCAAGACGGCTGTTATGCTCGGTTTAACCCTGCTTTTTATTTTCGTCGAGCCGGACACGGGCACAACGCTCATCATCGCTCTCACGATGCTTGCCATGATGTTCCTTTCGGGACTCTCCATGAGGACCGTTCTGATTCTTGCTGCCACTGCGGTGTTTGCGCTGCTTCTGATGTCCGTCGTGACTCCGTACCGCTTGGCACGTTTCACCGCTTCGATGGATCCGTGGGCAGACATGTACAACACCGGCTACCAGGCCACGCTTGCCCTGATGGCGTTCACCTCCGGCGGCCTTACCGGACGCGGCATCGGCAACTCCACCATGAAGTACAGCTACCTGCCCGAGGCACATAACGACTTCATCCTTGCCATCATCGGTGAGGAGCTGGGCTTTATTGGTACGACAATCTTCTTTATCGTGTTCGCCACGCTGGTGGTCGCCGGCTTTAAGATCGCTTGGAACTCGCCCAATTTGCGCGACCGCATGATCGCTTCTGGCTCGTCCTTTCTGCTCGGCCTGCAGTTCCTCGTGAACGCGCTCGGCATCTTGGGCGTCACGCCTATGACCGGCAAGACCATGCCGTTCATCAGCTACGGCGGCTCCTCGATGATCTCGTGCCTCATTCTCGCGGGTCTCATCATCCGTGTTTCGGTGGAGAGCAACGCGCGCACCGTCTACGACGCACGTCGCGAGGATTTCGCTGTCATGGGAGACCAGGATTACGTCTCGGATCATCTGGGCCGCAGCACCGCCGGCGCCGTTCGCGTGCGCGGTGGGGGAGCTCCCTCTGACCGCTCGGGCTTTAGCGTCATGGACGGCGGTTCGCCGACTGGCCGTCCCGCTCCGCGTGATGCTTCCGTGTGCGAGGGTCGCTCGGTGCCGCTTACCCGTGGCGCGGCGCGCACGCGTCGTACGGAGACGGGTGCCAACAGCGGCGGCTGGGGCCGCATCGACCTGAACGCCAACCCTGCCGACCGACTGCGTGCGGATGGGCCGCAGACCCGCCGCCGTGACTCTACTTCTGGAAGGACGCGCTATGACCGATAAGATGTCTGTCGCTATTGCCGCCGGCGGTACCGCTGGCCATATTAACCCCGCCCTCGCACTTGCCGAGGAGCTGCGTTCCCGCGGGCACCAGGTTACGTTCTATGGTCAGCCGGCGCGTCTCGAGGGCACACTCGTTCCCCGCGCGGGCTTTGAGCTGGTACCGGTGGAGGTCACGGGCTTCGACCGTTCCCGCCCTTGGACGGCGCTCACCGCCATGGGTCGCGTATGGTCTGCCAAGAAAGCGCTCTCCCGTCGCTTTGCAGACCAGGGCCTGCCTGATGCCGCCGTGGGTTTTGGCGCTTACGTTGAGGTGCCCCTGCTGGGGCTCTGCAAGGACAAGCACGTGCCCTACATCATCCACGAGCAGAACTCCGTACCCGGCCTCGCCAATAAGATGATGGCGGCCCACGCCTCGCGCGTGTGCATCTCGGTGCCTGCGGCTCGCTCGGTGTTTGAAGGCAAGGGCGACTCCGATCGTGTGCTGCTCACGGGCAACCCGGTGCGCCGCTCGGTTATCGCCGGTGATCGCGCTCACGGCCGTGCGGGGCTCGGTGTGCCCGAGGACGCAACCCTTTTGCTCGTCTTTGGCGGCTCTCTGGGCGCCAAGCATCTCAACGAGCGCATGGCGCAGCTCAAAGAGCGTATCCTTGCTCAGCCGGACGTCTTTGTGCTCCACTCCACGGGTGCCGATGGCTTTGAGTCGACGCTCGAGGCCCTCGCCCTCACGCCCGAGGAACAGAAGCGCTATCGTGTGCAGCCCTATATCGACAACATGGGCGACATGCTCGCTGCGGCCGACCTGGTCCTGTCGCGCTCCGGTGCATCGAGCGTTGCCGAGATTGCGGCCATGGGCGTGCCTTCGGTGCTTGTGCCCTATCCCTTTGCCACGGCAGACCACCAGACTACCAACGCTCGCTACCTGGTAGACGCCGGTGCTGCGGTACTCTGTGCGGATGCAGATATCGACGGCGAGGACTTCGCCTCCACGCTCTTGGGCCTGCTTGCCGATGCCGATGCGCGCCAGAAGATGCGTAGTGCCGCACAGGGCCTTGGCCAGGACAAGGCCGCACAGGCCCTTGCCGATGCCGTAGAGGGTTTGCGCAGATAAGCCGCCGGCTGAATCGCCTGAGCGCGAGCGCCGCGCAGCTGCTAGAATTCGTTGATTGCAAACAGGCTCATCGCTAGGAGTTTATATAGCCATGTCAACTATCAAGAGAGCACACTTCATCGGTATCGGCGGCGCGGGCATGAGCGGCATCGCCCTCGTGCTGCACGAGCGTGGCTACACGGTCACCGGCTCCGACCTCAAAGCTTCGCGCTACACGCGTCAGCTCACGCGTGCTGGCGTGAAGGTCTACATCGGCCACGAGGCCAAGACGATCGACGAGGTCAAGCCCGACGTCGTGGTCGTCTCCACGGCTATCCCCGAGTCGAACCCCGAGCTTGTCCGAGCTCGCGAGCTCTCCGTTCCCGTGTGGCCCCGCGCCAAGATGCTCTCGGCCTTGGGCGACGGCTACACCACGGTCGCTATCGCCGGTACGCACGGCAAGACGACCACCTCGTCCATGTGCGCCACGATGCTCGACCGTATGGGCCTTGACCCCAGCTTCCTGATCGGCGGCGTTGTCGAGGGTTACGACACCAACGGCCGTAACGGTGAGGGCGAGTACTTTGTCTGCGAGGCAGACGAGTCCGACAGCTCCTTTCTCTACCTCAACCCCAACGTTGTGGTCGTTACCAACGTTGAGGCCGATCATCTCGATCACTACTCCTCGCTCGAAGAGATCGAGGACACCTTTGTTAAGTTCATGAGCTTGGTGGGCGAGGACGGTACCGTCATTGTGTGCGGCGACGCCCCGCGTCTGGTGGAGCTTGCCCACCGCAGCAGCCGTAAAGTGATCTCCTACGGCTTCTCAGCCGAGAACGACGTTGTGGTCGTGCCCGATGCCAGCCGCCATGCGCTGGGTGGCAGCTTCACGGCCACCATCAAGGGTGCTGAGCACCACGTCTCCATCAAGAACAACCCCGGCACGCACAACATGCTTAACGCCTGCGCTTCCCTGATCGTGGCCTCGGTGCTCGATCTGGATGTTGAGGCTGCGGCCACCGCGCTCTCGAGCTTCGATGGCGTGCGTCGTCGCTTTACGCACGTGGGCGACGTCAACGGCGTCTGCCTGGTGGACGACTACGGCCACCATCCCACCGAGATCAAGGCAACGCTCGAGGCCGCCAAGACCCTCGACTTTGGCAAGGTCACCGTTGTGTTCCAGCCGCACCGCTATTCGCGCCTCCAGGCGCTGGCGAGCGACTTCGCCGACGCCTTTGCCGCGGCCGACGTGGTCATCCTGATCGATGTGTTCTCGGCCGGCGAGATGCCGATCCCGGGCGTTACCTCCAAGATGCTCGCCGACCTGATCGCGGAGCGCCATCCCGACAAGCCTGTTTACTACGCTGCGGACCGCGCCAAGCTCATGGAGCTGATCGATGCTAACGCCTGCTCGGGCGACCTGCTCATCACCATGGGCGCCGGCGACGTGACCACCGTCGGCCCTGACTACCTCGAGCACGCTGCCGAGGTCTGCGGGAGCAACGAGTAGCTATGGGTATGTTCAACGCCGTCATGGCCCTTTCGGGCGCCGCCGATATCGACCTGATCGAGGGCGAGCGCATGAGCCGCCACACCACGTATCGTGTGGGCGGCCCGGCGGCGTTGTATGTCACCTGCCATAGCTACCACGGTCTTCGCCGTTGCATCGAGACGCTCAGGCGCGAATCGGTGCCTTGGGTGCTGATCGGTCGCGGCTCCAACCTGCTGGTGTCGGACAAGGGCTATAACGGCGCCGTCGTGGTGCTGGGGCGCGAGTTCCAGCGCACGGTGATTGCCGAGGACGGCTGCCATGTCACCGTCGGCGCGGCCACGGTGCTCTCGCGTCTGCTGAACGACATGGCCTCGAAGGGCCTGTCGGGTCTTGAGTTTGCCGTCGGCATCCCGGGGACGTTCGGCGGTGCCGTCTCCATGAACGCCGGTACGCGTAGCGAGTCGATCGACGCTGTGGTCGAGTCGGTGGTCACCTACTGCCCGGGCGAGGGGATGCACTACTACGACCATGACGATGTGGCCTGGGGTTATCGCATGTGCGGCCTGCCGGCCTACGAGATCATCCTCGAGGCCACGCTCAAGCTCGAGCCCGGCAAGAAAGAAGACATCCGTGCGCGCATGGAGCGCTACCTCTCGCGCCGCAAGCACACGCAGCCTGTTGGCAAGGCGTCATGCGGCTCGGTGTTCAAAAACCCGCCCGAGAGAAGTGTGGGCGCTATGGTCGATGACTGTGGATTGAAGGGTTTTTCCATCGGTGGGGCAGAAGTCTCGCCCGTTCACGCTAACTTTATTGTCAACAACGGAAAGGCGAGCGCGCAAGACGTCCTTTCCGTCATTCAACACGTGCACGCAAAGGTAAAGGAAACGTATGGCGTCGAGCTTCAGCCGGAAGTCAAATTCCTCGGCTTCTAGCGGGAAGCCGACGTATCGCCGTTCCTCTTCGCACGCGCAAGGTCGCGCCACCCGTTCCAATTCAAATACCTCGCTGAGCCGCGTTTCGCACGCGTCGTCTCGTCCTGCCTCGCGCCCGTCCTCAGGCACGGGTCGCTATCGTGCCTCTGTGCCGACCTCGCGCCCCAGGACCTCCGGTCGGGCGAATCTCGCCAAGCGCGGCAACGTCTCTATGCGTCGCTACAACGCCTCCGATGCGCGCCGACCGATGCCCCATGGTTACGCCTCCGGGGCTTCTGCGGCCTCCCGTAGCAGGGTAGGGGCGTCTTCTGTTCCACCGTCGCGCAGACCGCAGCCGCAGCGAACCGGCCGCGACCGCAGCCGCGATCGGGCGGCATCTCGTCCGCGCCGTCGCATCAGCCTGCCGAGCCTTTCGGGCTGGCCCGCGCGCATCGTCCTTGCGGTTGTCCTCTTGGGCGTCGTGGGCTTTATTGTCTACAGCATTCTGTTCAGCTCGGAGCTGTTCGCCGCAACCGACATTCAGATCAACGGCAGCGAGCATATCTCGCAGGAGACCGCGCAGCGCCTGATTGAGCTGCCGGACAACGTGACGCTGTTCAATGTGAGCGACGATGAGATTATCCAAGACCTTAAGAAGAGCCCATGGGTGAAGGGCGTGGACATTCAGCGCCAGTTCCCCCATACGCTCATCATCACGCCTACCGAGCGAACGGTGGCAGCCATTGTCTACATCGCCGCCGACGATGTCGCCTGGGCTGTGAGCGATGACGGCACGTGGATTGCCCCCGTCTCGCTTTCTGTGGCGATCGATACGGACGGCAACGTGGTCGACGCGACGGGCATGTCTGCCGTGCAGGACTCCTCGAGTACCGATGACTCTGCAGACTCCGCCAGCTCGGATGCGTCGGATTCATCCGATGGCAGCGACGCTTCCGATGACACCACCGACTCGTCGACCGATTCCGCCGATGCGCAGGACACACAGGTCCAGACCGCCGACGGCTACACGCTGCTTTCCGGTGAAGAGGCGGCCCGCGCGGTGGCCGAGAGAATGGGCGCGTCGCTCTTCCTCAACGTGGGCACCGATGTCTCTCCTTCTAGCGGCAACTCAGTCACTACCGAGGCGCTTCTTGTGGGGCTTAAGTACGTCAACGGCTTCTCGTCGGAGTTCCTGGCGCAGATCAAGAGCTTCTCGCTGCCTTCCGTGCAAGCGGCCGCCTGCCATCTTGCGAACGGGGTCGAGGTTGCGCTGGGCGATGCCGAGGACATCGAAAAGAAGGAACGCGTGGTCACCGAGCTGCTTAACAAGCAGTCTGACGTTACCTACATCAACGTGCGCACGCCGGATGCCTACACCTACCGTGCGGCCCAGTTGTAGCAGCAGAGCCGCTGGTTGAGAGCCGGGCCGGTAAACGGTTTTGTACGCTACCTGCGAAATTTCAATTTTTTGTTCACACCCGTTTGACTAATTGTGCGACTATATGCAAACATACGATGGTTTACCTCGACATTTAATGTCTACTTGAGGGTTAACATCATGTAGCTGAAAAGCGCCTTACCACCGTTCGGAGGACCGACACATGCACGAGAACGAGATCAACAACTATCTTGCCGTCATCAAGGTGGTCGGCGTGGGCGGCGGCGGCACCAATGCCGTCAACCGCATGATCGAGGAGGGCATCCGCGGTGTCGAGTTCGTCGCCATCAACACGGACGCCCAGGCGCTCGCCATTTCCGACGCCGACATTAAGGTTCACATTGGCACCGACCTGACCCGTGGTCTCGGCGCTGGCGCGAACCCCGAGGTCGGCCGCAAGGCAGCTGACGAGTCTCGTGATGACATCTCCGAGGCGCTCGCCGGTGCAGACATGGTCTTCATCACCTGCGGCGAGGGCGGTGGCACCGGTACCGGCGCTGCACCCATCGTTGCCGATATCGCTATGAACGAGGTCGGCGCTCTGACTGTCGCCGTCGTTACCAAGCCCTTCACCTTCGAGGGCCGCAAGCGCAAGGCTTCCGCCGAGGACGGCATCAAGACGCTCTCCGATTGCGTCGACACCATGATCGTCATCCCCAACGACAAGCTGCTTGATATCGCCGAGAAGAAGACCACCATGCTCGAGGCCTTCGCCACGGCCGATGGCGTCCTTTCCCAGGGCACCCAGGGCATCACGGACCTCATCACCGTCCCGGGCATCATCAACCTCGACTTCGCCGACGTTAAGACCATCATGAAGCAGGCCGGCACCGCCATGATGGGCATCGGCACCGCTTCTGGCGACACCCGCGCGGTCGATGCTGCCCAGCAGGCTATCTCCAGCCGCCTGCTCGAGAGCTCGATCGATGGCGCCACCCGCGTCCTTCTTTCCATCGCCGGTTCCAAGGACCTGGGCATCCAGGAGATCAATGACGCCGCCGACCTTGTCGCCAACGCTGTTGACCCCGAGGCCAACATCATCTTCGGTACCGTCGTGGACGAGTCCTTGGGCGACCAGGTGCGCATCACCGTCATCGCCACTGGCTTCTCCGATGCGAACGTCAACCGTCAGGATCAGCTCTTCGCGCAGGCCCAGCAGGCCAAGGCGGGCGACTCCGCTCCGTCCCACGCTTCCACCTCGAGCAAGCCTGCCTCTGCTACCCGCAACATCGGTGGCACCGAGGTTCCCAACTTTGGCAACGACCAGTTCGAGCTGCCCGACTTCCTGAAGCGCGGCAACTTCTAGTCAGCCCTCAGCGCCCACGGGCGCCGATCACACGCCATGAGAGGCACGGATACTTTGGTGTCCGTGCCTTCTTTTTACCGTTGCGAGGAGTATGCCATGACGTCCGGACACGCTTTAGACCTTGCGCGCACGACGCATAACGGAGTGACCCTGGTGGGCTCGAGCCTAGGCGATGTGGACTTTGCCTTTACCGAGCGCACGGGCGGTGTTTCGGCCGTCCCGTTCTCTTCGCTCAACCTAGGCTCGCACGTAGGGGATGACCCTGCGGCTGTGGCCGAGAACCGTCGCCGTGTCTTGGCCGCGCTCGGTGCAGAAGATCACCTCGACAATCTTTTGGTGCCCAACCAGGTGCACGGGGACCATGTTGCCGTGGTGAGCAGCTCCGACTCCTCTGAGCTTGCCGCCCTGCGCAAGACAATCGCCGAGGGAGCCGACGCGATCGTCTGCACCGTGCCCCACGTGCCCGTCCTTTTGTGCTTTGCCGACTGCGTGCCCGTGATTTTGGTCTGCCCGCGCGGCTTTGCCGTTGTTCACTCCGGTTGGCGCGGCACCTACGCCAGGATCGCTGCCAAGGCCGCCCGTGTACTCATCGACCAGACGGGATGCGCGGCCACCGATATTCAGGCCTACATCGGCCCCCATATTCTTGGAGACGAATACGAGGTCTCGGCTGATTTGCTGCATACATTCGCTTTACAATTTGATAGCATTAATGAGTCTGAAACACGCAAGCTCGACCTTGCGTGTGCGATTACACAGTCCCTTGAAGAAATGGGAGTTCCTCTGTGCGGAATTCACGATACTCGTCTCTCGACTCTGAGCCTCAACGAGAGGTTCTACTCGTATCGTCGGGAGCAGGGAACGTGCGGCCGTCATGCGGCCGTGGCGGTCATGCGCTGACCCGCCGTTCCTTTCTTTCGGGCGCGGCGCTTCTGATGCTCATCCCCTTGACCGGATGCCAGGGCGCGTCATCTTCCTCCAAGCAAATCACCGTGGCCGGCTCCACCACCTGCCTGCCCATCGCCGAATCTGCCGCCGAGGCATTTGGCGAAAAGACCGGTGTGTCGGTTCTCGTGAGCGGCCTTGGCTCCTCTGCGGGCATCGAGGCTGTCTCTAACGGTACGGCAGACATCGCCAGCTCTTCGCGCCAGCTCAACAGCGACGAGCAGGACCTGGGCCTCACTGAGATCGTGATCGCGCACGACGGTATCGCCGTGATCGTGAACACCGAGAACCCCGTCCAGAACCTCTCCACCGAGCAGCTGCGCGACATCTACTCCGGCAAGATCACCAACTGGAGCGAGGTGGGCGGTGACGACCTGAAGATTCAGCTTGTAAACCGCGACGAGGCCTCTGGCACGCGCGAGGCCTTCAAGACCATCGTCATGGACGGAGCCTCATTCGACCGTAGCGCCGCCGTGCTCTCTGGTACCGGCCAGGTGCGCGATGTCGTGAGCCGCAGCCTTGGAGCGATTGGCTACATCTCGCTGGGTTTTGTTGAGTCCAAGTACGCCGAGACCGAGGTGCGCGCCATCAACGTGAACCACGTGGAGCCTGCTGAGAAGACTATCGCCAGCGGCGGTTATCCCATCTCTCGCGACCTGTATTTCTACGTCAAGGGCACGCCGAGTGCCGAGGCGCAAGAGTATATCGACTACGTTGTCTCTGACGACATGGAACAAATCGTGCGCGACGCCGGCTTTATCCCGGTGACGAACGATGATTCGGAAGGGGAGTGAGCGCATGAGTGAGTCTCAAGACAGCGCCGTCAAAACGGCTGCGCCTAAACGCGAGCTTGCGCTCGTCTCGCACAGCACATATGTAAAGGAAAAGGCGCTGCAGTATCTCTTTTTCGCCTGCGCCTTTCTAGCCGTCGTCACGGTCATCTTGATCTTTGTGTTCACCACGTACAGCGCGCTTCCCGTCTTTACGGATATCGGGCTGGCGAACTTCTTTAGCCTTACCTGGGCGCCCAGTGAGGGCGAGTACGGCATCCTGTCGCTGCTTGCCGGCTCGGGCCTGGTCACCATCGGTGCGCTTGTTATGGGCGTGCCCCTTGGCGTTGGAACCGCGGTTTATTTGGTAGAGATCGCGAGCGCGCGCGTCTGCAAGATCATCAGCCCGGCTGTTGACCTGCTGGCCGGCATCCCCTCGATCATCTACGGCTTCTTTGGCATGGTGATCATTCGTCCGTTTGTGGCGCAGATTTCTGGTGGCCTGGGCTTTGGCGCCCTTACCGCGTGGTTCGTGCTTGCGATCATGATCGTGCCCACCATCACCACGCTCTCTATGGACGCGCTGAACTCGATTCCCATGGGCATCCGCGAGGCCAGCTACGCTATGGGCGCCACCAAGTGGCAGACCATCTATAAGGTCGTTATCCCGGCGGCCAAGCTCGGCATCGTTGACGCTATCGTTCTTGGTATGGGCCGCGCCATCGGTGAGACCATGGCCGTGCTCATGGTTGTGGGCAACGCGCCGGTCATTCCGGCCTCCATCGCGAGCCCCATCTCAACGCTCACGAGCCAGATCGCGCTCGACATGAGCTACTCCTCGGGTCTGCATCGCTCCGCTCTGTTCGGCATGGGCGTGGTCCTGTTCATCATCTCCGCGGCGCTCGTGGGTATCGTCCGCCTGCTTTCCAAGAAGAAGAGGGGGTAGGGCATGGCCGATTCGCAAAGCACCTCCCAGGAGGTCTCGTCGCGTGAGCGCATCAAGCGCGCGCTGGCCAACGGCAAGACGGGCCGCATCTCCAAGGACACCTCAAACAAGATCATGCTCGGCGTGTTCCGCGCCGCTGCCTACATCACCACGCTTGTGCTCGTAGCCATCATCGCCTACGTGGTCATCAACGGCCTTCCGCACATCTCGCTCGACTTCATCTTTGGCTGGCCCGAGGGCGTGAACGCCGAGGGCGGCATCTGGCCTACCATCGTCTCTACGATCTACGTCACGGCGCTCGCCATGCTCATCTGCACGCCCATCGCCGTGCTCGCCGCGGTCTATCTGGCTGAGTACGCCAAGCAGGGCAAGCTCGTCAACGTGATTCGCTACGCGGCCGATACCCTGGCCTCGGTGCCCTCGATCGTTATGGGCTTGTTTGGCTACGCGCTGTTCGTCGAGGCCATGGGTCTGGGCCTCTCGATGATCTCTGCCGCCATGGCGCTCGCGCTGCTCATGCTGCCGATCGTCATGCGCACCACCGAGGAGGCCATCCGCGCCGTTCCGCGCTACATCCGTTGGGGCGCCTACGGTCTGGGTGCCACCAAGTGGCAGGTCGTGAGCCGTATCGTGCTTCCTTCCGCCTTTGGTCGTATCGCCACGGGCATCGTGCTTGCCATCGGCCGCGCCATCGGCGAGACGGCCGTGGTGCTCTACACCATGGGCCAGGCCATCAAC
>CAVEPV010000009.1:0-47173 GCA_963617695.1 Bacteroidaceae bacterium
ACCTCCCGGTTATCAGCCGGACGCTCTAACCAACTGAGCTACAGGTCCATCGCGCTTGGTTATAATAGCCCAGACGCAATTTCAAAGTCAACGACTTTTTTGAAAAAAGTTTCCGCCCGCGGAATCGCGCTGATTCTCACGTCTGCTCGTGGCATTTTGGGTACTATTACTATCCGATTCGCACCGCATAGCATTGCAACGACTACCCAAGGAGGTGCCATAATGATCCGCGTCGATATCGAAACCATTATTATGGCCGCCGGTCCGATTCCGTCTGTCATCGTCCTGCGCGAGCGCGCCGCGTCCGACAGTTCCGACGTTCCCCTGCGCGCGCTTTCCATCCAGACGGGCAACTTTGAGGCCGCAGCACTGAGCCGCGGCATTCACGGCAGCGACGAGCGTCCCATCACGGCCGACATGACCGTCAGCATCATCAAAAAGCTCGATGCCAAGATCGAGCGCGTCGAGATCAACCGCGTTGACGGCGATCTGTTCTTCGCCAGCGTTGTCCTGCGTCGCGAGGGCGCGGACGAGGTCTCGGTGGATGCCCGCCCGAGCGACGCCCTCTCCCTGGCCGTACGCGTCAACGCCCCGGTCTATGTAGAGGACGACGTCATGAACCGCGCCGGCTCCACGTCTTACCAGACCGATTCTGACGAGCAGGCCGAGCGGGAGAAGTTCAACCGGTTCGTGCAGACCCTCTCCCCGGACGACTTCTAAGGGGAGTTTCTAGGAGGCGTTACCGGGGTTTTCACAGAGCTCCAATACGCAGGCAGGAGCTGAACGGGTTCAGCAAGCGAGCCTCCAGGGTGGCCCCTTCCCGCATCCGCCAAATCCGCCTCGACTCCAGCTTAAAGGGACTTCAAACTCAACCGTTATCCGGCACGCATATGATGCCCGGCCAATCCCAATAAGGCTTATAGGACAAAATGTGTGTCTGGTTTAGGGGCATCGGCGCAGGTCGACGCCCCTTTGTTCAGGCAAACGGCTCACCCGATCAGACACCCTCAGCCACAAGCCTCGTAACGCAAAGGCGGCTCCCAGCTCAAACGCTGGAAGCCGCCTTGTTTAGCAAGCTCTGTAACCGGCGCTCACACCGTTATGCAAGCAGTGCCACAAGCTCCTTCTTGCTAGAGAAGGACTTCTCCGTATTGCCGTTCACGCGATCGATGGTGACAAGGCTGCCCTGCCAGGTAGGCTCAGCGTTGCTGGAGCCGCTGGCAGCAGGCTTATAGGTCTCGGTCTTGACCACGTAGCGGTAATCGAACTTATCGCGCGCAGGCGCGTCCTTGGTGCCAAAGCCGTACTCCAGGCCGCGCAGCACGGCCTCGGCGGCGTCGGCGGGGGCGGCGGCGTCAAGCTGACGCACACCGACCTCGCTGTTATAAAGTGCCGCAGGAGCCAGATACACGGTGCGGATAGCGCGCTGACGCTTGGCCTCCCAGCGGTTGATCAGCACCACCAGCGCCACAATCAGCAGCCACCAGATGATAGAGATCACAAGGTCGAGCGGGTTGTCGATCTTGTTGAACCCGTAGGCGTACCAGATGTACAGCAGAAAGACGGAGACCAAAGCCGATACGGCAAGGACCAGGTAGTTGCTCTTCTTCATGGCTCTAACCTCCTTCTAGTTCTTAGACTCGTCGTTGTTGAGGATGTCGTTCAGATCATCCTCGAGGCGACGGGTGTGCTTGGTGCGGCGCATGCCGACGAAGATGCCGTAGACAACCGTGGCAAGAGCGCAGACGAGCATGTACCAGTGGGCCCAGCAGACATCCCTCTTCTTATCGAGGTTGGCCAACGGGGTCTCGTCGTCGGTAATCTTCTCCTCGTCCTTCTTCGCGTCGTCCTCAGTATCGCCCGTGATGGTGCGATACGCGTCATCCATGCCATCCACGATGGTATCGATGATGTTGCCGCCGTTGTTGTTGGACGGGGTGGTCGGCGTCGTCGGGGTGTTACCGCCGTCGTCGGGTGCCGGTGCGGGCGCCGCAGTCACGGTCAGGGTACCGAGCTCGTCGGTAAGCGTGTAATTGTCCTTGCTCACCTGCTGCCAGTCGATGGAATAGGTGTTCTTAGAGCTGCCGACCTGAGTCTGAGCACCGGTTGCGGTAACGACGATCTCGTCGCCCTTGACCAGGCCAGTCACCGTGACGGTCGTGCTGGTGAGCGCGGAGCCGTCGTAAGTCTTGGACGCACTGGCGGTGACCACGTGCAGTGCCGCAGGGGTGATGCGGTAGGTCTTGGTCACGGTGCCGGTGTACTCGCCCTTACCCGTAATGGTGACGGTAATGGTACCGCTGTTGACGAAATCGGACGTGTCGTAGGCAACATCGTAGTCGGTGCCCTCAACAAGCTCGTTGCCGTCGGCGTCCTTCACGACTGGGATCCACTTGTGCTCGGTGCCGTCGTAGACGGAGTCGCTCGCGTCGTTGATCTCAACGCCCTTGTAGGCCGGGTCGGGGTTCTCGGGATCGGTGCCCGGGTCAATGGACTGCGGCGTGACCGTCAGGTCGCCCAGTTTGTCGGAGACGATCTTGTAGTTGCTCTCGGCCGCGGTGTCCCAATCGATGGTGTAGCCGTTCTGGCTCGTACCGACCTTGGTCTGGCTGCCGTTGGTCACGACCGTCGCCAGCTCGCCGTTCACAAGACCCTCGATGGAGCCGTTCTCGTTGGTAAGCGGCGTACCGTCGTAAACCTTGGTAGCACCCTCGGTGGTCACGGTCAGCGGAGCCGGCGTGATCTGGTAGGTGCGCTCAACCTTCCCGGTGTAGTTGCCCTTGCCGGTAACGGTGACGGTCACCGTGCCGACGTTGACGGTGTCCTCGGAGAAGGTCACGTCATAGTCCTTGTCCTCGACGAGCGCTGTGTTGCCGTCGGTCACGTCAGGCTTCTGCTCCTGGCTCAGACCGGTATAGACCAGGTTCTCAAGCTTGGAGACATCAATGTCGTCGCCAGTCTCGATGCTCTTGGCCGTAACGGAGAGGTTGCCCTCGTCCAGCGTGATGCTGTAGTTGCTGGCATCAAAGCCGGCGGCCATGGTGTACTTGATGGTGTTCACCGCGGTGTCGCCCACGTTGCGCACCGTGCCGGTCGCGGCAAGGAGAGTTGTCTGGTTCTTGAAGAGGCTGAAGGCGCCGTCACCGTTGACCTCGTTGTCACCCTGATCGCTACCGTTGTAGACGAACACGCGGGTATTGGACTTCAGCGTCACGGCGGCAGGAGTGATCTTGTAGGTGCGCGTAACCTCACCGGAGTAATTGCCCTTACCACTAATGACAACCGTGATGGTGCCGACGTTGGTAAAGTCGGTGGTCCCCACACCATTGCGCTTGTAAGTAACGGTGTAGTCAGTATCCGCCGTGAGCTTGTTGCCCTCGGCATCGGTCACCGTCGGGGCCCACTTATGAGCCTTGGCATCGTAGGTGGAGTCGCTCGGGCTGTTGATCTCAACGCCCTTGTAAGCCTTGTCGGGGTTCTCGGGATCGGTGCCCGGGTCAATGGACTGCGGCGTGACCGTCAGGGTGCCGGCGACGCACTCAACGGTGTAGTTGCCCTCGAGAGCTGTGGATTTCTTCCAGTCGACCGTGAAGGTGTTGTTGCCAACCTCGCCGCCGACTTCAGTCTGCGAGCCGGTGAAGCTGTACGCCAGTGTCTCGCCTTCAACAAGACGGGTAAGCGAAGTGACGCTCGCCTCGTGATTGGTAAGCTCGGTGCCGTCGTAGACCTTGGTCGCGTCGGCAGAAGTGACCGTGACCTTACGCTTCGTCACCTTGAGGGTCGCGGTGTCAGTGGTGGTGATGTCTTTGAACTGGTCAGTAACGTCCTTGCCATCCGTATCATAGATGAAGAAGGAGTCAATCTTGGCCGTGGTCTCGCCCACATTGGTGATGGCAGCATTGCTCACAACCTTGGTCGTGAAGCCATCGGGCAGCTTGCCGGCGACGTTCGACGTGGCCTTGTGCTCCTGGCCGTCATAGACACCCGTGTAATCATTGAGCGTCACGACGATGGACTCTTCGCTCTTGCGAACCGTCAACTTGCCATGGACCTTCGTGATCTCGTAGTTATCGGCGCTCGTCTTGTCGTTCAGCACGTAGGTGAACTCGTTATCCGCCTTATCACCGACGTTCTTCACGGACTTGGTGTAGGTGTAGGACTCAACGCCCTGGCCCTCGACGAACTCGCCGCTCGTAACGTCGGCTTTCTCCATCTTCTGGGACGTGCCGTTGTAGACAAAGTCGCCGTTTGCAGACGTGATGGTAATCTCACGCTTCTTGATCTCGTAGGTGCGCTCTACAGTACCGGAGTAGTTGTTCTTACCGGTAATGACGACCGTGATGTAACCGGCGTTGGTAAAGTCTTCCGTCACGTTGTAGGAACGCTTATAGGTAACGGTGTAGTCCTTGTCTATCTCAAGAAGCGTCTTACCGTCGGCGGCCTTCACCGTCGGGACCCACTTGTGCTCTTCACCGTTGTAAGTGGTGTCGCTCGGGGAGTCGACCGTGACATTCTTATAGCTGTCAGAATCTTCCGGATTGATGGACTGCGCGGTCACCGTCAGCGTGCCAGGCACACAGGTCACCGTGTAGTTACCCTCGGCGGCCGTGGACTTGGCCCAGTCGACCGTGAAGGTGTTGTTGTGGGCCTCGCTACCGACCTCGGTGCGCGAGCCGGTGAAACTGTACGCCAGCGTCTCGCCGGTAACAAGACCAGTTGCAGGGCTCACGCTGGCGTCGTGCTTGGTGAGGGCCGTGCCGTCGTAGACCTTGGTCGCATTGGCAGAGGTGACCGTGACCTCACGCTTGTTGATGGTCAGGGTCTCGGTGCCGGTGACGTAGCCCTCGAAGTACAGGTTAGAAGCACGGACGTACACGGTCTTGGAATCGGCGACGTCCTTGACGCTAATCTTGGCGGGGTCGGTAACCCACTTCTCGTTGTCGACGGAGTACTCGATCACGGCAGTGTTGCCGTAGGGAACCGTCGCCGTGGCGGTCGGTGCGTTGTAGGAGGTGCCGTCGTAGGTCTTGGTCAGGTTGCTCGTCGTCAGCTCGATGTTGCCCTTGGCATTCTTCTTGTTGATGGTCAGCGTGCCGGGGATCTTGGTGATCTCGTAGTTGTTGGCATCGGTACCGGTCTTGAGCTGGTAATCAAAGATGTTCGTGTACTGACCAGGCACGATGAAGTCGTCGTCATAGAAGGTGTAGTTCTCGCTGACGCCCTCGCCTGTGGCAAAGCCGTCGCCCGAGACCTCAACGCCGTGGCGCGAGATCTTCTTGCCGTCGTAATTCTTGCTACCAGATTCAGACGTCAGGGTCACCTTGCGCTTGTTAACCGTCAGCGTGCCCTTGGCCTCAGTGTTGTAACCAGTGAACCGGCTAGTAACGTCATTCTTCTTGCTGTCGAGAATCTTGAAGGTATCGACCTCAACGTAGCTCCAGCCAGCGTTGGTCTGGGAACCCTTGAGCGTGTACTCGTAGGTGTAGCCCTCGGGCAGGGTGCCGTAGACATTGGCCTCGGAGCCCGTCAGCGGCGTGCCGTCGTAAGTCTTGGAGACGCTCTTGGGCACCACGATCAGGCTCACCTGGATGGGGGTAACCGTGAGCTTGCCGATGTGCTCGGTCGTAACCTCGTAGTTGTCCTGCTTGGCGGTGTCGTTCCAGTTGATCGTATACGTGTTGTCGCTCTGGCCAACCTCGGTCTGCGAGCCGGTGGTCACAAGCTCCGCGGACTCGTTGTTCACCAAACCATCGATCTTGCCGCTCTCGGTGAGGGCGGTGCCGTCGTAGGTCTTGCTGTTGCCATAGGTGGTGATAGTCAGCGGGGCCGGCGTGATCTTGATCGTGCCGTCGACCTTCTTGATATTCAGGCTCTTGGTCACGTCCTTGCCGGAGGCATTGACGATAACGAGGTCGTTGACCGTGGCCTTGACGTCGGTGGTGGTAACGTCGGTTGCCGTGGCATCAGAGGTTGCACTCTGAACGGTGTAGCCCTTGGGCAGGGTGCCGACGCTGACGGTAGCGCCATGGGCCTGGCCGTCGTACGTGAAGGTGCCACCCGTAGTGGTAACCACGATCTCCTCGTCAGACTCGGTGATGGTCAGCTGACCGAGAGTCTCGCCGGTGATCTGGTAGTTGCCCTGCTTGGCGGTATAATCATTGCCCTCGGCTGCCCACGTGATCTTGTAGGTATTGGACGTGCTGCCAACCTCGGTGATGGTGCCGGTGCCCACAATCTTGGCCGTCTCGCCGTTCACGAGACCCGTGATAGTGGCGCCGTCTGCCTTGGTAAGGGGCTCGCCGTCATAGGTCTTGCTGGCATCGGCCGTTGTGACCGTCAGCGAGGCGGGCGTGATCTTGTACTCGCGCTCGACCGTGCCGGCATAGCTGCCCTTGCCCGTGATCTCGACCGTGATGGTGCCGGCGTTGGTGAAGTCGGTGGTCTCCTTGCCGTCGCGCTTGTACACAACGGTGTAGTCGGTACCCTTCTCGAGCACGACATCGTTGCCATTCTTGACCTCCGGCTCCCACTTATGAGCGCCGGCATCGTAGGTGGAGCCACTCGGGCTGTTAACCGTAGCGCCGTCGTAGCGCTTGTCGGGATCGGCAGGGTCGGTGCCAGGATCGATGGACTGCGGCTTAACCGTCAGGGTGCCCAGGTTCTCCGACTGCACGTAGTAGTTGGACTCCTGCGCGGTACCCCACTCGATCTTATAGCTGTTCTCGGAAGAACCGACCTCGGTCTGCGTACCGGTCGCCTTGACGGTCGCAGTCTCACCATTCTGAAGATCCGTAATGGCCGTGCCCTCGGTCATGGTGAGCGGCTCGCCGTTGTAGGCCTTGGTAGCGCTCAGAGTGGTGACCTTCACCGGAGCCTTCGTGATCTTGTAGGTCTTGGTCACGGTACCGGTGTAGCGGCCCTTGGCGGTGATGATGACGGTGATGGTGCCGACGTTCGTAAAGTCGGTGGTCACATCCTCGCCGCGCTTATAGGTCACGTCGTAGTCGGCGCCCTCGGTCAGAGTCGTGTGCTCGGCGCTCGTGACCGTCGGGACCCACTTGTGCTTGGTGCCGCTGTACACGCTATCGGTGGGATCGCTCACGGTGGCGCCGGTGTAGGACTTATCGTCCTTGTTGATCGACTGAGCCGTGATGGTCAGCTTGCCGGTCACAGAGATCGTGTAGTTACCGGTGGAGTCGGTCTTGGCCTCGTCGCCCTTGGCAACGCTCCACGTGTAGGTGGCAACATTGGTGTACTCGCCCACGAAGCAACCGGTAACGGTGGCGCCATCAAGACTCAACGCCTCGCCACTCACCAGACCGGTCGTATCGGTAGGGGCCACGGCGTTGGTGGCCGTGATGGTGAGGGTCTGATCCCCACCATTGTAGACACGCTCATCCTCGGCCTTCACCGTAATGGTACGCGGCAGAACCTCAAGGTCGTATTCCTTTGTTAGGGCCTTCTCGACAGAGTCGCACGTGTAGTTGGGGTTATAGGCGCGAACCGTCACGTGGATCTTGGAGACCGTGCCGTCATCAGCGCGCTCAACGTCGGTGATGGTCGGGGCGTCCGTACTCCAGGTCTTGCCGCCATCGGTGCTGTATTCGATGGTAGTGTCAACGGTATCGTTCACGGTAACGGTGCCCTTGTGAGAGGCGCCGTCATAGGTGCCGGAGTAGCCGTTGGCGTCGAGCTTCAGGCCAACCTTCTTATAAATGAGCGTGATGACGTTCTCGGAATCGACCGTGCCGATCTCCAGCTCCTCGGGGTCGGACGTGCTGTACGAGTAACCCTCGATGGAAGGCGGTGTGATGTACGAGTAACCCTCGATGGGAGACTCCGGGATAACGGAGACCACCTTAACTTTGTCGCCAACCTTCGCCCCGGAGAACGGATCGGCGGTGAGTAGCTCTTTGCCGGCTGCGTCTACGTACTTAACCTGGTACTTGCTGTACTGGGTGAACTTCCACGTACCGGTGAAGGTAATCTTCTTGCCCGTGCCGTCCACCACGGCGGAGTTCTTGTCCCAACCGGTGAACGTCCAGTAACCGTCGTGGTCGCTGTCCTCGTAAACCTTCTCCTCGGGATCGATGGCCGTGACCGTCTCGCCCGCGTCATAAGACGAATGGTCCGACGGGAGGTAGGCTTTGATCGCGCCCGGGAGGCTCTTTCCAGAGGTACCGGAGACAAATTTGTAATCAACCTGGCTCGCCGGGGCGATCAGGCACTCGCACTCAGCTTCCTTGGTCACCGTGGCGCTCGAAGCGATATCTCCAGAGGTGATGGTGTAGGCGCCCTTGTAGGTCGAGGTCGCCTCTACCGTGAGCACCACTTTGCCGCGCGCGACGTCAGCTTTGGTTGCCGTGTAGTGGACCGTGCCCGTAAAGGTGCCGTCGGTGTTGCCGGTGATGCTCTCGACCGTAACCTTGGTACCGTTCACGTCGGCGCTGTTCACCTGCACGCTCTCAACGGAGTCCTTGCCGCTGCCGGTAGTCTGGGGAGTAATGGTGACGGTGAACGTCAGATTGTCGCCGGCTTTCACGCCGGTGGTTTTGTCACTCACCGCGGTCACGGTCATGTCAGGGGACTTGGCGCTGATGGTGAAATCTTGGGTCATACTCTGGCGCGCGCTACGCGAAAAACCGAATGCCGCAACGTATCCGGCAGCCCTTGCAGCAGCCATAACCTGAGCGATGTTCGGATACACGTTGATGTTGCCCCAGTCGGTGGCATCAACAGCATAGATGTCGCCGTTGCCCGAAGCACCAAGGCCGGTAACGATATGGTTGCTGTTTGGCTTAACGAAGAAGACCACGTAGCCAGGCTTGTTCCACGTGGTGTAGTCGCTGATGGTGACGGTTCCCGTTACCCTACCAAATGAGATGCTCGAGGTGTCACTCGTATCGTGCCACGCGAAGTACGCAACCTCAGCGTTCTCGATGGTGGAAGTAATGGTCGCCTCGTACCCACTTGCAGACGAAGGCTCGACGACCGTAATTATCTTGCTGGCGGTCTCGGTCTCGTCGCCGCTCTGGGCGGTGATCGTCACGGTGCCGGTAGCCACGGCGGTCACAACGCCGTTCGACTCGACCTTGGCGATGGAGGGGTTGGAGGTGGTCCACAACACGGTGCCGGAGAAGCCCTCTGCGGTGTAGACAGCGAACTTGCCGACCTCGAGGGTATCGTTGCCGGTAATGCTGCCATCGAAATCAGAAACAACGGCGATGGTGTTCGCGTCGGACTGGTCATCTGCCGTCTGGTCGGCCTCGTCCTCGCCCTCGTCCTCAAGGCTGGTGATGGCGATGGCGTTGTTGCTGGCGGCAGCCTCGGCGGCCTGCTCCTCGGTCTCGAGCTTGAGGGAAGCGCCGGCGGCAACCTGTGCGGCCGTAACGGTGTAGGTACCGTTGGCATCGGCGGTCAACTCGGACTCGGAGCCGTTAACGGTGAGCTTCACGGCAGTAAGGTCAAAGCCCGTGTTGGCCGCAACACTAAAGGTGAAGTCCTTAGCAGTGGGAACGGTCACCTTGGTGGAAGGCAGCGCGATGTCCTGGCCGTTGTAGGTGATATAGGCAGAACCCAGGTCGAGTGCGACGTCGGCCTCGGTTGCAGTCTGCTCCTCAGATGCGGGGGTGTTCTGAGCGGCAGAGTTGTCCTGCTGATCCGAAGACTCGGCAGCGGTATCGCTACCATCCGTTGCGGTGGCGTCTTCATCAACCGTGATGTTTGTGTCCTGCGTGGACGCCTCGGTCTCGCTCTGTGCGGCGATGACACCGGCTTCCTCGAGCCCCTCGGCGATCGCCGCCGTGGGCAGACCAGAAAGCAGCATCGATGCCGTTACCACAACGGTCATCGTCTTGATGCCAAAGACCCTGGCATGTCTCAAAATACTGCCCGTATCCAGGCTGTTCTCGATGCGTTCGTTCGCACTCATGTCTATCACCTCGGTCAGTCCTCGTGCCCCCGCACGACTCATACCAACTTTCATGAGACCACACCCAACTTAAGAGCATGATTCAGGTTCGAATATACCCCCGCGCGCGGCGGAAATAAAGGGGGGGGGCGCAGCCCTGACAAGACTTTTTTGCCATGTTGACCATATTTTTTGCCAGTTATGTCCCATTATTCGTTTCATATTGAAATCACGCCACGCCGCCCGGCGTTTGACCAACACCCTCACCTGCTTTTTGGGGTTTCGCGTCTATACTCAACGGCAGTGAACGTTTGCAAGAGACATACTGCCCCCTTGTGTGCGTCCGTGCTCTGCGCGGCGTTGGCGGTCTTTGCGCTTACGGGCTGTTCAGGGGGCGGCGAGACGGCCACAGGAGCAGACTTCTCTGCACCCGCCCCTATCGTCACGTCCACTTTTAATGCCGGCTCCGCCGTCACGGCCAACGGGGCATCAATCGACACGTCCTCGGTAGCCGCCGGCTACGTAGGCGCTGCCGCTACAAACTCCTCGCACCTCAAATTCTTGGTCACACTCGGCGAGAGCACCTACAGCTACGACCTGCCACAAGATGGCACGCCCATCATCTGCCCGCTCACACAGGGCAACGGTTCCTACACGTTCCGCGTGATGCAGAACACCTCGGGCGACAACTACGTCGAGCTGCTGAGCACCACAGCAGACGTTGCCCTTACCAGCGAGTTTGAACCTTTCCTGGTGCCCAATGTGTTCTGCGACTACTCCGAAGACAGCGCCTGCGTGGCGCACGCGCGAGAGCTTGTGGCCGACGCCCAAAACGAAGGCGAGGCGCTGAAGAACATCTGCCAGTGGATCGTCGACAACATTACGTATGACGAGGAAAAGGCCGCGTCCCTCAAGACCACGACGGGCTACGTGCCCAACCCGGACGAAACCCTCGCCAGCAAAACGGGCATCTGCTTTGACTACGCCAGCCTGGGCGCGGCGATGCTGCGCGCGGTGGGGATACCCACCAAGATCGTGTGCGGATATGTCTCCCCCGGGCAGATATACCACGCATGGATCATGGTCTATATCGACGGCACGTGGACATCCGCGCAGTTTGACGTGCAAAGCAAAACCTGGTCGCGCGTCGATTTGACGTTCGCAGCTGGTGGAAGTACCGAAAACACCGGAGACGGAAAGGAATATACTGACCGCTATGTATACTGATTTTTGCAACATATTCCCAACGGGAGGGTGCGAATAATGGCTGACACACTACTTGAGAGCAGCGCTATCAGCGCCTTTTGCGACAGCATCGCAACCATGCTCTCGGCGGGCATTCAGACAGAAGAGGCCGTGCACATGCTTTCCGAGAAGCGCGAGCAGTCGCACTTCAAGAAGGTTTGCGACGGCGTGTACGCCAAGCTGATCGAGGGCGTGGGGCTCGCCGAAGCCATGGAGAGCACCAGTGCGTTCCCGCCGTACGCGGTCGAGATGGTACGCATCGGCGAGACCTCGGGCCGTACCGAGCGCGTACTGCGCAGCCTGGGACGTTACTACGAGAGCGAAGGGCGCACCTTTAGCCGCCTGCGCAACGCCGTGGGCTACCCGGCCGCCCTCTTGTGCATCATGAGCTGCATCCTCGCCTTTACCGTGGTCTTTATCCTGCCGGTCTTTACCGACGCATACAACAATATGTCCGGTTCGCTCACCGCGGGCTCGTTCTCGATGATCGGCGCCTCGGCTGTGATCGGCTGGATCGCGCTCGCCGTGGTGCTCATTGCCGCCATCGCGGCACTCGTGGTCTGCGCGGCCACGCGCACCGAGCGCGGACGTCTGCGCGTCACCAAGTCCTTTGAACGCCTGCCCTTTACCAAGCGCGCCATGTACCAGCTCGCCATCTCGCGCTTTACCAGCGCACTTTCTGCCTTTGTGGCCTCGGGCGTGCCCGACAGCACCGCCATGGAGCGCGCTGCGGCGACCGTCGACCACGACGAGCTGAACGTCAAGCTCGAGCGCGCCCGCCAAGCCATGCTCGATGTGAACAACCCGCGCAGCCTGGCTCAGGCCATCGCCGAGAACGAGGTCTTTGAGCCCGTCTACAGCCGCATGCTCACGGTGGGCATCCACTCCGGCTCCACCGACGAGGTGCTGGGGCGCCTCTCCGACATCTTCTTTAACGACGCGACCGCCCAGCTCGACGACGTGGTTGACGGTGTCGAGCCGGCGCTGGCGGCGTTTTTGACCATCGCGGTGGGCGCCACGCTCATCGCCATCATGCTGCCGCTTATTGGCATCATGGGCTCCATCGCCTAGCAGGGAGAACGGAGATGTTTCACGAGATAACCGATCGCGAGCTGCACGCGCGCAAACGGCGACGCATCATCGCTGCCGTGGTTGTGGTGCTGCTCGCGCTCGCGCTGGGAGCCGTGGGCTTCAAGCTGCACCAGAATGCGCGTGAGCAGGGTGCCGTGGCGCTGCGCGAGTCCATCCTCGCGGCGGCCAAGCAGTGCTGCGCCATCGAGGGCAGCTACCCGCGCTCCGTTGAACACCTGGAAGAGAGCTACGGCCTCACCATCAACCACAACGACTACGTGGTGAGCTACGAATACTTTGCGGGCAACATCATGCCCAGCGTGGTGGTGACGCCCCGATGAGCAGCTACAACGACCCGCGCGACCTTGCACGCATCGATGCGCTCTCCAAACTTTCTGAGGTAACGATTGGCGACCCGGAGACCAAGCGTCTACGCCGTCTGTTCCCCGTCCTTTTGCTCGTGGTGTTCTTTGCCGCCATGCTCACGGCACTCATCACCGGCGTCTTTGTATACCGCCACGTCTCTGACGTGCAGCAGGCAAACGTCGAGCGCCGCGAGGGACTCGACCTGATCGCCAACATCGTGCGCGCAAACGACGCCGCCGATGCCGTGGCCGCAGGTGAGGGGCCAGAAGGTCGCTCACTCGTGATTGTGGAGAAGCTCGATTCGGGCACCTACGAAACGCGCCTTTACCTGTACGAAGGCAAGATTGTGCAGGAGTACAGCCTGCAGGGCGCCTCGTACACGCCAGAGCGCGCCAACACCGTGACCGAGTCTGACACGTTCAGCTTTACCTACAGCGACGACGTACTTTCTATCACCACCGACCAGGGCACCCGCGAGGTGGCCCTGCGCTATCTGCAGGGAGGCGAATAGCATGGCAGCCTCTACTTCTGCACGTGATTCCAAGCACATGCGCGCCACCACGGCGTTCATCGTTGAGACGCTGGCGCTGCTCGCCGCGCTCGTGGTCTCCATCGCCGTGTTCACGCTGCTCTTCTCGCGCGCGACCACCACGGCCGACCAGTCCTCTCGCCTGTGCCGCGCTGTGGTTGTGGCCGAAAACGCCGCCGAGGAGTTCTCGGCAGACCCCGCAGCCGTGACAGGCGGCGAGACTGTGGCCGCAGGCGCTGCCACATCCGGAGAGGACGGCTTTGCGGTGAGCTGCGAGGTCACCGCAGACGAGCGCGACTCCGGCACGCTCTTTCGCGCCCACATCGAGGTTTCAGACGACGCCGGCGTGGCCTATGAGCTGGACACCGCCCGCTTTGTTAGCGAGGTGAAGTAGCCATGGCATCTACCAAGAACAACGGCGTGCGCATCGGCCCTATCAGCCTGCTCACGCTTATCGCCGTGCTGCTGCTCGCGGTGCTCGCGATGCTCTGCGTGACCACGTCCAACGCCGCGCGTGCCATGTCTGAGCGCCAGGCCACGGGAGCTACGGCCTCCTACACGCTTGAGGCATGCGGACAAGACCTGCTGGCGCGCTTGAGCGACGCGGCACAGGGCAACGACGACGCCACCGCGGCTGTAAACGCGATCGATGGTGAGTTGGACGAGCTTACGGCAGCAGCGCTCGACGAGGCTTCTGCCGAGGGGCTTTCCATTAAGGCAAAAACGTCTGACAAGACCGTGACCTTTACCATCTCCACGGGCGACGGGCGCACACTCGATGCCTCCGTGACGTTTGCCGACGACCTCACCTATTCCATCGACACCTGGAAGATAACGACTGTCCAAAGCGACGAGACCGAGGTCAACCTCTGGTCGGGTTCTGCCACCAACTGATACGGTAAGGATTGATGATTATGCAGCTCAACGAACTACTCCAGCAGATGATCGATGTTCAGGCGTCCGACATCTTTATCATCGCGGGTCTGCCGCTTTCGTATCAGAAGAGCGGTATCCACGTGCGTACGGACAGCGCGGCGCTTATGCCAAAAGACACCGAGCAGTACGTGGAGGCGATCTATGAGACCGCCGGCCGTGACATGGCGTTTTTCCGCAACAACAACAATCACGACGATGACTTTAGCTTTGCCGTGCCGGGCGTGGGCCGCTTCCGAGCGAACATCTTCCGTCAGCGTGGCAGCTTTGGCGCTGTGGTTCGCGTGATTCCCTTTGGCCTGCCCAGCGCCGAAGAGATGCACATCCCCGAGCAGGTGCTGCACATGGGCGACTTCAAGCGCGGCATGGTGCTGGTGACCGGCCCCGCCGGCAGCGGTAAGTCCACCACGTTGGCCTGCATCCTCGACCACATGAACCGCACGCGCAACGATCACATCATCACGATGGAAGATCCCATCGAGTACGTGCACCGTCACGGCAAGTGCATCATCACGCAACGGGAGATTCCGACCGACGTGGCCACCTACTCCGAGGCGCTGCGCTCAGCCATGCGCGAGAGCCCCAACGTGATCCTTTTGGGCGAGATGCGCGACCCCGACACCATCAGCACTGCGGTCTCGGCCGCCGAGATGGCGCAGCTCGTACTCTCGACCTTGCACACCACCAGCGCCGCAGATACCGTGGAGCGCATCCTCGACGCGTTCCCGCCCAACCAGCAGCGTCAGATCCGCATTCAGCTCTCCATGGTGTTGCAGGCAACCGTCGCTCAGCGTCTGGTTCCCACCATCGACGGCGGCACCACGCCGGTGTTCGAGATCATGGTCATGAACACGGCTATCCGCAACCTGATCCGCGAGGAGAAGTCCTATCAGATCGACTCCGTCATCGCAGCCGGCGCAGCTCAGGGCATGCAGACCATGGATCAGGCCCTGTTCAACGTGGTCAAGAGCGGCACGGTCGACAAGACGGTGGCCCTGCAGCACGCCAACCACCCCGAGGCGCTCGCCCGTCGCTTTGAGGTCGAAGGGCTGTAACCGCAGGGTTTTGACGCGAGGCGGCGGTATGAGGGACGTTCCCGGTGTGCCGCTGATTCGCGACGGAGCCGTCGCTCACTGGGAGCATCAACCCGGAGCAGGTGGTTGCTCGTAGCATCGTCGCGGCGCCCTCGCCGCACAGCCGCACGACTCCCCCACCGCGCGCGCCTATCAACATAGGCTCAAACAAGGAGCCCCGGATGCATCGTCGCATCCGGGGCTCCCTTCGTGTAACTGTTATATGACAGTTGAGCAGCCGTTACTCGGTGGCCTCGTCAGACTCGGTCTGTGCCGTCTCTGCGGTCTCTACCTCGGCGGTGGCGTCGGTATCAGCAGACACGTCCTGCTCATCTGCCTCGTCAGACTCCTTCTCACTCTCCATACGGGCCACGGCGCACACGCGGTCGCCCTCGGCCACAGACATCATCTTGACGCCCTGCGTGGAGCGGCCAGACTGTGAGATCTCGTCGGTCTTGACGCGGATGACCGTCGCGCCCTCGGTGATGATGAACAGCTCGTGCTGCGGGCCCACCGTCTTCATGGCGGCGAGGTTGCCCTTCTTCTCCGTCATCTGGATGGTGTAGACGCCCTGACCGCCGCGGTGCTGCAGCGGGTAGTCGGCCACCGGGGTGCGTTTGCCGTAGCCGCGCTCGGTAATCACGAACAGGTCGCCCGCGCCGCCGCTGATCTCCATGCCCAGAACCTCGGTGCCCTCGGGCATCGAGATGCCGCGCACACCGCTCGTGTTACGGCCGGTCTCGCGCACCTGATCCTCGCCGAACATGATGGCCTTGCCGGCGGTTGTGGCCATAATGACCTGGTCGCCCTCGCGCACGCGGCGCACGTTGAGCAGGCTGTCGCCCTCTTTGAGGTTGATGGCGATGATGCCGTCGCGGCGGCTGCGGTCGTAGGCCTCCATGACGGTCTTCTTGACCATGCCGCTCGTGGTGGCAAAGAGCAGGTACTCGTCCTCGGGGAACTCGCGGCAGCTGATGACGCTCGCGATCTTCTCGCCGTCTTCGAACGGCAGCAGATTCACGATCGCGGTACCGCGCGCCTGGCGCGTGCCCTCGGGCAGCTCATGGACTTTAAGGCGATAGACCTTGCCCTTGTTGGAGAAGAACAGCACGTACTCGTGGGTGCTCGCGATGAACATCTCGTCGATAACGTCGTCCTCTTTGAGGTTCACGCCGGTCACACCCTTGCCTCCACGCTTTTGCGCGCGGTAGGCGGCCACGGGGATGCGCTTCACGTAGCCGGTGTGGGTGATGGTCACGACCATCTCCTCGTCGGCAATGAGATCCTCGACGTTGAGCACGCGCTCGGCGGGTTTAATCTCGGTACGGCGCTTGTCGCCATACTTGCGGCTGATCTCGCGCATCTCTTCCTTGATCACGGCGAGGATCTTCTCCTCATGCGCGAGCAAGTCCTCGTAGTAGGCGATGGCGCGGCGCAGGCCGTCCAGCTCTTCCTGAATCTTGTCGCGCTCCAGGCCGGTCAGGCGGCGGAGCTTCATCTCGAGGATGGCCGTGGTCTGCTCGGGCGTAAAGCCAAAGCGCTCGATCAGGCGGCTGCTGGCCTCGGCATCGGTGCGCGAGGAGCGGATGATCGAGATGACCTCGTCGATATGGTCGAGGGCCATGAGGTAGCCCTCGAGGATATGCGCGCGGGCCTGGGCCTTCTTGAGGTCGAAGCGCGTGCGGCGGGTAACGACGTCGACTTGGTGGTCAATGTAGTGCTGCAGCATCTCGCGCAGAGTGAGGAGCTTGGGCACGCCGTTCACGAGCGCCAGGTTGTTGGCACCAAAGGTGGTCTGCAGGCTCGTGTACTTGTACAGGTTGTTGAGCACGACCTGCGGGATGACGCCCTTCTTGAGCTCGATGACCAGGCGCAGGCCCTTCTGGTTGGACTCGTCGCGCATGTCGGAGATGCCCTCGACGCGCTTCTCGTTCACCAGCTGGGCGATCTTCTCCTGGAGCGTGCCCTTGTTGACCATGTAGGGAATCTCGGTAAAGACCAGACGGTCTCGGCCGGTCTTGGTCGACTCCACATGGGCCTTGGCGCGCACCGTGATGGAGCCGCGACCGGTCTCGTAGGACTGCTTGATGCCCTCGGTGCCCATGATAACGGCACCCGTGGGGAAGTCCGGGCCGGGCATGATCTGCATCAGCTCGTCGACCGTGGCGTCGGGGTTGTCGATCAGGTAGCAGGTGGCCTCGATGGCCTCGGTGAGGTTGTGCGGAGCGATGTTGGTGGCCATACCTACGGCGATGCCCTGGCTGCCGTTAACCAGCAGGTTGGGGAAGCGCGCGGGCAGGCACTGAGGCTCGGCGAGCGACTCGTCGTAGTTGGGCTGCCAGTCAACGGTGTCTTTCTGCAGGTCGCGCAGCAGCTCCATGGCGGGCTTTGCCAGGCGGGACTCGGTGTAGCGCATGGCTGCCGCGGAGTCGCCGTCGATGTTGCCGAAGTTGCCGTGACCGTCGATGAGCGGGGTGCGCATGGAGAACCACTGGGCCAGGCGAACCATGGTCTCGTAGACCGCGGAGTCACCGTGCGGGTGGTACTTACCGATAACCTCGCCGACCGTCCAGGCCGACTTCTTGTGCGGACGGTTGGGGTAGATACCGCTCTCGTTCATTGCGTAGAGGATGCGGCGGTGCACCGGCTTCAGGCCGTCGCGCACGTCGGGCAGAGCGCGGGCCGTGATGACCGACATCGAGTACTCGATGAAGGACTGCTTCATCTCCTGGCCGAACTCCGAGATCTGGAGCTGGCCGCCGTTGATGTCTTCACCGGCCGACTCGCCGCGGTCGACGGTGCCAAAGCTCTCCTCGAGCTCACCGTCGTCATCGTCTTCCTCGTCGGTCTCGGCATCGGGGTTATAGGTATCGCCCTCGGCGTCGTCACCCTGCTCAGCGCGGGCCAACAGGCGCTTCAGGTCGTCCGGCATGCCCTCGCCAGAGGTCTGCTCGTTGTTGTCCATATCGTCTGCCACGTTCTACCTCCTTGTAGTCAGCGTGGTCTTAAAAATCAGCTCGCGCGCAAGGCAGCGCCGCCAACCCACAATTTAAAACCTTGCAGGTCGAGCGGCGGTTTCTCAGGTGCCGCAGATCGGCGCGAAAGAGGAGCGCCGCGTACGAAGGTACGCAAGCGACGGCTTGAGCGCCGAGGTGCGGTACCTGGGGAAGCGCCGCTTACGCGTCCAAGAACCGAGCGTCATGCGCGTGCTTCTCGATGTACTCGCGGCGATAGCTCACCTCAGAGCCCATCAGCTCGCGCACGGCGCGCTCGGCCGTCATGGCGTCCTCGATGGTCACGCGCTGCAGGATGCGGGTCTTGGGATCCATGGTGGTCGAGGCCAGCTGTTTGGGATCCATCTCGCCCAGGCCCTTGTAGCGCTGGACGGTGTAGCCCTTGCGCTTCTTAGTGATCTTGCCGCCTTCGGCCTCGTCCTCGCCATCATCGGGGTTGAGACCCAGACTCGCGATGGTGTCGCGCAGGATCTCGTCCTCGGGCTGACGGCCATTGGGATAGACGTAGTGGATCTTGTTGCGCACCTTCACGCCAAAGATGGGCGGGCAGGCCACGTACACGTAACCGGCGTCGATCAGCGGGCGCATGTACTTGTAGAAGAACGTGAGCAGCAGGATGCGGATGTGCGCGCCGTCGACGTCTGCATCGGTCATGATGATGATCTTGTGGTAGCGCGCACGGGAGAGGTCAAAGTCGCCGCCGTCGCCTGCCGCAGTGGTCACGCCGCAGCCGATCGCCGTGATGAGCGACTGGATGGTGTCGCTCGAGAAGGCACGATGGTCGCCTACGCGCTCCACGTTCAGAATCTTGCCGCGCAGGGGCAGAATCGCCTGGATGTCGCGACGGCGACCGTCCTTGGCCGAGCCGCCTGCGGAGTCGCCCTCTACGATGAAGAGCTCGGTGAGCTCGGCGTCGCGCACGGAGCAGTCGGCGAGCTTACCGGGAAGCGAGGCCGTCTCGAGCAGGCTCTTGCGGCGGGTCGCCTCGCGGGCCCTGCGGGCGGCGTTACGGGCCTTGCTCGCCTGCTGGGCCTTCTTCACGATCTCGCGGGCCTGCTTGGGGTGCTCTTCAAGGTACTCGGCCAGGCCGTCCGAGACGATCTTCATCACGAGTGGACGCATAAAGGAGCTGCCGAGTTTGGCCTTGGTCTGGCCCTCGAACTGCGGGTCGGCCAGCTTGACGGAGATGACGGCCGAGATGCCCTCGCGCACGTCATCGCCCGAGAGGTTGGCCTCCTTCTCCTTGATAAGTCCCTGTTTGCGGGCGTAATCGTTAATCACGCGGGTGAGCGCGGTGCGGAATCCCTCGAGGTGCATACCGCCCTCGGGCGTGTAGATGTCGTTTGCGAACGACATCACGGTCTCGCTGTAGCCGGTGTTCCACTGCATGGCCACCTCGACCTCGCCCATCTTGTCCACCTCGGCGCCCTCCTCGGAGGTGCCCTCGAGGTAGATGGGCTCGGCCAGCAGCTCGGGAACGTCGCGACCCTCGTTCAGGAACTTCACGAAGTCGACGATGCCGCCCTCGTAGCAGAACTCCTCCACCACGGGCTCGGTCTCGCGCTCGTCGGTGAGGACGATCTTGAGGTTCTTGTTCAGGAAGGCCGTCTCCTGCAGGCGGTTGTGCAGGGTATCAAAGTCGTAGACCGTGGTCTCGAAGATCTGGTCGTCGGGCCAGAAGGTCACGGTGGTGCCGGTATCCTCGGCAGTGCCCACCTCGCGCATCTTCTGCGTGGTGTTGCCGCGCGAGAACTGCATCTCGTAGATCTTGCCGTCGCGGCGCACCTGCACCACGACCTTCTTGGACAGGGCGTTCACGACCGAGACGCCCACGCCGTGCAGACCGCCGGAGACCTTGTAGGCCGAGTTGTCGAACTTGCCGCCGGCGTGAAGAATCGTCATGACGACCTCGAGGGTCGGGATCTTCTTGACGGGATGCTCGTCCACCGGAATGCCGCGGCCGTTGTCGACGACCGTGATAGAGTTGTCAGGGTGCACCGTCACCTGGATCGCGGTGCAGAAGCCGGCCATGGCCTCGTCGACCGCGTTGTCGACGATCTCCCACACCAGGTGGTGCAGGCCGGAGGCGCTGGTGGAGCCGATGTACATGCCCGGGCGCTTACGCACGGCCTCAAGACCCTCGAGGATCTTGATCTCGTTGCCGTCGTATTCTTGGTTTTCAGCCACGCGCATCTTCCTCTCGAAAAAGATTTGCACTCAATCTTTCATAGTTTAGCTGAAAAACCGACTGTCTTGGTTATGAACGAATACCTCTATAAGGCCACCAGATGCGCTCTAAGGCTATTTGACGTCTTTGGGCGTCTTGCTCCACGAGAGGCTTGCTTCCATCGCGTTTTTGAGGGCTTCGCGCAGATGCGCATCCTCGATAGGCGCCACCGCCGAGGCGATGCCGGCCTCCTCGCGCTCGGTGAGCGGGACATGCGGCGGCCTTGTCGCGCGGGCGGCCTTTGCCTGCTGAGGCGTACGCGCCTGAGCCGCGCTCTCGTAACCCGCGCGGGAGGTCTTGAATACCAGGCCGGAGACCGCGGCGCCGGCGGCCTCCATGCGCGCACGGATGATCTCGCGCAGAAGGGTCATCTCACAAGTCCACGAGGCGGCGTCCATGTAGACGATCAGCTCGTTGGAGGCCGGGGCGTAGTGCAGGCCCGTGACGTGCTGGCCCTCGCGGGTCTTGCCGCATACGGTGTTCCAGGCATGGTAGACCTCGCGTGCGCGGCAGGCGGCGTCCATCTGCTCACGCCGCTGCGGCGAGGCGGCGTCGTACAGGCGATGCTTTTCCTGAGAGAGATAGCTGTCGAGGCCCGCGGCGGCACCCAGACGATCTGCATCGTTACGCCTCTTCACCGATACGCACCACCTTTGCAGCCTTGATTACGGACGAAGAGAAGTACCCCAGGTTCGTCGTGGTGATGACGGTCTGGATCTCGCCCTGGATGAATCCCATGATGGCCGCACGACGGCTTTCGTCAAGCTCGCTCATAACATCGTCGAGCAGCAGCAGCGGGTGGTGGCCCAAGATGTCGGCCGTCACCTCGACCTCGGCGATCTTCCAGGCGAGCACGAGGCTGCGCTGCTGGCCCTGGCTCGCGTACGCACGGGCCGAGCGGCCGTCGATGGTGAAGGAGATCTCGTCGCGATGCGGGCCCACCAGCGTGATGCCGCGGCGGCGCTCATCATCGGCCGTGGCGTGCAGCTGTTCGCGAAACGCCGCGGACGCGGCCTCGCGGTTCGCAAGCGCCTCCTGCCCAAGGCCGATGGAGGCCACGTAGGTCACGTCGGCTGCCTCCTCGGGAGCCAAGCGCGCATAGACCTCAACAAAGCGGTCTCGCACACGCGTGAGCAGGGCCGAGCGGTGATCGAGCAGCGCTGTCCCTGCGTTGATAAGGGCGTCATCCCAGGTCTCAAGCAGTATCTGCGAACAGGACGGGTCTTTAAGCAGGTTGTTTCGCTGTTCAACCGTGCGCGCATAGGCCGAGACGAGGTTCGCGTAGCGGTCTGAGAGCTGAATGCCAAAGTCGTCGAGTGCCTGACGGCGCACGCTCGCCGAGCGCTTGACCATGTCCAGGTGGTCGGGGCAGAACAGCACGCTCGGCACCACGCCGCGCACACCAGCCGCCGTGGTCTTCTTGCCGTTGCGCACAAACGAACGGCGGCCGCCCTCGCAGCGCAGCCCCATCTCCACCCGGCGGCCATCGCCCTCGAGCAGCAGATCTGCCGCCGCACGGTCGGCACCCTCGCGCACCAGCTCGGCCGTCGCGGGACGGCGAAACGACTGCCCCGCCGTCAAAAACTGCAGAGCCTCGACGAGATTCGTTTTTCCCACCGCGTTGCGACCCACCAGCACCGTAACGGCCGGATCGAGCTCAAGCTCGAACTCCGCAAAGCTCCGCCAGTCGCAAACGCGCAGCGTGCGCGCGAGTATTCCCATTAGACGCGGACGGGCATGACCAGGTAGACGTAGTTGATCTTGTCGTAGGACTTAAAGATGCCGGCCTCCTGGGCAAACGACTTGAGCTCGAGCGTGATCTCTTTCTCGTGGCCCAAGACGTTCAGGCAGCCAAAGATGTAGTGGTAGTTGAAGGCCACCTTGCCGGAGTTGCCCTCGATCTCGACATCGAGGGTCTCGCTCGCCTGATCCTGGTCGCCCGAGAAGGCCGAGAGGGTCATGGTGCCTGCGTCGGCATCGATGTCGAAGGTGACGGCGGAGTTCGCCTGCGCCACGACCGTCACGCGCTTGAGGGCGGCGTTGAAGGCGGCAACGTCGATCTTCACCGAGGTGTTGCAGGTATCGGGCAAAAGGCCCTTGTAGTTGGGGAAGGTGCCCTCGATGCGGCGCGCCACGTAGGTGGTGTTGCCGGCCATGAACACGACCTGGTTGTCGGTGGCGCCAACCATGATGCTGCCGTGACCGCCGGTGAGGGAAAGGGCGTCGTTAAAGGCCTCGGAGGGCACGATCAGCTCAAAGCTCCCCTCGAGCGAGGAGGTCTCCACCTGCGTGTCGCACACGGCCAGACGGTAGGCGTCGGTGGCCACCAGGCGCACCATGTTGTTCTCGACGGTCATCTGAACGCCGGTGAGCGTCTGGCGGTTCTTGTCGGTGGAGGTCACGCGCCACACGCGGGAGACCATGTCGGACAGAACGTCGCTCGGCAGCTCGACCGACTGCTCGAGGGCAAGCGTCGGGAACTCGGGGAAGTCGCCCGCGGCCAGGGTATTCAGCCTAAAGGAGCTCTTGGCGCAGGAGATGGCCACCTGGCGCTCCTCGACCATGAAGTTCACCGGTGCGTCGGGCAAGGTCTTGGTGATGTTAGAGAGCATTTTGCACGGCACGACCATCTCGCCCGGCTCTTCCACGCGCGCGGCGACACGGTGACGAATCGAGATCGTGTAGTTGGACGTTTGGAACTCAAGGACACCGTCCTCGGCCTTGATGAGTACGCCCGAGAGGATGGGGAGCGTGCTTGCGCTCGCGACACCCTTCATGACGGTGGCGAGAGCTTCTGCGAGAGACGACTGGCTGACCGTGAAACGCATCTCTATTACCTTTCTTCTATATAGATATATCTCTAATAATAGTAATAAGCCTGTTGGGGTTGTTTATAACTTACGTTTGTGCAGGTAGATGGCTGAAAAACTTTTGTTTTGGAAATGTTGAAAACCCACCCGTTTCTCAACAGCGAGATTGGGGCGTGGCTCTCTCCACAGCCGTATCTATGTTACCAACACCTTTTGAGCGGTTTTCCCACGACCTTTCAACACGCGTTAAGACTTGAGCATGATCTTATTTCTGAGCTGGTTCATCTCCTCGGCAAAGGCCGCATCTTCCTTCACCTTGGTCTCCACCAGCTTGATGCTGTAGATGACGGTCGAGTGGTCGCGACCAAACGCCTCGCCGATCATCGACTGCGTCTTGACCTCGCACATGCTGTTGATGAGGTAGACGGCCACGTGGCGCGCGAAGGCGATGTTCTTTTGGCGCTTGCGGCCGATCATGTCCTCGTGGCTCACGTTGTAGTAGTCCTCTACCACCGACTGCACCGTCCTGATAGAGATGACCTTGTGTGCGGTGTCGAAGTACTCGGCGGCCACGGTGTCGATGTCCTCGGCGGTGAGGGTGGTGCCCTCTTCCTCTCGCTCGTGCGAAAGCGAGGCGCAGCGCTCGCAGAAGCTCTCGAGTTCGCGGATGTTGTTGCCCGAGATCTCGGCCATGTGCTTGAGTTGGTCGTCGGTGAGGTGGCCCTCGTTGAGGCGCACGCCATCCATGAGTGAGGCCTCGTCGGCGGGCTCACGCGGCCTGTCGGGGTCGAGGTTGATCTTGTAGTAGTTCTTGAGGATCTGGTACTTCATCTCAAAGCCCGGGATAGAGACCAAGCACAGCATGCCGGAGCTGAACCTGCTGGTCAGGCGCTCATCCATGCCCAGGTCCTTGGGTGCTCGGTCAGAGGCGATGACGACCTTTTTGTTCTCGCGGATAAACTCATCTATCAGGCTGAAGAAGTACTCGATGCTCGCCTGCTTGCCGATGATGTTTTGAATATCGTCGATGATCAGGACGTCGGCGTCGTGGTAATCGCGAAGTATGGAGCGACTTTCGTTTTTCTGCTTGGCCACCTCGCTGATGAAGTCGTCGACATAGGTCTGGCTGTTCGCGTACTTCACGCGGATCCAGGACTTTTGGTCGGCCAGGAAGTTCTTGATGGCGAAGAGCAGGTGCGTTTTGCCCAGACCGGACTTGCCGTAGATGAATAGCGACGTGCACTGGCCCGGAACCTCGGCAAACGCGGCGAAGCGCTGGGCCGAGAGATAGGCGTGCTTGTTCTCGGGGCCGTAGACAAAGGTCTCGAAGGTGAACTTGCTGTTGTAGGCCGAGGGAGCCGCGGGTACGGGTTCCGGGGCTGTTGTCGCTGTGAGGTCGGTGGTTTCACGTGGCACATTCGTGCCGGCGCCCTGCTTCATGGAGGACATCATCTGCTGGAACATCTCCGGCGACATGGTGTTGTTGACCTTCACCGTTGCCGGGTCGCGGTCTGCGGGCGCTGCGAACGGTGCGGACGTCGGGATGTGGGGGTAGGTTGGGGCTGCCGGTGCCTGGGCGGGCACCGCGGGTTCTGTGTGCTGCTGAGGAGTCGCTGCGGTCGCGTATGCCGGTGAGGTAGCCTCGGCTGCAGCGACGGCAGGGGAGGTGCTTGCTGGGGAAACGCTGGGCACGGGCGCGCTTGCGTCGGCGGTTGCGGCGGGTGCAGCCTGCGCCGCCGTATGGGATCCCGTGCCGGCCGGCATTTGAGGTACTGCCGCCGGCGTCTCTGCGGGCATGGCCACTGGCGTGGCTACGGGCATAGCTACCGGCGTGGCCGTGGCGCTGGCAGCCGCCATCTCACCCGTATCCTGCGGAACCGTAACGATGAGCGAGAGCGGTGCGAACGCGATTTCTTCCAGGTAGCGCTCGATGGTCGCGCGCTGTTTGATAAGGAAGGAGTAGGCGAATCGGCTCGGTGCCTCCACCGTGAGCGACTCATCGGTAAGCGCGAGCGCCCGCGACTGGCCGAGCATGTTGATGAGACGCGCCTCGAGCCCGTCTCGTTTGCAGAACGTAATCACGTCGTCCAGCAGGATTGCTGCCTCGTTATCCATGTTTCCTACTCACCGCCGTTCATCTGGTTGTTGATCCACGACCTACCGACCTCGGTCAGAATCCGCTTTTGCCCCTGTTTGATCACAAACCCGTTGTGCTGGAGTGTCTCCAACTCGCGCGACCAGGTGGATACCGAGGAGCCGTAGGTTCGCACCAGGTCGGTGGGGCCGCACGAGTTCTGGCTGGCCAGATACGTGAGCGCCATCATCCCGCGTTCCGAGACGTACACGCCGCCTGCGGGCGCGGCCTGGGGCGGCATTTGCCCCGGCATCTGGTTGGGTGTCTGTCCGGGTGCCTGCCAGGCGTTTTGCTGGCTTGGCACCGTGTAGGGCTGAGCGTAGCCGCCCCATATCTGTTGCGGCTGCATTTGGGGGTAGCCGGCGACCTGGGTCTGCGCTCCCACGCCCATCGGATAGCCCGCACCCCAGCCCTGTTGAGACATGGGTTGAGGTGGCATTCCCTGCCGCTGGGGCTGCTGCCACTGTTGGGCTTGCGGGTATGTCTGAGGCTGCGGATATGCTTGCCCGGCCTGCATGTATTGCCCCATCTGCCCGTATTGGTCAGCGGGCATGCTCCCGGCAGCCTGTTGTCGTTGCGGCCAGCCGGCTCCCATACTCTGCTGTTGCGTCTCCACATGTGCCCCGCGCACCGCGCCTCCGCGGGCAGCTACGGCCTGCACCTCTTCTGCGCGCGCAGGGTCGAGCGTGACGGTAACGACGGTGCCCTGCCCCAGGTTGTCCTCGATGGAGACGGCGCCGCCGGCGTTCTCGAGATACTGCTGCACCATGGGAAAGCCCGCGCCCGTGCCGCGGATATAGCGTTTTTGGTCGCGGTCGGCCGAGGTCACGCCAAACTCAAAAGCGCGTTCCTTGTCCTCGATGCCGGGGCCCTGGTCTGCAAAGCGAATGGTGTTTCCCTCGTCGAGGATCGAGATGATCGGCTCTACAAAGTGCGCGTGAATGAAGTTCTCGACAATCTCGCGGATGACCATAAGAGAGATGCGGCCGCCCTGCTCTTTCATAGCGCGGTAGACCGTGTTGGTGATCTCTTCCAAATAAGAGCGCACCGGCCCCGGCGAGATCACGATCACGCGCGGGGTGGAGAACATGTCGTCATATACGGCGATGCGCGTGGCAAATGCCGCGGCGCTCTCTGTTGCTTCCTCGCCGGTAAGCGCCGCACCTTCTGTTGCGGCCGCCACGGCGCCCCCGTTTTCCACGGGGTTCTTCGCACCGGTAGTAGTACCCGTTAGGTGGGAATTGTCCGGTGCCGGGTCTCCTGAATCCACAAAGGGATAGAAATCGTCTGCCATCTCGATCCTTTTTCACGTTGTTGGGTCTCAAGGATAGCAGCCTGCTGCGGGTTTCCCGCGACTTTTCAACAAGTTTTCCCAACCGGTTGAAAAGTGGTGAAACGCGCTGAAAAGTTATTAACACTTTCAACTCGACCTGTTGAAAACTCGGCGCAAAGATGTGCAAAAACGTGAAAAGCAAGGTGGTTGGTTTTCAGTGAGGCACCCATTCGTGGAGATATGGGCAAGGTGACCCGTGCTTTTATGCTTCTTTCATTGACATTCGCGCGGGCTATTCCCTACAATCTCAAGGCTACGTGTCTAAATCGTGAACACACGAAATGCAGCAGGAGGATTTCTAACATGAAGCGTACATACCAGCCTAATAAGCGCAAGCGTGCTAAGACCCACGGCTTCCGCGCCCGTATGGCAACCAAGGGCGGCCGTGCCGTGCTCGCTCGTCGTCGCGCCAAGGGTCGTAAGCGTCTGACCGTTAGCGACAAGTAAGCACATTGCTTCTCGCATGAGGACGTTGAAGTCTCGGCTTGATTTCGAGCATGTGTTCACTCAGGGAAAGCGGTACAACCACCCCCTGGTGAGAATGGTCATATGTGATTCATGCAACGAAGGCGATCCCGGGCGGGTCGCCTTCGTTGCTGCAAAACGCCTTGGTTGCGCGGTTATCCGCAATCGCTCCAAGCGCGTATTGCGCGTGGCTGCCCAGACCTGTGAGTTCCCCAAGACGGGGTACGACATCATTCTGTTCGCCACCCCTAAAACACGTGTCTCGTCGCCCGACGATATGGCCGCGGCTCTTAGTTCTCTCTGTGTTCGGGCCGGTATTGATGGCTGATATGGCGCCTAGCACCTCTCTGTGCCGCCGCGTCGCCGTGCGCTTTGTGCGTGGGTATCAGCGATACATCTCTCCGCTTCTTCCGGACTCATGTATATATGTACCTACCTGCTCGCAGTACGCCATTGAGGCTATTGAGAGATACGGTGTCCTAAAAGGCTGTTGGCTGGGACTCAGGCGCATTCTTCGATGCAGCCCCCTGCACGACGGTGGTTATGATCCCGTGCCCTAGGGCGCGATCTGTATCGGAGGATTAGTTCATGTGGGATTGGATAGTTAACATTCTTTTCCAGATCCTGAAGCTCATTCAGAGCTTTGCGGTCGACTGGGGTTTGTCCATCATCATCCTGGTGGTCATCATTCGTCTGCTGCTCACGCCGCTTATGGTCAAGTCGAGCAAGTCGACGGCCCGTATGCAGGTGCTCACGCCCAAGATGCAGGAGATTCAGGAGCGCTATGCCGATGATCCCCAGCGTCAGTCTGCTGAGCTGCAGAAGTTCTACGCTGAGAACGATTTCAGCCCGCTTGGCGGCTGCCTGCCCCTGCTGATCCAGATGCCCATCCTGTGCGCGCTCTTCACGCTGCTGCGCAACCTGGGCAACTACTTTGACGGCGAGACTTTCTCGTTCTTCAACATTCTGCCTAACCTGCAGAGCACGCCTGCCGGCACCTTTGCCGAGGGTCTCGCGGTTTCTGCCCCGTATCTCATCTCGCTTCTGCTCTTCGCCGTTCTGACGCTGATTCCGCAGCTCTATTCGGCGCGTAATCAGACCGGCGCTCAGGCCGAGACCATGAAGATGACCGCGCTCATCATGACGGTCTTCATGCTCTTCATCGGTTGGTCGCTGCCCGCCGGCGTTCTGCTGTACTACGATGTTTCCTCTGCGTGGCAGGTTGTTCAGCAGATCTTCGTGACCCAGAAGGTCATTGAGAAGGCTAAGGCTGAGGAAGAGGAACGTATGGCTAGCGCTCCTATCGAGGTCAACGTCGTGCGCCGCGAGCACAAAGCTCGTCCCCACAAGAAGAAGTAATTAGGTACCTAATAAATGGAGAGTACCATGTCTGAAGAACTTGAAGAGAAGACCGAAGCCTACGTTGGCGAGTATCCCGAGATCGCTGCTCACTACAAGGCTGGTGAGAAGCTTTCTGATGAGGAGCTCGATACCATCGCTGACGTCTCTATCTCTATCCTTCGCTCCCTGCTGGGTTTCTTTGATGCCTCTGATTCCCCTATCGATGAGTACGAGGGTGATGAGGGTGAGCTGATTCTTGATGTGACCGCTCCTGATCTGGCTGTTCTGATCGGTCGTCATGGTCGCACTCTTGAGTCTCTGCAGACGATGTTCTCTCTTCTGGTGAGCCGTAAACTGGGTTTCCGTTATCCCGTGGCTGTTGACGTTGAGGGTTATAAGAGCCGTCGTCGTGACAAGGTTGTCTCCATGGCTCACTCTGCTGCCTCTCGTGCTGTGCGCCAAGGTGGCACGGTGAACCTTCCTCCGATGAGCGCCTATGAGCGTCGTCTTGTTCACATTGCTCTGCGTGAGAATGACCAGGTGCAGACTCACTCTGAGGGTGCTGACCCTGATCGTCACGTGGTTATCACTGCTCGTTAGTAGATAGTTCCACAACCTGAATGAAGAGGCACAGCGATGTGCCTCTTTTTTTGACTGAACTTCTTGTTACACTGATTTCAGTCACTGAATAGGAGAATGATATGGATCCTCGTCCTATACGTTTGAATGACCTTGATACTGATGGCGCTGAGTTCAAGAGTTTGTTGGCTGAGCTTGTTGAGCTAACGGCTGACTTTGGATTGGATGTTCCTGAACAGAAGCTAAAGGTCTGCTTGGAGCACCTTCTGTATGTTATCCAGGTTAATGAGTACATCAACCTTACGCGCATTGTAGATGTCCATGAGGCTTTGATACTTCATATTCTTGATTCACTCACCCTTCTTCCGTACCTTCCCGCTGGAAAAGCTAACGTGCTAGATATGGGCACTGGGGCTGGATTCCCTGGTATTCCTCTTGCTGCCTGCACTGAACTTGAGGTTACGCTCCTGGATTCTGTTGGAAAGAAGATCAAGGCTGACAACGCTATTGTTCAGAAACTTGGCCTTTCCAATGTTCATGGCGAACATGACCGTTTAGAGTCTTACGCTTTGGATCATCGAGACGACTTTGATTTTGTCGTCGCCCGTGCACTAGCGCCTCTCTCCATGCTCGTAGAGTACTGTGCTCCGTATTTATCTGTTGGTGGTCAAATGGTAGTCTCTAAGGGAAATCCCTCTGAAGACGAATTGACCTCTGGTGAGAAAGCTGCAGAAATCTGTGGTCTAAGGCTTTTGAAGTCCGATTCATTGGAACTTCCACAAGATCTTGGCCATCGTCAGATCTTTGTTTTTGAAAAAATCTCGCAGTCTTCTATTACATTGCCGCGTTCTATTGGAGAAGCCAAGAGAAATCCTCTTGCATGATTGTTTCACGTGAAACATAATGCTTAGGACAATATAGATGTTTCACGTGAAACATCCGCTCACTCGGATGAAATTTAAACGAACTAGGAGGGTGACGTGGGTTTTAGGGACGTTAAACGCTCTAAAAGTGCGAAAAAGACGAGGGTCATCGCAATTATCAACCAGAAAGGTGGCGTCGGTAAGTCAACTACCGCTGTAAACCTAGCTGCTGGCCTTGGAGAACAAGGTAAAAAGGTTCTTATTGTTGATTTTGACCCGCAAGGAAATACGACAAGCGGTTTTGGCATCGATAAAGAACAGCTTGAGAACTGCGTGTACGATGCTCTTCTGCATGATGTTCCGGCTGAGGAGATCATTCAAGAGACCGGTTGTAAAAAGGTGTTTGTAATTCCGGCAACGATTCAGCTTGCCGGCGCTGAAATCGAGCTTGTATCGGCAATGGCTCGCGAAACACGTCTGAAAGATCTGCTGACTCCTGTTGTCGAGGAATTCGATTTCGTACTCATCGACTGCCCTCCTTCGCTCGGTTTGCTGACGATCAATGCTTTGACTGCCGCGGATAGTGTTCTCATCCCGATTCAGTGCGAATACTATGCGCTTGAGGGTGTTACTAAGCTTCTTGAGTCGATGCGTATGGTCAAGAATCGCATTAATAAGGATCTTGATACCTACGGCGTCTTGATGACCATGTATGATTCGCGAACATCGCTCTCGAATCAGGTTGTTGAAGAGGTTCAAAACTTCTTTGGGGATAAGGCATTCAAGACATTTATCCCGCGTTCGGTAAAGGTTTCTGAAGCTCCCTCGTTTGGTGAGCCGGTAATTACCTATGCTCCGAACAATAAAGCTGCAAAGGCGTATATGAATCTCGCAAAGGAAGTGATTCGCCGTGCCTAGTCCGAAGAAAAAGCAGGGTCTTGGTCGTGGTTTGAATGCTTTGATGGCTGAGGCTCAAACAGAAACCGGTAATACGAGCGATACCGCTGCCGACATGATGGTTTCTATCGACAAGATTAAACCGAACCCCAATCAGCCTCGTACGCACTTTAATGAGACTCAACTCCGAGAGCTTAGTGACTCGATTAAGGAAAATGGTGTCCTGCAGCCGCTGCTGGTTAGGAAGCACGGTGCTGGATACGAGATTATCGCTGGTGAGCGTAGGTATCAGGCTTCCAAGCTTGCAGGTCTTGAGGAACTCCCGGTCATTATCAAAGACGTCGATGACCAGAAGATGCTCGAGCTTGCTCTCATTGAGAATCTTCAACGATCTGATCTGAATCCAATTGAAGAGGCTCGTGGTTACAAGCGTCTTCTTAAAGAAAGCGGGATGACTCAGGAGGCTCTCTCTAAGGCAGTCTCTAAGTCTCGCTCTGCTATCACTAACTCTCTGCGTCTTCTTGATCTTCCTGAGTCTGTCCAGCAGATGCTCTTTGATGGAAAGCTGACTGCTGGTCATGCTCGCGCCATCCTGGCTGTTCCTTATGAGGATGACCGAGTGCGCTTGGCTGAAAAGGTAGTTACAGACGGATTGTCGGTCAGGGCGACTGAAAACCTTGCACCGCTGTATTCAGTCGGAGATACGCCTAAAACACCTCGTCCGGTTACACCGCAGTCCTATAAAAAGGCCGCCCGTGTGCTTCGTCAGATGTTTGATACCAACGTTAAGGTCAAGTCTACGCGTGGTAAGAACAAGATTGAGATCGAGTTCAAAGATGAAGAAGAGCTCTCTCGTATCTTGTCGATGATGGTGAATGCGGAGGAAGCATAATGAAGAAGATCGGTATGCTTGTTGCCCTTGCAGGTACTGTTGCCGCTGGCGCGTTGTTTGGATACAAGGTCGCTACCGATGAAGCATTTAGAGGTAGGCTCACGCGCGGAGCACAGGATGTTTACGATGCATCTAAGAAAAAAGTGAACGTCGTAACGGAAGACGTAGCTTTAAAGACGGCTCAGATGACAAAGAATCCCAAGGTGAATCAGGATTGGGTTTCTAACCAGTGGGAGTCACTTGGTTATTAAGGTACCTTATTAAAATCAGGTATACATGAAGGGGTGCGAATCGCATTTGATTCGCACCCCTTCCCCGTTTCACATGAAACGTTTTGGGCTTAGCCCTGAATCTTTGAGGCGGCCACACGGCGCTGCTTGAGCTGTCCGCAGGCAGCGTCAATGTCTCCGCCGCGAGAATTACGGATCGTGGTCTCAACGCCGTGCATGGTAAGGCGGCGCTGCAGCTCCTCCACCTTAGCGGCAGGAGTCGGTTTGAGCGGGCTGTTCTCGATATTGTTGAGCTGAATGAGATTCACGTGGCACAGGGTACCTTCGCAGAACTCGACCAGCGCATTCATCTCGGGGTTGTTATCGTTCACACCGTCGATCATGGCGTACTCGTAGGTGGGACGACGGCCCGTCTTCTCGGAGTACGCTTGGATCGCTTCATGCAGACGCGGCAGAGTGAACTTCTTCACGCCGGGCATCAGCTGGTTTCGCGTGGATTGGATCGCAGAGTGGAGGGAAATTGCGAGGGTGAACTGCTCGGGCAGCTCGGCAAATTTCTTGATACCAGGGATAACACCGCAGGTAGAGACCGTAAGATGACGAGCGCCGATAGCGAGACCATCAGGGTCATTGAGCGTGCGGAGGGCAGAGACAACGTTGTCGAAATTATTGAACGGCTCACCCTGGCCCATGAACACAACGCTCGTGACGCGTTCAGAGAAGTCGTGGGCAACATGCAGTACCTGGTCGACAATCTCGCGTGCAGTGAGCGAACGCGTAAGGCCGCCCAGGCCGGTTGCGCAAAAAGCGCAGCCCATGGCGCATCCTGCCTGCGTAGAAACACAAACAGCGAGCTTGTTGCGGGTGGGCATACCTACCGTCTCGACAGATGTGCCGTCAGAGAACTGCAGCAGATACTTGCGGGAACCATCTCGAGAAACCTGCTTTACAAGCTCGGTGGGGATATTAAAGCAGTATTCCTCGGCCAGGGCTTCGCGTAGAGCCTTGGGAAGATTGGTCATTTCGTCAAACGAACATACGTTCTTAACATTAATCCATTCATTGAGCTGCTTAGCCCTAAAAGCGGGCTGTCCGCAGGAAGAGACAGCCTCACCCAGCTCCGCGTAGGTTAGGTCGCGGATATCACGTTTACGGACATTCTGTCCCATCATGCCCCTCTCATTCGCACAGATAAACACAGTTACCTATACAATAAGGTATCTAATGGCTAAAAAGCGCCGCAGACAGCTGAGCGATGGTGAAAGAACATCGCTTATCCTGCGCGAATGGGTTGGATCGGGGGACGCATGGCGGGTACAGAGATTCATGAGGCGTGTAAGATCGCTGTTCTTGCGGGTGGCTCGTCATCGGAACGCGATGTGTCGCTGCAGTCCGGTACTAACGCCCGCGCCGCGTTGCTCGAGGCAGGCTATACAACGGTTGATCTGCTCGATCCGGCCGACGACACCTTTATCTCCGCAGTTCAGGGCTATGATGCGGCATTTATCGCCCTTCATGGCGTGGGCGGCGAGGACGGGCAGATTCAACACGTCCTGGAGTACCTGGGTATTCCCTACACAGGTTCAGATTCTCTCTCGAGCGCTCTCGGAATGGACAAGGGCGTCTCTAAGCTGATTTACGAGAAGAACGGGATTCCCATCGCCCGCGGCGCAACGCTCGTAAAGGGGCGTCCGTACGACATCGACGAACTGCTGGCCTTGGTGGGCCCGCAGAGCTTCGTGAAACCTGCAGATAACGGCTCGAGCTATGGAATCTCGCTGGTCAAAGACCCGTCTGAGCTTCCGGCGGCGATTGAGCTTGCATTTGAGTATGCGGACAAAATTCTGGTTGAGCAGCGCTTGGTGGGCACCGAGATTACCGTGGGCGTGCTGGGAGATGACGAGAATCTGCAAGCGCTCCCCATCGTTGAGATTTGCTGTCCTGAGCAGGCGGATTTCTACGACTTGAGCATCAAGTACGTTGACCCCACAGAGATTCATCGCATCCCCGCGCGCATCCCCGAAAAAGATTACCGTGCGGCTCAGGAGCTTGCCAGTGCGGCGCACCGAGCGCTGGGCTGCTTTGGAATCTCGCGCAGTGACTTTATCGTGACCGAGGAGGGCCCCATTATTTTGGAGACCAACACCATTCCCGGCATGACGAAAGCTTCGCTGTACCCCGATGAGGTTGCACATGCGGGCATGCCTTTTGCCGACGTCTGCGCGCGCCTCGTTGAGATGGCACTCGCGCGAAACGAACGATAACGAGGAAGAACAGCATCATCCATGCAGATTAAAGAAGCCGTGCTGCCGGGTACTCCGGCGTGTGTGATTGAGTCATACTCGACGCTTGCCGAGCGGGCCAAGACCAGGTCGTTCGGCCTGATCGAAGAGGACGTGATCGTTCTCGACACCGAGACCACCGGGTTGTCTCTGCAGGATAACAGCCTGATCGAGATTTCTGCGGCGCGACTGCGCGGGCGCGAGATCGTTGATCGTTTTGATACCTTTGTTCACCCCGGCGTGCCGATTCCGCCCGAGATCACCGAGCTCACCAGCATTACCGACGCCGATGTGATGGGCGCACCTACGGCCGAGGAGGCCGTGGCCGCTCTTGAGAGGTTCGTTGGCGGATGCCCCGTCATCGCCCATAATGCGACGTTCGACCGTTCGTTTATCGAGTCGGTCAAGGGCGGCGTGCGCGTAAGCGACATCTGGATCGACTCCCTGGCGCTTTCTCGTGTCGCACTGCCGCGTCTCGTATCGCACAAGCTCTCCTTTATGGCCGAGCTGTTCGAGTGTGCCGCCGTCTCGCACCGGGCGTGCGACGACGTAGACGCTCTTTGTGGTGTGTGGCGCATCCTGCTGACCGCGCTCTCTGACCTGCCTCAGGGCCTGCACCGCCGTCTAGCGGATATGCACCCGGACGTGAGCTGGGCGTATCGTCCGATTTTCTCGTTCTTGGCGGGGGAAAACCCAGGTGCGACCTTCTCGCTTGCAGCGGCACGCGCTGATGTGCTGGCGCACGATACTACAAGCGAGCACATCGATCCCGACGAGCTTCCCTTTATGAGGATGCCGACTCAAGACGAGCTTGAGCTGGAGTTTATGCCGGGCGGCAAGGTTGCGGGGATGTATACGGGCTTTGAGGCCCGCGCCGAGCAGGTCGAGATGTCCTGCGAGGTTCGCGAGGCAATCGCTAGCCGTACCCACCGTGTGATCGAGGCTGGAACGGGGGTTGGCAAATCGATAGCCTACCTGTTGCCCGCGGCCGAGGCGGCACGGCGCAACAAGGTGACCATCGGTATCGCCACCAAGTCGAATAACCTTGCTGACCAGCTCATTTACCATGAGCTGCCTAAACTTGCGGAGCAGTACGACGGTGAGCTGAGCTTCTGCGCGCTCAAGGGTTACGATCATTATCCGTGTCTACGTAAACTGGAGCGCATGAGCCGTGGCGTGCAAGAGATCACCACTTCCAAAGATCCTGCCGACACGCTGACAGCGGTAGCGGTCATCTATGCCTACGTGTGCCAGTCCCCCTCGGGTGACCTCGACGGCCTGGGCATTCGCTGGAGGAGCGTGAACCGCGCCGATCTTACCACCCCCTCGCGTGAGTGCGCGCGTCGTTTGTGTCCCTTCTATCCCGATAAATGCCTGGTTCACGGAGCGCGCCGCCGCGCCGCCCGTGCAGACATCGTGGTGACCAATCACTCGCTGCTGTTCCGCAACGTCGCTGCCGAGGGAAAGATCCTGCCGCCGATCAGGCATTGGGTTATCGATGAGGCCCACTCGGTGGAGCGAGAAGCTCGTCGTCAGTGGGCGCGGACGGTTTCTGCCGATGACGCTCGTTCGACCTTCGAGCGTCTGGGTAACGAGCGCACCGGCGCTCTTGGGCACCTGGCGCACGACCTTGCCTCCTCTGAGGCGGCAACGCTATTCATGGGACTTTCCGCCAAGGCTGTGGCCTCTACCAGGCGCGCGTCTTTTGCGTTGTCGGGTCTGTTCGACGCCGTGCGCGACCTTTCGCGTGCACAGCGCGGCGGCGGATACGATTCCGTCAATCTGTGGATCGGTCCCGAGCTGCGCCAGACGGACGCATGGGCTGCGTTCGAGGAGCCGGCACGTATCGCTATCGACGCCTTGGATGAGGCTGCGAAAAATCTCGCCTCGCTTGCCGAGGCGGTCTCGAACGAGGCTGCCGATAAGGCGGTCGATGTGGCCGACGGCGCCCGCCGCGTGAGGGAGCTTCTGGAAAATCTCAAGCTGATTGTCGAGGGCACCGACGAGCGCTATGTGTACTCTCTGCAGGTCAACCGTCGCATAAAGGCAGGCGGGGAGTCGCTCACCGCGGAGCTGATGGACATCGGAGCCGCGCTTGCCGAGACCTGGCTGCCCGAGATGCACACCGTCATCTTCACGTCGGCAACCATCTCCATTGCGGGCAACTTCTCGCACTTCAATCATGCGGTGGGCCTCGACAGGGTCTCTTCGGCGCTCTCGCGCACGATTCATCTGGATTCGAGCTACAACTACGACGAGAACATGACCGTGGTGGTGGCCGGTGACGTGCCTGATCCCAGGAGTCGCGACGCTTATTTGAATACGCTTGAAAAATTGCTGGTAGATGTGCATATTGCCATGGGTGGCTCTGCACTTACGCTCTTCACCAACCGCCGCGACATGGAAGAGCTTTTCGCGCGTGTGGAGCCGCAGCTCGCGGCCCGTGGTCTGGAGCTCGCCTGTCAACAGCGCAATTCCTCCCCGCGCCAGCTGCGCGATAGGTTCATCTCGGAACGCAGCTCGTCGCTTTTTGCCCTCAAGGCCTTCTGGGAGGGCTTCGACGCTTCGGGCGACACACTGCGCTGCGTCATTATCCCCAAGCTGCCCTTCTCGAGTCCAACCGACCCGCTTGCCTGCGAGCGCGATCTGCGCGAGGAGCGCGCCTGGGCGCAGTATGCGCTGCCCGAGGCCGTTCTTGAGGTCAAGCAGGCTGCGGGTCGTCTGATTCGCACGTCGTCTGATGTGGGTGTGCTCGTTTTGGCCGATTCGCGCCTAGTCACCAAGGGTTACGGTAAAAAGTTCCTGCAGTCGTTGCCTACCTCGGGCTACCAGAAGATCGAGTCGGCGCAGGTAGGACGCTATCTGGAGTTGTGGAAGCGCTCGCGCTCCTAGGGGTTGCAGCTATTCGCGAGCGCGTTGGCATAGGTACAGAAGCGCTCGCGCAGCTCCACCGGTTCCTCGATGGAGAGCTGGCCGCCTGAGAACAGCACCTCGTCGAAGAGCCAGTCTTCGCGCGAGACATATACGCGTACCAGTGCGTTTCCTTCGGGCGTGGGCTCGATCGATTGAATTCCCGACCAGGTGAGGTTCTTTGCGTACCAGAGTTGCTTAGCCCTGAGCGTGACCACGGAAGCATTGCTTGCCAGCGAGTCGCCGATACTTACGGGCTCGGGGTGCTGCTCGACTGACTCGTCCGTGAACGCAACTGAGTGGATGCGATCGAGGCGGTAGCGGCGGCTAGCGTCCTTCTCCATATCCCATGCGTCAAGGTACGTGGAGCCGCCCTCGTCTCTAAAGGATATGGGGTCGATGGTGCGCTCGCGGGCCGTCTCGTCCGTGGCGGAGCGGTAGACGATCGTGCAGCGCACGCCGTCGGCAATCGCCTCGGAAAGCATCGGGTACGAGGAACCGTAGCGACGCTTATCCGACATCGAGAGGGTCTCTGCGGGGGTGAGCGTGACGGGACACACGGCATCCTCGATACGTGTGCGGGTCTTGGCGTCAATGTTGAGTGCGCCCAGCACATAGCTGAGTACCTGGGCGTCGCCCGCATTGAGGCGCAGCGGGGCGAGACATGCGGCATCACCGATCAGGGCAATCGAGTTCTCGTCCACCTCGATGACGGCGCGGGCTCCCGTCTGGCTGTCGCATAGGTCAGAGACGATGCTCGCCAGGGTATCGAGCTGTTCGGAAGAGACCCTCAGGGCCTCTTCGGCGCACGCGCGCGCAATGCGCTGATCGCTCGAAGCAGTGAGCGCCTGCAACAGACTGATGCTCTTGGAAATCAGGCCATCGGCCGTCAATTTGCTAGGCTGCATGGTTGCACACCGCCTCGTCGATAATCTTGTGCCACTGGTCAATGAGCGCCGCCGGCGCCTGCGGGCGCATGCCGCGCGAGGCATAGCCAAGGGCCATCCTGGCCGCGGCGTTGGCATCTACCTGCTGAATGCTCCAAGTCCAGGAGCCGTCTGCCTGGTGTTCGAGCTCACCGCGGTCGTTGGTGATGCATAGCAGCTCGTCGCGTGTGCTCGACGCGGGAAAGGAGAAGACGGCGTCTACGATCGACTCGCCGTTTCCGCCCAGGTCAAGGGGGAGAAACAGGTAGGGTTTGATGTCAAAATCGGCCGGCACCTCGTAGTGCTTCTTGGGAACCCACGTTTTGGCGACGCGATCCGCTCGAAACGTTCTCACCTCGCCGCTTTGGTCATCAAGCCCCACAAAATAGCAGCTGTTCTGCTGCGGCAAAAAGCCGTAGATGTTCACCGTTCGCGTTGTCGGATTCCCGTGGGCGTCGGTGTAGGCGAATTTGAGCTGCTTGCGTGCGGAGTATGCGCTCCAGAGGGTATCGAGCGTCTTGCCTGTTGTGCTTGTTGCGGTGACTGCCTCGGCGGCATTGCCGCTGGCTTCCATCTCGCCTGTAACGGTGGCCAGCGCCGCTTGAATGCGCAGCAGCGGTTCGTGGAAGGGAACGTCGGCACGCCCCAGGTACTCGTCAATGGCTCGCGCGAGTGTGTCTGCATCGTCAGGCTCAAGGCCCGAGGTGTCGATATGCGAGGCTTCGCGGTCGAGCGCCCAGCGGCTCTCGACGGTCTCGAGCTCGCCTTCTGGCTTGTACTCGCGTATGACAAAGCCGAGTTTTTCCAGGCGTTCCCGGTCGCGGCTGAACTTTTTGAACTCCGATTCGCGGTTGGCCCCGCCGTATCCCAGATCGCTATCGCTAACAATTTGCGAGGTAGGGATGCTGCCCGCGGCGGCGTTGAAGATAAATAAAAGGTTGAGGACGCGTCGTGCGGTGTCGATGTTTGCGCTTCTTTGCGGCGTATCGGTTTGCGCGCAAACGGGCATGAGACGTTCCTTTCGGCGGGGTTTCGCATGTGCCGCTATTCTAGTCGATGTGTGCGTCGCCGGGGGATATTGTCCGTGGGCTAACGATATGCAACGACCCGCCTGCACCTGCGTATAAGTAAGGGTATACTTTCGCCTATCAGGCTTAACGTGGGAGCGCTATGCCTGCCCGTATCTCAATCGCGATGTGGAGCCCTACATGGCTAATACCCGTACATATCTGAACCATCTCCTCCAGAGCACCGGCATCACGCCCGCGTGCAGCGAAGAGGAGCGCGCCGCCGCCGAGGTCATCTCGCAGATTTTCAGTGACCATGGCTTTGCGCCCGAGATGCAGGAGTTCACCTCATCTTCTTCTAACAAGGTGGTTCACGCCGCGATGGGCATTGTTTTGTTCGTCGCGGTTATCTTGATGGGCATCTCCGGCGTGCTGGGCGGCATTGGGTTTATCCTTGCCGTCGCCGTCGCTATCGTGTTCGCGCTTGAGCACGTGGGAAAGCTGAAGCTTCCGCAGGTCGGCAGTGGTGGCCTCTCGCAAAACGTCATCGCTTACCACAAGGCGTCCGGCCCGCTTGCCTCGCCGCGCAATCGTCCCGTTGTGGTGGTTGCCCACTACGACTCCCCGCGTGAAGACCTTCTCTCAAACGAGCCGTTCTCCGGCTACCGCGCGGTCATCAACAAGATCCTGCCGATCTCGATGATTCTTCCCGGCGTCATTGCGGTACTGCGTCTGCTGCCTCTTCCCGGCGCGATCAAGGTAATCCTTTGGATCGTGGCCATCGCGTTCTCGCTGGTTCCCCTTCTGTGCGCGGTTTCCACGTTTATGCGTCGCGCCTACACCACCGGCGCCGTGTGCAACAAGTCTTCTGTCGCGGCTATGCTCGGCGTGATGGATGCCGTCGCGCCCGCTTCTGTGGACAACGAGTTCCCCGGCGATGTGCCGTTCGAGGAGTACATGGACGGTCTGCGCCAGCAGTACCAGAGCGCCTACACCGCCCAGGCCGCCGCCGAGGGCGAGGACGGTGCCGCGCAGCCGTACCAGCCTTCTGCGTATCTGAATTCCGAGACCGACGGTGCCGCGCAGCCCGAGGTGACGCCGCAGCGTGCTTCTCATTCCTATGTTGATGACATGTTCGGCGCACCCGTTGATGAGACAGATGAGGCTGCGGTTGAGGATGCCAGCGAGAGCGCTTGGTATGCCGAGACCGAGGGTGTTGCTTCGGCCGAGGCCGCAGCTGCTTCTCAGACCGCTGTCATCGAAGCCGAGCCCGTTGCCACCGAGGCTCCCGTTGAGGATGCCGAGCCGGGTCTTCCCGTGAACGCTGCCGGTTTCCTGCGCTACGGCGAGGGCGTTGTCCGCGAGCTGGGCATGCTTCCCGTTGAGTGCGAGCTGGTCTATGAGGTGCCTGCGCCCATCGAGGCTGCGCCCGTGGCAGCCGCCGCGGCAGCCGTCGAGACTGTGGTTGAGGCCGTTGACGAGGTTGTGGCGCCCGCTCCGGTAGCCGCTCCGGTCGAAGAGGCTCCTGTTGCAGAGCCCACTCCTGCCGAGGCTGCGCTTGCCTCGCTCGATGTCGAACCGGTTGCTGTCGAGGCACCCGCGGCCGTCGTTCCGGTTGTCGAACCCGCACCCGTTGTGGCTCCGGTGCCTGCACCTGAGCCGGCTCCTGCCGTGGTCCCCGTTGTTCCCACTACGCCCGCCGCTCCCGTCCAAGATTTTGAGGAGCTTGACGAAGACGTCGACGGCGATCTGGTCATTCCCGCCGTGTTCGACGAGCTTGTGAACGCTCCGGAGGAGTACACCGATAGCTATGACGAGGTGGCTCCGGTCGAGGCTGCCCAGCCCGAGGCAACGTCTGAGACCGTCTTTGTCGAGGACGTTAACGCGCAGGATACCGAGGTGGCCGCTGAGCCCCTTACCGACGTTGACGGTGCCGACGAGAATCCGGGGGAGACCTCTGTTCTCCAGGCCATGTCTGACGACATGGTGCTTGACGAGCCTGCACCCGCCGCACCTACCGAGGCTTATGAGGAAGCGCCCGCACAAGAGTACGTGCAGCCTGCCGAGCCGGTCTACACCGGTATCGAGGACTTTGAGGAGATCATCCCGTCTGATGACATGGAGATCGTCCCTGCTGCGTTCGAGGAGCTCGAGGTAGCTGAGGAGGCTGCTCCCGCCGTTGAATCCGACACCGTTGCCGGCGATGCCGTCGAGGCTCCGGTCGATGAGGCCTTCACTGGCGAGGACGAGGCACCCGCGGCGACCACTGAGTTTGCGGCTGCGTCCGAGGACGATTTCGAGTCCGACCTGGCAGATGAGGCATCTGAGGACGAGCCGGCTCTCGTGACCGACTCCACGGTTTCTTTTGCACCCACCGCCGAGATGGACGATCAGTTCGCTTCCACGGATGACATCGGTAACACCATGACGTCCACGCAGATCTTCGAGGTCCCCGTTGAGGATGCCAACATCTCCGGCACCCAGGCCATTCCGGTTCAGCGTCAGGACACGTCTGCCTTCCCGATGGATCAGGCTCCCGCTCCTGTGGAGGCGGCGCCCCAGCAGGTCGCCCCTCGCCCGCAGCGCCAGATCAACATTCCTTCCATCGACTCTTCGCCCTCTACCACGATGGCGAATCAGATCCCGGCTGTGACGCCGGTTGTGCCCGCTGCTCGCACCAGCCGCTCGGCGCTCTTTGATCTTCCCGATCCGTCTGCGGCTCCTGCCGATCCGTTTGCCGCGCCTGCAGCTTCTCGTACCTCAACGGCCTCGACAACGGGTTTCATGGTTTACAACTCCGATGACATCATCCCAATGGACGAGCCTCAGCAGGTGGCGCCCGCCGCGCCGACTCCCGCTGAGAAGCCCGCCAAGAAGAAGCGTCGCGGTCTGTTCGGCCGTAAGAAGAAGGAAGACACCAGCATGAGCGATTGGCTCGGCGTGGACGAGGACTTCGACGCCAAGCGCTCCGGTCGTGACATTGGCTCGTGGGACAACTTCGAGGACGATAACAACTGGAAGGGTGGTGCCGCCGGCGACGCCACCGAGGAGGAGCTGCGCCAGGCCGTCACCTCTATGGGCGACGACGAGCTGCTCGGCCACGACATCTGGTTCGTCGCGACCGGTTCGTCTGAGAACGACAACGCCGGTATGCGCGCGTTCCTCGATGCCCACCGCGACAAGCTGCGCGGCGTCTTCATGATCAACCTCGAGTGCGTTGGCGCCGGTCAGCTCGCGATGATTTCGGTTGAAGGCTCTAACAAGACGTTCAAGGGCGACAAGCGCATCATGCGTCTGTTCTCCCAGGTCTCGTCCGATTTCCACCGTCCGCTGCCCACCGTCGAGATGCCCTATGTCGATACTGATGCCCGTGTCGCCATGGAACGCAGCCTGCGCGCCATGACGCTTGCCGGCGTCGACGGTACGGGTTTTGCGTGCTCGCACACCAGTGATGATCAGCCGACCAGCCTGAATACGGAAAACATCCAGTTTGCCGCTGACGTCATAACCGAGGTCATTCGTCGTTCGTAGTAGGAGGAACGGTGTTCTCTTTCATGCGACGCCATTGGGTTGCCTACCTCGTTGCCACGATCATTGCGTTGGCGCTGGGGTTTGGTGCGGCGTATTTTGTCCGCGTGAAAGGGTCGCTCCCCGATGAGGTGCGTGCTGAGCGCATTGCTGCTGAGAAGAAGCAGGCCGAGGCGGTTGACCAGATCGATGAAGTCTCGTCGGGTGCGGAAGAGGACGATGACGCTCTTGATGATTCGTCCGTTGAATCCGGCACTGTCGACACGGGATCCTCCGATGTGGATACTTCGTCTACGGGCGATACTTCTTCCCAAGCAGCTGAGGGAGAGTTCCAGGACGTGGAAACGTCCGAGAACGGCTAACGGGCAAAGACGACGAGCGTTCGCTCCCGCAGGCCTCCCATATCATTCGAGCAGGTGACAAGTGTCAGAACCTGCTGAATGTCTTTAGGTTCGGTGCCGTCCTGATTCAGGATGGCACCGCTTTTTGTTTCCAGCCCCTCGATCCATTCGGTAAATGATTCCGTGGAATTCCACTCAAAGGTCTGTATCTCGGCGAAGGACTGGTCTACACGAAGAGCGAGTAGCGGACTAAAGCGTAGGGTCTGCCCTTCGGTTGTGGTTATCACGGCTTCGCCCAAGCCAGAGAAGACATCTTGCCGATATGCCTTGGCAAGCGGGCTGAACATCAGGTCTGTACTCCCTATATGGTGTCCCAAGGCCAGAACGTGACGAGAGCCAAGACTGGTCCGAGCATCGATATAGGGGCAGCCGAGACTGCTCCAAGACCCCCAGACGTCATGATTGAGCCAGTAACTCGGGTTCCCTGTCCTTGCCTGGACGAGGGGATAGGAGACCGTGGTGTTCTCAACCGCCAACCAGCCCACGCAGTCGGGGTTCGCTGCAACGATTGACGCCCAAGCGGCTCGTTCGTCCTTTGAGCCCTCGGCCTCTTCGCCGGTCTTTGTCTCACGGGCTGCTGCCGGAGCAAACGTCTCGTAGACCGATCCACCCTGAATCTGCTGAGAGGCCTCGATCCCTGCGCATGAGATCCAGAGGAGCGCGGCAATACTGCAGGCGGTGAGCAGCGGCTTTAAGGTTCTTGGTTTACCGCTCATGGCCTGTGCTGCTTTCGCGCGGCTATTCGAGCAAAGAATGAGGCCACAGCTCCAACGGCGGCAAACAAGAAGCAAAACAGACTGGCGATGAGCGGAAGCTCGGCTGAACTTGATCCGGTCTGTGCAAGCGGAGGCACGACCTTTTGAGTCACCGTGTCTTCATCATGGGCTTCGAGTTTGTTCCCGCCGCCGTTGCGGAAGGCGTCTACGAGGGCGCTGTTGGAAAGGTCGATACCGGGTTTAAATGCAGCGGTTGTGACCAGGCGAACAATCGCGCCGGAGCGGTTTGTATCGGTGCTTGCCTCTATCTTGTCGACCGCGTCGTCCCTATCCTTGATTCCCTCACGATCCCAACCGGTGCCGCGCGTTGCGAAGGTGCGGTCAACGCAACCAAATTCAAAGCGGATGGCGTCGATGATCTCACCTTCGGCAAGGTCGAGCTTGGATGCATCGAGCGTCTCGTTTGCCGTGGTTGATACGTCCTGCTTCCAAAGATGCCAATCAGAGTAGTCGAGCCTGCGCCCACAGGTCTCAAGCCACGGGTTCTCGTGATCGTCGTCGAGCGTGGCGTTGGCGGAGGACTCATTAAGGTATTCGTTCGCACGCGTCGTGTGATACCAAACATTGAGCTTTTCATCGTAGTCGCCGGTCGCGAGCGGGGTTGTCACGCTTGCGAGTTTTGCCAACCCAGCCGTGGCGCAGTCGAGCTTATCGGTGATGGTGAACTCGTCGACCCAGGTTCCGCTGTTGTTGGCGGCGTCAATCGAGTAGACCGCCTCCTGCTCGGCACCCGTATCTTCGATGCGCTGCTGACGTTTATCCACCTGAGCGTGGATGGTGATGGGGGTGTCGTACATTGCAACGGTCTGCACCTCTCCACTTTCCGTCACAGTGAACTCGATCGCTTCAGCTTGGTCGTGACCCTGAGGAGACTGCGTCTCGGTGAGGGTGTAGGTGCCCGGCGGCAGGGCTTCGATGCGATGGGGCTTGTCGGTTGAGGTCCAGCTCTCGATGACCTCGCCGTCGGAGTCGGTCACGGTCAGGCGCGCGCCGGCAATCTCTTCTTCATTGGTGATGTCGCGTTTTGAGATGTCGACCTTGGTGAAATCGTTTTCAACCTCGAGCGTGAACGAGGTCTCGCTATCGATGGTGCCATCTTGGGCAACAACAACCTCGTGAACTGTGTCGCTGGGTAGATAGCCGCTCGGGACAGCCGTTTCGCAGATGCGCCAGGTTCCAGGTGCCAGATGGTCGAGATAGGCTTTGCCGGTTTTGTCAGTTGTGACGGTGTAGACGCTTGCGCCATCTTTGAGCTCGGGTACATCGGGGGTATTCAGCTCTGAATCCTGCTTGGATGCCGACTCAGACCCCGACTCAGATTCAGACAAAGCTGCAGATTGAGACTCAGTCCCTGTTTCAGAACCAGACGCAGAATCGAAATTCGAGATCGTGTCCGCTCTCGTCCCGGCAACGTCTTTCGCCTCATCTTCCGCACGCCACACGGTGAACTCCACGCCGGCGAGTGCCTCCCCGTCATGACCCTTTACGGTCTTGTGGACAACAATCTCGGTCGGCGCATTATTGGCCTTGCACTTGGTGTAGACAATCGGCGTGTTCTCATCTTGATAGCTGAGCGTGAAGGGAATGGGCGTTGCGTCCAACACATGTCCACCGCCCGCTTTGACCTCAACGAACTCGTAAGAGGCACTGCCATTGCCGAGCGGGAGTTCACCGGTCTGCGCGCGCCCGTCGGCATCGGTTACCACGTGATCGACAACGGTACCGGCGGGGATAGTCGCGTGTCCGCCGTGGCCGGTAATGTCCTCGGCGGCGCGCACGTCGTACCCCACGCCCTCAATGCCCTGGTCGTCGTCGGTGCAGGTCTTAACGATTTCGGCCTGTCCGTAGGCTTGCTTATCAGCAAACTCGACAACAGCGATGGGGTTGTCATCGGAGATATCGATGGCCAGCTCATTTCCTGCGAGCAGATAGGGCGCTACGGCGGAGGTCTCGCGCAGGTAGTAGCGGCCTACCCTGAGTGCTTGGGGTAGCCAGACGCTGCCTTCGTTATCGGTGGTAAAGGTGCTGATCTCGGAGTGGCTTGGGTACCAGACCTCCTGGCTTACCGGTTGTTTGTCGGCGTCAAGCAGCTCGAACGTGAAGCCTGCGAGCGCCACGCGTTCACCGGTTTGTGCATCGACTTTTACGATCTGCAGACGGCAGCGACGTTCCTTGTTGTTCACGATGTAGCGCAGACGCGCGCCGTTGGCCATCTGGTCTGCACCGATGATCCAGTCGTCGATGGGCGTGGCCCCGTCTGGTACCGTGTCGGCCACTTCGTGCACGGTGTAGCCGCCAGCATCGTAAGGGATAGCGCCGGCGTTCTTATTCGAAGGGTCGCCTGTGCCAAACCACGATCCAGACGTGCTGGCAAAGCCGTCCTCACCAGTGGTGATGGAGCCGATTACGCCTCCGGTGGTGTTCGAGAGAATCTGGAACTGGATGCCCGCTCCCGGCGTTTCGATCTGAGAGCCGCCCGTCTCCTCGGCGCATACGAACTTCGAGATCTCAATGTCAAACGAGATGGGTGTCTCGGCAAAGTCGCCGTCGGGTTCGAGCGTCAGGGTGTCGTTGCTGCCCAAATCGCCTGCACCTACGTGATATTCATGCACGGTCTGGTCGAGTAGGTAGCCCGCGGGCGCCTTGGTCTCGCGTACGTGGATGGTGCCGAGCGGGATTGACTCGAACGTGCACCGGCCGTTCTCGTCTGTTGTCGCCGTGCGAGTAAATCCAGGTGTCGAGTCAGACGTCAGCTCGTATTCAGCGCCGGCGAGAACGCACCCGGCCTGTGCGACGCCTCCGGTTATCACGTCGCGCTTCTGCACGACAAAGTTGAAGGTCTTGGGCGCATCGCTTGTGGACACGTCGGTCTGGAGGCCTTGCGTGGTGAACTCAATGCGTTCGCTCGAGAGCGCATACCCGGTGGGAGCTGCGGTTTCTTGAGCGTAGTAGGTAGTGTTCGGTTGCAGGGTGCACGAGGCGCGTCCGTGGGCGTCGGTGGTTACGGTGGCGACATGTTCTCCGTTGTCGGCGCGGTAGATCTTGTATACGGCCCCGGCTAGGGCATACTCGCTGTTGCCGTCGGTCAGCGCCGCTGCGGCAGAGGTCTTGCTAAGGGTGATGCGGACGTTTTTCTCGGCGGTCACGAGGCATTGGTAGATGAACGTCTTGTTGTTGCCGCCGGGCGTCTTGTTGAGCCACAAGATCGCGCAGCCTTTTTCAATCCCGCCGCCACCGCTTTGAGCGTAGGAGACGCCTGCCTGGTAGAGCTTCCAAGCGGCGTCCTTGATCGACTGATCCTTGATGTTTTGCCAACGCTCGTAGTAGTACTGGTTGCCGTGGAAGGGCTCCTCGTACTTGGGGATGAAATTCAACACGTCGGCACGCTTGTCAGCGATGGCAAGCCAGACGGCCGCCATCGTGGCCGATTC
>CAVEPV010000010.1:0-46765 GCA_963617695.1 Bacteroidaceae bacterium
CCGGTGCGGGGACCATATTTAAAGTGCGAGTCATTTTTGAAAAACTCGTTTTTCGTCCGGCACGGTGTCGGACGGCTCGAGCGGCTCCCAACTCTCCCACACCTCGAGGTGGTTGCCGGTCTTAGGGTCTTGGAAAACGTAGGTGGTGCACATCTACCCCACCACCGTTTTTGTTTCGAGGTCGAGTGCGCAGGAGCGGTGTTCGCCGTCCTCGGTCACGTAGTGGACTACTGCCAGTTCGTGCGCGTCCTCGACAAGGTCGATAGCGGTAGCGCTTCCCAGCGCGAAACGCTCGCGGTAGCCCAGCGAATCGAAGTGAACGAGCTTGTACGTATCCACGTATCCGGTTCCCGATGGGTCTTCATAAGTCCAGCGGCAGGGGACGTAGCCGAGGTAGGTATAGCGCCTTGTTTCGCGGGCGCCAAAAACGCCTTCCAGCCTGCATCAGTGCCGTTCATGAACTGCTCTTCGCTCCACGCCTGGCGCTTGTGGTCGTATGTTTTCCTCGACCAGCGGCCGCTCTGGGTGCGGTCGCGCTTGCAGGTCTCGCGAATGACGATACAATTGCTCATGGTAGTTACCTTTCTGGTAGTTACTTGCGGTTGAGTTTGCGGTCGATTAGCAGGGCGATTAGCGCTCCTACCATTCCGCAAATGAGGGCTTGCACATGTGCCCCTTTCCGGGGGCGCTCTTGGTTGTTGTGCGCCCCCTCCGTGTCTTCGGTTGCTCTAGCGCTTCATGTGTTTGGGTTTGTGCATTCGGCGCTTGAGAACCCTTGCTAGGTAGTCGAGCAAGCGGATTAGCAGTTCGGCCAGAAGGCCGCCCACAGCCGCTTGCAAGACTTCCGCTATGACTTCCAAACCACCCCTTTTCCGCTCAATCCTTGCCGGGTAACCCGTTGCTAGCCACGAGCGCCCCGCCCTTTGCGGCGGCTGTCCTCGTGGCGTGGCTACAAAGATCAAGGGCTGTTTGGCGTGGCTACGGCTAAGGTGACGCTGGAGTGCGCCATACGTCTGGCAGTGGGGGAGTCAACACCGCCTGTATCCCTGCATGGCCGGCGAGCTATCCTCACCATGGAGCCGCCGTACCGCGTCCTGCGCGCCCTGCGGGGGACCGGTGCGGGGACCATATTTAAAGTGCGAGTCATTTTTGAAAAACTCGTTTTTCGCCCGAAGACGTGCTGTGCGGGGGTGCACCTGCTCATTCCGTTACGGCCGTTTGATCGTCACCGGCCCTATAGGAAGCAACGGGCCCGGCTCCCTGGCGGAACCGGGCCCGTTTATATGCGTGTGCTGGGAACCGAGCCCGGCAACACGGGAAGCTGAGGCGAGCGCATGGTCGATTGCTGCACCCTCGCCGCGGTCTGAGCGGGGCGCAGGGGTTCAATTTACGGTGTGCACCCGTCCGGCACGGTATCGGACGGCTCGAGCGGTTCCCAGCTCTCCCACACCTCGAGGTGGTTGCCGGTCTTGGGGTCTTGGAAAACGTAGGTGGTGCACATGGTCAGTCCTCTCGTTCGTGCTGGTGACGTGGTAGAATCGGTTGCGTGACGTACCAACGGGGGCGGCTTTGGCGGTAACCTCGCCGCCCTCGTTGGCATCCGCTTAGCGCTCAGGCCGTGGCTTCGGCTTGGGCGCTTTTTTCGGCTCGCGCTTCTTGGGCTTCGGCCTGTACGTCTCGGAGACGCTGACCGTGTAGCCGCCGCGCTCGACCCGATAGCGGATGGTCACGCTGGTTACCTTGGGCAACGGAACCACCTCCTCTCCCGTTCGTTGCTAGCCACGAGCGCCCCGCCCTTTGCGGCGGCTGTCCTCGTGGCGTGGCCCGCGGGACGCGTCCGGCTCCCGCGCCCCGCGCCGGTCCTGTCGCTATGCGGCCTCTTTGGTTTCCTCGGGGAAGAGGTCAAGCGCCTCGGCGTAGGCCTTGCAAACGGCCTCTGTCACGTCCTCGAACGTATCGCAGGTATCAATGTCGTTCCCCTCGGGGCAAACGTCCTCAAAGGTCTCGGTATCGAGTATGTCCCCGTACTTGTCGGCAAGTGCCCCGATAGCCACGTAGCGCGCGACAATACCGAGGTCTTCGTATACGGTACGTTCGTTGTCCATGTACTCTGCGCACGCGCCGATATGGGCCTCATAGTCGCGGATACCGTGGTTGGGGTACTTTGCGAAATAGTCGGCGGGCGAAAGTGCGAGGCCCTCGGTAAGAGCGTCCTTGGCGCGCTCCTCGTGGGTGCGGTAGTACGTAACCTGATTCGATGCGTAAATGCTGGTCCAGCTATCTGCAAGCTCTGAGATTGCGTCGCAGATGTAGCCGTCGTAACCGCAGAGGTCGTAGCTTATGTCGTTCATCTGGTTCTTGAGTTCCTCGCGGGCGGCCTCGGCGCTGAAGGTAGTATTGTCGTTCATGGTGATTGCCTTTCTGGTAGTTACTTGCGGCCTTTCAGCCATTCGATGAGCAGCACCGTTAGCGCTGCTGCGATGATGGTTGGGACGTGCGGCACGTTGCCCCCTTTCGGAGGGCGAACGTTCGCCGCCCTCCGGGTCGATGTTTTGCGCTTACTGTTTGTGCTTTGGTTCGTGGGCCGCGGCACGCAAGCGCTTTGCAATGGTCTTGGCTAGGTACACCAGCAGTTCAGTGATTAGTCCGCTGATGATGCCTAGCAAGACCTCTTTAACCAGTTCCACAACACCCCTTCCGCTCAATCCTTGCCGGGTAATCCGTTGCTAGCCACGAGCGCGCCGCCCTTTACGGCGGTTGTCCTCGTGGCGTGGCTACAAAGATCGGGGGCTGTTTGGCGTGGCTACGGCCAAGGTGACGCTGGAGTGCGCCATGCGTCTGACAGTGGGGGAGTCAGCACCGCCTGTAGCCTTGCATGGCCGGCGCGCTATCCTCACCGCGGAGCCGCCGCGCCGCGCCCGGCGCGCCCTGCGAGGGACCGGTACGGGGACCATATTTAAAGTGCGAGTCATTTTTGAAAAACTCGTTTTTCGTCCGGCCAGGGCGGTGCGGGGCATGAGCCTGCTTGATCTGTTGTAGCCGCCTGCCTGTCACCGGCTCATAGAAAGCAACGAGCCCGTCTCCTTTGAACTGCCCTATTTCTTGGACATGAGAAATGGGAGCCAGTTCAATCGAGCCTGTTTTTGCCCTCTCAGAACCTGCGCTCTTCACATCACATTCACGGCTTTAGCGTTCTAAAGTGCCAAAACCGCAGGAAAGCGCTAATTGGATACGCCCGGACGCGTGTATTAGAGGTTTCTCGTTGACACAAAATCGGGCGAGTCGTACTATCTCTTTCGTTCGAACGCGCGCCGGTTCAAAAGACCAGCACGTGCGAGAACAAAAACGTCTGGGAGTTTGCCCGAGTGGTTAATGGGGACGGGCTGTAAACCCGTTGGCTCTGCCTACATAGGTTCGAATCCTATAGCTCCCACCCGTTGCCTGTATAGCTCAGTCGGTAGAGCACTTCGTTGGTAACGAAGAGGTCACCAGTTCAAGTCTGGTTGCAGGCTCCATCCGGCGGTGTAGCTCAGTTGGTTAGAGCACACGGTTCATACCCGTGGCGTCACTGGTTCGAATCCAGTCACCGCTACCAGGTAACAAGGTGGCTCTCCTAAATCCTTTTAGGGGGGCCACTTAGGTATAAAGGCGCGTCCAGACAGGACACCTTTGACAGAGGAGGGCTTCATGGCCAAGGAAAAGTTCGAGCGTACTAAGCCGCATGTTAACATCGGCACCATCGGTCACGTTGACCACGGCAAGACCACGCTGACCGCTGCTATCACCAAGGTTCTTTCCGAGACCGACGGCTGCAAGGCTGACTTCACCGCGTTCGAGAACATCGACAAGGCTCCCGAGGAGCGCGAGCGTGGTATTACCATCTCCGTCGCTCACGTCGAGTACGAGACCGCTGCTCGTCACTACGCTCACGTCGACTGCCCGGGCCACGCTGACTACGTCAAGAACATGATCTCCGGTGCTGCTCAGATGGACGGCGCTATCCTCGTTATCGCTGCTACCGACGGCCCGATGGCTCAGACCCGTGAGCACATCCTCCTCGCCCGTCAGGTCGGCGTGCCCTACATCGTCGTGTTCCTGAACAAGTGCGACATGGTCGACGACGACGAGCTCATCGACCTCGTTGAGATGGAGACCCGTGAGCTCCTCTCCGAGTACGATTTCCCCGGCGACGACATCCCCGTTGTCCGTGGTTCCGCTCTGGGCGCCCTCAACGGCGAGGAGAAGTGGGCTGACGCCATCCGCGAGCTCATGAGCGCTGTTGACGAGTACATCCCGACCCCCGCTCGTGACAACGACAAGCCGTTCCTGATGGCTGTCGAGGACGTCATGACCATCTCCGGTCGTGGTACCGTTGCCACCGGTCGTGTCGAGCGCGGCGAGCTCAAGCTCAACGATCCCGTCGAGATCGTCGGCATCAAGGAGACCCAGAACACCGTTGCCACCGGCATCGAGATGTTCCGTAAGTCCATGGACTTCTGCGAGGCTGGCGACAACGTCGGTATCCTGCTGCGTGGCGTTAAGCGCGAGGAGATCGAGCGCGGCCAGATCCTCTGCAAGCCTGGTTCGGTTACCCCGCACACCAAGTTCACCGGCGAGATCTACGTCCTGACCAAGGACGAGGGCGGCCGTCACACCCCGTTCTTCGATGGCTATCGTCCGCAGTTCTACTTCCGTACCACCGATGTTACCGGTACCGTGAAGCTGCCTGAGGGCACCGAGATGGCTATGCCTGGTGACCACATCACCATCGAGGGCGAGCTCATCCACCCGATCGCCATGGAGGAGGGCCTGCGCTTCGCTATCCGCGAGGGTGGCCACACCGTGGGTTCCGGCATCGTCAGCACCATCATCGAGTAAATTAGCTGCTCGAGCTGTTGATTCCATTGACCCGGTTCCTCTTCGGGGGAGCCGGGTTTTTGCGTCGATGCGCACCCGGAAACGGGTTTTGTGTAACGGATCTGCAGATAAATCGTGGAGACGTAAATCGCATTGACAGAAACGTAATGCAGATGATAATCTTTTCCACCGTGCCCGTGAGGTACGGTATTTGGAGGTAAAAAGACACATGCGTACTCTCGTTACACTTGCCTGCACCGAGTGCAAGCGTCGTAACTACACGACGACTAAGAACAAGGCCAACACCCCTGATCGCATGGAGATCAAGAAGTATTGCCCCTGGTGCCGTCAGCACACCGTGCACAAAGAGACCCGCTAGTCTCTTGTACATACGCCAGTAGTTCAATTGGTAGAGCATCGGTCTCCAAAACCGAGTGTTGAGGGTTCGAGTCCTTCCTGGCGTGCCAGTCTTTGATCCGTAAGCCTCCTTAGTGGGGCTTACGGTTTGTTACTGTAATGAGGTCTGTGCCGGAGGTAAGCATTCATGGCCAACAAGAAGACCAAGAAGAAGACGCAGCAGAGCGAGGTCGCCGCTGCCGATTCTAAGCCCGAGGCCAAGAAGGCGGCTGCCAAGCAGGCTGCATCCGCAAAGAAGACCGCCAAGGCCAAGAAGAAGGACAAGAACAAGAAGCCCGGATTCTTCGGCCGCATCAAGAAGTATTTCTCTTCTGTTCGCTCCGAGATGAAGCGCGTTGTGTGGCCCACCAAGAAGGAGCTCCTCAACTACTCCGTCACGGTTTGCGTGTCCCTGATCGTCGTGGGCGTTGTCATTGCCCTGCTGGATGCCGGCATTGGCCAGGCTCTGGTGCTGTTCTCCGGATTGAGGGGTTAACGTGTCCAAGCGCTGGTATGTAATTCACACCTACTCTGGTTACGAGAACCGCGTTAAGTCCGACCTCGAGCACCGCATCGAGACCATGGGCATGTCGGATCGGATCTTTGATATCGAGATCCCCACCGAGCGTGTGACCGAGATCAAGGAGAATGGCTCCCGCGAGACCAAGGACTCCAAGATTTTCCCGAGCTATGTGCTCGTTCGCATGGAGATGGATGACGACGCGTGGAACTGCGTCCGCAACACCCCTGGCGTCACCGGCTTCCTGGGCGGTAACGGCAAGCCCGCTCCGCTCTCGCGCGAAGAGTACAACAAGATGATGCGCAAGACCAGCAAGGGCTCCGCTCCCAAGCGCACCACGGTCAACATCGAGGCCGGCGCTACGGTTCGCGTCATCTCTGGCCCGCTTAACGACTTCGAGGGCAAGGTCTCTGAGGTCAACGCCGAGGCCGGCAAGGTCAAGGTCATGCTTATGATCTTTGGCCGCGAGACTCCGGTCGATCTTTCCTTCGACCAGATCTCGGTTATCTCTTAGTGAGTTTGGCGCCTCACGCTTCATCTGCCGGCTGCTCACCGGTGGATTGCTTCTAACGGGTTCGCGCTGAACATATTTGGAACTGTAGACACTTACGTGTTTTAGGAAGGTTTGACATGGCTGAGAAGAAGGTTGCCACCGTCATTAAGCTCCAGATTCCCGCTGGCGCTGCTAACCCCGCTCCTCCCGTTGGCCCGGCCCTGGGTGCCGCTCAGGTCAACATCATGCAGTTCTGCCAGGCGTTCAACGCCGCCACGCAGGACAAGCAGGGCGACATCATCCCGGTTGAGATCACGGTGTACGAGGACCGTACGTTCTCCTTCATCTGCAAGACTCCTCCGGCGGCTCACCTCATCAAGAAGGAGCTCAAGCTCAAGGGTGGTTCTGCCCGTCCGCAGGCCGACAAGGTCGGTCAGCTGACCCAGGAGCAGCTCACCAAGATCGCCGAGATCAAGATGCCGGACCTCAACGCCAACGACATTGAGGCCGCCAAGAAGATCGTCGCCGGCACCGCTCGCTCCATGGGCGTCACCATCGCCGAGTAGCGATCCTTTAGTTTGGTAATCCGCGGGTGCGGTAATCGCCGCGCCCGCTTGCGTGCAATTCGGCACGCGTCGATTGTGGGAGGGCACGAGCCCGTTTGACCACAGGAGGTAATAGATATGGCAAAGCACGGTAAGAAGTACCGCTCCGCTGCGGAGAAGGTCGACTCCACCCAGCTCTACACGCCTGCCAAGGCTATCGCGCTGGCCAAGGAGGTCGCCACCGCCAACTTCGACGAGACCGTCGAGGCTCATTTCCGTCTGGGCGTTGACACCCGTAAGGCCGATCAGAACATTCGCGGCTCCATCTCCCTGCCCCACGGCACCGGCAAGACCGTTCGCGTCGCCGTGTTCGCCGAGGGCGCCAAGGCTGACGAGGCTCGCGAGGCCGGCGCTGACGTCGTGGGTTCCGACGAGCTGATCGCCGACATCCAGAAGGGCGAGATCAACTTCGACGCCGCTATCGCTCTCCCGACCATGATGGCCAAGGTTGGCCGCATCGGTAAGATCCTTGGTCCCCGTGGCCTGATGCCGAACCCCAAGCTCGGCACCGTGACCATGGACGTTGCCAAGATGGTCTCTGAGCTCAAGGCTGGCCGCGTTGAGTATCGAGCCGACCGCTACGGCATCTGCCACGTGCCCCTGGGCAAGAAGTCCTTCACCGACGAGCAGCTCATTGAGAACTACGGTGCTCTGTACACCGAGATCCTGCGCGTCAAGCCTGCTTCTGCTAAGGGCAAGTACGTGAAGAGCATCTCCGTGAGCACCACCATGGGCCCGGGCGTCAAGGTCGATCCTTCCGTCCAGCGCAACTTCAACGCTGCTGAGTAGCGCATAGCGCAAAGCGCATATCTTGCGAGTAAGAACCCGGTTCGCCTTGTGCGGGCCGGGTTTTTCCGTTTGCAGATACCTTCTTGCCTGTGAACGGACTTCTGGTACACTCGTTTTCGTTGTCAAACGAAAGGACTTCCATTCGTGAAGCGTACTGCCTACATGCAGCTCCTAACCCTCGCGCTACTAGCCTAACGGCGCGCCTGGGTATTTCGTTTTAGACTTTTTAAGCACCCAAGTGCGCACCTGTCCACCGTTTTGCGGGATAAGCGCCTTGGGTGTTTTTCTATTCTGAGCTCATGGCTCCCGTAAAACCCGATGCGTTGTAACCAGTCGAGTTTCGGCTTTGAGTTTCAGGAGGAACCATGACCCGCAAGATTGCAATCTTCGATACCACGCTGCGCGATGGCGAGCAGTCGCCCGGCGCCAGTATGAACACCGAGGAAAAGCTCATCATCGCGCGCCAGCTTGTTCGTATGAATGTTGATGTTATTGAGGCGGGCTTTCCCATCTCGAGTCCCGGCGACTTTAAGTCGGTAAGCGAGATCGGCAAGATCGCGGGCGACACCTGTACCGTCTGCGGCCTGACCCGTGCTGTCGACAAGGATATTGAGGTTGCCGCTGAAGCTTTGAAAACCGCCAAGCGTCCTCGTATTCACACAGGCCTGGGCGTGTCTCCTTCGCATCTGCGCGACAAACTGCACCTGTCTGAGGACGAGGCCATCGAGCGTGCCGTCCGCGCCGTTACGTACGCCCGCTCCTTTGTGGACGATGTTGAGTTCTATGCCGAGGACGCTGGCCGCTCCGAGCAGGAGTTCTTGGTGCGCATTATTCAGGCCGTGGTGAAGGCCGGCGCCACCGTTGTGAACATCCCGGACACAACGGGCTACAACATGCCGTGGAACTTTGGTACGCGCATTCGTGACTTGCGCGAGCGCGTTGACGGCATCGAGGACGTGACCATCTCTGTCCATACGCACAACGACCTGGGCATGGCCACCGCACTTGCTTTGGACGCGGTTCAGAACGGCGCCACGCAGATCGAGTGCACCATCAACGGCCTGGGCGAGCGCGCCGGCAACACCTCGCTCGAAGAGGTCGTTATGGCCATCAAGATGCACGGTGAGGCGCTCGATGCCCACACCGACGTGGTGACCCGCGAGCTTACTCGCGCAAGCAAGCTCGTGAGCTCCATCACCGGTATCAACGTGCAGCCGAACAAGGCCATCGTGGGCGCCAACGCCTTTGCGCACAGCTCTGGTATCCATCAGGACGGCGTGCTCAAGGCGCGCGACACCTACGAGATCATCGACCCGGCAGACGTGGGCGCCGCTGGCTCCGAGATTATTCTCTCGGCTCGCTCCGGCCACGCCGCCCTTCGCCACCGTCTGGGCGAGCTGGGCTACACCTTTGACGATGCTGAGTTCGAGGACGTTTACAGCCGCTTCTTGGAGATCGCCGACCAGAAGAAGGAGGTCTTTGACGAGGACTTGGAGTCGATGGTTCAGGAACGCGACCGCGAGGTGAAGGCCATCTACACGCTCGAGGCCCTGCAGGTTTCCTGCGGCGACCCGCTGGTGCCCACCGCAACTGCGACCATCGTGGACGAGCTGGGCGTACGTCACGTGGTGTGCTCGACCGGTACCGGCCCTGTGGACGCCGCTTACAAGGCCGTGGACAAGGCCGTGGCCGTGCACGGTGACCTGTCCGAGTTCAACGTTAAGGCCATCACGCGCGGCATCGACGCTATCGGCGAGGTTACGGTACGCATCACGGCCGAGGACGGCAAGATCTACACCGGTCGCGGTGCCGACACCGACATCATCGTTTCCTCCGCCAAGGCGTACGTGAACGCCATCAACCGCATGATTCAGACCGCCCGTGCCAAAGAGGGCAAATAGGGCGCCTCATTTACGCTATCCGCCACTACCGAGAAACCGTTGAGAGGGGAATTCATGGCACGTCCCATGACCATGGCAGAGAAGATCCTGGCAGCACACGCAGGCCTGGACGAGGTTGTACCCGGTCAGCTTGTTGAGTGCGACCTGGACCTGGTGCTCGCCAACGACATCACGGCGCCTATCGCCATCAAGACCGTGCGCGAGATTGGTGCCGGCGTCTTTGATAAAGACCGCATCTGCCTCGTGCCTGACCACTACGCGCCCAACAAGGACATCAAGAGCGCCGAGCAGACCAAGGTCACGCGCGACTTTGCGCATGAGCATAAAATCACGAACTACTTTGAGCAGGGCTGCATGGGCATCGAGCACGCGCTTCTGCCCGAGCAGGGCGTGGTCGTGCCCGGCGACCTGATGATCGGCGCCGACTCGCACACCTGCACGTACGGCGGCATTGGCGCCTTCTCCACGGGCGTGGGCTCTACTGACGCCGGTGTGGGCATGGCGACCGGTCGTGCCTGGTTCAAGGTACCCGAGACCATTCGCTTTGAGATCGACGGCGAGCTGCCTGCGGGTGCTACCGCCAAGGACATCATCCTGCACATCATCGGCATGATCGGCGTGGACGGCGCGCTCTATTGCGCCATGGAGTTTGGCGGCTCGACCATCGAGGCGCTTTCTGTTGAGGGCCGTCTGACCATCGCCAACATGGCTATCGAGGCCGGCGGCAAGGCGGGCCTCTTTGAGGTGGACGACAAGTGCCGCGAGTACGTGGCCGCCCGTGCGCGTCGCACGCCGGTGGAGTACCACCCGGATACCGATGCTCAGTACAAGCGGGTCATCAAGATCAACGCCGCCGACATCGAGCCGTGCGTCTCCTGGCCGCACCTGCCGAGCAACACGCATCCTGTGGCAGAGAGCCGCCACATCGCCGTGGATCAGGCCGTGATCGGCTCGTGCACCAACGGCCGCATCGAGGACATGCGTGCCGCCGCCGAGGTCCTGCGCGGCCGCACGGTTGCCGAGAACGTGCGCTGCATCGTGATTCCGGCCACCCAGAAGGTCTGGCTCCAGTGCGTGCACGAGGGTCTCATGGACGTCTTTATCAACGCCCACTGCGTGGTTTCCACTCCCACCTGCGGCCCCTGCCTGGGCGGCTACATGGGCATCCTGGCGGCAGGGGAGCGCTGCATCTCCTCGACCAACCGCAACTTTGTGGGACGCATGGGCGACCCCACCTCCGAGGTGTACCTGGCAAGCCCGGCCGTCTGCGCCGCCTCGGCCGTTGCGGGGCACATCGCGCTTCCGTCTGACCTGTAATGTCTACGGGGGTCCTTTGGGCTTTGTTCGTCGCTGCAGACAGTCCTGCTCGCACGAAGAGCACATTAAGTGCTCTTCGGCTCGTGCGGAACTTGCGCCGAACAAAGCCCAAAGGCCCCTGCTGAAACGGGGGCACCGAACGCACGGTTGACCGCAACGGGCGCGAAGCGCGCTGACGGTCTGGATGCATGGGTGCACCTCTGAACTGGAATGTCTATCTTTAAAGAATTGGAGTTGAACCGTGAACTTTAAGGGAACTGTTTTTCGGTACGGCCGAGACATCGATACGGACGTCATCATCCCGGCGCGCTATCTCAACACTTCTGACCCCGCCGAGCTCGCGAAGCACTGTCTGGAGGATCTCGACAAGACCTTTGTGGAGCGCGTGAAGCCCGGTGACATTGTCGTGGCCGATGAGAACTTTGGCTGCGGCTCCTCGCGCGAGCACGCGCCGGTGGCCATTAAGGCGGCGGGCGTCTCTTGCGTCATCGCCAAGAGCTTCGCGCGCATCTTCTACCGCAACTCGATCAACATGGGCCTGCCGATTCTGGAGTGCCCCGAGGCCGTTGACGCCATCTCTGACGGCGATACGGTGAGCGTGGACGCCGACACCGGCACCATCACCGACGAGACGACCGGCGCCGTGTTCCAGGCGCAGCCGTTCCCGCCGTTCATTCAGGAGATCATCTCGCAGGGCGGCCTGGTTGAGCGCACTAAGAGCGTGCTCGCTGCCAAGGTTGCCGAGTCCGAGTAGGGGCGGCGACCGTGCCGCTGCGTAACAAGTTCGCGTCGGGGCCAAGCTCCGTCGCGTGGAGGTGCAACGTGAAAAAGACGTACAAGATTTGTTGCCTGCCGGGCGACGGCATTGGCCCTGAGGTCATTGCCGAGGGCAAGAAGGTGCTCGCTGCCGTGGCCGAGCGAGCCGGCTTTGAGTTTGCGTTCGAGGACCACCTGATCGGCGGTGCCGCCATTGACGCGTGCGGCGACCCGCTGCCCGAGGCGACTTTGGAGTGCGCCAAAGCTTCCGATGCCGTGCTGCTGGCGAGTGTGGGCGGCCCCAAGTGGGATTCTACCGACCCTGCCGCTCCGCGCCCTGAGCAGGGCCTGCTGCGCATCCGCAAGGAACTGGGCCTCTACACCAACCTGCGCCCGGTGAAGATCTACGACGCGCTCGCAGGCGCTTCCACTCTGCGCCCCGAGGTTATCAAGGGCGTGGACATGATACTCGTGCGCGAGCTCACCGGCGGCGTGTACTTTGGCCGTCGCGAGCGCTTTTACGACGAGCCGGGTTCCGGCGCAAACGGTGCTCCCGGCCAGCGCGCCTATGACGTGATGGAGTATCGCGAGTACGAGGTCGAGCGCATCGCACGTCAGGCCTTTGAGGCGGCCCGCAAGCGCAAGAACAAGGTGACGAGCGTGGACAAGCGCAACGTGCTCGAGACCTCGCGCATGTGGCGCGAGATTGTCCACCGCGTGCACGATGCCGAGTATGCGGACGTGGAGCTGGAGGACTTGCTGGTAGACAACACCGCCATGCAGCTCATCAACCGCCCGGCCGACTTTGACGTGGTGGTGACCGAGAACATGTTCGGCGACATCCTTTCTGACGAGGCGGCGCAGATCACCGGCTCGCTTGGCATGCTCGCCTCTGCAAGCCTGGGCGACGGCGTGTCGCTTTTTGAGCCCTCTGCTGGCTCTGCTCCCGACATCGCCGGCCAAGGTATCGCCAACCCGCTGGCGCAGATCCTTTCGGCCGCGATGCTGCTCACCTATGCGCTCGATCGCACCGAAGAGGCTGCATGGATCGAGGCCGCCGTGGAACGCGTCCTCGACGAGGGATGGCGCACGCGCGACATCGCCGACGCCTCGACGCCTGCCGAGAAGATCCTGGGCACCGCCGAGATGGGCGACAAGGTGGTCGCCGCGCTGTAGTGCTGCCGCGAGGGCGACTCGGCCGCGTACCGCGCCGCCGCGCATCACGTGCACCGTGAGAGCGGGCTTTACTCCTAGCCGAGTACAGCCCGCTTTGTTTTCTTTTTGACACCGTATGCCATTGTGCTAGGGTTTCTCTACTTTTAGGACTCGCAGAAAGCAGGTGCGCTCGTGCTCGACAAAGATGTGTCTCGTCGTTCGTTCGTCTCGGGCGCGGCATGCGCGCTCGCGAGCCTGAGCGTGTCGCTGGCCTTTGGCCCGGCCAAGGCCTTTGCGGGCGAGGACGGCTCGTTAGGCGCATCTGAGGGCACGCCCTCGACGGCAGACACCATTGCCCTCGTGCATACCAACGACGCTCACTGCGGCACCTATAACTATTCGACGGAGCTGGGCTACGCGGCGCTCGTCGATTACGTGGGTGAGCAACGCAAGACCCATGCCGAGGGCAACGTGACGCTTGTGGACGCCGGCGACATCCTTCAGGGCTCTCTCATGGGCGCCAACAGCAATGGCGAGATGCCCGCAAGGCTCATTACCGCCTGCGGGTACGACGTCGTGTGCCCGGGCAATCACGAGATCGACTATGGCATCGACCGCCTGCGTGCGATTGCCACCTCGCTGAATACGCCCTTTGTGTGCTGCAACTTCCTTGATGCGAACGGCGACACGCTGTTCGACCCCTATACGGTAAAGGAGTACCGCGTGCGCGGCGAGGTCGTGAGGATCGCCTATGTGGGCGTGCTCACCCCGGCCACTACCGCCGAGGGCGAGCAGGCCCTCATTATGGACGAGGACGGCAACGTCATCTACAACTGCTGCGAGGACGAGACGGGCGAGAAGCTCTATGCCGCCGTGCAGAATGCGGTGGACGATGCTCGTACCACCGGCGATGCCGACTATGTGGTGCTCCTTTCGCACTTGGGCCAGGGCTGGGTTACCGCGCGCTGGTCGAGTACGGCCGTAATCGCCAACACCACGGGTATCGACATCGTGGTTGACGGCCACTCACACAACAAATACGTGCGCACCAACAAGAACGCTGACGGCCAGGACGTGGTGGTTGCGCAGACGGGCTGGCGCTTCCAGAGCTTCGGCCACATCGAGATCAATCCCGTGACCGGCACCGCTACGGCTTCCCTTGACGTGACGGCCAATCTTGTTGAGTCCTGGGATGGCTCAGACGAGCAGATCGAGATGCTCGTCACGCAGGTCAAGGAGGGCTTTGAACCTGCCCCGGAGGAGATAGTGGGCACTTCGAAGGCAACGCTTTACACCCTGTCCGAGGGCGATGTGAACGTCTCGTCGCGCTCGCAGGAGACGAACTTCGGTGACCTCATGGCCGATGCGTTCGCCGCCTGTTACAAGGTCTCTTCGGGCACGTCCTGCGATCTGGCGCTGTTTTCGGCCTCGGGGTTCGTGCAGAACGTCCCTGCGGGGCAGATCGCCTTTCGCGAGCTCTCTGCCGCGCTGCCTTATTGCAACGCGCTGTGCGTGCTCGACGTCTCGGGCCAGCTGATCTTGGACATGCTGGAAGTGGGCTTTGCCGCCCTGCCGGATAAGAGTACTTGGTTCTTCCACGTATCCCAGGGCTTTACCTGTACGGTGCGGACGGATATTCCCTCACCGGCGGTGTTTACAGACGGCGGGTCGACTTTCGTGAAGATCGAGGGAGAGCGGCGCGTGCGCGACGCTGCCATCGACGGAGTGACGATCGACCCGGCGCGCCTCTACCGTCTGGTCACTACGGTCTACATCATGGCGCAGGGCAAAAAGATCCCCCATGCAGAGAACGAGGTGGAGGCCGAGCACTTTGGCTTTGATGTGAGCGCGCTGTACGGCTATATCGTGGACAACCTGGGCGGCACCATCGGCGAGGGGTACCTGGACCCGAACGGTGCGGGCCGCATTAGAATCGTTGACCATGACGACTCGGGCTCCGGCGGGGATTCTGATTCCGGCGATGATTCGGGCGACGGCTCCAAGGGTGACTCTGGCGCGTCGGACGATTCGGATGGCACGGATGGCGGTGTTGCGCCCGCGGGCAGGACCACGGATGGCGACCTTCCCGCCACCGGCGACGCGACTGCTGCTGGCGTTGCCGCAGCTGCCGTGCTCGGTGCGGGAGCCCTTGCCGCAGCGGCTGCTCTCGAGCGCGACTAGCGCGCTACAGGCTCGTCCGCGCCGGCTGAGCGCTCTTCATTGAAGCAGTTCGCGATGGGCGCTACGGCGCGTACGCAGAGGTCTTGCGCGGTGGTGGTCAGCAGCGCATCCTCGATTTCAAAAACGATCTTGCCCTTGACGCCTAGGCGGGTGATCTCGGTAAAGCGCACGAATGGCTCGACGGTGATCGTGGAGAGGGGCTCCACGGCTGCGGCTGTTGCCTGTTCAAGCTCGGTCGCGAGCGTGTCGAGCGAGTCCCACCGACCGGTATCGGTGATGTAGAAGATCGTCTCCACGTGGCCTGCGGGCAACAGCTGCACCATGGCCGTCTTGGAAATCACGGAGTTGGGAATCACGACCGTCTGGCCCTGAATATCGCGGATGGTGGTGTGGCGCCAGGTGATGTCGATCACCACGCCCGACTCGCTGCCCACCTCGATGTTATCGCCGGGCTTGACGAGATTTAGCAGGCTCATCTGCACGCCGCCGATGAGGTTAGAAAACGTGTCCTGGCAACCGAGGGAGATGGCGATGCCTCCAACGCCCAGAGCGGCGATGACGGCGTTTGCCTTGACGCCAAAGCAGTTGTCGAGCATGACGCTGGCGCCGATGATCCAGATGGCGGCACGCGCGATGTTGATAAAGATGCTTGAGGACGCGAGCGGTACCTGGTCGATGGCGAGCAGGCGGCGCAGGGCACGTGCCATCATCGCCGAGAGAACGCCGGTGGCGACAATCAAAAAGACGCCCCACGCGATCTTGCGCAGGACGGTCGGGTCGACGGAGAGGGGAAGCGTGTTCATGCGTATCGTGCCTTTCTGTGCGCACGTGTGCGCGCAACATAGCCCATCCTAGCACGTGCGTGCCCGGTGCAGAGAAACGCCCGCCGTGCCGAGATGGCAGGGCGGGCGTTGCGGGTGCTGAGTCGTGACCGGTGTGCTGCCGACGCGCGGCTGGAGCGCGGGCTGTGGCCGTTAGCTCAAAAGCATGCGGTCGTTGGCGAGCTCGCCGCCCGAGACCTCCTCGAACTTCTGCAGCAGGTCGGCGACGGTGAGGGACTTCTTCTCCTCGCCGGCGACGTCGTAAATCACGTGGCCCTCGTGCATCATGATCAGGCGGTTGCCCAAACGGATGGCGTCGTTCATGTTGTGCGTGACCATCAGCGTGGTGAGGTTGTTCTCGCTCACGATCTCCTCGGTGATGTTGAGCACCTTGGAAGCCGTCTTGGGGTCAAGCGCCGCGGTGTGCTCGTCGAGCAGCAGCAGCTTGGGCTGAGTGAGGGTGGCCATGAGCAGCGTGAGCGCCTGGCGCTGGCCGCCGGAGAGCAGGCCCACCTTGGCCTCCATGCGCGTGTCGAGACCCAGGTCGAGGCGCTTCAGGAGCGCGGGGTACTCGGCCTTCTCCTCCTTGGTGACGCCCCAGGCAAGGCCGCGCTTCTGGCCGCGACGGCGGGCGAGTGCGAGGTTCTCGATGATCTGCATGTCGGCAGCCGTGCCGCGCATGGGATCTTGGAATACGCGGCCCAGGTACTTGGCGCGCTGTGGCTCGGTGAGGCGCGAGATGTCTTTGCCGTCGAGCTCGATCACGCCGGAGTCGAGCGGGTAGACGCCCGCGATCATGTTGAGCAGGGTGGACTTGCCGGCGCCGTTGCCGCCGATGACGGTTACAAAGTCGCCGTCGTTCAGGGTTAGGTCAACGCCGGTAAGGGCGCGCTTCTCGGTGACGGTGCCGCGGTTGAACGTCTTTTTGACGTGACTGAGCTTAAGCATCCTGATCATCACCCTTCGTGTAGGAGGCGCGCAGCTTGTACTTCTCCCACACAACGGGGATGCACAGCGCGAGTACGACGATGATGGCCGAGAGGAGCTTCATGTCGTTGGCGTCCATGCCCATCTGCAGCACGAGCGCGCGGATGAGGAAGTAGACGATCGAGCCCACGATGGCCGCGGTCAGGCGCACGCCAAAGTGACCCAGGCCGCCGGGCAGCAGGCGCCCGAGCACCTCGCCGATGACGATGGCGGCAAGGCCGATGACGATGGCGCCCGTGCCCATGCCGATGTCTGCGTACTTCTGGCTCTCGCAGATCAGGCCGCCGGAGAGGCCCACGAGCGCGTTGGAGATGATGAGCGCGATCATCTTGGTGCGGTTGGTGTTAACGCCCAGGGCGCGGATCATGTCCTCGTTGCTGCCCGTGGCGCGCAGGGCACTGCCGATCTCGGTGCCAAAGAACCAATAGAGCGCGAGCACGATGACCACTGCGATCACGAGACCCACGATGGCGGTGACGGTGCTTTGCGGCAGGCCGGTGGCCGTGGAGATCTCGGAGAAGATGGTCTTGTTGGTGAGCAGCGGGGTGTTGGACTTGCCCATGACGCGCAGGTTGATCGACCACAGCGAGATCTGGGTCAGAATACCGGCGAGGATGCTGGGGATCTCGAACACCGTGGTGAGGACGCCCGTGACGGCGCCGGCGATGCCGCCTGCGACCATGCCCGCCAAGATGGCGACAACGGGGTCGAGCTGGAAGTTGACGATCATGACGGCCGTGACGCTACCGCCCAGGGCAAAACTGCCGTCGACGGTCATGTCTGCGATGTCGAGCAGGCGAAACGTAATGAACACGCCGAGCACCATGATGCCCCAGAGGATGCCTTGGGAAATGGCGCCCTGCAAAGCGATGGACATGCTTTGTGCCTCCTTGTATGTGGTGTCGCGCGGCACGCGGGCTGCACGGCACATAAGAACAAATACTGATCGATGGTAACCCATCGACACGGAAGCGCCGCGTGGCAACCCGATTCGGGCACCGCGCGGCGCTAAGAGTTAACGAACCAGGAGCGCTTCGACTGCGATTACGCGTCCAGGACGGAGAGGTCGACGCCGATAGCCTCGGCCATCTCCTCGTTCTTCACCACGACGAGATCCTTGGCAGCGAGGTGCTGGATGGGCATGTTCTCGGGGGTGTCGTTGCCCTTGAGGATGTCGATCGCCATGGTGCCGGCGACGGCGCCCAGGTCGTTGTAGTTGATGGAGAGGGTGAACAGGCCGCCGGCCTCGCACATGCCCTCCTCGCCCGCGATGAACGGGAGCTTGTTCTCCTTGCAGATCTGGCCCACCTGCGCGGCGCCCGCGGCGATGGTGTTGTCGGTGGGGGAGTACAGCGCGTCGACCTTGCCCACGGCAGACTCGACGACGGACTGGATCTCGTTGGAGCTGGAGACGGTGAAGTCGGTGTAGGCGATGCCCAGCTTGTCGAGCTCCTCCTTGGCCGTGGCGATCTGGATGTCGGAGTTGGACTCGGCGGTGCAGTACAGCAGGCCGACGGTCTTCACGTCGGGCAGAACCTGCTGCATCATCTCGAGCTGCTCGGCCACGGGGGTGAGGTCGGAGGAGCCAGTGACGTTGGTGCCGGGCTTGTCGTTGTCCTCAACGAGGCCGGAGGCAGCGTAGTCGGTGATGGCGGAGCCCACGATGGGGATCTCGGTCGTGGCAGCAGCCGCAGCCTGCGCGGCGGGCGTGGCGATAGCGTAGATCAGGTCGACGCCGTCGCTCACGAACTTGGCGGCGATGGTCTGGCAGGCAGACTGATCGTTCTGAGCGTTCTGCTGGTCGAACTCGATGTCCAGGCCGCAGTCCTTGAGGGTCTCGACAAAGCCGTCGTTGGCGGCGTCGAGCGCGCTGTGCTCGGTGAGCTGCAGGATGCCGATCTTGTAGGTGGTGCCGGAAGTGGCGGAGCCGGCGGTGCTGCCAGAGTCGGCGGAAGTGCTGGAGTTGCCGCAGCCCGCGAGGGTGCCGGCGAGCAGCAGGCCGGTGGAAGCGACGAAGTTCCTTCTGGTGATGTTGGCCATGGGGTTACCTCTTTCGGTCGTTGGTTGGTTGGTGCTATGCGAGCGCGGGGCGGGGTCATCCGATCCCGCGCGCGTTGCCGGGGTTGGCTGTGGCTACTCCACCTCGGTGACGTCGCCCTCAAGGTCAGAGACGTCGATACCCAGGGTGTCTGCCGTGGTGGTGTTGACGATGAGCTTGCATTCCTTGCTGGAGAGATACTCGATGGGCATGTCGGCCGGCTCGGCCTCGCCCTTCAAGATCTTGACGGCCATCTCGCCCGCCTTGTAGCCCAGGTCGTAGTAGTTGATGCTGTAGGATGCCAGGCCGCCGTCCTCGACCATGGTGTCGCAGCCCACGATGACGGGGATCTTGTTGTCGTTGGCGACCATACTCACCGTGGCCATGCCGGCGGCGATGGTGTTGTCGGTGGGCGCGTAGATGGCGTCGACTTTGCCCACCATGCTCTCCACGACCTGCTGGATCTCGTTGGAGCTGGAGACGGTGTAGCGCTCGTGCGCGATGCCGGCTGCGTCGAGGGTCTCCTCGGCGAGCTTGACCTGAACCTCGGAATTCGACTCGGCGGAACAGTACAGGATGCCCACAGACTTGGCGTCGGGCAGCAGCTGCTGGAGCAAGTCGATCTGGTCGGCCACCGGGGTCATGTCGGAAGAACCGGTGATGTTGGCGCCGGGCTCGTCGTTAGAGGCCACAAGGCCGCTTTCGGCGTAGTCGGTGATGGCGGAGCCCACGATGGGGATGTCGCTCGTGGCGGCAGCCGCTGCCTGGGCGGCCGGCGTGGCGATGGCGTAGATGAGGTCATCGCCGTCGCTCACGAACTTGGAGGCGATGGTCTGGCAGGAGGACTGCTCGTTTTGGGCATTCTGCTGGTCGATCTCGACGTTTAGGCCCGAGTCCTCGATGGCGGCGACAAAGCCCTCGTTGGCCTGGTCGAGCGCGCCGTGCTGGGTGAGCTGCAAAACGCCGATCTTGTAGGTGGCGCCGGTGGTCTCGGTGCTGCCTGAGGTGGAGCTTGCGGACTGGCCGCCGCAGGCGGTGAGGACGAGTGCGAGCGCGGCGCAGGTGGCACCGGTCGCGACGGTCTTCAGGTGCTTCATCATGAGTTTGGTTTTCCTTCCCCGTACGTATTTGCGGATGCGCGACGGCAGGGTCGCGTTCGCTGTTGATTGGGTCAACATGATAGCTGCGACAGGTGGGGTGCCCTTCATTTCTCGCCTGCTCAGGCGGGGTATGTTACGAGATGTTAACGTTTTGCCCCAACGGATACGCCCACCGATGAATGCGCAACGGATACCGATGCGCCGTGGAATCGCGTCTACGCCTGTGGAGATGCGCAAACGCCGGGGCCGACAGCGGCCGTGAGCGGCGGCGCGTGTAGTAAGATGTTCGCGTGCTGTGCACGCCATCTGAGCGAAAGGAGCCCTCGTGGCTGTTAACGAAGAGTATTTGAAGAAGGTGCTCGAGGAGATCCGCCCCAACCTTCAGGCCGACGGCGGCGATCTTGAATATATCGGTGTCGACGACGAGGGCGTTGTGTCTCTGGAGCTCCAGGGCGCTTGCGCCGGCTGCCCCATGAGCCAGCTCACGCTTTCCATGGGCATCGAGCGTATCCTGAAGGAACATGTCGAGGGCGTCACGCGCGTTGTCGCCGTGAACCTCGCTGGCGGTGCCTCCGATGCGTTTGACGAGTACGAGCCGTTCTAGGGTCTACGTCCCATCATGTAACTTGCACCCGCCCGCCTTGTGCGGGCGGTTTTGCACCGAGGAGGTTTGCCATGGTCTTGTCTGACCACGACATCAAGATCGAGATGGCCCAGGGCCGTATCGTGCTCGACCCCACCAAGCCTGAGCTTATTCAGCCTGCGTCCATCGACGTGCGCCTGGGCAACGACTTCCGCGTTTTTCGCAACTCCACCCACGTGGCCATCGATCCGCAGACGCATCAGCCCGACCTGACCGAGCAGATCATCGTAGAGGACGATGACGCCTTTGTGCTGCATCCGGGGCAGTTTGTGCTGGGCACCACGCTCGAGCGCATCGCCGTGCCCGATGACATTCTGGGCAAGCTCGAGGGCAAAAGCTCGCTCGGCCGCCTGGGCCTTATGATTCACTCTACCGCCGGCTACATCGACCCGGGTTGGGACGGCCAGATTACGCTGGAGCTTTCCAACGTGGCCAACCTGCCGATTCTTCTGCGCCCGGGCATGCGCATCGGCCAGATCTCGTTCGAGCGCATGAGCTCGCCGGTCGACGCCCCCTACGGCTCGCCCGAGCTGGGCAGCCACTACCAGGGCCAGGTGGGCGCCACCGCGGCGCACCCGCTCGAAAGCAAGACGCACGAGTAGCGCCTTTGGTTTGCGACCCTCGCGCCCGCCCGTCGCGGGCGCTTTTTCTTTGTTGGTACTGTTTTTAGTCTGGGGGCAGTCGTGCTCGATGCGCTCTACCATAGCCTGAATCCCGTGGCCATCTCGGCCGGCCCCATCACCATCTACTGGTACGGCCTGGCCTACGTGTTCGGGGCCATCCTCACCGGCGTGGTGATGTATCGCACCCAGCGTCGCTGGGGGCTCGACCTCACCATCGACGACCTGGTGAGCGTTGTTGTGGGCGTGGTCTTTGGCCTGATTATCGGTGCGCGCCTGTTCTACGTGGTGTTCTATGGCGACGGCTACTACCTGGCGCATCCGCTGGACGTCTTTGCCGTCAACGAGGGCGGCATGAGCTTTCACGGGGGCCTGGTGGGAGGCGTTGTGGGCGGCGTCATTGTGTGCCGCATCCACAAGATCTCTGCCTGGACTATCGCCGACCTTGCCGTCACCGGCGCGCCGCTCGCGCTCATGCTTGGTCGCTGCGCCAACTTTGTGAACGGCGAGCTGTGGGGCAAACCGACCGACCTGCCTTGGGGCGTGGTCTTTGGCGGCACTGCGGGCGAGATTGCCCGTCATCCCTCCCAGCTCTACGAGGCGTTCCTTGAGGGTATTGTGCTCTTCTGCGTGCTGCAGGTTCTCTCGCGCCGCCGTCCCATCCTGCCGCAGGGCACCTTTATGGGTGTCTTTGTTGCGGGCTACGGCGTGGTGCGCTTTTTGGTCGAGTTTGTGCGCGTGCCCGATGAGCAGCTCGGTTATCTCTTTGGCGGCGTGATCACGATGGGTCAGATTTTGAGTCTGCCGCTTGTGGTGGTAGGCGTGGCCCTGATCGTGTTTGCGCATAAGCGCGGGCGCGAGCAGCACGTCTACCTGGAAGGATAGCGGCGCCGTGGCAATGAGCGACGAACAGCCGCGCTTCTCGGTAAAAGACGAGGCGCGCAAGGTTTGGTTCAAGCACTACCCGGTCGGGCAGACCCTCGCGGCCTTTGCGCTCGCGGTGTTTGCCGTCTGCGCGTTTTCCATCGCGCCGTTCGACGTGGACAGCGCCGACGTCTTTAAGATCGACCCTTCGGCAACCGGTGCCTATTACATTGCGCTCGAGGTGCTGCTTTCGTTTGCGGGGCACTACGATGCGATCGCATTGCTCGCCCTGGCCTGCCTGCTCACCTTCCCGTTCCGCTACGTGTTCTTTGGTCGTGCTGATTCATGGCGGCCTTCTGTGGTGATCCCGGCTGCGGTCTTTGCGGCCCTGGTGGTGGTTGGCTACAGCTACGACGTCACCAACAGCGCGGAGTTGGTCTTGAGCGGCATTTCGCGCGTGATCGAGGCGTTGATTCAGGCGGCCGGTTGGTACCTGCTGGGGCACATAGGTATCTACCTGGTCTTTGAGTGCCTGGACTGGTTGGGCTGGCACCGCATTGACTTTTCCGAGGCGCGCATGGGGCGCGTCCGCCGCGTGGCCGACTTTGTGCTCGAACGGCACCCGCTGCTTGGACCCGCCGCGCTGCTCGCGCTCGCCTGGAGCCCTACGCTGGTGGCCTCGCTGCCTGGACTCTTTATGGGAGACACGGGCGCGCAGATAAGGCAGTGGTTCAACCTTCCCAACGGCACGAGCGACTACCTCCACCTGATCGACCCCAACGTGCTTTTGAACGCGCACCACCCGGTGGTACACACGGCGCTCATCGGCGGCTGCGTGCAACTGGGCCTTTTGGTCTTTGGGAGCGCCAACGCGGGCGTGATGGTCTACACGCTGCTGCAGTTCGGCGTGACGGTCGCGTGCGTGGCGTACATGATGGCCACGCTGTGGCGCATGGGCGCGGGCATGGTCGCGCGCCTGACGGTGCTGGCCTTCTTTGTCTTTATGCCGCTGTTTTCGAACTACGCGGTGCTGCTCACCAAAGACGTGCTCTTTGCCGACTTCTTGCTGCTTATGGCTGTGCAGACGGCCAAGCTGCTCGTGCCGCGCGTGCGTGCTCGCCGCGCGACGGGGGAGTGCGCGGCGAAGGCGGGCGCGGCGTGCGTGCGGGGCGAGAGCGGTACGCCGGGTGAGCTCGAGCCTCTGGGCGGAATCGGCGCCGCGGCTGCGGCCGAGGCAGCGGACGCACTGAAGGTGGGCGAAGCCGCACCCCCGGCAGAGGGCACTGTGCCATCCCTGCCCGACGTCGAGGTGCCATACACCGCTTGGGACTGGGTGCTGCTGACTGTGGCTTCGTTCGGCACGGCGTTTTTCCGCAACGGCGGCATCGTGCTCAGCGCGGCGGCCTTGCTGCTCACCGCTTTTGTACTTCTGATTGATCGGCGCCATGCGTGCGGTGCGTACCCGGCCATCGAGGCCCCGACCCGCGGTCGCGTAGTGACTCCCGTCGCGATCTTTGCCGCGACGCTCGCCGTATCTTTGTGGTTCACGGGCGTGTTCATGCCCGCGCACGGCATCACGCCCGCCTCTAAACGCGAGGCGCTCTCCATCCCGTTTCAGATGACGGCGCGCTTTGTGCAAAAACACGATGGCGCCCACTCGGGCGTCGAGGATGGCACGGACGATGGCTTGGTGACCGACGAGGAGCGCGAGATCATCGACCGCGTACTCGACTACTCTACGCTCGGCTCGCGCTACAACCCCAATAAATCCGACGCCGTTAAGAACGCTTATAACGAGGACGCCACGGCAGAAGAGCTCTCCGCGTACTTTCGTGTGTGGGCCGAGATGTTCTGGAAAGACCCCGAGAGCTACGTCTCGGCGTTTGTGAACAACTACTACGGCTACTTTTATCCCAGCGAGAGCGACGCGTGGACCTACAGCCCCGCCGAGTCTAAGAAGATCATCGAGCGCAAAGAGAACCAGGTGGAGTCCTTCGACTTCCATGCGATCGAGAGCCCGGTGACCACGTTCTGCGCGCGCCTGGTGAATATCTACCGTGTGGCCATCCAGCGCATCCCGCTGCTCTCGCTCTCCATGAGTTCGGCCACCTACGTGTGGCTCATGCTGCTTTCGACCATCTACCTGCTGCGTGCGCGCCAGTGGCGCTCGCTTGCGCTGTGGGTTCCGCTTTGGGGAGTTCTGGCCGTGTGCTTGGTGGGTCCCTGCAACGGCGCTACCTACATGCGCTATATCTACCCGGTGATCTTGATCGCCCCGTTTGTGGCGGCGGTCACCCTCACCTGGCCGCGCCCTCTGCGTTCCCGCCGCCGCTAGGTGAAAAGCACGGGCTTGCGCACCGACTCGGCTGCTTGTGCTGCGGCGAGCCTTCCCTCGACATGGCCGCCTGCTTTGCTGGAAGGCTCTGCTGCGGGCTCGCTCGCCGGCTTGGCCGCCACCTTGCCGCCCCGCGCGTGGGTGTTGCGTGCGCGGCGTGATAGAGGGGTGTACCTGCGGGCGCAATCGGAGTATCATCTATCGCCGTATGTTTACATTGCCCGCACAGGCGCCGGCGCTAACCGGCCGTGCGAGACCAGCGTTGTCGATAGGAGACTCGAATGTCCGGACACTCTAAGTGGGCCACTACCAAGCACCGTAAGGGCGCGCAGGACGCCAAGCGTTCCGCCCTGTTCTCTAAGCTGAGCCGCAACATCACCGTTGCCGCCCGTCTTGGCAACGACCCCAACCCCGACAACAACGCCTCTCTGGCCGCCGCTGTGGACAAGGCCAAGGCTCAGTCCATGCCTAAGGATAAGATCAAGAGCGCTATCGACAAGGCCTTTGGTGCCGGTGCCGACGCCGCCGTGTACGAGAACATCTCCTACGAGGGTTACGGCCCCGCAGGCGTTGCCGTGTACGTTGAGTGCCTGACCGACAACCGCAACCGCACCGCTGCCGACGTTCGTTCCGCCTTCTCGCACGCGGGCGGCAACCTGGGCACCTCCGGCTCGGTGGCCTTCCAGTTCGAGCGCAAGGGCCAGGTCGTGGTCTCCAAGGAGATCCTCGACACCACTGCCAAGAAGGAGACCATGATCGCCAACGGTGCCGCTGGTGACGAGGACGAGTTCATGATGGCCGTGGCCGAGGCCGGCGGCGACGATTACGAGGACGCCGGCGAGGAGTGGGTCGTGTGGACCAACCCCGGCGACCTGATGGCCGTCTCCAAGGCTCTCACCGCCCAGGGCATCGAGGTCAAGGGCTCCGAGCTCACCATGGTTCCCACCACCCCGACCGAGGTCTCCGGTGCCGACGCCAAGAAGGTTCAGCGCCTTGTTGACCGTCTGGAGGAGCTCGACGACGTCCAGGATGTGTACCACACCATGGACATGACCGACGAGGTCATCGCCGCTCTGGAAGAGGAGTAGGCTCGCGTGCGCATGCGCGCAAAGGTACGTTGAGTCGGGGCCGGGTCTCGCGCGCTGCGCGGGCCCGGCTCTGTTCGTTATCTGTTCTTGCCGGCGGTGCATATGACGGTACCCGGCCGGGGTATACCCCAAGCCAGGCCGCGCGCGCGTCGATAGGAGGAAAGCGTCTATGCAGGTCATAAAGAGGCTGCTTGCGTTTGTCTACATAGTGGCATCCGCCGCGGTGCTCGGCACGTTTGGTGCCTACCTGTTCTCGCCCGCAAAGAACCAGTTTGTGGTTCTGTTCAAGGAGCCGGTCGTGCGCTACGGGCTGCTCGTTTGCATGGTCGTTGCAGGACTGGGCGCGCTTATCGGAGGTCTGCGCTTGCTGTTTGCCCGCAAGCCCGTGCTTTGTGTGCACCCGCACGGCAACCCCAACATCGAGGTGAGCGTGGGCGCGATCGAGTCCGTCGCGCGCACGGCAGCTCAAGACCCCGAGGCGCTGATCGAGGATGTGCGCGCCCGCGTGCAGGGTCGCGACGCGAGTGAGGCCAGCGTTTACGTGGAGGCCATCGCGCTCGGCCGCGAGAACCTCGACGTCCGCGCGGAGCGTATTCGCGAGCGCGTGCAGACCGCCTGCCAGAACATGCTCGGCGGCGAGGCCGTCTCGGTTCGCGTCCGTTTTCTCCCCAGCAAGACCACCATCGTGACCCAGGAGGTCGCTCATGAGCACGAATGATACGCAGCGCGCACCGCGCTCGGCCGGCCCTCGCCTGGCCATCGACCAGGACACCCAGGCGCCTGAGCCCATGGCTGCGCCCGAGGAGGTAACTCCTGAGGAGGAGGACGTCGACCTGCGTGAGGCCGTGGGCTTTATCAAAGGCCTGGGTATCATGATGTGGCGCTACGCGGAGTCTCACCCGCACACAGTGCTCTACGGCTTTATCGGCTTTGTTCTGGCCGTACTCATTCTGGTTTTGGGCTTGTGGAACACCATCATCATTGCGGTCTTTGTGGTCGTGGGCGCAATGCTCGGCCAGGCGCGCGATGGAGACAACGCGATCGTCAACTTTTTCGGTAAGCTATTCGACAGGCACTAGGCGCTGCGCGCTGAGGTTAGGAGTCTTGTATGGCAGAGGTTGAGAATCTTGAGTCTGCGGGCGAGGTCGTAGAGGCTTCTGCGGTGGAGCCCGAGCAGGAGGAGCAGACGGGCATCACGGTTGACCCCGCCGATGTCGCGGCGGCTGACGATGCGGACTTGGACGATGAAGAAGACGACGAGGACGAGCTCGTTGAGTCCGAGGATTCGCTCACGTACTCCAACGGCGTGATCGAGAAGATCATCGCCATGGCCACGCGCGAGGTTCCGCACGTGCTTGGCATGAAGGGCAACCTGATGCACTTTGTGCAGGAGCAGTTTGGCGCCGAGAATCTCACCAAGGGCGTGACCGTCGAGGTTACCGATGAGAACAGCGTGATCGTGAACATCTCGGTGATCATCGAGTATGGCTCGTATGCGCCGGATATCTTTAACGAGGTCAAGGCTCGTGTGACCGAGCAGCTGGATGCGATGACCGGTCTTGAGGTGGCGGGTATCAACCTGCGCATCGAGGACGTTGTGACGCTCGAGGAGTACGAGCGCGCACAGGAGTAGGGCGCACACAGCAAGACGCATGCAGCGGCGGGGAAGCAGGCTTTGAGCCGCGCCTCCGCCGCTTTTTGTAACGCATAGGTCATATGTCCTTATGCGGTGCCGTTGCCCCACAATCAGCGGTATTCTGTTGACCAACGAATAATTCCGATGCACGAGGAGACGCCATGTTCTGCCCCAACTGCGGATCGCCCACGAACGACGACGCGAAGTTCTGCCCGTCCTGTGGCTCCCCGATCGAGTCTCACGAGCCCGCCGCCGCGCAGGGGAGCCCGGTTCAGCCGGAGACTGCTATCGAGCCGGCCTCGCCCATCACGGATAACAGCTCGAACGGAGGCTCGAGCGCTGGCCCCTCCCGTCCCGCCTTTACGACGCCCGTTCAGGACGATCGCAGTATCGTGACGACCGTCCTGCTTACCATCGTGACCTGCGGCATCTACAGCTATTACTTCTGCTACTGCGTGGCGCGCGACCTCAATATCATGTGCGCGGGCGACGGCGAGGAGACTCCCGGTCTCGGCATGTTCATTCTGCTCTCCATCGTGACCTGCGGTTTCTATTCCTATTACTGGTACTACAAGATCGGCAATCGCCTGCAGACCAACGCGCCGCGCTATGGCCTGGCCTTCCAGGAGAACGGCACCACGGTTTTGCTGTGGCAGCTCGTGGGCGCGTTCTTGTGCTGCATCGGGCCCATCATTGCCCAGAACATCGTGATTCAGAACATGAACACCATGGCCAAGGTCTACAACTCCCGTCTTGGCTAGCGTGGAGGATCTGAAACAAAAGAGGCCTTATGGGGACGCGCCGTCATTGCTGCGGCGCGTCCTTTCTCTGTGCGCGGGCATCGCGGCCCTTGCGCTTGCGCTCTACGTGCTGGATATCGGCTGCGTCTTTCGCCTGGTGACGGGGATTCCGTGTCCTGGTTGCGGCATGACGCGCGCTTGGCTTGCGGCGTTGCGCGGAGACTTTGCCGCGGCTGTGGTCTATCATCCGCTCTTCTGGGCGGTTCCCGTGGCGTTCGCGCTGGTGTTTGCGCAAGAGCGCTGCGCACGCTGGCGCCGGGTGTGCACGGGTGCTGCTTTGGTGCTGGTTGCGGCGCTCGTAGCGCTGTGGGTCGTGCGCTTGGTGCTGCCCGCCGACGCCGGTCTGCTTTTTGGTGGTACGACTCCCGCGGGCGTACCTGCTGACGTCATCTACATCGAACGCCCCCGCTGGCTGGCTCTGCTGGGTCTTGTTGGGTAGAGGGGCCGCCCGGCGACGGGGCCCGTCCTACTCCGTATCCTCGTCAACTTCGTCGCTCGCCTTGTCCGCTCGTTCCGCCATGCGGGATTGACGTGCCTCGTGGATCTCGCGCGCCGCGGCGTGACGGGCGGCACGGGCCTCGGCCACGGCGGTCTTGGCAACGGCCGCTGCATGTGCAGCGGTGCGGAGCTTGTCTGCCAGCGCGGGGTTCTCCTCGGCTACATAGGCGACCACGGGGCCGTCGTTTTCCTCCTGCGTGGGCTCAGCCAAAAAGTCGATGGCGTACTGGGCCGAGAGCATGCTGCCCTTGATGAGTACGGTCTCGTCCACCTTGTAATAGCAGGAGTGCTGGGCATAGGTGGCGCCGATCTGCGGGTTGCGGCAGCCCAGGAAGGCGAGCATGCCGGGTACGCGGTTCAGATACTCAGAAAAGTCCTCGCCCGAAAGGGTGCCGCGGTAGCTGCCCACGCCCTCCTCGCCCAAAAGCTTCACCACGGCGGCGCGGCAGCGGGCGGCTGCGATCGGCTCGTTTTCGACCTTGGGATTCGCGACAATGTATTCGGAGAGCTCGGCCTCGGCACCCAGACCGGCGGCGGTGTGCTCCACAATGCGGCGGATGTAATCGGGCACGGCACGGTGCGCGGAGTCGCTGTAGGTACGCACGGTGCCCGTGAGATAGGCCGAGCCGGCGATGACGTTGCGGGCCGTGCCGCCGTGCAGTTCGCCTACGGTAAGCACGGCCGGCTCGTAGGGGCTGATCTGGCGTGCGACGATGGTCTGCAGGGCGTTCACGATCTCGGCGGCAACCATGATGGCGTCGTGGCCACGCTGAGGCATGGCGCCGTGGCAGGAAGTTCCGCGTACGTCTACGCGGAACCAGTCGGTGTTGGCCATTCGGTCACCGGGCTCGCACGAGACGGTGCCTGCGTCGACCTCGCTCCAGATGTGCATGGCAAAGGCACCGTCTACGCCCTCGAGCACGCCCTGGCCGATCATGAGCTTGGCGCCCTGGCCGTTTTCCTCCGAGGGCTGGAACACCACGCGCACTTCGCCGTGGATCTGATCGGTCATGTGGCGCAGGATCTGCAGGGCACCGAGCATCATGGCGATGTGGCAGTCGTGGCCACAGGCGTGCATGAAGCCCTCGTTCACGCTGGCGTACTCCTCGCCGGTCTGCTCGGTCACGGGCAGGGCGTCGATGTCTGAACGCAGCAGGATGCGGCGGCGCGGCGTGCCGTCCTCGCGGTAGGCATCCGGCGCGGTGCCGCGCAGGGTGGCCACCAGGCCGGTCTTGAGCGGGCGCTCGTAGGGGATGTTCATGGCGTCGAGCTGGTTGGCGATGTCCGAGGTGGTGCGCACTTCGGCGAGACTCGGCTCGGGATGCTTGTGGAAGTGCCGGCGCTGCCTGATCACGTAGGCCTCGTACTCCGCGCCGAGGTTCTTGATCGTTTGCGTGACCTGGTCGGTGACCTGCTCGGTCGAGGTTCTCGTCATGAAATGCACCCTCTTGCTGCCGTGGGCCGTGTTTTCTCAAGCTAGTATAATTTTCGCGCTTTGCATTTGGAACAAGGGGGACGCATGATACAGGCCGATCTGGTGGTTCGCTCCAAAAACGTCTTTACGGCGGCAGATGGACATACTGGTGCAAACACGCGCGAGCTTGCCTTTGCCGTGGCGGGCGGACGCATTGCGCTCGTCGGCGAGCCGGCCGAGGTGTTGGCTGCCGTACCCGCCTCCACGCGTGTGCTCGACTTTGGCGACCGTTTTATCTGCCCCGGCTTTCACGACGCGCACCTGCATTTCTTCCATACCGCGGTAGGAGGCTCGCCCTTTATGCTCATGGAGCGCGGCGAGAGTGAGGAGGATCTGGTTCGCAAGACGCAGGAGTTCGCCTCGCACCTGCCGGCCGACGCCTGGGTGGTTACGCAGGGTTGGCGTGATTACCGCTGGAATCCGCCCAAGCGCCCCGACAAGCGCTCTCTCGACGCGGCCTTCCCTGACCGTCCGTGCGTGATGTACTCCGGCGACGGCCATACGCTCTGGCTGAATTCGCGCGCGCTCGAGGCACTGGGCATCACGCCCGATAGCGTGCCTCCTGCGGGCGGTAGCTACGACAAGTTCGAGAACGGCGAGCTCACGGGCATCGTGCACGAGGCGGCGGCCATGGAGTTGCTTCCGCGTTGCCTGGAATGGCTCTCTGAGGAACGCATCGCCCAAGCCTACGCCGACCAGATGGCGCGCATGGCTGAGCAAGGCCTTACCTCCATCTGCGATATGTCGCTCATGCCCCTGCCGGGCTGCGACTTTATTCGCGACGACGTGTACGAGCGCTTGGAGCGCGAAGGCAAGCTCACCCTGCGCGCGCACTTGTTCCCCACGCTGCTCGATGACCAGTCTCGTTTGGAGAACCTACAGGCATGCTATGCACAAAGCGGCACGCAGCTCATCAGCGCGCCGGGCTTTAAGCAGTTCTTCGACGGCGTCTCGAGCGAGCACACCGCCTATCTCACCGAGCCGTATAGCAACCCCCGGTTCCCCGGCGATCAGGGACGTTTGACCGTGCCTGCCGAGCGCATGCGCGAGCTGGTGCTGGCCGCGGCCGAGCGCGGGCACACCGTGCGCATTCACGTGATCGGCGACGGTGCGATTCACGCCGCGCTCGACATCTTTGAGGAGGCCGCCGAGCGCTTTGGCTTGCCCGCACATGGCCACAACACGCTTGAGCATCTGGAGAACCTGCTGCCCGAGGATATCGACCGCCTGGGCGACCTGCAGGTGGTGGCCTCGAGCCAGCCCTGCCACATCACGCTCGATCCGGGTGGTCCGGAGCGCGATCTGGGCCTGGAGCGCAGCCGCATCATGTGGCCTTTTGCCACCTACCAGGCGCGCGGAATTCGCCAAGCGTTTGGCACTGACTCGCCCATCACGCCGGTTACCAGCATGAACGTGCTCTACACGGCCGTGACGCGCCGGGATCCGGCAACCCGGTGGCCCGAGGGCGGCTGGCTTGCGAGCGAGCGCATCGACATGGCAACGGCTCTTTCTGCCTATACGCTCGGCAGCGCTTACGCGGCAAGTGACGAGGCCAACCTGGGCAGCCTGGAGTCGGGCAAGTACGCCGACTTTGTGGTGCTCGATCGCAATCTGCTTACGGTTGCGCCCGAGCAGATTCAGGATACGCAGGTTCTTGCCACCTACCTGGGCGGCCGCTGCGTCTTTGAACGCTGATAGGGGAGTTGTCTGGGGCTTGCTGCCCCGCAGGGTGCCTGCTTTTATGCGCGTTAGAAAATCTAAGTGCTGATAAATAAGATTTTTTGACTTTGCGTTGTATAAGTCGAACAGGCTGGGTACTATTCTTGTCGTTCGTAACGGTATGGCTGACGTGAGCTGCTCAAACGCTCACGCAGCACCAAAGGAGGAAACAAGCATGAGTCTTAAGCCGCTTGCAGATCGCGTTCTCATCAAGCCGGACGCAGCCGAGCAGAAGACCGCCTCTGGTCTCTACATCGCCAGCAACGCCCAGGAGAAGCCGCAGCGCGGTACCGTCGTCGCCGTGGGCGCCGGCAAGGTTAACGACAAGGGTGAGCGCATCCCCGTCGACGTCAAAGAGGGCGACGTTGTCATCTACGGCAAGTTCGGTGGCAACGAGGTCAAGGTCGACGGCGAGGATTACCTGCTGATGCGCGCCGACGACATCTACGCCGTCGTCGAGTAGCGACACTCGCTCATTCCTTTGCTTCGCCGATGACTCGCGGCGCAAGCGAACAGCACGTTGTTATTTGGAGGATTAACCACTATGGCAAAGAACATCACGTTCAACACCGACGCCCGCGCCAAGCTCGCCAAGGGCGTTAACACCCTGGCCGACGCTGTTACCGTCACCATGGGCCCCAAGGGTCGCTACGTTGCGCTGCAGCGCTCCTACGGCGCCCCCACCATCACCAACGACGGCGTCTCTGTCGCCAAGGAGATCGAGCTCGAGGACAACATCGAGAACATGGGCGCCCAGCTGGTGAAGGAGGTCGCCACCAAGACCAACGACACCGTGGGTGACGGCACCACCACCGCGACCCTGCTTGCTCAGGCTATCGTCAACGACGGTCTGCGCAACGTGGCCGCCGGCGCCAACCCGCTGGCCATCCGCCGCGGTATCGACAAGGCCGTCAACGCCACCGTCGCCGAGATGAAGAAGCAGGCCGTGCCTGTGGAGACCAAGGAGCAGATCGCTTCTGTCGGCACCATCTCTGCTGGCGATCCCGAGGTCGGCGAGAAGATCGCCCAGGCCATGGAGGTTGTGGGCAAGGACGGCGTCATCACCGTCGAGGATTCCCAGACGTTCGACATCACCATCGACACCGTCGAGGGCATGCAGTTCGACAAGGGCTACGTCTCCGCGTACTTCGTTACCGATAACGACCGCATGGAGGCCGTGATGAAGGATCCCTACATCCTCATCACCGACCAGAAGATCTCCAACGTTCAGGACATCATGCCTGTTCTCGAGGCTGTTCAGCGCACCGGCAAGGGCCTGCTGATCATCGCCGAGGACGTCGAGGGTGAGGCTCTGCCCACGCTCGTGCTCAACAAGATCCGCGGCGCTCTGAACGTCTGCGCCGTCAAGGCTCCTGGCTACGGCGACCGTCGTAAGCGCATGCTTGAGGACATCGCCACCCTCACCGGCGGCCAGGCTGCTCTGGATGAGCTGGGCATCAAGGTTGCCGACATCACCGCTGAGATGCTCGGTACCGCCAAGTCCGTCACCATCTCCAAGGACAATACCGTCATCGTGGGCGGCGCTGGCACCAAGGAGGCCATCGATGGCCGCATCGCTCAGATCAAGGGCGAGCTGGAGAACACCACCTCTGACTTTGACCGCGAGAAGCTTCAGGAGCGTCTGGCCAAGCTCTCCGGCGGCGTTGCCGTCATCAAGGTCGGCGCTGCTACCGAGACCGAGCTGAAGGAGATCAAGCATCGCGTCGAGGACGCCCTGCAGGCGACCCGCGCAGCTGTCGAGGAGGGCATCGTTGCCGGCGGCGGCGTGGCCTTCATGGACGCCGTGCCTGCGCTTGACGGCATTGAGGTCGAGGATCCCGAGGAGAAGATCGGTATCGACATCGTCAAGAAGGCGCTTACCGCTCCTGTGGCCACCATTGCCAAGAACGCTGGCTTTGAGGGTGCCGTCGTGGTCGACAAGGTTGCTTCCCTGCCTGCGGGCGAGGGCCTGAACTCCGCCACCGGCGAGTGGGGCAACATGATCGAGATGGGCGTGCTCGACCCGGTCAAGGTCTCGCGCGTCACGCTGCAGAACGCCGCTTCTGTGGCCAGCCTGATCCTCATCACCGAGGCTACCGTCACCGACGTCCCCAAGAACACGCAGCTTGAGGATGCCATCGCTGCCGCGACCGCCGGTCAGCAGGGTGGCGGCATGTACTAAGCCGCAAGGGCTTTAACATCCCACCGGAAGGCCCCGGGTTTTCTCCTTCGCTGGTCCTCGCCGCTTCGCGGCTGCGGAATCGCTCAGGAGAATAACCCGGGGCCTTCCTTCGTTAACGCCCTTGATGGCGGCCAGCTTCGAGGGGTTGGGTTGCAGCTTGCTTGCTCTTGTGCGACGTGAGGCGATTTCCTGCTCTTTTGCAGTTGGGTAGAGGGTCTTCCAGACTGGGTCGATCGAAATAATCTCCTCTCGGTCGCTGGACGATTGAGAGGGCAATGCGAAGTTTTGTCTGCGCGCTCGGTATTCGTTTGTGTCAAATTGAGAGACCCCGAGAATAAAGGCAATGCCGCGTAGCGGCGGATGGGTTGCGACCCGTCCTCTTGAAGCTCCACTCGACGAGCGGGTTAACGTAGGAGGGCGCCGGAGGATTTCCTGAGCAAACATTCCGCAGCCGCAAAGCGGCGAGGACGTTTGCGAGGGAATTCCTCCGGCGCCCTCCGGTGGGAAGTTCCCCCCGCTTGCTATACACTATTTGTTTGCTTGTCTGTACTGCCAGGGGAGGGCAGCGCTTTGGCCGAACAACATGACCTGTTCGATGACATCATCGACATCAGCAAGGGCTTCACGGCCCTGAAGGATCCGTTCAGTGGGCTGGAGAACCAGCTGCTGGGCGCGGAGGACGGCCCCCATTGGAACCCGGCCGACTACAAGGAAAAGCCGCGCGGCAACACCATTCCGTGCTTGGAGTGCATCCACAAGGGAAGCTCCTGCACGGCATGCAAGACGGTCTGCCCGGTGAACGCCGTGGAGATCGAGGACGGCGCTATCGACATCCTGGACACGTGCCGCAAGTGCGGCCTGTGCGCGGCGGCGTGCCCCACCGAGGCGCTCAACTCGCCCAAGATTCGTCCCAAGACGCTCTATGACAAGATCGCCGCGGCGGCAACCTCGCACACCACGGCATACGTGACCTGCACCCGCGCGCTGCGCCGCATGCCGCGCGAGAACGAGGTCGTGCTTGCCTGCGTGGGCGACGTGACGCCCGAGGTCTGGTTCTCCATTCTGGCCGAGTACTCCAACGTGAGCGTGTACCTGCCGCTCGACATCTGCGAGCGCTGCAAGACCTCCACCGGTGAGGAGGCGCTCGGCAACGCCATTGCGCAGGCCGAGGAGTGGGCCGGTCGCGGCCTGGGTCTTGAGGTGGACGAGAAGTCGCTCAAGTGCAAAAAGCGCCGTGAGTACGAGCGCAAGGAGTTCATGGACAGCATGATGCGCACCACGGGCCTTACCGTTTCTAAGCTCAACCCGGCTGCCGCCGCGGTGGCTTCGGTGACGCAGAAGCTCAAGGCTCACTCCGACCGCATCTCGCAGCTCGAGCGTACGCTCAACGCCGCCTGCGGTTCCACCAACTTTAAGCGCCGCCGCAAGCTCACCCAGGGTAGGCAGCTTATGCTCTCGGCCCTGCAGTCGCATCCCAAGCTCGCCGACAACATCGAGATCACCATCCCGAGCTGCGACTTTGAGAAATGCACCATGTGCGGCGACTGTGTTGAGAAGTGCCCCACGCACGCTACGGACATGACGGGTTCGGGTAAGTTCACCGTCGAGCCCGAGTACTGCGTGAGCTGCGGCCTGTGTGCCGAGATCTGCCCCGACCACGCCCTTGCCATGGTGTCCTGCCCGGGCGCCAAGCTCGTTGTGCCCGATCCGGAGGCCGAGAAGAAGGCCGCCGATGCCGCCAAGGCGCACGAGGAGGCCGAGAAGGTCAAGGCCGACGCCAAAAAGACGCTCGGCCGCGTGCTCGATCAGGTGGAGAAGCTCGCCGAGTAGCCGCGCGGGCAGGCCAAACCTGCTATCGTAGTAGCGTTGCGTATAGTCCGCGGGCGCCTGTTGCCCCGCGGTTAAGAAGAAGGATCGCCATGTCGCTGTCTATCGGTATCGTCGGCCTGCCCAACGTGGGCAAGTCCACGCTGTTCACCGCCCTCACCAAGAAGGGTGGCCTTGCCGCCAACTACCCGTTTGCCACCATCGACCCCAACGTGGGCATTGTGGACGTTCCGGACGACCGTCTGCAGGCGCTCGCCGACATCGTACACCCGGGCCGCATTGTGCCGGCTGCGGTTGAGTTTGTGGACATCGCCGGCCTGGTAAAGGGCGCCAACGAGGGTGAGGGTCTGGGCAACCAGTTCCTCGCGAACATCCGCGAGACCGACGCTATCTGCGAGGTTGTTCGCTACTTTAAGGATCCCAACGTCATGCGCGAGGTGGGCCGCACCGGCGAGTTTGTTGACCCGGCCGGCGACGCTGACACCATCATGACCGAGCTGATCTTGGCCGACCTGGGCACGCTCGAGAAGCAGCTGCCCAAGCTCGAGAAGGAGTCGAAGCGCGACAAGGAGCTGGCACCCAAGTTCAACGTGGCAAAGCGCCTGGTGGAGTGGCTGAACGAGGGCAAGCGTGCCGCCTCGATGGAGATGACCGACGAGGAGCGCGCCGCCGCAAAGGGCCTGTTCCTGCTCACCATGAAGCCCATTCTGTACGTGGCCAACGTTGACGAGGACATGCTCAACGACGACTTTGCCCCCATCGACGGCGTGGTGCCCATTCCCATCTGCGCCAAGGTTGAGGCCGAGCTTGCCGAGCTCGACCCCGAGGAGGCTGCCGAGTACCTGGAGAGCCTGGGCCTTGAGCGCCCCGGTCTGGAGGTTCTTGCGCAGGCCGCCTACAAGCTGCTGGGTCTTCAGAGCTTCTTTACCGCCGGCGAGATGGAGGCCAAGGCTTGGACAGTGCGCCAGGGCGCCACGGCCCCGCAGGCCGCAGGCGTCATCCACACCGACTTTGAGCGCGGCTTTATCAAGGCCGAGGTCATCGGTTTTGACGACTACGTTGAGCTGGGCGGCGAGGCCGGTGCCAAGGCGGCCGGCAAGCTGCGCATGGAAGGCAAAGAGTACGTGATGGCCGACGGCGACGTGGTGCACTTCCGCTTCAACGTCTAAGACGTGACGGGGCACAGCTAAGAGCAGCAAGGAGAATTCCGCATGTTTGACGAGTACGGCCAGAAGGCAAAAATCATGAGCATCGCGCTGACGGTGCTGGCGATCATCCCGCTGGTGGTTGTGGCGATCGTGCTTCCGCAGTTTGCCGAGACAGTGCCCATGCGCTTTGACTCGGCTGGCGAGGTGACCCGCTGGGGCAGCCGCTGGGAGCTCATGATTACGCCGGTGATCTGTCTGATCTTTGGCCTGGCTTCCATCGCTTACGGCAAAAAGCAGGCGCGCGGCCACAAGGATTCCGCGACCATGGCGACCATGGTGTACACCCGCAACGTGCGCAGCGGCATTGTGCTGGCGGTGTTTTTGAACATCGCGAACATCTACCTGCTGTGCGTGTCCGCAGGGATTGCCGGGCCGTTTGTGTTTTAGGCGGCAGGGGCTGGCAAGTACCCCTGATGGCGAGGCAGCGGACACCCCGAGCGGCGGGTGTGCGCTTCAGACGGCGGCAAGCGATAAGCGCCCCGGTGGCAAACGCCCCCGAACAACCTTTAGAGCCAAGGCGAAGGCCCGGCGCGGTGACAAAGCTGTGCCGGGCCTCGTGCTATTTGGCCTTCGGTTGTTCCTGTTTGCCTTGTTTGGCGGGCGCCTTTACTCCCAGACCATGCGGTCGTAGTTGACGGTGCGTTCGAAGAGCTCCTTGACCGTGGCTGCGTCTGAACTTTGGCCGCGGGCCCACATGGTCTTGGCGACGAGCGCCTCGGTGGTCATGTCGTTGCCCTTAAGGATGCCGGGGTGCTCGGCAAAGGCGCGTCCGACCTCGTAGACTCCCAGGTCAAGGCCCTCTTCTGGCACCTGCGTGGTAACCACGAGCGTGCGTCCCGAATCGACCCAATCAAACATCGCGTCTTTGAACGAGAGCCCCTGTGCATCCTCGTACTCCGGGATGCCGCCGATGCCAAAGGTCTCGACGATCAGCGCATCGTAGCCGCTTTTGAGGGCCGCAAAGATTTGCGGGCTCACGCCGGGCACCAGCTTGAGGACAAAGACACGCTCGTCGAGCGAGTCGTAAAAGACGGGCTTGCCGGGCGCTTCTGTGCCGGCCTCTCCCCGCAGGTGGCCGAGCATGTGCTCGCCACTGCGGATAATGCGGTCGTTGCGCACGTAGGCAAGCGAGGGGTAGTTCACGCTCTTAAACGCGTTGAAGCTCATGGTGCGCTGCTTGCGTCCGCGCGTGCCGGCGATTACGGCTCCGCCAAAGACGATGACCACGTCGTGCGAGCGTTCGTCGGTGGCTACAAGCAGGCTCTGGAAGAGATTGAGCTTGGCGTCGGTAAACGGGCTGCCCATGGGCTGCTGCGAGCCGGTGAAGACGATGGGCTTGGGACTTGCCTGCACCAGGTAGGAGAGGGCTGCTGCGCTGTAGGCCATGGTGTCGGTGCCATGCAGGATCACAAAGCCGTCGTACTCGTCGTAGGCGGCAACCACCGCGTCGCGGATGCGCAGCCAGTCGGCCGGGCGCATATTGGTGCTGTCGATGTTCATGAGCTGCTGCACGTCCACGTGTGCGAGTTGGGCGATCTCTGGCACGGCGGCCGCAAGCTCGTCTCCGGTGAGGGTGGGGGAGAGGCCGTGACCGTCCTCCGAGGAGGCGATGGTTCCGCCCGTGGCGATAAGTAGGATGCGCTTCATAGTGCCTCTCGTTTTTTGCTGGCGCGCCGCTTGGGCGCCTTTGGTACACAGGCATTGTAACTCTCGTGCAAACAAGGGCCGCAAGCGGGCTGGCAGGGGCGTGTGCCGGGCGTTTGCGTGTATGATAGGGCGGTTGAACAAAGGAGCGGGCGTCGCGGGCCCGCCGTTGCAAGGGAGACGTATGTCGCAGAACGCATCCGGCCAAAAGGTCCTCGTGCTCGATTTTGGCGCCCAGTACGGTCAGCTCATCGCCCGTCGCGTGCGCGACCTGCAGGTATATTCCGAGATCGTGCCGTGCGACACCCCTGCGGACGAGATTGCGCAGATGGGTGCCTCGGCGCTGATTCTCTCCGGCGGCCCTGCCTCCGTGTATGCCGAGGACGCGCCTTCTGTTGACCCGGCGATCTTCGACCTGGGCCTGCCTGTCTTGGGTTTTTGCTACGGCCACCAGATCACGGCCGTGACGCTGGGCGGCACCGTGGGTCATTCCGAGGTGGGCGAGTACGGCTCGGCCGAGCTGCACGTGAGCGAGGGTGCCCTGTTTGCCGGCACGCCCGAGAGCCAGACCGTGTGGATGAGCCACCGCGATGCCGTCTCTGAGGTGCCCGCCGGCTTTACCGTGACGGCTTCGACCGACGTGTGCCCCGTGGCCGCTATGGAGTGCGCTGAGCGTCGCATCTACACCACGCAGTTCCACCCCGAGGTCAAGCACTCCGAGTACGGCCAGCAGATGCTCAAGAACTTCCTGTTCGAGATCTGCGGTCTTGAGGCCACCTGGACCATGGACAACCTGGTCGAGACCATGACGGCCGACTTCCGCGCCAAGGTGGGCGAGGACCGCGTGATCCTCGCGCTCTCTGGCGGCGTCGACTCTTCTGTGGTGGCCGCTCTTGGCGCCCGTGCCGTGGGCAAGCAGATGACCTGCGTGTTCATCAACCACGGCCTGCTGCGCAAGGGCGAGCCCGAGCAGGTGGAGGAGGTCTTCACCAACCAGTTCGACGTGGACTTTATCCACGTGCATGCCGAGGATCGCTACGCCGAGCTCCTTGCCGGCGTGACCGGGCCCGAGGAGAAGCGCCGCATCATCGGCACGCAGTTCTGGAAGGAGTTCTTCGCGGTTGCCCAACAGCTCGAGAGCGACGGCAAGCCCGTGAAGTACCTGGCTCAGGGCACCATCTATCCCGACATCATCGAGTCTGGCGCGCGCAAGACGGGCGGCAAGGCCTCGACCATCAAGAGCCACCACAACCTGATCCCGTTCCCCGAGGGCGTGCACTTCGACCTGATCGAGCCGCTTGACCACTTCTTTAAGGACGAGGTTCGCGCGCTTGGTCTGGCTCTGGGCCTGCCCGACTACATCGTGTTCCGTCAGCCGTTCCCCGGCCCTGGCCTGGCCATCCGCATCATCGGTGCGGTGGACAAGGAGAAGCTCGAGATCTTGAAGAATGCTGACGCCATTGTGCGCGAGGAGCTGGACGCCTACAACCAGCGCCTCTTTGAAGAGACCGGCGACCGCAACTCCGAGCACTCCTGCTGGCAGTACTTTGCCGTGCTGCCCGACATCAAGTCTGTGGGCGTGATGGGCGACGAGCGCACCTATCAGCGCCCGATCATCCTGCGCGCCGTTGAGTCGAGCGATGCCATGACCGCCGACTGGGCCAAGCTGCCCTACGAGGTCATTGGCCGCATCAGCAGCCGCATTGTCGCCGAGGTGCCGGGCGCCAACCGCGTCTGCTACGACGTTACGAGCAAACCCCCCGCGACGATCGAGTGGGAGTAACAAAAATACGTGCACTATACGTGCAATATGACCCAGATGGCACCCATGGCACGCTGCGTCATAGGTGCCATCTTTGTGCATGGGAACAGGTCGCAGCGCATTCCCGTCGCCGCGTGACGGATTCTCAAAGCATCCGCATCCTGACCCGCCTATGGCTCGTAGGCAAGCTTGGCTTCAGCCTGTATTGTCTTATCGGTTTCGAAACTTTAAAATAATTCGAGTTTCGAAACCGATAAGGAGCGAAGATGGCCTGGGTCGACAGGGAAACGTACATGGAGCGCCTCCGGTCGCTGGAGGGCACCAGGGACATCAAGGTGATCACCGGGATGCGCCGCTCGGGCAAGTCCGAGCTCATGAGGGCATTCGCCGCATCGACCGCCCAGGAGGACCCGGCCTCGAACAACGTCTACATCGACCTGCTCGACCTCGACAACGAGCCGCTGCTCGAGTATCACGCACTTCACCGCAGAATCACCGAGCTGCACAGGGACGGCATCCGCAACCGCCTCTTCATCGACGAGGTGCAGCTGTGCGACGGGTTCGAGAAGGCCGTCAACAGCATCCACGCGCGCGGCGGGTGGGACATCTACCTCACCGGCTCGAACGCGTTCCTCCTGAGCTCTGACCTGGCGACCCTGTTCACGGGGCGCCACAGGGAGATCCACATCCTGCCCTTCAGCTTCGGCGAGTACCGGTCCTTCTTCGGCGGCCAGGGCGCGATAGACGACGACTTCGACGGATACGTCAGGCGGGGAGGCCTGGCCGGCTCGTACGACTACGGCGACATCTCTGAGTCGTACGGCTACATCCGCGACGTCTACAAGACGATCCTCACGCGCGATCTGGTGCAGAAGTTCTCTCTGTCGGACACTAGCGTGCTGGAGAGGGTCGCCGAGTACATGATGGACAACAGCGGCAACCTCAACTCGCCCAACAACATCGCCAGCTCGCTCGATGCCAACAGGGTTCCGACCAACCACGTCACCGTCGGCCGCTACATCTCCCACCTCCGCGATGCCTTCGTCTTTTACGAGGCGAGGCGCTACGACATCAAGGGGAGGAAGTATCTGAGCACCCAGGCCAAACATTACGTCTGTGACACGGGGATGCGCTACGCGGTCCTGGGTACCCGAAACATGGACTGGGGCCGCATGTACGAGAACATCGTCTTCCTCGAACTCGTGAGGCGGGGGTACGAGATCTACGTCGGCAAGCTCTACCAGAAGGAAGTCGACTTCGTCGCGAAGAGGGGATCGGAGCTCGTCTACATTCAGGTTAGCGATGACATCGGCGCGAGCGCGACGCTTGAGAGGGAGCTCGCGCCGCTGCTCTCCATCAGAGACGCGTTCCCGAAGGTCCTCATCGCCCGCACCAGGCACGAGCCCTGCACCCGAGAGGGCGTGGTCGTGTTGGACCTGGCGAGATGGCTGCTCGGCGAGCAGGGGTTCTAAATCCTTGAAAGGGCGCTCTCCGCTCACCCTCCGTCGTGATCCATGGCGTGACCCACGACCCGCGGAAAGCTGTGACCCAGATTTGACCGCATGCCCGCTTGGGTTTTTGTGAGACTCAGCGTCAATAGGACAAACTGGAACCATTTAAACTCACGGAATCGTGTTGTCGATTTGCTATCGAACATAAGGCCGAATTGAACTAGGATTAGTCCGGTGAAATAGTCGCTGTGGACTCTACGTGAGGCAGAGACAAAGGAGGGTCGTTGGGTAACCAGCGGCCCTTTGATTTTATCGGGAGGGCAATTGAAAACGTTCAAGACCGTGCCCGAGCAGCTTTACCCAGCTCTTCCGCCGCGACTACCACTGCATCCCGCGCGAACACTGCGCCCGCACGCAAGGGCGAAGCTAAATCGTCTCGCCAGTGCCGAAGGGATAGAGAGCCGTGTTGGTGTTGATGGTGGAGGAGCCGTCTGCGCTGGTAGCTACAGCAAAGATGTCGACAGGCAGCTTGCCTGCGATCTTATGGCCGCCGAAGATGGCCTCGACGCCGGCCACGACGTTGGGGCCAAAGGCGTGGTCGGGAGCAAGGGCCTCGGTTGGGTCCATGCCCTTGTTGCCGTAGACCGCCAGCAACGCGCACCCCTCATCATAAAGCGCGAGGTCATAGGGCTTAGAGACGCTCATGACGGCGAGGGGGACGCCAGCCTGCCCGGCAGCCTCGATCGCACGGGAACAGACGGTGCCGCTCAGGAAATTCGAAGCACCAAGAACGGCGCTCCTCCCTATTTCGGAAACCACGACGGCAAAGTCCGCCCCCGCCACCGCATCGGCGACCTTCGCGGCGGCCGCCTCAGCCGCGGCATCGCTCTCGTCGTCGCTCGCATAGCTGAGGGACTCATACGCAACGTCCTCAGGCAGGTGCCCTTCCGCGACAAGACGGCGCATGGCGAGCTCCATGCCCGGCATCTCGTTTTCTTGGGCAGCCACCAGCACCACGCGCTGGCCGGGCTTCGGCTGGAAGGGAAGCAGCCCCTCCCCTCGAACGACCGTCACCGCGCAGGCCGCAGCCTCGCGCTCTACCTCGCGGTTTTTCTCGCAGCCCACCGTGGCAAGCGCCGTCTCAAGGCCCTCGTCATAGGAAACGCCCGTGCCGGCAACGTCGGCGCCCGCCGTGGCAAGCGCAAGGATGCCGCGGTTGAGCTTAAGCTCGAGAATGCGGCGCACCGAGGCGTCGAGGCGCTCATCGGTGAGCTCTTCGTCGGCCTCGAGGGCCACCACCAGCTCCTCCATTGCATTTACGTCGTCGTCGCAACGCAGCTGCACGGGCATGAGCGCGATGTCCGCACCGGCAAGAAACGTCCTGCGTACGGCATCTGTCGCCGTGAAGTTCGAGGCAATGGCATCCATGCTGAGCGCGTCGGTGATGGCAACGCCCTCGAAGCCAAGCTCGTCACGAAGGATGTCGGTGAGGAAGGTCTTCGAGAGCGTGGCGGGCAGCGTCATCTCGCCCATCTCGGGGTCAGTGGAGGTTGCCGTCTCGGTCTCCACCTGCGGATATTGGATGTGCGCGGTCATCACCATGTCCACGCCCGCCTCAAAGGCCGCGCGGAACGGCACAAACTCGAGCTCTTCAAGCTCGGCCAGGCTTTTGTCGATGCGCGGCAGGCCCGTGTGGGAATCAGTCGACGCGTCGCCGTGGCCGGGGAAATGCTTGGCACAGCCGCACACACCCTGACCCTGGATACCTTTGAGCATGGCGCAGCCCAGCTCGCTCACGAGCTCAGGGCGGTCGGAGAACGAGCGCAGGCCAATGACAGGGTTGTTCGGGTTGTTGTTGACATCCATCACCGGGGCAAAGTCGACGTTAATGCCGAGGGAGGCCAGCTCGTTGGCCATGACCTCGCCGCACTGGCGCGTGAGGCTGGTGCTGCGCGTGGCGCCAAGGGCCATGTTGCCCGGCATGGCGCAGCCGCTGCCAAGGCGGTAGACGATGCCGCCTTCCTGGTCGATGCCGAGCAGCAACGGAATGCCGCCGCCTTCAGAGCCCGCGGAGTTACGCACGGCCGCGGTCTGCAGCGCATAGGTGAGGTCGAAGGTCTGCTGCGTCTCGTGAACGTTGTTGGCAAAGAGGATGACGCCACCGAATCCGTACTTATCGACGATGGCATCTACCTGGTCGTTCATCTCCACGAAGTCGGTGGCGTCCTCTGCCGAGCCCTCCGTGTTCCACATGCGGAAGTCGGGCATGAGCATCTGGCAGATCTTCTCGCGACGGCTCATGGCCTTTAACAGCACGGAGACGTCGCCGCTCTCGGCCGCGCGAACCACGTAGGGGGCCGATTCATCCTCTGCGGCAGATTCCGAACCCGCGGTGGCGCAGCCAGAAAGTCCCAGCATGGACGGCAACGCCGCCGCGCCGGCGCAAGCCGCTGCGCCCACGAACGCCCGACGCGAGAGTCCCTTCGACGATGCGCCCGTACGATCCGTCTTTTTTGCCACGCTCATGAGAACCCCTCCGCTTGCAGCAAGTTTTCACTTCTCTAAACCACGATACGCGATAACCGAAGCCGCCGCACCCGTAATTGCCAGATGTCAAACGGCCGATTGTCCTTACGAGAAGGTGGGGCCGCATGACGAACGTGTTTTTGAAAGGTCCGGCCGTCCCCTGTGCCAACAGGAACCGAAGGGCCCAGTCGGGCGGTATGACGCGGCACGGATTGGCGGCATCCGTACTGGATTGGCCTGGTACAGCATAAAAACCGGGTGGTAGCCATCGAGGTCAAGGCTGAGGAGAACCTGCGGGCGAAGAGCCTGCGCGCCTTCAAGGAGAAGCATCCCGATGCTGTCGCGCTGCATTTCAGCATGTCAGGCTACCGCGAGCAGAGCTGGATGCGTAGCGTGCCCCTGTACGCCATGGCGAATCGGAAACTATGGAGCACCTCCGATGCGGTCGGTGCGAATGCACTTTCTGCTAAGGCATGCCGTGCGCAGCCGAACGCAGAGGGGGGTTGCCGTGCCGCCTGTAGGAAGTACCAGCTGATCGTCGAGGCGAACTAGCGAACCGCTCACACAAAGCGGAATAGCCCTACACTGTGAGTGCCCATTTACACACCGCGCGTAACGCTTGCTCGCCTGTCCTAATTGCTGAAACGCGTCCTAAGACACTAATTGATAATTAGGTTAGATTGACACTTTTCTGGGGGCGGACAGTTTTGTGACGTTCGACGTCGGAGTTCGTCGGCAAAGGTCGGAATCGCTTGAAAACCCGGGTCGCGGATTCTCGGCACGCGGCGACACTCGAAAACGGGCGCACTCAGCATACGCAGGCTCAAGCCACATGGTTTTTCGTTTATCGAGCGGGAGTGGAAATTTCCTTAGTTATGGGGGTACAAATCGTCTTAACGATGATAAATGCCCCAATAAAACCGCAATTTGATATACTGGCTCCAATGAAGATTGGAGCCAGTATGCGTTTGTTCCCTAGAGAGAGCTACCTGAAGAAGATTCGCGGCTTCTACCATGACGACGGGATGATCAAGGTCATCACCGGCGTCCGCCGCTGCGGCAAGTCCTGCCTCATGCAGTGCATCGCCGAGGAGCTGAGGGCCGAAGGCGTCGATGACGAGCACATCGTCTTTCTCGACCTAGACCGATACGGGTACCGATCCGTCAAGGCCCCGGAACAGCTCGAGGCTCTCATCGAGCCCCTGCTCGCTATCTCGGGGACGAAGTACCTTTTCATCGACGAGGTGCAAAACGTCGACGGCTTCGAGGACGTGCTCAACGAGTTCCGCACCGAAGGTGGCTTCTCCATCTTCATCACCGGGTCAAACTCCTATTTACTTTCAGGCGAACTGGCCACGAAGCTTACTGGGCGTTACATCGAATTCGAGATGCAGACCCTGGACTTTGGCGAGTATTGCCGGATGAAGCGCTTCTTGGGACTGCCCGTGAACCCGAACCCGGTCGCGGAGTTCGACGCCTACATCCTCGAGGGCGGCTTCCCGAAAGCGATGGATTACCCCCGGCTCGCCGACAAGCGCGCCTACGTTGCCGCGGTAATCCAGGAAATCTTCGAGAAGGACATCCGCGGGCGCGTGAGGATCAAGAACGTTTCCGTGTTCAACCAGGTGCGCGACTACGTCATCAACAACTTCGGCGCCACCACGTCGCTAGCGAACATCCAATCCGACCTCGAGGGCAAGCAGGGCGTGAAGATCAAGCGCGAGACGCTTGCGCGATATCTACAGATCCTCGAAGACGCGATAGTCGTCAGCAAGTGCGCCCGCTTCGACCTGAAGTCGCGAAAATCGCTGCGGGGCGAGCAAAAGTACTACCTGGCGGACCTGAGCTTCTACTTCGCCCTCAACACCGACAACCGCATCAACTACGGGCCCGTCCTCGAGAACATCGTCTATCGCTACGCTCTTGCGCAGGGGTGCGAGGTCAGCGTCGGACGCATTGGAAAGCTGGAATGTGACTTCATTCTCAGGAACCCCGAGATGGGTTACGCGTACGTTCAGGTCGCCATGACCATCATGGCCGACCGGTCCACCGAGGAGCGCGAATACCGCCCCTTCGAACAGATCAGAGACAACTACCCCAAATACCTGCTGACACGAAGCGATCCCATTCAGCAAAGGGATGGCATCATTCATGCCAACATTCCGGAATTCATGCAGAATGGAAAGAAGTTCTGATGGGCGTGGAGCTGCGGACGAAAAGCTGGACCGTTAAAGGTCCGGACCGGAGGTCCGCATGCACAGCAAGGACTCGTTCGGCCTCTACTTCCTGGCGCGCAGGGAGGGGATGGACGTCCGGGGCGTCGCACATGCTCGCCGGGGTCCCGGAGAGCATGTGCGACGGCTGAGATACAGGCCAAAGATAAGCGCCCGCCCTAGCCCGACATGAACTGCTTCCCAGTTCTTGGACATGAGAAATGGGAAGCAGTTCACGAGCATGGGGCCTTATTCGTTTAAACAGGTGGTTTATTCTCCCGTGTACGCGCCGACGAACAGAGGCGCATCGGCATCGTTGAACAGCGCGAACGCGAAAGGTCGGTCGAAAACTAGCCTGA
>CAVEPV010000011.1:0-42953 GCA_963617695.1 Bacteroidaceae bacterium
GGCACGCGCACGCAGGTGCAGTTCACGCGCAGCTCGGGCAGGTGCATGATCTTGCGACCCTCGTTTTGGAGCTTCATCTCCTCGGAGGTGTAGCCCTCCTCGTTAAAGCCGCCGATCTGCGGAATCAGGTTGCTCGCCAGCTGAGTGGCAAAGGCGCGGGGCTCAGGGATCTCCTCGCCACGGCCCATGGCCGCGATCTGGGCCTCGAGTTCGGCCATGCCGGGTGCACCGGCGCCAGAGGCTGCCTGATAGGTAGAGACGATCATGCGCTTAACGCCGGCGAGCTGGTGCAGCGGCCAGGTGGGAACCAGACCGATGATGGTGGCGCAGTTGGGGTTGGCAATAAGACCCTTATGCCACTTGATGTCCTCCGCGTTGATCTCGGGGACCACCAGCGGCACATCCTTGTCCAGGCGGAAGGCATGGCTGTTGTCCACCACGGTGGCACCGGCCTCGACGGCGGCGGGCAAAAGCTCCTTGGCGATGTCGTCGCCCGCGGCACCCAGCACGATGTCGCAACCGGCAAAGGCTTCGGGGCGAGCCTCCTCGATCTCGATCTCTTGGCCGCGGAAGGCGACCTTCTTGCCCACGCTGCGTGCGCTCGCCAGCAGCTTGAGCTTGCCGACGGGGAAGTCCTGCTCATCAAGGCACTGCAGCATCTGCGTGCCCACGGCGCCCGTCGCGCCCAGAATAGCAACCGTGTATTGAGACATGTCTCCTCCTAAGAAACCCTAACGAATCGTTGTCGCCGCCAATGCGGCGCCGGTACCCAATGTGTCGCGTCTACTCCGCAGAGCCGCCGCCCGCGATGATGTCGCGGATGTCGACCTTGTACGTGCTCTTGGCCTCGCGCAGCTCGCGAAGCTCCAGAATGTGGTCGCCGTCAGAGAACGCGCTGTAGATTGCACTGATCGCGCGCTCAAAGTCCTCGTCGCGCACGCCGACGATGATGTTGATCTCGTCGGAGCCCTGGGCGATCATGCGGATCGAGATGCCCTCCTGGCCCAGCGCGGCGAACAGACAGCCCGAAACGCCGGGGCGACCGCTCATGTTGCGGCCAACGGTCGAGATGAGCGCGAGGTTCTCCACGACCTTGATGTTGTCGGGGTTAACCTCGGCCTTGATGTCGGCCACGATCGACCACAGCGAGTCCTTGACGTCGGCGCCGTTGACCACCACGGCAAACGAGTCGATGCCCGAGGGGATATGCTCGATCGAAACCTGATAGCGCTCGAAGATGGTGAGCACGCGGCGGATGAGGCCCACCTCGTTGCTCATGTGATCCTTCATCACGTGCACGGCCACAAAACCGCGCTTGCCGGTGACGCCCGTGATGATGGGCTCGTTGTCCATGTAGTCCTCGCGGTCCGAGATGATGGTGCCCGGATCCTCGGGGGCGTTGGTGTTGCGGATAGCAATGGGAATGCCGGCCTCCATGACGGGGAACACGGCCTCCTCGTGCAGCACGGAGGCGCCCATGTAGGAGAGTTCGCGCATCTCCTGGTAGGTGATGCGGGCGATGGGCTGCGGGTTCTTAACCAGGCGCGGGTCTGCGGTCAAGAAGCCCGAGACGTCCGTCCAGTTCTCGTAGAGGTCGGCACCCAGGCACTTGGCCAGGATGGAGCCGGAGATGTCTCCGCCGCCACGGTCGAGCAGCTTGATCTGGCCCTCGCGGGTGGCACCGTAAAAGCCCGGCAGCACAAAGCCCTCTTTGGGCGCGCGCTCGGCGAGCAGCTCGGCGGTGCGCTTAAGCGAAAGGCTGCCGTCATGGTGGAAGGCGATGACGTCGGCCGCGTCGAGGAACGGCAGGCCCAGGTACTCGGCCATCAGACGAGCGGTGAAGTACTCGCCGCGCGAGACAAGCTCCTCGGTGGAGAACTTGCCGGCACGAGCCGACTCAGAGAACTTGGCGAACTCCTCGCGAATGGGATAGGTAAGGCCCAGCTCGTCGGCGATATCAAAGTAGCGCTGACCGATGTCTGCCAGCAGGTCGTCGCACGAAACGTGGTACTTGACGTGCGCGTTCACCAGATAGAGAAGGTCAGTGACCTTGGAGTCGCCTTTGGTGCGACGGCCGCACGCCGAAACGACGACAAAGCGGCGGGCAGAATCGGCCTCGATGATGGCGCGAATCTTCTTAAAGTGCTCGGCGTCCGCAACAGACGAGCCGCCGAACTTCGTGATCTTGATCATACGAACTGAAAACCTCTCTGGACCAAGCGCAAAGCGGCCCGCACACGGCGGACCGCGAGACTGCGCCCATAATCGTACGTGCAAGTCTACTAAACACCCACCCGTGGTGCTGCGCGCAGCCGCTATGTTTCCAAAAGAAAAACGGCCTGTGTGATGTGCCTGTTTGCGCCAGAAACGAAAGCCGCCGCGCCAATCGCGGCAAATAGCTCTGCTACCATGGGCGCAAGTTGTACGCCAGCTGCCTCGCAAGGAGTCGCCGACATGGGTTTCTATCACAGCACACGCTCAAAGGTCCCCGCCTGCACCAGCAAGGAGGCCATCCGTACGGGTATCGCGCCCGACGGCGGCCTGTTCGTCTCCGATGAGCTGGGCAGCGTCCAGATCGATATCGACACCCTGGCAACCAAGAGCTACACCCAGCTGGCCTGCGAGGTCATGGGCGCCCTGCTGCCCGACTACACTGCCGAAGAGATCGCGGCCTGCGTGGACGAGGCCTACACCGGCACCTTTGCGAGCCCCGAGGTCACGCCCGTCGTGCCGCTGGAGCACGCGCCCAACGCCGATGGCTGCCCCACCTATGTGATGGAGCTCTTTGGCGGCCCCACCAGCGCCTTTAAGGACGTCGCGCTGCAGATGCTCCCCCGCCTTATGGCCCGCACCGCAGGTGAGGCCGGCGAGCGCATCATGATCGTGACCGCCACCTCGGGCGACACGGGCAAGGCGGCCCTTGCCGGCTTTGCCGACGCTGCCGGCTGCGGCATCACCGTCTTTTATCCCGAGGGCAAGGTGAGCCGCGTCCAGAACCTGCAGATGTCCACCCAGGAGGGCGCCAATGTCGCCGTCTGCGGTGTACGCGGCAACTTTGACGACGCCCAGAGCGCCGTGAAGCGCATCTTTGCCGACACCGAGCTGGCCGCGCGCCTGCGCGAGCAGGGCTGCGTGCTCTCGAGCGCCAACTCCATCAACGTGGGCCGCCTGGTCCCGCAGGTGGTCTACTACTTTGCCGCCTATGCGCAGCTGCTGCGTGCCGGCTCCATCAAGCCCGGCGACGCCGTGGAGTTCTGCGTGCCCACCGGCAACTTTGGCGACATCCTGGCCGGCTACTACGCCAAGCGCATGGGCCTGCCCGTGGCCAAGCTGATCGTGGCGAGCGACAAGAACAACGTGCTGTTCGACTTCCTCACCAGCGGCACCTACGACCGCAAGCGCCCCTTCTTTACCACCACCTCGCCCTCGATGGACATCCTTATCTCGTCCAACCTCGAGCGTATGCTCTACTACCTGGCCGAGGGCGACTGCGACGCCGTGGCCGACCTTATGGCCAAACTCGCTGACGAGGGCGACTACACCGTTCCCGCCGACATGCTCGCGCGCATCCGCGAGGTCTTTGACTGCGGCTGGGCCGACGAAGACCAGGTGGCTGCCGCCATCAAGCGCTGCTGGGACGAGAACAACTACGTGATCGACCCGCACACCGCCTGCGGCTACCACACGCTCGAGCAGCTGCCCGCCTGCGAGGGCACCGCCGCGCGCGTGCTGCTCTCCACCGCGAGCCCCTACAAGTTCCCCAAGGCCGTGGCGAGCGCCCTTGGCCTGTACTGCCCGCCCGACGACTTTGCCTGCATGAAGGTTCTGGAGGAGCACACCGGCACCGTTGCCCCCGCTCAGCTGGCCGAGCTTGAGGCTAAGACCGTGCGCTTTACCGACGTGGTAGACGTGCCCGATATGGGCGCCTATGTGGAGAGCGCCGCAGCCGCGCTCGCCGATCAGGCATAAGGGGCGCTCATGATTCGCATCACGGTACCAGCCACCAGCGCAAATCTTGGCATCGGCTATGACACCCTAGGCATGGCCGTCTCGCTGTACTCGCACTTTACCTTCGACCGCGCCGAGACCCTCACCATCACCGGCTGCCCCGAGCAGTTCCAGAATGAGGACAACCTGGTCTACGAGAGCTTTGTGAACGCGCTTGCCGAGTGGGGCGAGGAGGCCTTCCCCGTCGCCATCGACATCTCCACCGAGGTGCCCGTCGCGCGCGGCCTGGGCTCCAGCTCCACCTGCGTGGTCGCTGGCATCATGGGCGCCGCGGCCCTCACCGGCCACACCGTGACCCGCGAGGAGCTTGTGGCCATCGCCACTGCTGTGGAGGGCCACCCCGACAACGTCGCTCCCGCCATCTTGGGCGCGGCCGTGTGCTCGTTCACGCCCGAAGGCGAACTCCCCCGCTGCCTGCGCTACGAGGTGAGCGACCGTCTGCGCTTCATCACGATCATTCCGCCCTACGAGGTGCACACGAGCGATGCCCGCAAAGTGGTTCCCACCGAGGTACCGCTCTCCACCGCTGTCTGGCAGATGGGCCGCATCGCGGGCCTCACGCGCGGCCTTGAGACCGGCAACCTCGACCTGATCGCGGCCGCCAACGACGACCGCCTGCAGGAGCCCTACCGCCGCGCGCTCATTCCCGATTACGAGGCGATCCGTGAGACCTGCCTTTCGGGCGGCGCCAAGACCATGTGGATCTCGGGCTCGGGCTCGACCCTCATGGCCGTGACGGACGACACCATCGTGGCGAAGTTCCTCCAGGTGCGCCTGCAGGAGCGCTTCCCCGAGTGCGCCACCCACATACTGTCCTGCGACCGAGACGGGGCTCAGATCGAGTACCTGTAGCGGGTCTTGGGTGGTCGGGGGGCCGACCTTTTCCCGCGCAAACGTCCTCGCGCATAGACGGCCCGGTTGCCTCGCCCTTTCGGGCGTTGGCAACCGGGCCGTCTTGCGCTGCGGAATGTTTGCGCGGGAAAAGGTCGGCCCCCCTCACGGCAACGTGGCTGCGGGTACTCGGCCTGAGAGCGTCCGCGTCGCAATGGGGACCTGCTTCAAGGACGGGTCGCGGGCGTGCACTCTGGGGTTGTGGGCTGCTACTTTGGGGTCGGTGCGGGAACTTTGGGGGCGTAGGCCTTTTTGTTGGGGCGGGAGCTGTGACTTCGGGGTCGTCGCGGGGGTGGGCTCGCTGCGCATCGCGTGCGGTGTGGCTGATGCGTTTCTTTAGGGGTCGGTGCGGAGACGGGCTCGCTTCGCATCGCGTGCAAGCGGGATGGTGACTCTGGGAGCGCGGCGTTGACTTTGGGGTCGTGGGCGCTTCTTTGGGGTCGAGTCCCTTACTCCACGTTGCCGCTGCTGATGGGAGGCATCTCCCGTTCTACCGGAAGCCACTCGATAGCAGGCTCGATCCAGGTGTCCCAGAATTTCCAGATGTGACGGCCGGGAGCCTCGTGGTAGGTGACGTCGTATCCCAAAGACTGCAGGTGATCGCGGTAGGCGCGGTTTGCGGGGAGGAGGCGGTCTTGTTCGCCGCAGGCCATGAAGAAGCGGGGGCGTGCAGCGCCGCTGGCGGCTACCTGCTCGGCTAGGGCGTCGTAGTCGTTCTGCGAGCCGCGGACGTGTTCGAGGGGACCAAAGACGGACTCGAAGTAGCCTCGGTTGGCAAGGATGCCTGGGACATCGTATTCCGAGAGCTGCACGCGGTCCTCGTCGAGGTTCAGGCCCGAGGAGAGGGCGATTACGTGGCTGAAGGTCTCGGGGTGGCGCAGGGCGTTTACGATGGCGCCGTAGCCGCCCATGGAGAGGCCGCCGATGAAGGTGTCCTCGCGATCGCAGGAAAGATGGAACAGCTTGCGCGTGAATTCCACCAGCTCAGAGCCTATGAACTCGCCGTAGCGAGCGCCGCTCGCGTGATCGTTGTAGAAGCTGTTGTCGCCCGAGGGCATGATCACGGCGAGATTGTAGGCTTCGGCCAGGTGCTGAATGCGCGTGTGCGAAACCCAATCGGTATGGTTGCCGTAAACGCCGTGCAGCAGGTAGAGGGTCTTAAAGGGGCGCTGCTCGGCCAGGCTGCACGCCTGGGCGCGACCATCATCTGAGATATAGGCGCGATCCGCCGGGATCACGGCGGTCATCGTCACGGTGCGCATCAGCGACGTCGAGAAAAAATCGGTCTGTACCAGCGCCATGAAAAAACCTCCTGTTCGCGTGTTTCGTGTGCAAGTTTACCTGCTTGCGAGGCGTGTTGGCACGGCGAGAACGCGCGGGTTTGGTACCATGGTGCGCGGAAAACTTCACAAGGTTGGGAGCCAGCTCATGAAAACCATCGCCGTCATCGGAGCGCTTGAGAAAGAAGTCCGCGAGGTCTTTGCCGCCGTCGAGGGGGCAACTACCAAGGAGGAGGCCGGCCTGACCGTGCTCGCGGGCACCTATAACGGGGCGCGTCTGGTAGCCACCACGGCCGGTATGGGCACCGTCAACGCGGCTGCCGCCGCTCAGCATCTCATCAGCGCCTATCACGCCGACGCCATCATCTTCTCGGGCATCGCGGGTGGCCTGAACACCGCGCTGCACGTGGGCGACATCGTGATCGGCGAGCGTCTGCGCTACCTCGACACCGACACCACGCTCATCGCCGAGTCTGCGCCCGGCCTTGAGGAGTACGTCTCCACGCCCCAGCTTGTCGAGATTGCCGAGAGCCTGCTTGCCGGCCGCGGCTACCGCAACGCCGCCGAGGGCGCAACGGGCACCGACACGCTCCAGTACCTGCGCGGCACCATCGCCACCGGCGACCGCTTTGTCTCGGGCGCCGAAATGCGAGAGGCGGCCATCGCGGCCACGCAGGCCGACTGCGTCGAGATGGAGGGCGCGGCCATCGCGCACGTCGCGGCAAAGAACGGCATCGATTGCCTGGTCATGCGCGCCATCTCCGACAACTGCGACGAGGCCTATGACGCCCTGTGCACCCGCGAGTTCGACCTCGAGGAGTACGCGCAGCGCGCAAGCCATCTCACGCTCGGCATCGTCCGCCGCTTTATCGAGGCCCAGGCCTAAAGCCCCGGCACCCAAGCCACACCCGGCCTGCACTCGCCACGCACCGACCGACCATCAAGGAGACCCCATGGCCGACCAGATCAACTACAACACCGTTAAGTTCGTTGCCTCCTACGGCAAGGCTTCGCAGATCCCCGAGCCCACCTGCCCCGAGGTGAGCTTTGTGGGCCGCTCCAACGTGGGCAAGTCGTCCATCATGAACAAGATCTTCAACCGCCGTAACCTGGTAAAGGTCTCGAGCACCCCGGGCAAGACGGCCAACGTCAACTTCTTTGAGGCCGACGGCGTGCACTTTGTAGACCTGCCCGGCTACGGCTTTGCCCAGCGCTCCAAGGCAGAGCGCGACCGCTGGGCCGCGCTGATCGGCGACTACTTCAACCTTGATCGCAGCTTTAACCTGGTCGTCTCGCTCATCGACATCCGCCACGACCCCAGCAAGCTCGACCTGCAGATGATCGAGTACCTGCAGGAAGGCGAGTTCCCCTTTGTGGTTGCCCTCACCAAGGCCGACAAGCTCTCGCGCAACCAGCAGGCCAAGCAGGCCGCAGCCATCAAGCGCCAGCTCAACGTGCCCGCCAGCGATGTCATCGTGACCTCCTCCGAGACCGGCCAGGGCATCGACGAGCTCAAAACCATCATCGAGGCCCACTGCCTCGGCGACGACGAGATAGAGTCTGAGCCCGAGACCGAGGCCGAGGAGACGGACGAATAGAGTTCGAAGGTAACGACAACTCAAACGCAAAGACCGCGTACGTCAGCACAAGACGTACGCGGTCTTTCTAGTTGGATTGCCCCTAGCCTTCTGCAATGGAGCCGGGTGGCCACAGTGCCGCAGGTTCGCCCGAAAGAGGAGCGCCGCGTACTTAGGTACGCAAGCGACGGTTTGAGGGTGAAGATGCGGTGCTGTGGTCCGCCCGTTCAGGTTAGTTAATCTAGTTCCTTTAAGCCTTGGTATAGCTGCCAATACTCCCCGCCCTGCGCGAGGAGCTCCTCATGGGTGCCACGCTCTACGATGGCGCCCTGTTCCAGCACCATAATGGCGTTGGAGTTGCGCACGGTGGAGAGACGGTGCGCGATCATGAACGTGGTGCGACCCTCCATGATGCGATCCATACCGCGCTCGATAAGCTTCTCGGTACGCGTGTCGATGCTTGAGGTGGCCTCGTCCAGAATAAGCACCGGCGGGTCGGCCACGGCCACGCGCGCGATGGCAAGCAGCTGACGCTGGCCCTGGCTCAGGTTCGCACCGTCAGAGGTCACCATGGTGTTGTAACCCTGCGGCAGACGGCGAATGAACGAATCCGCACAGGCCGCGCGCGCCGCCTCGCGCACCTCCTCGTCGGTGGCGTCGAGCTTGCCAAAGCGGATATTGTCCGCGATGGTGCCCGTAAACAGGTGCGTGTCCTGCAGCACGATGCCGAGGCTTCGGCGCAAGTCAGCCTTGGCGATGTCGCGCACATCGATACCGTCGTAGGTGATCTCGCCGCCGTCGATCTCGTAAAAGCGGTTGATGAGGTTGGTGATGGTGGTTTTACCCGCGCCCGTCGAGCCCACAAACGCGATCTTGTGGCCCGGCTTGGCAAAAAGGTTGAGCTGCTTGAGCACAAGCTTGCCGGGCACGTAGCCAAAGTCGACGTCATGGAAGCGCACGTCGCCGCGCAGCGGGATGTCGCCGCACACGAGCTGCGTGCCGTCGGCGGCCGTGGCCTCGCCCGCAACCACCGGCATTACCTTGCCGTACGCGCCGATGCCGTAGCCGACAGGCACGCGCCAGGCCCACTCGTCCTCGGCCGTCTGCACGAGCGTCACCGCGCCCTCGTCCACCTCGGACTCAAGCTCCATGGCGGCAAAGAGGCGCTCGGCACCAGCAAGGGCATTGAGCAGGAAGTTTCCCAGCTGGGTGAACTGGTTGATGGGCAGGGCCGCTTGGCGCACAAAGACCAGGTAGCTCGCCAAGGCACTAACGCTCGCCAGTCCGTGGATGGCCAAAATCGCACCCACCACGGCCACGATGCCGTAATTCACGTACCCGATGCACACCGTCACGGGCACCATCGTCGAGGCGTAGGCCTGCGCCGCCGTGCCGGCCTCGCGCAGGTCGTCGTTCTTGGAGGTGAACTCCGCCACGTTCGCGGCCTCGTGGTTAAAGACCTTCACGACCTTTTGACCCGAGACCATCTCTTCGATATAGCCGTCGAGCGCGCCCAGAGCACGCTGCTGCACGGCGAAGAACTTCTTGCTCTTGCCGCCAGAGAAACGCACGTAGGCAGCAATGACCACGTCGCAGGCCACCGTGATGAGCGTGAGGCGCCAGTTGAGGATAAAGAGCATCGCAAGCGTGCCCACGGCCTGGATCGCCGCTTGAATCACGTTGGCAAAGCTGTTGTTGAGCGCCTCGGCCACCGTGTCCACGTCGTTGGTGAAAAAACTCATCACGTCGCCGGAGCGCGTGCGGTCAAAGTACGAGAGCGGCAGCGTCTGGATATGCGCAAACAGGTCACGGCGGATGTCGGAGACCACGCGCTGAGCCGCGCGCACCATAGTCTGCGTGTAGCCAAAGGCGCTCGCCACGCCCAGGGCGTAGATGCCGGCGGTGAGCGCGATGAGCACGCCAAAGCGATCCATCTGGCCGGTTGTCACCGCGTCCACTACGGGGTAGATCATGTAGGTGCCCAACAGATTTGCCAGGGCAGAGATGGTGACCAGGATGGCCACGACCAGCAGCGAGATGCGCGCGTGCCCCATGTAGGAAAGCAGGCAGCCAAGCGTGTGCTTGAGATTCTGCGGGCGCGCCTGAGCAGCACTCCTAGGCATGGCACTCGCCTCCCCTCTCAGCGACCGCGGGCACGGCCGTGGCATGCTCCATCTGCGAGGCGTAGATCTCCTGGTAGATGGAGTCTGCGGCGAGTAGCTCGTCATGCGTGCCACTCGCATGCACGCGCCCGTCATCGAGTACAAAGATCGTGTCGGCGTCCATCACCGAGGTGATGCGCTGCGCGATGATGATGCAGGTCACACCCGGAATGCTTGCGAGGTTCTCGCGGATCTTGGCCTCGGTGGCCATGTCCACGGCACTCGTCGAGTCGTCAAAGATCAGCACACGCGGGGCCTTGAGCAGCGTTCGCGCAATGCAGAGGCGCTGTTTCTGGCCGCCCGAGACGCCCGCGCCGCCCTGGCCCAGGTCTCCGTCAAGCCCACCGATGCGATCAAGGAACTCATCTGCACAAGCGAGCTCGCAGGCGTGCAGCAGCTCGGCGTCCGTCGCCTCGGCGTTACCCCAGCGAAGGTTGTCGCGCACAGAGCCCGAGAACAGCACGTTTTTCTGCAGCACCATGCCCACGGCGTCGCGCAGGGCAGCCAGGTCGTACTCGCGCACGTCGTGGCCGCCCACGTAAACAGTGCCGGCGCTCGTATCGTACAGACGAGCGATGAGCTGCACGAGCGAGCTTTTTCCCGAGCCGGTGCCGCCCAGAATTCCCACGGTGGCGCCGCTCGGAATGTGCAGGCTCACGTGCTCGAGCACCTCCTCCTCGGCGTCCGCACGATACTTGAACGAGACGTCCTCAAAGCGCACCGAGCCGTCCTCGACCGTGTGGCGCGCCACGGCAGGCGTAGGAAGTGCCAGCTCAGGCTCTTCATCGAGCACCTCGCCCACGCGCTTTACGCTGGTCAGAGCACGTGTGAGCAGCAAAAAGACGTTCGAGATCATCATCAGCGAGTTCATGACCTGCAGCACATAGCTCATAAAGCCTGTGAGTTCGCCCACGGTGAGCGTGCCGGCGGCGATCATGCGACCGCCAAAGAGCAGCACGAGCGTGGCCGCCGTGTAAATGGAGGCCTGGAACACCGGCAGGTTGAGAACAGCGGTACCAAAGGTCTTGGTGGCACCATGCGCAAGCTCGTCGTTTACGCCGGCAAAGATCTTACACTCGTGCGGTTCGCGCACATAGGCCTTCACCGCGCGCATGGCCGTCAAGTCCTCCTGCACCACGGCGTTCAGATGGTCGGTCGAAGTCTGCAGACTGCGATAGAGCGGCGAGACGCGCCAGGTAATGATGGCCAGCGCGATGCCGAGCACCGGCAGAATGGCCAAGAACACGCCCGCAAGCTCGCGGTTGAGCGAAAACGCGTAGGTGAGCGCCATGATGAGCATGATCGGGCCGCGCATGCAGGGACGAAAGCCGTTTGCCACGGCATTTTGGATCACCGTAATGTCAGTGGTCATGCGCGTGACCAGCGAGGACGTCTGAAAGTGGTCGAGGTTACCAAACGAGTAGGTCTGGATCTTTTCGTACTGTGCCTGGCGCAGATTGCTACCCAGGCCCACCGCCGTGCGCGCAGCGAAGCGCGCGTAGAAAAAGCCCAGGGTGAGCGAGAGCAGCGCGCACCCCAGCATGAGTGCACCCTGATGCAGAATCAGCGGGATGTCGGCCTGTGCGATGCCGTCGTCGATGATGCGCGCCATCAGCACGGGGATGAACAGCTCAAGCGAGGTCTCGATCGCGATGATGGTAAGCCCCAGCAGCGCGTCGAGCTTATAGCGGCCCAGGTAATGGATCATGCGGCGAAGCTCACTCATGGCGCGTCGCCTCCCCGTCCAGCTCCTTGGCAAGGTTCTCGCGCAGACGCTCCAGCATATCTTTGAGCTGCGCGGTCTCGTCTTCGCTAAAGCCCGTGGTCATGATCTTGTCCACGCGACGGCACTCGCGCTCCCAGGTGGCCAGCGCCTCTTTGCCCTTTTCGGTGATGTCGAGCGCACGAGTTCGGCGATCACGCCCCGGCACGGTCTCCAAAAAGCCCCCGCGCTCCAGCGGGTCGAGCAGACGAGACACGGCCGAGGGGTCGATAGAGAAGTAGCGGGCGATTTCGCGCTGCGTGCTCACGCCATGCACCGCGATGTAGGACAGGATACGCGGCTGGCCTTGCCCCAGCCCCAGGCTGCGGGCGCAGGCGCGCGTCGAATTGTTCATGGTATGGAACGCCCGGCTCACGCTCATATGGATGTCGGTCAGCGACATACCGAGCTGCTCTTGGCCTTGGTCTTTGTCTTGCGACATGCAAACTCCTTGAACCATCAATAGTTGACGTTTCAAGTATTGTCACAAAGCATGACATGTCAAGTATTTCGAGCGACGGCACACAACCTATGTCCGCACCTCAGAATTCACCCGGCTCGGCGAGCAAGCATGCCTAATCTTCTTCTTCCAAAAGCATGGAGTCGATAGCACGCGGAGCTACAAGCGTCGCATAATCCTGACTCTGATGAAATACATGTGCGATTACGACGTCTCCGCCATCGTAGTAATAAAGCATGACGTAGGTGTTTACGAGACAGGCATGGTAGCCGAGCGCCGACAGTTCCGATATGAACGACGGACCGAAATCGACAACGCCGCTCGCCAGCAGCTCTAGTTGAGCACGAAATTTAACGGAAAAGCGACGAGCCGTATTAACTCCATGACCCAGAAGGTATTCAACGATACCTTCTACCTCCAGCTTGGCCGTCGGTAGAATCTTGACGTTATAGGCCATACTTCGCCTCAAGATCGTTCAGAACCTCAAAAGCATCAAACGTCTCACCGGCAGCACGCTCGCGCTCGGCAATAGCGATGCGGGCCATGAGATGAGCCTTGGCGCTTTCTCGTGCCATAAAATCGTAATCCTCTGACCTCAATACAACGAATTTGCTGTAGCCGTTCTTAGTCACGGTGACAGGTCCCGGCGTTGACTCAACAAGTTCAGAGAACTTCGAAGTATCTCGCATATCTTTAATGGGAACACAGACGGGCATAAGCAACTCCTAACATAATTGTGCGCATAATTATGTTATGCCAGACCGAGGCTAAAACGCAATAGAATCTTCGCCAACAATAACTATGTCGTCACCTTTCGCTTGAAGATCAAGCGCCTTCTTAACCTTGCTGCCATAGTTCTTAGTGGTCCACATCTCACTACCCTGCCCGCCAACAAGCACATAGTCGCATTTTTTGGAGACGCCCTTCAGGACCGTACCGCCATTGTCCAGAAGGAATTGGCTTATTTTTTCTTTTGAGCCATGATTGAAAGACCCCGTAAGACAGAAACTCTTTCCGTCAATTTGAATTGTTTTCGGTGAAGAAGACGACTCGCATGGATTGATGAGCCTTCGCAGCAGTTCGATCAACCTATTAGACTCACCATCATCGATATCCCCATCCGCAAGGGAGCACATCAATAAGGAAGACAGCTCTTCAACAGAAGGGTCATCCTTCAGCCTTTCATGAAGCTCGATATGGATCAAAGCAGCTAAGGCTTCCCCCGTGGAGACAGTGCCGTTAGAGACAATAGACTCGCAAAGGTTTAAAAACCCACGGTAGTCCACCGTTTTCTCAGAAAGTTTTTTCTGAGAAAAGCCTTCCGAACGATTGAAGGAATAATGTCGCTGGTACTCGCCGCCCGGACGATACGGGACAAAAGTGGGGACACGCGAACTGTCTTCTTCAAGCAAAGCTTGGTAGACCATTCTGCACGCATCAGCGTCATCTAAAGCCTGATGATGATTTTCAAGGACAACACCCAAACGGCCACAAACAGTCGGAAGCTTATAGTCAGGAAACTCAGGATGCCACTGCTGAGAGAGATTTTTTGTGCACGCGTAACTCCAATCGGGAGCTCCAAGGGAATACGCCCCGAATAGCTTCCAGAGAACTGAAAGGTCAAATGTGGCATTATGTGCCACCAGGACAGCATCGGCAAACAGGTGCTTCAGGGAGCTATCCCACAGCTCCGGAAACGTCGGGGCATCTTCGACATCAACCGGGCACAGTCCCGTAATGCGCATGTTCAAATCAGAGAAAGGTTCTTCGGGGTTTACCAAGAACGATTCTTTGGCGATTGGAACACACTCAGCACTACAACGGATTAATCCAATCGAACTAATACGGTCATTCCGCCCGTTAGGTGTTTCCACATCCAGAAAAAGAAGGTCTCTGCCCATATAGCCACCTCTATTTCTCAGACAAACTGCCTGTCAACAAAAGCCCCTCGAGCTCTTCCTCGTTGAGCACGGGCACACCGAGCTGTTCGGCCTTGGCAAGTTTGGAACCGGCACCAGGACCAGCCACCACATAGCTGGTCTTCTTCGAAACGCTGCCCGATACCCTAGCACCCAAAAATTTAAGAGCCTCCCCCGCTTCGGAACGCGAACGCTTCTCGAGAGTACCCGTAAGGACAAACGTAAAACCCGCGAGCGGTTGAGACGCAGCAAGCTCGCTGCTCAACCCCGTAGCCTCTGCAGCGCGAGACGCAACGGCACCCAGATCCTCCTCAAGAGAGAGGCCCGCCGCGCGCAAACGCTCAAGGACTCCCAGGTTGTCTCTAACAGACATGAATTCCGCAACGCTGCGAGCAATCTCAGGGCCAATGCCCTCTATTTCAGCCATATCATCTTCGTCAGCAAGCACAAGAGCGTCCACGGTTACATATCTCTTAGCCAACAATTCCGCAACGCTCTTACCGACAAGGCGAATCCCCAAAGCAAACAAAACGCGTGATAACGGAAGAGACTTTGATTTGCTTATTTCCTCGATTATCTTTTTCGCCGTCGTCTTACCAACCGTAATAGGCGCACCCGCATTTTCTACTTTGCGGTCTGCCTTATACCGGCGGGGTGTACCGTCCTCGTTGTAAAGAGGCTTACCGTCTTTGTCAAAAATCGGATCACCTTTTTTATGGCAGGCTTTAACGGTGCGCCCTGTCTCGAGGGTCGCGATGTCATCTACGGTAAGGTTGTAGAAATCGGCCACGTCGTGGACGAGTCCTGCCTCGAGCAGCTTGTCCACCAGCTCGTCGCCCACACCGTCCACGTCCATGCAGCCGCGGCTCACCCAGTGCAGCAAGCGCTCCTTGAGCTGTGCTGCGCAATCGAGCGAGACGCAGCGGTAGGCAACCTCGCCCTCCTCGTGCACCACGGGGCTACCGCACACGGGGCAGACGGCAGGCATCTGCCAAGGCACGGCATCCAGGGGGCGTTTCTCCGCCACAGGCCCCACAACTTCGGGAATCACATCGCCAGCCTTGTGAACCACGATCATGTCACCCACACGCACGTCCTTGCGGTGAATTTCATCGATGTTATGCAGCGTGGCACGCGCGATGGTGGAGCCGGCCACCGTCACCGGGTCGAACTCGGCCACGGGGGTCAGCACGCCGGTGCGGCCCACCTGCACGCGAATCTCGCGCAGGACGGTCGTCTTCTCCTCGGGCGGGAACTTGAACGCAATGGCCCAGCGCGGTGCACGGGCGGTAAAGCCCAGCTCATCTTGCTGTGCAAAGGAATCGACCTTCACCACCACGCCGTCGATGTCGTAGTCCAGTTCACCGCGGTGCGCGAGGGCATCGGCACAGAACGCATGAACCTCGGCGGGCGTGGCGCAGGTAGCTACGTTGGGGTTGACGGAGAACCCGGCATCGCGCAGCCAGGCCAAAAACTCGTGCTGGCTATGCACGTGAAGCGGGGCGGTATCGGCCACGGCATAGATGAACGTAGCGAGGTCGCGCGTAGCCGTGACCTTGGGATCCTTTTGGCGCAGCGAGCCGGCGGCGGCGTTGCGGGGGTTAGCAAACGGGTCACGGCCAGCGGCGTCGGCCTCCTCGTTCAGGCGCGCAAAGCTACCCTTGGGCATATAGACCTCGCCGCGCACCTCGATCGCGCGGGCACGGTCGTCGCCCATGTGGGCGAGCGCCGGCTCAGCCAGATGCATGGGTACGTCGTGGATGGTGCGCACGTTGAGCGAGACGTCCTCGCCCGTGGTGCCGTCACCGCGCGTGGCCGCACGCACAAAGGCACCGTTCTCGTAGGTGAGCGCCACGCCCAGACCGTCGATCTTGAGCTCGCAGGTATAGGCGGCACGCCCGGCGCCAAGCGCCGCCTCGGTGCGATCGAGCCATGCATCGAGCTCGGCCAAATCCATGGCGTCGTCCATGGAGTACATGCGCGCCATGTGTGTAACGGGCGCGAACTGCTCAGAGACGTAGCCGCCCACGCGCTGCGTGTAGGACGACTCGGTCACCAGCTCGGGATAGGCCTCCTCGATCTGTTGCAGCTCAACGAGCATCTTGTCAAAGGCGGCGTCGGTGATCTCGGGCGCGTCGAGCATGTAGTAGCGATACGCGTGGTAGTCGAGCTCGTGTCGCAGCTCAGCGGCGCGTGCCGCGGCCTGCTCAAGCGTGCCCACACTGGGTTCTGCCGTATCCCCAAACAAGCTCTGCTGCTCAGCCATCGACGTGTCCTCTCCTTGATTTGAGTTTTTCGCTCATCAGGGTAACACGGCAAAAATACCCCGTGGCAAAGCGACCGGGCTGACACAAAAAGGCCCGCGACGCACATCGCCGCGGGCCCAAAATACTCTCTGTAGCAACGCCGCCGTTACCGCCTACGACGAGCACGCATACCACGAGCGGCAAGCGCCGCGCCGGCTGCAGCCACAACACCCGCTACAGCGGCCACGTCACCCGTACCGGGGAGCGTCTCGCGCTTGGACGAGCCGCCCTTCTCGCTATCGGACTGCTCTCCACCCTTGCCATCCTGGTCATCAGGCTGCTCGTCACCCTTATCGCCCTTGCCGTCGTCGGGGTCGCCATCCGGATCAACATCCGGGTCAACATCGGGATCGTCCGGATCCGTATCCGAGCCGCCATCCTGCTTTTCCCAGGTGGCAATAAGCGTGAGGTCACCGATCACGGGGTTTGCAAAGTCGTATGCCTTTCCGTCGAGTGTCCATCCCGCAAAGTCATAGCCCGCCCGAGTCGGAGCCGCGGGCTCGGTCGCGGTCTGTCCCGCCTCAACCACCTGCTCGTCCACCGAGCTGCCACCGGCAGCGTCGAACGTCACCTTATACGTGATGACGTACGCGAACGTCGAGGTCTCGCTCGCAGCCCAACCATCGAGGAAGGCCTTGGCCTTGATGGTCATGGCGCTCGCAACCTTAATCGAATCGCCCTTGTAGATTGGGCTCTTTGCAGTGGGCTCCGTGCCGTCTGTGGTATAGCGAATCGTAGCGCCCTGCGTGCTGCAAGAAAGCCCTACGCTCTGCGCGCCGGCATAGGTTCCCGAGGCAATGCTCGCCGTCGGCGCCACCACCTGCCCGTGCGCGGCAACGTTCACGGTCATCTCGACCTCGGTGGGAGCACCGGTCGCATCGATGTAGGACGGGTAGCTAACCTTGCCCCGAGCGGTTAGCGTCTGCGCCCCAAGGTTTGCCGGGTCAAAGCCAGTCACGCGCTCCCACTCAACATCCACCAGGTCGGTCTCGCCACAAGCAAACGTTACGCCTACCTCGCGAGGAAGGCCCCAATCGCCCTCGCCGCCAGCGTCATCGGCACTCTTGGCGGCCAACGCATCCTCAAAGGAAATGCCAACGCCATCAAGCCCGTACATGGACTCATAGACGTACGCCCCTGTCTCGGGGAAAACAACATGCAGGTACTTGGCACCGTCCTGCTTGGAGACCCATGCGGAATCGCTTGATGCCGCCGCACCGTTCACGTACAGGTCAAGGCTCTCCGCAAAGGCATAGTTCACGCCCTCATCGGCGGCTTCTCCCGCCGCGAGTTTGAGCGAGGCGGTGTAGGGCGCAAGGTGCGCGGCACGCCCCTCGTCATCGCCCGAAGGAGACCAGGTGATCCCGATCGCGCCGCGCGCCTCAGAGAAATACTCCGTGGCGTCGCACCAACTGCTCTCGCTACCGACCCTGACCTTTAGCGCGGTTGCCGCCTGAGACAGGAGCGCGCAGGCGGTCGGAGCGTCAACCTGCAGATCAACCGCTGTAATAACCGGCGTGTAGACCGCGGTGATCTGCCCGGTGTAGTCGAGCGTGTACTTAGGGATCACAAGAGCATCCTGCTTAAGGTCAACGCCCTCGGGCGCGTCCGACCACTCCCAGTGGTCAAAGACACGACCGTCCTGCGCGGGGGCGGTGATCGTAACGGTAGCGCCCAGGGTGCCTTTCGCCTCAAAGGTGCTCGACCAGTGCGTATCGCCCTGCCCGTAGTACGCGGTATCCGAACAATTGACGGTGATGGGCTTGTTGACCGTATCATCAAGCTGGTACCACGCCTGGTCTGCCCATGCTTGGCCTCTGGGTGTCTGTGCCCATACCCACACGCCGACCCAGGTCTTTTTATTCGCCTCACCCGTAAGCACAATCCCGGCCGCGGGGTCGTACTCGTGCGTATCGTCGCCGATTCTGTACATAATGGTCGCCCCGCTCGTGGCACACGTGGCGGTCAGCTTCAACGTGTTCCCCTCATACGTGCCGGCAGGCAGCGAGAGCACCGGTGCGGCAAGATCCGTGCCGGGGAGCACCAAAACGCGCACTTTCACGCTTTTGCCCTCGACGCTCGACACTTTATCGGAGGATGCGAGCGGCACCATGACGTCGTACACAGACTCGTCCGTAGGCTCCACAACCGTGCCGTCCTCGCCGATAAGCGTATCCAGGCCCGAGATGCCCGCCAACGTCTTGTCCGTCTCCAAGGAGATCTTCGAATCGTCCCGAAGCGTGGCCCATGCCGCATCGGGCAACATGGCCACCAAGGCATCGCGCGTGAGTCCCGCCGTCACGGTAATGTTTGCGTCCTCGACGCTCGCGATCTCCAGTTTGGGCATCTCAATCCAAGCCGAGGTAGCGTAGAGTCGCCCAAGCTCGTCAACACGGGCCTCCTGGACAGCAACCCCCTCGCTCCCGTCGCTAAAGCAATATGTCACGTCTTTTGAGGCAAGCGTACGAGAGAACGCGAGGCCGGCTTGCCTGTCCTCATCGACAACCGCATGCAAGCTGTACTTCTCGCCGTAGGCCGCCGTAGAGACGAGCTGGCCCTCTTCGTTTTGCCACACAACCGAGACGGTCGCCGTCTTCCCCGTGCCCCAGCCGAGGGTAGCCGAGGTGGAGAGCGCCTGGCCCGGCACCGGTTTCTCCACCGTGATTGTCACCTTTGTCGCGCGGACAAAATCATTGGTCGAGAGCTTCACGCCGCGCTTTGGCATGGTAAAGGTCAGACTCGGATTTGTGGGGTCTTTTACGTACTCGCTAAAAGGTTCAAGGCCAACCGTATAGGTAGATGACCAGCTCTGGAATGCGCGGCCCGAATCGGCCGGCTCGCCGTTCACGGTCACCTGCTCCCCCGCTTTATAGGTTCCCAGGCTCCTGCCGTCGAGCGTCACCTCGTACTCAACCGCGCCCTTGCGCTGCCAGATGTCGCCGCCTTCGTCGGTGCCGTAGCTCACGTGGTAGTTGTCCAGATCGATAAAGAACGCATCGCCGCCGTGGTTGGGAATGTCCTTGCCAATGCGGCGATCGCCCGTGATGCCGGTACGCACGCCGATCTTTGACCTGTTGGTCACGTTGCCCGTGATGTAGGCGCGTATAGTGCTACCCACGTTGTCGCGCAGGAACAGGTCATCGGCATCTCCCGTATCCTTTCCGCGCGTGTTGCCGGTGATGTTCACCGTACCGAGCAGCTCGATGTCGTACTCATACGACACGTATACGCCACCGCCCTCGTAATTTTTGCCAGAGGTGTTGCAGCAGTTGTTCTGGATGATGCAGTTTTTGATGGTGTTGTTCTTGTTGCAGACGTAAACGCCGCCGCCCTCGTAGCGGGCGGCGTTGCCCGTGATGGTGCAGTCCTCAAGCGTTGTACTCTGCTGGTCGAGCTCCACACCGCCGCCATCGTAGTAAGAGACGTTATCGGTGATGCTTATACCGCGAATCAGGCCCACGTCCGTGCCACCCGTCACCTGATCGACATGAACGCCGCCGCCACTGGAGCTTTCCTTGCCAGCCTCCTCGTTGTAGGCAACGTTATTCGAGATGACTCCGGTCTTGTCCTTGGATTCGAGCTTGAAGTTCGAGTAGGCAAAGTAGACGCCGCCGCCCGCTTCTGCATGGTTGCCATCGATCTTGGCCCCGTTGGTCATAGTGATGGTAACGTTCGTGAAGGCGAATACCCCTCCGCCCTTGGTCGGGGAGTAATTGCCGCTAATCTCGGAGTTATCCATGTTGAGCGTACTGTCATCGTGAAGCTGGACGCCACCTGCCCAACCGGGCGATTTGTTGGCGGAGACGATCGCGCCGTTGGTCATGTTGATGGTGCCGCCCTCGTTCGCAACGATGCCGCCCTGGTCGAATCCCGCGACCGCAACGTTATCGAGGTTGAGGGTAGCCCCGCCGTCTACAACGATGCCGGGGCAGGCCGATGCTTCATCGGCGGTAACCAAGCCACCGGAGCTCAGCTTCACACCGGTTTTCCTGCAGCCGCTATCGCCATCCAGTGCATAGCCCACAAAAATAAACGGTGACGTCCTATCCGACGTAAGCGTAAGCGTTGAGTTTTTCTCCAGCTTGATAACCTGTTTTATCCCCTCGTGCGACTGAGGGTTTTTGTTGTAATAAATCTGATGGCCGTTCATGTCGATGCGGACATTCTGGCCCTCCTCGATGGTGAGAGGCTTAGTGAGCTTCCAATCGCTGAAGAGGATGTAATTCACGGGCTCGTCCGTGGTATCAGATAGCGAACTCGCCACCTCGTCAACGCTCGAGAAGTAAGCAACGTTGCCCTCGGAGTCTTGCATGCTGGCGACCCTTTCGGCAGCACGCGCGGACACGGGGGCAAAAGCACCCGTCAGCATCAGCGCAGCAAGGGCGAGCAGGAGCGGATGGGGATATGAAATCTTAGAAAGCGACGCGCGGAGCTTCATGAGTGTGCCTCGTTGCGAGTTGAGATCGGCTTGGTATCTGACCAATTTTAACGCCCCTACCCTGCAAGGACGTGCTAAAGCGGCATTTCCCCTAGGAAGCGTTCCTTATTGCAAGAGAGGCTAACAAGCAAGGGCCCGTGCAGTCGCAATGCAAACTGCACGGGCCCTAAGCACAGACCGTAATATTTTCCGGCCGCTATCGGTTGCGACGGCGCGCGCCGCAAGCGGCAAGTGCAACGCCAGCCGCGGCGGCGATGCCCGCTGCAGCGGACGCATCGCCCGTACCGGGGAGCGTCTTGCGCTCAGACGAGTCGTCCTTCTTGGCGTCGGGCTGCTCATCGCCTTTGCCGTCCTCATCGCCCTTGTCGCCCTTGCCGTCGTCGGGGCCAACATCCGGGTCGTCGGGGGTGACATCCGGGTCGTCGTCGGGGTCATCGGGATCCGTGTCCGAGCCGCCGTCCTTCTTTTCCCAAGAGGCGGTGAGCGTGAGGTCGCCGGTCACGGGCGTATCGAAGTCATAGACCTCGCCCTCGGCCGTATACCAACCAACAAAGTCATAGCCGTCGCGCGTCGGATCGGCCGGGCGAGTCGCGCACGCACCGTCTTCAACGGTCTGATCGTCCACCGCGCTTCCCTTGGCGCTGTCAAAGGTCACCTGGTGGGTGATGACGTAGGTAAAGGTCGAGACCTCGCTTGCCTTCCAGCCATCGCGGAAGGCAAGCGCCCTGATCTGCGTGCTGTGAGAAATCTCGATCGGGTCATCGTATACGGCGCTCTCTGTGGTGGGGTCGCTGCCGTCCGTGGTGTAGCGGATGACCGCCTCCTCGGTGCCGCAGGAAAGCTCGATACCCTGGGTGCCGGCATAGGTGCCGCTCGCAAGGCTCGCGCTCGGTGCCTCGACCTGCTCAGGAGCTGCCACGTTGATGGTAATCTCAACGGTCTTGGGCGCGCCGGTCGCGTCGATAGAGTCGGGATAGCTCACGGTGCCGGTCACCTTGAGCGTCTGGGATACCTGGCTCGTGGGGTCAAAGCCCTCAACGCTCCCCCACTCGACGCCGATCAGGTCTTCCTCGCCACACGCAAAGTTGATGCCCACCTCGCTAGGCAGGCCCCAATCGCCCGTGCCAGCCTGGGCAGCTGCGGCGTCCTCAAAGGAAATGTTCACGTCGTCGAGGCTGTCCAGGGAGCTGTAAACATACGCGCCCGTCGCGGGGAACTGGGCATTCAGATACCTGGCACCGTCTTCCTTGGAGACCCACGCCGCATCCTCAGCGGCCTTCTCGTCATTCACCCACAGGTCAAGGTTGTCCGCCAGCGTGTACTTCACACCCGTGGCAGCACCGCCCGCCTCCATCTTGAGCGTTGCCACATAGGTCGTCAGGTGGTCGGCCTTGCCTTCCTCGTCACCTGCGGGCGACCAGGTGATCGTCGCCGCACCATGCGGCGTCGAGAAGTAGCTCGTAACGTCAGTCCAGCTGTCATCGCTGCCAGACTTGATCTTCACGCACTGGGCACCCTGCGGGAGGAACTCATGCGCCGCGGGGACGGGATCGACCACAAGGTCAACCGCGGTGATCACCGGAGTGTAGACGGCGGTAATCTTGCTGTCGTAGCTCGGCAAGAAATCCTTGATCTCGAGCTCGCTATTCGAAAGGTCGGTGCCCTCCGGAGCATCCGCCCACTCCCAGTGGTCAAAGACGCGACCGTCCTCGACAGGGGCTGTGACCGTGACCGTCCTGCCCACGTCACTCGTCACGTAGAACTTGGCAGACCAGCGCGTATCGCCCTCGTTGTAGAGCGCGGTATCAGAGCAGTTGACGACAATCCTCTTGGCAAGGCTATCGTCCAGCGTATACATGACCGTGATATGCGTGCTTTCTTTGGAACCGGCCACAGACCAGATCTCGAGCGCATGCGAGACCTTCTGGTTCTCAGCGCCCGTAAGCACAATGCCCGCAGCCGCGTCATACGTCTGCTCGTCCCCACCGTCGACCTTGTACTTGATGGTCGCGTCTTCGCCGGCAGTAGCCGTCAGCGTAAGCGAGGTTCCCTCGTAGGTGCCCTCACACGGCGAGAGTGAAGGCGGAACGAGGGCCGCGCTCTCGATGACGGTCACCTGGATCTCGAGGTACTTGCCCTCGACGGTCGCGACCTTGTCGGACGCTGCAAGCGGCACCTTGATCGTGTACCACTCGACTCCGCCCTCGGGCTCTTTGACCTTGCCGTTGCTCATGTCGATGAACTGATCCAGGCCTTGGATGGTCGCATCCTTATCCGTGGCGAGCGTGATCCACGAGTCGTTCTGCAGCTTTGCCGTGGCCGTATCAGGCAGCGAGTCGATGAACTCGTTGCGCGTCGTTCCCGCCATCACCATGGTCGACGTGCTCTCCACCTCGGTAATGGCAGGCATCTCCATCGTTATGAAATCGGACGTAACGTTGAGGGCGTCTTGGTAGTCAACGTGCGCATCCGTCGCGGCCAGGGTCTCGGTCGAATCGGCGTAATGAATCTCCACGTGGCTCGCATCGATGCTCGAAGAGAACGCGAGGCCTTCGTCCTTCCTGTTCTCGGGAGCAATCACATAGAAGCGGTATTTTGCCCCGTAAACCGCGCTGGTGGCCTGCGCGCCGCCCTCGTCGAGCCAGTGGAGCTCAACGCTCTTGGAGCGGATGAGCTGGCCTGAGCCCCAGCTCAGGGTACCGGTGGTCGGCAGTGCGTCGCCCGCCGTGGGCTTCTCGAGCGTCAGCGTCGCGTAGCTCGTGCGACCGATCGTGTCCGTCACGAGGTGCACGTCGTTTTTGGGCATGTAGAAGGTCACTTTGGAGTAGTACACGTTTGTGAAGTAGTCGCTGAACGGCGCCAGGCCCGTCGACTTCTCCGACCAAGACAGGAAGGCAGAAATCGTGGTGGAAGTCTCGCCGTTCACCGTCACCATAGCGCCCGGCTTGTAGCGGCCCAGGCTCTTACCGTTGAGCGTCACAGCGTAGTCGACCTCGCCCGTGCGCTGCCACATATCGCCGCCCTCGTCGGAACCGTAGCTCACGTAGTAACCGGAGAGATCCATGTAGAACGAATCGGCGTCGTTGTTCTCGATGCTCTTACCAATGCGGCGATCGCCCGTAACGCCGGTGCGCACGCCGATCTTGGAATCTTTGCTCACACTGCCCTTGATGTAGGCGCGCGCGGTGCTTCCCGCGTTGTCACGCAAAAAGAGGTTGTCGGGATTACTGGAGTTATAGCCGCGGGTGTTGCCGGTGATGTTTACCGTGCCCTGCAGCTCGATGTCGTAGTCGCACCAAACGTAAACGCCGCCGCCCTCGTAGTTCGAGTCGCAGTCGTTGCAGTAGTTGCCCTGGATGACGGTGTCTTTGATGACGTTGTTCTTGTTGCAGACGTAGACGCCGCCACCCTCGTAGTAGGCGCCGTTACCCGTGATGGTGCAACCCTCGATGGTGGTGTTCTGCTGATCGAGCTCGATGGCGCCGCCATCCCAGTAGGAGTAGTTGTCGGTGATCTTGAGGTTCTTGATCAGGCCCTGGTTCGCACTGTACTTGACCTGGTCAACATGAATGCCGCCACCGCTCGCGCGGGTCTTCAGAGGTTCCGGGCCGTTCTCCGCGGCAACGTTCTTAGATATCTCGCCCGTACCGTCCTTGGACTCAAGCGTGAACTTCGAGTAGTTAAGGTACACGCCGCCACCCGCGTAGGCCTCATTCTCAGAGATCTGCGAGCCGTTCTCGAGGTAGATCTCTACACCGGAGCCCGCATAGACACCGCCGCCCTGGCCGTTGGACTCGTTCTTAACGATCTTGGCGTTGTTCATGTTGAGCTTAGTGCTGTTGCCCAGCTCGATACCGGCGCCAGAAGACGAGGCGGCGTTGGCCGTGACGATCGCACCCTTGTTCAGGTTGACGGTGCAATCGCTCTTGGTCTCGATGCCGCTCTTGGAGCATCCGGCGATGGCCACGCCGTCGGTGACCGTCAGGGTGCAGTCGGCGTCCATGGAGATGCCGGAACCGCCCAAGCGGCCGTCGTTGAAGATCAGACCGCCCGCCGTGATGCTCGTCTTGGTCCACGTCCATTTGCCGTCCGAGCCCTTGATATTGCCCTCGTATTCAAACCTCGCCGTCGCGCTCGACTTGAGTGTGAGCTTGGAGTGCTCGTACATGCGGATGGACGGGTGGTTCCATCCCGCGCTTGCATCAGCAAAAGCGATGCTGTGACCGTTCATGTCGATGGTGAGCTCTTTGCTGTCGGCAACGTAGAGCGTGCTATTGAGCCGCCAATCCCTGAGCAGCACAAGGGTATTGCCCGCACCATATGCCGCGCTGACGGCGGCGTTCGTGTCGGTGTAGTACGTGGTTTTACCTGCGGAGTCCTTAACATAGGCCACGTTTTCTGCCGCCTGGGCAGGTGCGGGCGCAAAGGCGCTCGCAAGCGTCATCGCCGCGGTAAGGGCGAGCGCAAGCAGGAAGGTGTACGGAGTCTTTGCGGGCAGCGCGCGAAACTTCATAAGATATGCCTCGTTGCAGTTCAAGGGTTCGTTTTGGCAGTCCCGCCTATTCTAGCCTCCAGCCGCTCCATTTAGCACCCCGAACCAGCAGTTTTTCTCCCGCTCTAAATCTATGCACAGATGAGGGCCCGCACAGGCTGAGCTGTACGGGCCCTCATCGGACATATGGGGTTTTCAGGCTCCCCGGAGCAGCCCTTTCAAACCGGCCCAAGCTGGCTGCGCTGAACTGCCGTCTGCGCCGCCTCAGCACTCGGCGAGTGTCCAGCAGGCCGGGCAACCAGACAAGGCAACCCTTACATGCCCTGGTTCTGGTTCTGCTGACCCATCAGGCTGCGCAGGTACTCCAAAAGCTCCTCGCGCGTCATGCCGTTACCGTTGCCATCGGAGCTGTCGGTGTTGTTGGTGGAGTTCGACTCACTCGAGGCGGTCTGGGCATCGGCGTCAGAGCCGAGCGTAACCTCGATCTCCTTGGTGTCGTTGCCGCGCTGGACGGTAACCGTCACCTTGTCGCCCACATCGTACGTACGCATCGCGATAATCACGCTGTCGGCGGAGGAAACCTCGGTGTCGCCCACCTTGGTGATCACGTCGCCCTCCTCAATGCCGGCTTCCTCAGCCGGGCTGCCCGAGATGACCTCGCCCACGTAGGCGCCCTCGCTCACCGAGAGGTTGTTCTGACGGGCGTTGGAGGCATTCACGGTAGCCATGCGCACGCCCAGGTAGGAGTGCTCGGGGGTCTGGCCGGCAATGATCTGCTTGGCGATCTTCACCGCGTAGTTGGACGGAATGGCAAAGCCCACGCCCGAGCTGGAGCCCGAGTAGCTCTCGATAATCGAGTTGATGCCGATCAGCTCGCCGTTGCTGTTCACCAGCGCGCCACCGGAGTTGCCCGGGTTAATGGCGGCGTCGGTCTGGATCATGTTGGCGTAGATATAGGTGCCGTCGGTAGAGGGCAGTGCCGTGGAACGGTAGAGCGAGCTCACGATGCCCGTAGAGACGGACTGCTCGTTACCAAAGGGGCTGCCGATAGCCATAACCCACTCGCCCACGTTCAGGTCATCGGAGTCGCCAACCTCGATGGGGGTCAGCTCGTCGGCGCTCACGTCCTTGAGCTTGATGACGGCCAGGTCGCTCGAGGTGTCGGCACCCACCAGCTCAGCCTCGTAGCTCTCGCCGTTCATCGAGACGGTAATCGAGGTGGCGCCGGTCACCACGTGGTTGTTGGTGAGGATGTTGCCGTCGGTGTCGAGCACCACGCCCGAGCCGATGGAGCCCGAGGAGCTGGAGCTGTCCTCAGACTGGAACAGGCTGTTCGAATCGCTCGAGGTAACCGCTGTGATGGAAACCACAGAGGGCAGCGCCTTGGTCGAGACGGCCTCGGCCAGCGTGGTGTCCTCGGAGTCGATGGTGATGGTCTGCTTGGTGGTCGAGGTGTCGGAGCCCGCGGCGCTCACGCTGCCCGAGTCGCGGTTCACGTTCAGAGCGCCCGTCATGATGAAGGCGATCACCAACACGGCGCCCACCACAAGGCCCGCAAGCGAGCTCACGAACACCGGGAGCTTCTTGGTCTTGGTCTTCACCACAGTGTGCGCAATGGTCTCGGTGGCAGCGCTATGGGCGCCGCCCGTGTGCGCGCTACCGGCGGTAACGGGGTTCGCAACCGTGACGTCCGGACCGGCAGCGCCGGCGGGCGGCAGCTGCGAGGTCGCTTCCGCGCCCTGAGGTGCCACCGGCGTCGGTTCGATCTCGACGCGCGGCGTCGGAGTGGTGGCAGACGAATCGTCGCGCGGCGATTCGAAATCTTCACTCATGGTCAACTCTTCCTTTCCACGTGCTTTAGGTCAGGCAACGTTGTACCCCAACGCGCACGCATCCGGGGCCAAATCGGCCTGATTAAGCTAAACCTAAGGTATCAACAAAGAGGCTTCAGAAATAAAAACGGCGGCATTGCTGCCGCCGTCTGCCCTACATCTTAAAGAGATAACCCACGCCGCGCACCGTGGTGATGTGCGCCGCGATCTGCGGGCCCACCTTGGATCGGATGCGCCTGATGTGCACGTCCACGGTACGGGTGCCGCCGCAGTACTCAAAGCCCCACACGCGGTGCAGCAGAACCTCGCGGCTGTACGCACGGTTGGGGTGCATCGCTAGGAACGAAAGCAGCGAGTACTCCATAAGGGTGAGGTCGACGGGGCTATCGTCCAGATACACCTGATAGGTGGCAAGGTTGATCATCAGGTTGTCGATATGCAAGACGTCGTCGACCGAGAAGGACTCCTCCTCGCCCAGCAGGCGATGCACGCGCGCCTCAAGCTCTGCGGCAGAGCCGCCCGAGCAGATAAAGTCGGCGTGCGAGTGCGAGGGAATGCGCAGGTCAGCCAGGGCGTCCTCGTCAACAATCAGCAGCATGGGAATGTTGCCGCGATCGTCGAGCCACTTGGCGATCTGCTCGATACGATCGTTGCGAATGCCATCGGCATCAAGGATCAGCAGGTCAAAATCGTGCGCCGCCGTAGGAGAATCCGGAGTCGCGGCAAAGACCTCCGCGCCCATCGTGGTGGTGAGCGTACGGGCGAATTCGTGGTAGCGCGTGGTGCGCGCCATGAACAAGATGTTTTTCTCTGACATACCGGACCCCCTCGTAGGGTGTAATTCTAGCAGCTCAAGGAACGATTACAGGCTAAATGCACCTATGAGTTGGCAAGATACTGGTCGATCTCCCACTGCGAGACGCACGAGGCGTACTTCTTCCACTCCGCGCGTTTCTTGGTGAGGAAGAACTCGTGGATGTGCTCGCCCAGCGCGTCCTTCATAAAGGCAGAGTCCTCAAAGATGTCGAGCGCCTCCTCCAGGTTGCGCGGAAGCTGCGTGTAGCCCGCCTGCTCCAGCTCGCGCTCGGACATGCGCAGCGTATCTGCCGTGGTCTCGGCGGGAAGCTCGAGCTTACGCGCGATACCGTCCAGACCGGCGGCAAGCGTCACTGCGTTCACCAGGTAGGGGTTCGCCATCGGGTCGGGGCTGCGCAGCTCGATGCGGGTGGAGAGCTGCTTGCCCGGCTTGTAGATGGGAATGCGGATCATCGCAGAGCGGTTGCGCAGGCCCCAGGTGGCGTACTCGGGAGTCGCGCCCTCACCGGTGGTGAGGCGCTTGTAGGAGTTCACCGTGGGGTTGGTGATGGCCGAGATCTCGCGCGCGTGCGCCAGAATACCGGCCATGTAGTGCTTGGCCACATCGGAGAGGTGGTAGACCGGGTCGTCCTCGCCCCAGAACACGTTGTTGCCCTCGCGGTCGAACAGCGACTGGTGCAGGAACATCGCAGACGAGGCCTCGCCAGAAAGCGGCTTGGGCATGAACGAGGCATGGCAGCCAGACTCAAAGGCCTCCAAGCGAATGATGTGCTTGGCCGTAGTGATGGCGTCGGACATCGTGAGGGCCTCGGCGTGGCGCAGCGAGATGCCGTGCTGCGAGGGGCCGGTGGAGTGGAAGGTGTACTCCACGGGCACGCTCATCTTCTCGAGCATAAGCACGGTGTTGCGGCGCAGGTCACGTGCGGAGTCGGCCTCGGAAAGGTCAAAGTAGCCCGCATTGTCGAGCGTCACAGGCGCGTGGTCGTCGGCAAAGTAGTAGTACTCAAGCTCGGCGCCCACGTTCATGATGTAGCCGGCCTCCTCGGCGCGGTAGAACATGGAGCGCAGGCACTCGCGCGGGTCACCGGCGAAGGGCTTGCGGTCGGGCGTGCAGATGTCGCAGAACACGCGGGCTGCGCCGTCGTGGCTCGGGCGCCACGGAAGCACCTGGAAGGTCGAAGGGTCGGGGAAGGCCAGCATGTCGGCTTCCTCCGGGGTGGCGAAGCCCTCGATGGCGGAGCCGTCAAAGCCAACGCCCTCCTCAAAGGCAACCTCAAGATCCTCGGGGCTGATTGCAAAACTCTTAAGACGTCCCAGGACGTCGACGAACCAGAGTCGAATAAAGCGAATGTCACGCTGCTCGACCGTGCGCAGCACAAAGTCGATATTCTGCTGATTCATTGTGTCTCCTTTTTAGACAGCGATCGCGCGTAGTCATGTAACGCCATTGTACTTTCTCACAGCATTGTTTCGGCAGAGTTTCCGCCCGCGGAGTACGCGCGCGTCTCCACACCGGGCAGCATCACAAAAAAGAACCCCGCGCGCTGGCGCGAGGCTCTTTGTGGGATGTGGGAAATTTTATGGCTGGACAGAAGCGCGAGCACGAAGATAAAGACGCAGGCGGCCGGCGGTCAAACAAACGGCTCGCACTGCGGGCAATACCGAATTGCGCGAGAAAAGCCCGAAGCGGCGGCGTCAGAACAAGGGCGCAGCTCGTGACAGCACGCCAAAGCCCACGCGCGCCGAGCAGCCGGCTCAAACGCTACTTCACACCGCGACCGAGCTTGGCGGCGACCTCGTCCACGCCCTTCACGGCAGCGCAGCTCTTCTCCTTGCCGCAGTGCCCGGTGCACACACCGCCCTGCGCACAGTCGGCGCAACTACCGTGGCGCCACATGCGCACGCACACGGCCACAAAGGCCACGGCGATGGCCAAAAGCACGATGATCTCGATAGGTGCCATAGCGGCCTCCGATCCGTAAAGTTTCTTACACCTAACTTTACCCCATCTCGCTCCCCTGCCGCGCGCTACACAAAACCCGCCCAACAGGCGAAGGTTCGCACCGTTGGGCGGGTTGAAAATCCTGCAAGCAGGAGTCAGATCAGGCTAGACCTAGGCGGCAGACTTCAGCGAGCTGACGTTGGTCTCGTCCTCGTCGGTCCAAGCGAACTTGGGCATCGGACGGAAGATCTGGAAGAGCATGAGCGCGAGCACCACGATGGCCACGACCGTCCAGATACCAAACTGACCAAGAGCAATCAGGTTGTAGAGCTGGTTGATGATCAGGCCGACGCACCAAGCGAAGCCGCACTCGTAGCCGATGGCGATGGCCGTCCACTTACCGGAGTTCATCTGGTTGCGGATGGTGCCCATGGCAGCGAAGCAGGGGGCGCACAGCAGGTTGAAGGCGCCAAAGGCAACGCAAGCACCCACGGTCGGGAACATCATGGCGAAGTTCGCCCACAGCGAGGCGTCGGTCTCGGAGACCTCGGAGCCCAGAGCCAGCAGCGAGCCGGCGGTGGCCACGACGTTCTCCTTGGCTACCAGGCCAGAGACGGTAAGGGCGGTTGCCTGCCAGGTGCTAAAGCCGAGCGGGGCAAAGATCCAGGCGACCAGGTTGCCGAGCATGGCAAGCACGGAGTAGTCCATGTACTCCTCGGGGATGTTCTCCATGGTGGCAAGGAAGCCGAAGGAACCGTCGAAGGAACCGAAGTTGGAGAGGAACCAAACCACGACAGTAGAGGCGAAGATGACCGTACCGGCCTTCTTGATGAACGCCCAGCAGCGCTCCCACACGTGCAGCGCCCAGGAACGGATCGCCGGGAAGTGGTAAGCGGGCAGCTCCATGACGAACGGGGTCGGGCGGCCGGCGAACATCTTGGTCTTCTTGAGCATCAGACCAGAGGCGATGACGGCGAAGACGCCCAGGAAGTAGAACGTCGGGGAGATCCAACCGGCGGTGGTGTCACCGATGATCGAGCCCATGAGCAGGGCGATGATCGGGAGCTTAGCACCGCAGGGGATGAACGTGGTGGTCATGACCGTCATGCGGCGGTCCTTCTCGTTCTCGATGGTCTTGGTGGCCATGACGCCCGGGACGCCGCAGCCGGAGGAGACGAGCATCGGGATGAAGGACTTACCGGAGAGGCCAAAGCGGCGGAACACGCGGTCCATGATGAAGGCGACGCGGGCCATGTAGCCGCAGTCCTCGAGGAAGGAGAGCATCACGAAGAGCAGGAACATCTGCGGCACGAAGCCGAAGATGGCGCCGATGCCGGCGACGATACCGTCGCACACGAGGGAGACAACCAGGCTGTCCTCCTCAGCGCCGCCCGCAAGCAGGGCGTCCTTGACGGCGGTGGTGATACCGGGCACGAACGGGCCGTACTCAGAGGCCTCGGGCTCGGTAACAGCCAGGTCGGCGGCCGCGCCGTCGTAGGTGACCTCGGAGGTGGTCACCTCGCCGGAGTCCTCGTCCTCAAACTCGGCGGTAGCGGTGACGCTCTTGACCGAGGGGTCGGCAGAGGCAAGGGCCTTCAGAGCGGTAAGGGCAGCGTCGGCGTCGCCGTCGGCAACAGCGTTGTCCAGATCGTCGGTGGCGTAGCCGTCCTCAGCGAGCTGAGCGGCGTAGGCAGCGATCTCGGTCTGGGCGTCCTCGTAGACGCCGGTGGCCTCGTCATAGGCCTCGCGGCCCTGGCCGAGCACGAACCAGCCGTCCTCGCCAAAGAGCTGATCGTTGGTGAAGTCGGTCACCGTGCCGCCCAGCGTGGAGACGGCGATGTAGTACACGGCCCACATGATCACGATGAAGATCGGCAGACCGAGGACACGGTTGGTGACCACGCGGTCGATCTTCTCGGAGGTGCTCATCTTGGAGGGAGCCTTGGTCAGGCACTCGTCGATGATGTGAGCGATCACGCCGTAGCGCTCGCCGGTGATGATGGACTCGGCGTCGTCGTCGCAGTCCTTCTCGCACTGGGAGATGAGCTCTTCCACGCGCTCGGCGTTGGCCTTGGTGAGGTTGATGATCTTGCAAGCGGCCTCGTCGCGCTCGAAGAGCTTGACGGCGTAGTAGCGGCGCTTGGAAGCAGAGACGCTATCGGGCAGGAGGTTCTCGATGTGGGTGAGGACGTCCTCGATGGCGGAGTCGAACTTGTGGGCACGGGTGTCGCCCTTGGTGCCGGCGGCCTTCTTGGCCTGCTCGAACAGCTCGTCGATACCGCGGTTCTTAAGGGCAGAGATCATGACGACCGGGCAGCCAAGGCGCTTCTCGAGCTTCTTGGTGTCGATCTTGTCGCCGTTCTTCTCCACCAGGTCGCACATGTTGAGCGCGCACACGACGGGCAGACCCGTCTCGATGACCTGGAGGGCCAGGTACAGGTTGCGCTCGAGGTTGGTGGCGTCGATCACTTGGATGACAACGTCGGGCTCGCCGCTCATCAGGTAGTCGCGGGAGCACTGCTCCTCGGGGCTGTAGGGGGAAAGGGAGTAGATACCGGGGAGGTCGGTGATAGTCACGCTCTTGTCCTTCAAGAGCTTGGCCTCCTTCTTCTCAACCGTGACGCCCGGCCAGTTACCAACGTAACCGTTTGCACCGGTGATCAGGTTGAAAAGCGTGGTCTTGCCGCAGTTGGGGTTACCCGCAAGCGCGACATGGATCTGCGAATCCGCCATTCAATCCTTCTCTCAATTGCGCTCGAGCTGATTCCATTCCGCTCGAGTTAGACGCTTCTAAGTTAGAAAATCCTAACTTTACCTGCAAAAAAGTCCGCGTGTGGCCCTACTGGACCTCGACGACGGCAGCCTCCTCCTTGCGGATAGAAAGCTCGTAGCCGCGGATGTTGATCTCGACAGGATCGCCCAGCGGAGCGACCTTGACGACGGTGAACGAGGTGCCCTTGATCAGGCCCAGGTCCATAAGGTGACGACGGAGCGCACCCTCGCCGTGCAGCTTGACGATCGTGGAGCTCTCGCCCACCTTGACGTCTCCCAGAGTCTTCATTGCATCCCCCTTTCGGATACTCGAACGTTGACCTCTATCACAAGCGCATTCGAGAATCTTGGCCGCCGGGTTGGCTACGGCCGCCAAGAATCTCGCCGCGTCTTATGCCATATGCGTGCCCGCCTAGTCGACCGTCATGATGTGCTGGGCCACCTTGGTGTCCAAACCAAAGCGCGCGCCCAGGACGGTCACAATCAGGTTTGCGCCCGAGGAACTCACAACGTGAACCTCGCTGCCCTCGACAAAGCCGAGGTCGCTGAGGTGGTGCTTCATGTCCTCGTTGCCTTTGACACGGCTAACATGCACGGTCTCGCCCGGCTTGACCATAGAAAGCGGCATGGCGGGCATCTTAGGCGCTTCGGACATCTGTAAACCTCATCCCCTGATTGCGAACTCGCGTCAAACACGGCGGCGGCGCGATAAACGGCGTTCAATCGCCCTCTACACACGAACTTCTGCCACACGGAGGCGCGCCCGAGGGCATGCGCGACCATAGGCAGAAGTTAACCGCAGCTATGTTTGCTTTAGTAAACTAGCACGTGGTTAACTTTTTGGGAATAGTTAGCGGCGGATTACTGTAAAAGTTTCTCATGGCTTACCGATTGGGTGCCCAGGCGAAGCGCGCGGGCACGCATACGAGCGGTGCAACCGCAGCAAAAGACCGGGCACAGAAGTCTTATACTTTGAGCACTTAGATACTTCTCCTCTGCAAGAGAAAGGCACACCATGGCGCTCGACCAGATCTGGCTCAGCAACCTGGCCCCTGTCGCCGGCCTGTGCTTCTTGCTATTGCTCAACCTGCGCAACCGCGTACTCGATCCCCGCTCGCGCTGGATTTTCTACGGGATCCTCGCAGCCGAGGCACTCGAGCTTGCCGTCGCCAACATTGAGGTCTACCTGGGCAACCTGGAGTTCCACACCGTCTGGCGCGACATTTGCAGCGTCACGGGTTACATCGTGCGCCCGCTTATCCTCATGCTGCTCGCCCTCATGCTCACGCCCAAAAAGCGCACCAGGCTGCAAAACGTCTTACTCCTCGCCCCCATGGCGATCGATACGCTCGCGGCCTTCTCGGTGTTCTTTACCGGCATCGTCTACTACTACGACGCCGACAACGTCTTCCACCGCGGGCCGCTCGGCGTGCTGCCCATCCTTATCGTCGTGGTCTATATGCTCGTGCTCATCATGGTGGTGCGGCAAAAGAGTCTGCACCCCTACTTTGACCTTGGCCTTACGGTGCTTATCGTGGCCTACATGGCGGCGTCGATGCTCGTCGAGACCTTCCTCAACGTCCAGAACGTCGGGCGCACGGCCATGATCTACAGCACGATGTTCTACTTCTACCTCTACCAGACGGCTGTCCTGCGACGCACCCTAAATGCCGAGCAAGAGAACACCAAGCTCAAGCAGGCGCTCCACGATGTGGATATGGCACGCCGCGAACTGCTGCAGAGCCGTTCGGTTACGCAGGCACTCGGTGAGGACTATCTCTCGATCTTCGTTGGCGACTTGGACGCCAATACGATCACCGCCATCAAGACCGACCCCAACTACCGCAACTCGCCCGTTACCCGCGCCATCTACGCGCACATGCCCTTTGACCGGGTCATCGACTTCTACCTCAGCACCTTCATCGTGCCCGACGAACACGAGGAGTTCGCCCGCGAGTTCAACTTTGACAACATCCGCTTTTTGCTTAACCAGCAGCGCAGCATTACCAGACGTTTCCATTTCACCCTAGGCGAGCAGACCTCGGCCGTCGAGATCCACATCATCAAGGCTGCGGTCACCGGCAAGGCGCACAGCATCGTTATCGGCATGCGCGACGCCAGCGATCTGGAGCGCGAGGAGCGCGAGCGCATGGAGGCACTGCTTGCAGCCAAGCAAGAGGCCGACCGCGCCAACGCCGCCAAGTCGAGCTTCCTGAGCCGTATGAGCCACGACATCCGCACCCCGCTCAACGGCATCATCGGCCTGCTTGAGATCAACCGCACGCACGCCGACGACCACGAGCTTGTGCGCGAGAACCAAGAGAAGATGCGCCTGGCCGCAAATCACCTGCTCTCGCTCGTCAACGAGGTGCTCCAGATGAGCAAGCTCGAGGACGATGAGATCGAGCTCGCCCATGTCACGACCGACCTGGACGAGGTCGCCACCGCCGTCTCCACGATGATCCAAGCACGCATCGCGCAAGAGGATCAGCACCTGGTGAGAGGGACGTTCCAAACCCCCGTGCGCTATGTCTACACGAGCCCGCTGCACCTGCGCCAGGTGTTCTTGAACATCTACGGCAACTGCGTGAAGTACAACAAGCCCGGTGGCACCGTCACCACCTCTGTCGAGTACCTTGAGCACAACGAGGAGCGCGTTGTGTACCGCTGGACCATCAGCGACACGGGCATTGGCATGAGCCCCGAGTTTGTGGAGCGCATCTTTGAGCCGTTCTCTCAGGAGGACGAGTCGCTCGCCATGCACGAGAAGCGCCAGGGCACGGGTCTGGGCATGTCCATCGCTAAGCGCATCGTCGACCGCATGGGCGGCACGATTGAGGTCTCGAGCGTCAAGGGCGAAGGCAGCACCTTTGTCGTGACCATCCCCTTTGACGTGGCCGAGGCCCCCGGCAGGAAAGACGACGCAACAATGGAGCAAGCGAGCATCAAGGGCCTGCACATACTGCTCGTCGAGGACAACGAGCTCAACATCGAGATCGCGCGCATGCTGCTCGAGGACCAAGGGGCACAGGTGACCTGCGCGCGTGACGGCGCCGAGGCGCTCAGCTGCTACTGCTCGAACACGCCGGGCACGTTCGACGCGATTCTGACGGACATCACGATGCCGACGATGGACGGCTTTGAGGCCACCCGCGCGATTCGCGAATCCGGCCGTGCGGACGCGCTCGACGTGCCTATCATCGCCATGACCGCTAACGCCTTTGCCGAGGACGAGCAGCGATGCTTGAATGCGGGCATGAACGCGCACCTCGCCAAGCCCATCGACATGGAGGCCGTCGTGCGCACCCTCTCCCGCTGCGTCAACGAGCGGAACGCCAAGGCTTGAGACTAAAAAGGGACCGACTGCCATCGGTCCCTAAGCACTGAAACCTGCATCGCCCGCGCCTGCTTAACGGTTGACGGGTTCCGCCGTTTTCGGTTCCCATTAATAAGCGCAAAGGCTCCGCGAAAAAAGAGCCGCGTGCACTTCCCTACAGCAACTTGCCGGAGATGGCCTTGGTCAGAGCCTCCTCGACGTTCCAGGTGCCGTCGTCTGCTTTGGAGATGGCGACGGTCATGTTCACGTCGCTTGCCCCGGCACTTTCTACGCAGCTCAACAGGGTCTGCGCGTTGTAGCTGCCAGTCGCGCTCTTGAACAAGAAGTCCTTCACGATGCCCGAGACCGAGCGACAGGTCAGGGTCACGTTGGCCTGAGCGCTGTTGCCAGTAACCGTAACGTCGCCCACCTCGTAATCAAAGTCGTCCAGATAGGCATCGAGTAGCTCATCGTTCGTAACGCCCAGATCCGCAAGCTGCTCGCGCACCATGCTATCGAGCTTGTCGTTCACGACCTCGATTGCACTGCCCTTGGCGTTCTTCAGATCGTCAAGCTCGCTGGTAATCTCGGACTCAATCTGCGCAGCCGCCTTGGTATCGTTGGCGCCGCTGCAGGCCGGCAACAGGAGCACGGCGGCCAGGGCGACCATCACGCACGCAGCGACGCGCACGAACTTCCTTGACATAACCGGCCTCCCTTACAAAACAAAACCCTGCGGAGCAAAATCCGCAGGGTTCATACTACCCGCCTCCGCATAAGGCGTCGGCAAATAATTCAAAGAGCGCACAAGCGAAAACAAACCGAAACGTTCACGCTGTGCCAGCCGCTAGCGTTTGCGGCGCGAGACGCCCGTCGCAACAACCGCAGCGCCCGCAAACGCAAGAGTAGCGATGCATGCGAGCGGGTCGCCGGTAGCGGGCAAGGTCTCGCCATCGGCTGGGGCGGCCTTCTCAGGAGTCGAGTCGGGGTCATCCTTGTCGCCCTTGCCGTCCTTGTCGGGCTCATCGCCCTTGTCGTCATCGCCGGAGTCGTCGCCCTTGTCATCATCTCCGGAGTCGTCGCCCTTATCGTCGTCATCGCCGGAATCGGGCTTCTCGGTCTTATCGGTAACAAAACCGCAGGTCACGCACTCGTGCCAGGTGTAGTCGTCATCAGAGCGATCCTCAAACTCGTGATCGCACTTGTCCACGACGGTGCCGCAGTCGCTACAGAGGAGCCAGTGGGCATCGTCGTCATGCTCCCAGTCGCCCAGATGCGCATGGTTGTTCGGGTCGACATCGGTATAGGTGGCGCCACAGATCTCGCACCTGGCACCGGCCACGCAGGTGGCCGTGCCGCCGGTGCAGTCTCCCCGCTCGACCTTGACCGTGCAGCCGTTGTGCCTGCAGCTGCGCTCATGGGTTCCATTGCCCAAAGACACCCAGTCGGACCAGTCGTGATCATCGTAAGAGGAGACCTTCACCTTTGCCGTATTGCCGTTGTCATCCGTCGCGACAATCTCGATATCCTTGCCGAGATTCGGCAACGTGTATCTCCCGTCCCCATCGGCCTCAAGAACCTGACCGTTGGCAGTAACACTCGCAAGGTCACCATCGGGATCGCTCACCGTAAAAGTGGTCACACCGTCGTATGCAGTACCTTCAACAAGATCAAAGATAACCGGGGCGTTTCCATCGCGCTTGGGAATCACGTGCGTATTCCCGCTCTTATAACCACAGATCGAACACTCCTCGTGCTCAAGGCCCTCAGAGGTCACGGTAGGCTCAACATCGACAACCCACCCGAACGTATGGAGGGCCTCGGTATTCGGGTAGACCTCGCCGCAGCCGTTGCACGCATGCCAGTGCTTGGACTCGTTTGTTGCCCAGTCAGTTGAGGCAGAGGTGTGGTTGGCGGGGGCAAGCGTGCCGTACTTGCCGTGGCAGGTGTCACATACGGCCCTGCTGGAGCAAGTAGCCTCGCCGCCGGTGCAGTCTCCCCGCTCGACCCCGGCCGCGCAGCCGTTATGACTACAGGTGCGCTCATGCGTGCCGCCGAGGGACTTCCACTCAGACCAATCGTGATCCTTGTAGGAGGAAACCTTCACCTTTGCCTGGTGGTCGTTGGCGTCTGTCGCACAAATCTCAATCTCGCCATCGACATTCGGCAGGGTGTACTTCCCATCCGCCGCGGGCGTAAGGGTCTCGGTACCCTTCGCGCTTACCGCAACGACACTCGCAAGGTCACCATCGGGATCGGTCACCGTAAAAGTGGTCACGCCGTCGTACGAGACGTCCTCAACAAGACCCGAGATGACAGGAGCGCTTCCCTCGATCTTAGGAATCGAACGGCTCTGCCCGCTCTTGTATTTGCAGACCGAGCACTCCTCGTGCTCCTTGCCTTCCGAGGATATGGTGGGTTCAACGTCGACCACCCATACAAACGTATGGCCGGCTTCGCTACCCGGATAGACATCGCCGCAGCCGGTGCACGTGTGCCAGTGCTTGGTCGCGCTCGTCGTCCAATCCTCGGAAGCGCCAACGTGGTTCTCAGGATCAGGCTCGGTGTAGGTAGCGCCGCAGCCATAGCAAACCCTGCCCGAGGCGCAGGTCGCCGTGGTGCCCCAACACGAGGCGGACTCCGTCTCGTTGCAGCCGTCCGCCGTGCAGGTACGGCTATGGGTGCCGTTGCCGTTATAGGTGTAGGAGTTAGGCCAGGTGTGCGCCGACACCGCGTACCTGCCGTCAGAGCCCAACAGCATGTGATAGCCCTTGCTCACGCTCGGCTTGTTGCTGTTGTCGCCAAAGGTGCCACCTGTGATCCTCAGGTCGGTATTTGAGGTGAGCGCGACGCTATTCTTCAGATAGCCACCCGAGATGGTTCCCGTGCCCCCGAGGAGCTTGACATCATATTTCAAAGAGTCGGACCGAACGGTGCCGCCCGAAATCGACAGCGAGCCACCAGTTACCTCAACGGCAACGGTAGTGCTGGACTTGAAGGTGCCGCCCTCAAGGGAAAGAGCGCCCGAGTTAACACTGAAGCACTTAGCGGAGCTATCGATCAAACCGCCAGCACCCTCCGAAGAATCCGACACCGTAAGGTTCGAGTCCTGAATCATAAAAGCGCAGCCGCTGCCGGAGTAGGTAATCGTCTTGCCGTTGAGGTCGAGACGAACACCTCCCTTGTCAACGAAGCTTAGATAATCCGTCAGGGTGATATTCCTGAACAGAACAATCGTGTCCCCGGAACCCGCCGCCTCAATAGCTTCTTTCAATGTAAGGTAGCTGTTGCTGTTAATGGTCGCCGCCGGCGCAATCCAGCTGGCATTAACGGTAACGCTCTCGGTGATCTTGGAGGAGAAGTCGTAGTCGGTCTTACCGTCTCTCTTCCAGCCGTTAAAGACATACGGGAAATAAACGGGATCATTGCCGTCGTTGAACTGGTCCCGAGAGACCACATCACCGTAGTGGACCGTGTATTTGGTGGGCAAATCACCGTTATCGGGGTTGAAACTGAACGTGAAGATCAGCGTGTAGAGCTCTTTGAAGGTGCCCGAATTTGCCTGCTGGAAGACTTGGCCCTCGGCCTGGTCCTCGAAGTACCAGTAACGTTTAATGGGGGTCAACATGTCCTTCCAATAGGTACAGGTGACGTACCAGTTGCAATCAGCCCTACACTTGAGTTCCTCGGTCCCGGGGATAACCTGCCAATATTCGCTCGCGCCCTTAGGCTTATAGAAGACCTGCGAGCTGTCGGCAATAATGCCGGAGACGGCAGGCGCCTGCGAAAACGAGCAGTCCTTGAGCCAGATGCCATCGGTGTAGGGGAACCTGGTACTCAGAATCGCGTCTCCACCGCTGAGGGTTATGCGTGCGCCGTCGCTGATGTTGGTCTTGCCGGAATTATTGACGATGACGCTAGCGTTGCTGCTACCCATGTTCATCGTTTCATACGAACCGCCAAGGATGTTGGAATTTCCTTGAGCTTCGTCCACAAAGCAAGGCTGGTTAGTCGCCGTGACGGAAAGGTTTATAAGGTAAGTCTGGCGATTGAACCCGCTGAGCTCCGTTCGGATCGCTACCTTGTTTTCGCTCTCTTGGATGATGGCGCCGTTCTTGACGGTGACCGACTTGGCGGAATTACTCGGGACGGTGATGCTGACGGCAATCCTGTCATTGCTGGCAGGGGACCTAAGCGTGTAGCCGTTAAGGTCGAGCGTCAGGATCGCGTCCGCCTTGGTCGCATATATGTCAACCGATCCCACCACGTTGCCCGAAAGCACGTAAGTACGGTTGTCAGAACTTGTAAGTTCCAGGAACCCGCCCGCTTTATCAAAGTCGGACTGGCTGAGCGTTACGGTGTCCGCGTGTGCGCGGCCGGGCATCGCCAAAAGTACAACAGCCATGACAACAGCAAACAGCGCCGCAGCGAATGCTCTGTGGTTACGTTTGAGTTTCAAGAAGAGCTCCCTTGTGGGCCTCGCTCCGCAGGCGAGAATGAGCAGAATCCAACTTCGATATTTTAGGGGAAAGTTGCCCATGTATCGCGGCCATGACCTGCACTTCTAAACAAAATGGTCACTTGGCACAAAAGGCACAAAAAAGGCCGCACCAACAGGCACGGCCCTCTTCAACATGTAATGTCTGGCATCCCCGCAAACAGGCGCCGGCGCGCTACATGAGGCGCAGCGAGACCTCTTTGAGCTGCGCGCCCGAGACAGCGCTGGGAGCGGCAGACATCAGGTCAGAGCCGCTTGCCGTCTTGGGGAACGCCATGACGTCGCGGATGGAATCCGAGCCGGTCAGCAGCATGCAAACGCGGTCGAGACCGAGTGCGAAACCGCCCATCGGGGGCGCACCGAACTTGAGAGCCTCGAGCAAGAAGCCAAACTGGCTCTCCGCGCGCTCCTCCGTAAAGCCCAGGAGCTTGAGCATGGCCATCTGCATGTCGGCGTTGTGGATACGCATACCGCCGCCGCCGGCCTCAAAGCCGTCCATAACAAAGTCGTAGGTGCAGCTGCCGGCTGCCAGCGGGTCGGCCTCGATCTTGGCGATGTCGGTCTCGGTAGGCAGAGTGAAGGGCTGGTGCTCGGCCGCATAGGCCTTGCGATCCTCGTCCCAATGGAACAGCGGGAAGTCAACGACCCACAAGAAGTCGTGGCCCTCGCGCTCGATGTTCAGAGCGTCGGCCATGTGGTTGCGCATGCCGCCCAGGATCTCGTCGGAAGCAAGGCGCGGGCCGGCAGCAAACATCACCAGGTCGCCGGGCTCGACGTCCATGCGCTCGCGGAGGGCCGCCATCTCCTCGTCAGAGAAGAACTTGACGATGGGGCTGTTGATGGAGCCGTCCTCGCGGAAGGCGATCCAGGCCAGGCCCTTGGCGCCAAACTTGGTGGCCACGTCGCCCAGCTTGTCGATCTGCGCGCGCGGCCAGGTGCCGGCGCCCTTGGCGTTGATAGCCTTGACCACGTTGCCCTCGGCAGAGGCGGCGCTCGCAAAGACCTTGAACTTGGAGTTGGCAAAGACGTCGGTCAGATCGACCAGGTGCATGCCAAAGCGCGTGTCGGGCTTGTCGGAGCCGTAGGTGTCCATGGCCTCCCAGTAGGGCATGCGGCGCAGCGGGCAGGGCAGCTCGACGCCCATGCGCGAGAACGCGTCGGCCAGAACCTCCTCGATGGCGCTCATCACGTCGTTTTGATCCACAAACGACATCTCGATATCCACCTGGGTGAACTCGGGCTGACGGTCGGCACGTAGATCCTCGTCGCGGAAGCACTTGGCAACCTGGTAGTAGCGCTCAACGCCGCCCACCATGAGCAGCTGCTTGAGGAGCTGCGGAGACTGCGGCAGAGCGTAGAAGTTGCCCGGCTGCAGGCGGGAGGGAACGATGAAGTCGCGCGCGCCCTCGGGCGTGGACTTAAAGAGCGAGGGGGTCTCGACCTCCATGAACTCGCGGTTGTGAAGCGCCTCGCGGATGGCGAAGGTGAAGTCGGAGCGCAGACGCAGGTTGGCCATCATCTCAGGACGGCGAATGTCCAGGTAACGGTAACGCAGGCGCGTGTCCTCGCTCGTGTCGATGCCGTCCTCGATCTGGAACGGCGGGGTGACGGAGGTGTTGAGCACCTGGGCGGAGTCGGTCAGAACCTCGATCTCGCCGGTCGCAAGCTTGGAGTTCACAGTCTCCTCAGAGCGGGCGCGCACAACACCATGGATGCAGATGGGCCACTCAGGGCGCATGGTCTCGGCGATCTTGAAGGCCTCGCCGCCGGAGTGCTCGGGGTCAAAGGTGAGCTGCGTGATGCCCTCGCGGTCGCGCAGGTCGCAGAAGATCAGGCCGCCGTGGTCGCGGCGACGGCTCACCCAACCGGTAAGAGTGACTTCCTCGCCCACGTGCTCGCGGCGCAGCTCGCCGCAGGTACGCGTGTGCATGGAGTGCTCGTCAACAGAACGAGTGCAGGTATCTGCCACAGAAATCTCCTTTTTGAATCTGTGCCGCCCCGTGTCGGTACGGGCGGCTGACGTACAGATGGCTCGGCCTGCGTAAACCGCGCAGCCGCGCACGGCGTATTAGTGTAGCGCAGGGCTGTGTGCGAGCGAGCAACAATTAAAGACTCCATTGCGCTAAAGTGTTGCCCACAAACACGAAGGGAGCGCCATGGAGACCACCGCGCCAAGCTGCACCGAGCCAGAAGATATGCGTCTGATTGTCATGGACATCGACTCGACCCTCATCAACGAAGAGGTCATCGACCTGTTGGGCGAGGAGGCCGGCGTGGGCGAGCGCGTGGCGCAGGTCACCGAGCGCGCGATGCGCGGCGAGCTGGATTTTAAGCAGGCGCTCGAGAAGCGCGTGGGGCTGCTTGCCGGCCTAGACGAGAGCGTCTTTGACCGCACCTTTGCCCGCGTGACGTTCACGCCGGGTGCGCTCGAGCTGGTGGAGACGGCGCATGCGCGCGGCTGGAAGGTCGGCGTGGTGAGCGG
>CAVEPV010000012.1:0-42778 GCA_963617695.1 Bacteroidaceae bacterium
AAGACCCGCAACGCCATCATCATCTCCCCGCACCCCGCTGCCGCCAAGTGCACCATCGCTGCAGCCAAGCTCGTGCTTGAGGCCGCCGTCAAGGCTGGCGCTCCCGAGGAGATCATCGGCTGGGTCGACGTTCCCTCCATCGATCTGACCGGCAAGGTCATGGCCGACGTTGACATCATCCTGGCCACCGGTGGCCCGGGCATGGTCAAGGCCGCTTATTCCTCCGGCAAGCCCGCCTTGGGCGTCGGTGCCGGCAACACCCCCGTCGTGATCGATGACACCGCCGACGTGAAGCTCGCCGTCAACTCCATCATCCACTCCAAGACCTTCGACAACGGCATGATCTGCGCTTCCGAGCAGTCTGTGACCGTTATCGATACCATCTATAACGAGGTCAAGGAAGAGTTCACCCGCCGCGGCTGCTACTTCGTCAAGAAGGGCAAGGAGCTCGAGGCCCTGCGCGAGGCCATGTTCAAGAACGGCGCCCTCGATCACCGCATCCCCGGTATGGCTGCCGCCAAGATTGCCGAGCTCGCCGGCATCGAGGTTCCCGCTAAGACCAAGATCCTGATCGCCGAGGTCACCTCCACCGACCCCGAGAAGGAAGAGTTCAGCCACGAGAAGCTCTCCCCCGTTCTTGCCATGTACCATGCCAAGAACTTCCAGGAGGCCGTGGACAAGGCCGAGCACCTCGTGCTCGCCGGCGGCCCGGGCCACACCGCGTCGCTTTACGTGCACCCCGCTCAGTCCGAGAAGATCGCCCTGTTCGAGAACACGATGAAGGCCTGCCGCATCGTCATCAACACCCCGTCCTCCCACGGCGGCATCGGCGACCTGTACAACTTTGGCATGAAGCCTTCCCTCACGCTGGGCTGCGGCTCCTGGGGTGGCAACTCCGTCTCCGAGAACGTAGGGGTGAAGCACTTGATCAACGTGAAGACCGTCGCGGAGCGCCGCGAGAACATGCTGTGGTTCCGCGCTCCCGAGAAGGTGTACTTCAAGAAGGGCTCCACGCCCGTCGCGCTCGACGAGATCGGCCGCGTCATGGGCAAGAAGCGCGCCTTCATCGTCACCGACCAGTTCCTGTTCAAGAATGGCAACACCCGCGCCATCGAGGCCAAGCTCGACGAGATGGGCATCGCTCACGACTGCTTCTACGACGTTGAGCCCGATCCCTCGCTGCAGTGCGCTCGCCGTGGTGCCGCCCAGATGCGTCTGTTCGAGCCTGACGTGATCATCGCCGTCGGCGGCGGTTCCGCTATGGACGCCGGTAAGATCATGTGGGTCATGTACGAGCACCCCGAGGTCAACTTCGAGGACATGGCCATGGACTTCATGGACATCCGCAAGCGCGTCTACACCTTCCCCGAGATGGGTCAGAAGGCCTACTTCGTGGCCGTCCCCACCTCTTCTGGTACCGGCTCCGAGTGCACGCCGTTCGCCATCATCACCGACAAGGACACCGGCATCAAGTGGCCGCTCGCTGACTACCAGCTGCTGCCCAAGATGGCCATCGTCGACGTCGACAACGCCATGACCGCTCCCCGCGGCCTGACCGCTGCCTCCGGCATCGACGTCATGACCCACGCCATCGAGTCCTATGTCTCCATCATGGCTTCCGACTACACCAAGGGTCTCTCCGAGCGCGCTGCCAAGCTCGTCTTTGAGAACCTGCCCTCGAGCTTTGAGAACGGCGCTAAGGACCCGCACGCCCGCGAGGAGATGCACAACGCCTCCTGCATGGCTGGTATGGCCTTCGCCAACGCCTTCCTGGGTCTCAACCACTCCATGGCCCACAAGCTCGGCGCCTTCCACCACATTCCTCACGGCCTGGCCAACGCCGTCATCCTGACGCGCGTCATGCGCTACAACGCCGCCGAGGCTCCGGTGAAGATGGGCACCTTCTCGCAGTACCCCTACCCCAACGCGCTGCACAACTATGCCGAGATGGCTCGTTACTGCGGCATCGAGGGCAAGGACGATGCCGAGGTCTTTGAGAACTTCATCACCAAGCTCGAGGAGCTGAAGGACTTCATCGGCGTGAAGAAGACGATCGCCGATTACGGTGTGGACGAGAAGTACTTCTTGGATACACTTGATGATATGACCGAGCAGGCGTTCAACGATCAGTGCACCGGCGCTAACCCGCGCTACCCGCTGATGAGCGAGATCAAGGAGCTGTTCCTTGACGCTTACTACGGCCGTGAGCCGCAGAGCTACGGCGTCTAACAGTAGCACCCCGATCGGGTCTAGAAGGGAGGTTGCGTACCATACGGGCGCACCTCCCTTTTTATTTGATTGCCTTATGGCAGAGAGGACGTATCGACCATGAAACTACCCGAGAGCAAGGTCGAGCTGGCAAAGCGCGGCAACAAGGTCGTCTATGACCTGGGCGACAAAATCGTCAAGGTCTTCAACGAGACCAAGCCCGTATCCGACGTCTTTAACGAGGCACTGAATCTGGCCCGTATCAACGAGTGCGGCATTCGCAGCCCCAAGGCGCTCGCCGTGGACGAAGTGGAAGGCGGCGCCGGCTGGGCGCTGCTCACCAGCAAGGTTCCCGGCGAGATCATGGCAGACAAGATGGCCGCAGAACCCGGTCGTTACTATGAGCTGCTTGAGCAGTTCGTCGACCTGCTGATCGAGGTCCACGGATTCCGCTGCCAGCAGCTCAACCGCCAGAAGGACAAGTACGCACGCATGATCAAGAGCCTCGACCAGATTGACGAGACCACGCGCTATAACCTGCTCGAGCGCGCCGGCGGCATGAAGAAGGACACCTGTGTGTGCCATGGAGACTTCAACCCCACCAACGTGATCATCGGCGAGGATGACAAGCTCTATGTCTGCGACTGGGCGCATGCCACCCAGGGCGAGCCCGCAGCGGACGCAGCCATGACCTACCTGCTCTTCGCGCTTCAGGACAAGCAGCAGGCCGAGGCATTCCTCGAGCTCTACTGCGAGCGCTCCGGCACGCCCGCACAGGAAGTGCGCACCTGGATGCCCGTCGTAGCCGCCTCTGAGCTTGCCCGCAAGCGTGAGGGACAAGACCAGCAGGCCCTGCTGAGCATGGTTAACGTGATGGACTATCAGTAAAAGGAGCTTGGTTCCCGCCGCTCCCCCTGTGGGTGAGTCTGACGAACGTCCTCGCGCTTAGAGGCCCCCCTTTTGCCTCGCCCTTCGGGCGTTGGCAAAAGGGGGGCCTCTGCGCTGCGGAATGTTCGCCAGACTCACCCACAGGGGGAGCTACATCTTCGTCCTTGGGTTACGCATGCAAGGGGGTTCTGGTTGAGGCGGCAACGCGGGGGGGGGCTCGCCCTTTTCGCGGGGCGAAAAGGGTATCGCGGTCGGACTTGGCTGCGGTTCGAAGGAGTGTCCAACCGCTGACGCAAGCTCAAAACAGTGCACATGAACTCGACAGACAGTTTATCTATACAGCCAACAACCTAAAACTCCGTCGTGGCAAGACACTTTAGCCTGCGCACCCTCGACCAAATTTGATACCCCCCAGTCGCTCAAGAGGTCCATGTGGGCGTGATCGATATTCCAGCAAAAGCCCGACTCCGAAACTTCCGCAACGGGGCTTAAGGGGACGCAGGAGAAACGGCGGCCGGCGCATTCTGCGAGCCTCCATTCATCGCCGGCATGGAGGATGCGCGCGTCGAAGGTATCCTCAACAATGGAAACAAAACCATCCCAAGCGGACAGGCGACCGAGGACGGCGAGGCTGTGATCGATAGCGCCGCCGGAGACGCAAGTGGCGACGATCTCTGCATGCGGCCAGCGCTGGGAACACGCACGCAAAGCGAGCGAAAGATCAGTCGCGTCCTTGTGCGGGTCGTAGCGCTCAACATCGAAGTCAGCCCGCTCGATATAAGCGGCACCGGCGGGACTTACCGTGTCGCCATCACCACAGAAGAGGGAACAAGAAAGACCGGCGGCGATCAGGGCGTCGAGACCGCGGTCGACAGCGACAATCTCATCGCACCCCGCAGCTGCTCGCCGGATGGTCTCGGGAGACGCAACCTCAGGAGAGCCGCCCACGACAAGGATACGCGCGCAGTCGTTACTCAAAATAATCATCCCCGTCCCACACCTCGAGCTCCTCGCCATCAACGTCCGCGGCGACGGCACGAGCGAGCTCGGCGCACAGCCCGCATCGGGTGCAACCTCCCGGGCAGCGCGGGTTCAGCGTTCAATCTTCAAAGGCGAAAATGCGATCGACCGTCAGCTCCTCAAAGGAGTCGATAAAGATCTCGCAGTTTGCCTTTACGTCCTCGCGCTGAGCACGGCCCTCGTCATCGAAGATGCCCACACGGCGGTACCCGACAGAGCCCGAGCTCTTAAGACCAAAAACGGCATCCTCGAAGACCCAGACGTCTTTGCGATTCACCTCGCCCAGACCGCATGCCGCGCTCAACTTGGAAAGAGCCAGATCATATACGTCCGGATGGTCCTTTGAGGCACCCGCCTCACCAGTGGTGACGAGGGTATCAAAATAAGCGGAAAGGCCGCACGCCTCAAGCCCGATACGGACGGCCTCGGGCGGCGTGGAGGTGGCGATTCCCATGGGGATACCGGCCTTACGAGCGGCACTCAGAAAGTCAACAACGCCCGGGCGGACCGTCACCTCAGTGCGATAGCCCTCGCAGACCATCTTCATCAGGCGCTCGTAGACCTCTTCGCCTGAAGCGCCCACGCCCCACTTGCGGTGGTAGCCCTCGCACTCCCCCATGAGCGACAGCGACTCGAACTCGGCGAAATCGTCCGGCACGGTATCGATTCCATAGGTCTTGAGCAGGGCGGGCTCTGCTCTGAGCCACATTCCCATCGACTGAAGGAGCGTGCCATCGCAGTCGAAAATGAAGGCCCGCGGAGCCGTATTCAAAGCGCTCATAACAACCTCTCGTTTAGCGTGCCGAAGTGCTAAGGCAATCCTAGCAGACGCGCCGTGTGCAGGTGCCAAAGCAATGCCAAAGTAAAAGATACATCCCGTACGCAAAGCGTCTGTCAAGCGACATTCATATACAGATTAAAATCTACCGTCCCTCGTTTAGAACGGCTCCAAACACGGCTTTGATGCTAGGCTGAAACCAGCTTTTGCGCATGCATTAAACGCACGTTACAACCGATGGGATGATGACCGTGAGCCGAGCAGCAAAACCAAGCACAGACTCCTCCCGTCGTTCCCCGCTCGAGATCACGCCGGACGACGTCTATCTGTTCGGGCACGGAAGCTGGCTCGGTTGCGCCGAGAAGATGGGCGCGCACGCGGACGTTGTGGACGGTCAGCACGGTTGGCGTTTTGCCGTTTGGGCGCCACAGGTCAAAAACGTCTCCGTTGTAGGCGACTTCAACAATTGGACACCGGGCGCAACGCCGCTCGCAAAGCTGCCCAACAGTGATATCTGGCAGGGATTTATCGCCGGCCTTGAAGCGGGTGACCTGTACAAGTACGCAATCGAGACCGATACCGGCAAAACCCTGCTCAAGGCCGATCCTTTTGCCGTTGCTGACGAATGCCCGCCCAACACGGCCTCAAAACTCTGGACGCTCGAGGGCTATGTCTGGAAAGACGAGGCCTGGCTCACTGAGCGCGCCGCGCACAACCACATGAGTCGCCCCCTCAACATCTACGAGGTGCACCTTGGTTCGTGGAAGCGCCACGGCGACGACCCTCAGGGCGAACCGCGCGAAGACGGTACCTGGCCAGGTCCTGGCGACCCCTTCCCCGCCCAGCGCGGCACCTACTACACGTACCTCGACCTCGCCCGCGAACTCGTGCCCTACGTACGCGACATGGGCTACACCCACATTGAGATCATGCCCGTGACCGAGCATCCCTTTGACGGGTCGTGGGGTTATCAAACCACGGGGTACTTTGCCACCACAGCGCGCTTTGGCACGCCTCAGGAGTTCATGCAGCTCGTCGATACGGCGCACCAAGCGGGCATCGGTGTCATCATGGACTGGGTTCCCGGCGGCTTTTGTGCAGACGCGCACGGCCTCGCAACCTTCAATGGCCACATGCTCTACGAACGCGAAATCCACCCCAACTGGGGCACGCACAAGTTTGACTTTGCCAAGCCCGAAGTTGTGAGCTTCCTAACCGCAAACGCCCTGTTCTGGCTCGAGCACTTCCATATCGACGGCATCCGCATGGACGGTGTCACGAGCATGCTCTACCTGAATTTTGGCATCTCCGATGAGTCCGAGAAGCACTACAACGAGCGCGGCACCGAGGAAGACCTCGACGCCAGCGCGTTCATTCGAACCGTTAACGCACGCATCGGCGAGCGCTTCCCCGACGTGATGATGATCGCCGAGGAGTCGACCGCCTGGCCGCTCGTGACCTATCCGCCCAGTGAGGGCGGCCTGGGCTTCCACTACAAGTGGGACATGGGCTGGATGAACGACACCCTGCACTACATGCAGACCGATTTTCCTTGGCGCCCCGGCAACCACGGGCTGCTCACCTTCTCGCTCATGTACGCCTTTAACGAGAACTTCGTGCTGCCGCTCTCGCACGACGAGGTGGTAAACGGTAAATGCTCGCTGATCGGTCGTATGCCCGGGGACTGGTGGCGCCAGTTTGCCGGCATGCGCACGCTCGCCTTTTACCAGATGACGCACCCCGGGGCCAAGCTCAACTTCATGGGCAACGAGATTGCGCAGTTCATCGAATGGCGCTACTACGAGTCGATTCAGTGGTTCATGGCCGAGGACTACGAGACCCATCGCAACCAGCAAAAATTCGTCCAGGCGCTCAACCACCTCTACACCGCACAGCCCGCTCTCTTCGAGCGCTCCTACGTACCGGAGGGCTTTGAGTGGATCGACGCCGACAACAACGAGCAGTCGCTCATCACCTTCGTCCGCCATGGCGAGAATCCTGAAGACGACCTACTCGTGCTCATCAACTTCGACCCGGCCTCCTACGAGAGCTACCGAATCGGCGTGCCACGCGAGGGCGACTGGAAGCTCGTCTTCAATTCCGATAACGAGGCCTTCGGCGGGTCGCATTACCCCGTCCCCGAGCTCTCCCCCAGCGAACCCGTGGGTTGGAACGGTCGCGCAGACTCCATCACCACCGCTGTCCCCGGACTCGCGGGACTTGTTTTTAAGCGCACGGGACCTTCGAGCTACCGCCCGCCCGAACCGGAAACGGAGCCAAAGCGGGAAGAGAAGAAGCCACGCAAAACCGCGGCGCGCAAGACCGCAGCAAGCAAGAAAACAACGACCGACAAGAAGACGGTAACCAAAACGAAAACAACCGCAGCCAAGACCGCTGCGAAGCAAAGCACACGAACCAAGAAGACTAAAGGAGACGATTAATGACCAAGATCTTTGACACCCCCGAGCAGTTTGCCCAGGAGTACCGCAAGGTGCTCTTGGCCGAGGTTGGCAAGGACCTGAAGGGCTGCACCGATACCGAGCGTTATCAGGCCCTTGCCCGCCTGATCGCACAGAAGGCAAACACGCAGTTCGCGCAGTCCGATTCTGAGAACGCGCGCAGCGACAAGAAGAAGGTCTACTACTTCTCGCTCGAGTTCCTGATCGGCCCGCTGCTCGACAACTACCTGCTCAACTACGGCATCCATGACGTGGTTGAAGAGGGCCTGAAGTCGATGGGCATCGAGCTCGACGACCTGCTGGCAGAAGAGGGCGATCCGGGCCTGGGTAACGGCGGTCTGGGACGCCTGGCCGCATGCTTCCTCGACTCGATGGCAGCCGAGGGGATTCTCGGATTTGGTAACGGCATGCGCTACCACTACGGCCTGTTCCGCCAGAAGATCGAGGGCGGCCGTCAGGTCGAGGTTACCGACAACTGGCTCGACAAGGGCTATCCCTGGGAGACCCGCCACCCCGAGAGCGCCGTCCTCGTTCGCTTTGGTGGCGAGGTGGTACGCCACGAGGAGAACGGCAAGTTCTGGTTCACGCAGGAAGGCGGCGACCTGGTAAAGGCCGTGCCTTACGATGTGCCCATCGTTGGCTACGACGGCAAGACCGTAAACCGTCTGCGCCTGTGGAGCGCCGAGCCCGCACATGAGGATTTTGACCTCGACGCCTTCAACCGCGGCGACTACGCCGCAGCTGCCAAATTCCGCACGGATGCTGAGGCGATCTCTGAGATCCTCTACCCCAACGATGCCGGTGAGCACGGTCGCATCCTGCGTCTCAAGCAGGAGTACCTGTTCGTGGCAGCAGGCCTTTCCTCCATCATTCGCAACTACAAGTACGACCACCCCGACAAAGGCTGGGAGAGCTTCCCCGACCTGGTGGCCATCCACACCAACGACACCCACCCCGCTATGTGCGGCGCCGAGCTCATGCGCATCCTCGTAGACGAAGAGGGGCTGGATTGGGACACCGCTTGGGACATCGTCTGCAAAAGCGTCTCTTACACCAACCACACCGTGTTGCCCGAGGCGCTCGAGAAATGGCCGATCGAGACCTTCCGCAAGCTCCTGCCGCGCGTATACATGTACATCGACGAGATCAATCGCCGTTACATGGAGTCCTTCCCGCGTGAGGGCGAGGGCTGGCAGGACCGTCTGCGCAACACCGCCATCCTCTGGGACGGTCAGGTGCGCATGGCGAACCTCTCGGTCATCTGCTCGCACTCCGTAAACGGCGTAGCGCAGCTGCACACCGACATCCTCAAGCGAGAGACGCTGCACGACTTCTACGCGCTTACCCCCGAGAAGTTCAACAACAAGACCAACGGCATCTCGCCGCGCCGCTTCCTCGCAAACGCCAACCCCTCGCTGGCTCGCCTGATCACCGATAAGATCGGCGACGAGTGGCTGAAAGACGCAAGCGAGCTCAAGAAGCTCGAGGCCTACGCCGCAGACGAGGCGTTCCTGGACGCCTTGGCCGCCTCGAAGCGCGAGAACAAGAAGCGTCTCGCTGCCTACGTGGCAAAGGAGACCGGCGTTGAGCTTGACGTCGACTCCATCTTTGATGTGCAGGTCAAGCGCTTCCACGCCTACAAGCGCCAGCTGATGAACATCTTCAAGGTGATGGACATCTACAACCATATGCTTGCAGACCCCACCTACAAGCCGCGCAAGACCTCCTTCATCTTCTCGGGCAAGGCCGCAAGCTCCTACACCTTTGCCAAGGAGACCATCCGCCTCATCAATTCGGTGGCCGATGTGGTAAACAACGACCCGCGCGTGAACGAGTACATCAAGGTCGCGTTCATCCCTAACTTCGCCGTGTCGAACGCCCAACTCATCTACCCCGCGACCGAGATTTCAGAGCAGATCTCTACCGCCGGCAAGGAGGCCTCAGGCACCTCGAACATGAAACTCATGATGAACGGCGCGATCACGCTCGGCACCCTTGATGGCGCCAATATCGAGATCGCCCAGCTCGCCGGCGAGCAGAATGAAAAGATCTTTGGCATGAAGGTCGATCAGGTCGAGGCGCTGCGCACGGGCAACTACTTTGTCTGGGACGTCATCAACGGCGACCGCGAACACGCCGGCCGCTGCGTGGAGCAGCTCACCGACGGCACGTTCGGCGCGCTTTCGGGCAACTTCGAGAGCATCGCCTACGAGCTTCTGAACAACAACGATTACGACTTTGTGCTGGCTGACCTTGCAAGCTACACCAAGGCGTGGCAGGAGCTCACCGACGTTTACGACGACACTCGCGCCTGGCAGCGCATGGCGCTCGCCAACATCGCGAACTCCGGCCACTTCTCGAGCGACCGAACCATTCGCGAGTACGCAAACGATATTTGGCACGTGTAGGAATCCGACCGCTACGACATCAAGGGAGAAACGATGGGTAACAAAGAATGCATCGCCATGCTTCTCGCGGGAGGGCAAGGCAGTAGGCTTGGCGCGCTGACCAGCAAGATCGCAAAACCCGCCGTCTCGTTCGGCGGCAAGTTCAGGATCATCGACTTCTCGCTCTCCAACTGCGCCAACTCCGGTATCAACACGGTGGGCGTGCTCACGCAGTACCGCCCCTACCTGCTGAACTCCTATGTCGGCTCCGGAGCCGCATGGGATCTGGACGAGCGAGGAGCCGGCGTCTCTATCCTGCCGCCCTACGCCACCCAGGAAGGCGGCAACTGGTACGCGGGAACCGCCGACGCCGTGGCCCAAAACATCGGCTACATCAAAGAGCACGACCCCGCCTACGTGCTGATCCTCTCCGGTGACCATCTCTACCGCATGGACTACCGCAAGATGCTCGAGGTGCATATCGCCAACAACGCCGATCTCACCATCTCGGTCATGCCCGTGCCTTGGGAAGAGGCCAGCCGCTTTGGCATCATCACCAAAGACCCCGAGGACGACCGCATCCTCAAGTTCACCGAGAAGCCCGAGAAGCCCGACTCCAACCTCGCCTCCATGGGCATCTACATCTTCAGCACCGACCTGTTGATTGACGCGCTTGAGCAAGACGCGCTCGACGCCCGCTCGAGCCATGACTTTGGTAAGGACATCATCCCCAAGTTGCTCGAAGAGGGGCGCCGCCTGTTCTGCTACGAGTTCCATGGCTTCTGGAAAGACGTCGGCACCATCTCGAGCTTCCATGAGACCTCGATGGATCTACTGGGCGAGAATCCCGAGTTCGACCTCTACGACAAGAGCTTCCCCATCATGAGCAATGTCACCACGCGTCCGCCGCACTACATCGGACCGGACGCCCGCGTGGAAGACTGCTTAATCTCCAACGGCTGCCGCATCTACGGCCAGGCGCGTCATTCCATCCTCTCCACCGACAGCGTTATCGAAGAGCGCGCCGTGGTTGAAGACTCCGTCCTGCTGCCCGGAGCGCACGTCAAGGCCGGCGCGCACGTGTGCCGTGCCATCCTCGGCGAGAACTCCGTTGTCGAGGAAGACGTAAAGCTCGGCAGCGTCGACAGCACAAAGGACACCGCCGTCGTTGGAAATGACGTCGTCATCGGGAAGGGGGAATGAACCGATGATCAACCGTAAAGCCATCGGCTACATCACCGCTAACTACACCTGCCGCACCACCTCCAAGCTCACCGAGAGCCGCCCCCTCGCCGCGCTCCCGATCTTTGGCCGCTACCGCCTGATCGACTTCCCGCTCTCGAACATGATGAACGCTGGAATCAAGACGGTCGGCGTGGTGATGCCGGGCAACTACCGTTCGCTCTTCGATCACCTGGGCTCGGGACGCGACTGGATGCTCGACCGCAAGAAGGGCGGCCTGTTCCTTCTGCCGGGCAACGCCTTTGGTGCTTCCAAGCGCGGCATGCGCTTCTTGCTGCGCGACATCATCTCCAACAAGATGCTCTTCCAGCGCTCGCAGCTCCCCTACGTTGTCATGTGCGGCTCGAACATCATCTTCAATCTCGACCTGGCCGAGATCATCGACGCGCACAAGCGCTCCGGCGCCCAAGCGACCATGGTCTACTGCCGCGCCGAGCGCGCGCACGATGACGATGTCACCGCGCTCGAGATCGGCGATGCCGGCCGTGTGAAGGCCCTGCGCTCAGGCTGCTCGTTTGGCGACAACAAGTTCCTGGACTGCTGCGTCATCGACCGCGACCTGCTGCTCCACATCATCGATAGCTACGCGAGCGTCGACCATCTCGACCTCTTTGAGGCCATCGAACCCGAGTTTGGCCGCATTGACGTGTGCTCTTACGAGTTCAAGGGTCTGGCCGTAGGAATCTTTGACGAAGACTCCTACTACCGCCGCTCGATGGAAATGCTCAAGCCCGAGATGAACGACCAGCTCTTCTGCCCGGAGCGCCCCATCATGACCAAGGCACACGACGTGCCGCCTGCGAAGTACGCCACCGGCAGCAACGTATGCAACTCCCTCATCTCGGCCGGCTGCGTGATTCGCGGAACGGTGCGCGGCTCCATCCTCGCACGCGATATCGTGGTCGAGCAGGGTGCCCAGGTGACCAACTCGATCATCATGCAGGGCTGCGTGATCAAGAGCGGTGCCCGTGTGGAGAATGCGATTATCGACAAAAACAACGTGGTTCCCGCGCAGACCGAGCTTCGCGGCACGCCCGATGCCACGCTTATTGTGAGCAAGGCGCCGATCGGGCCCATTCCGCTCGCAAAGATCGACTAGCAAGATCGACGAGACCCCGCCGCCCGTTCGCACACGCCAACGGGCGGCATCTACCTGAAAGGACAGACTATGACCGATGCGGTCAAACATCCTCTCCATGTGGTGTTCGCAAGTGCGGAGGCCGCGCCGTTCGTGAAGACCGGCGGCCTGGGTGACGTCGCAGGCTCCCTTCCTGCAGCGCTGCAGAAAGCAGGTGCCAAGGTCATCGTCATGGTGCCCAAGTACTCCACGATTGACGCCGCCTGGCGCGACCAGATGGAACACGTCTGCGATTTTATGGTGCCCCTGGGTTGGCGCAACGAGTACTGCGGCCTCGAGCGTCTGGAGCACGAGGGCATCACCTACCTATTTATCGACAACGAGCGTTACTTCAAGCGCGACTACCCTTACGGCTTCTTTGACGACGGCGAGCGCTTTGCGTTCTTCTCCAAGGCGATAACCGAGTCGCTGCAGCATCTTCCCGAAGGCTTCACCTGCGACGTGCTCCACTGCAACGACTGGCACACCGCCATGGCGCCCGTCTTTCTACGCGAGTTCTACCAGGGGCTTCCGCTCTACGAGAACGTCAAAACGGTCTATTCAATCCACAACATCGCGTTTCAGGGCCAGTACAGCGACTACGTGCTAGGCGACATCTTGGGACTCGAGGCCGTGGAGGCCGCAGCGCGCCAGCTGCGCTCCGATAGTGACTCCATCAACTACATGTTGGGCGCCATCAACTACTCAGACGCAGTGACCACGGTCTCCCCGACCTATGCCGAGGAGATCCGCACCCCCGAGTACGGCGAGGGTCTGGATGGCGCACTCAGGCGCCGTCAAAACGTGCTCTCAGGCATCGTGAACGGCATCGATGTCGAGAAGAACGACCCGGCAAGCGACCCGCGCATCGCGGCGAACTTCTCCGTTGCTGACATGAGCGGCAAGGCCGCCTGCAAAGCCGCAATCCAAGAGGAGCTGGGGCTCGAGGTCCGCGACGACCGCCCGCTCATGGTCATGGTCACGCGCCTGACCCGCCAAAAGGGCATGGATCTTGTTACCTATTCGCTCGAGCGCATTCTTGCAGGAGGCGTCCAGGTGGCCGTGCTCGGTACCGGCGATCGCGATTACGAAGATGCGCTGCGCTGGTTTGAAAACATGTACCCCGGCCAGATGGCGGCGCGTATCCAGTTCGACCCGGCGCTTTCGCAGCGCATGTACGCGGGTGCGGACCTCTTCCTCATGCCGTCGCTCTTTGAGCCCTGCGGCCTTTCGCAGATGATCGCCATGCGCTACGGCACCTTGCCCGTAGTGCGCGAGACGGGTGGCCTGCGCGACACCGTGCAGCCGTACAACCAATACACCGGCGAGGGCACTGGCTTTTCCTTCGCGCACTTCAACGGCGAGGAGATGGGCGACGCCGTGTTCCGTGCGGCACGCCTGTTCTGGGACGACCGCGAGGCTTGGAACTCCCTTGTTGTCCAGGCCATGAGCGTCGACTTTAGCTGGAAAGCCTCGGCACAGCGCTACTTGGATCTGTACCTTGGACTGCATCCCGACTGCGAGCTTGAGCCCAAGCCCGCCCCTGCTCCGGCACGCAAGCGCACCGCGTCTAAGCCCAAAGCTGCCACCAGGACCAAGGCAAAGCCTGCGACCGTCGCTGAGACCGGGCCCGTGGCTGAAGCTGAGTCAGCTCCCAAAGCTGCTGTCGAAACCAAGCCTGCACAGAGCGCCGAGGTCACGCCCAAGGTCGCCGTGAGCGGCGCGACAAAGACAAGCGTTTCGGCCAAGGCGGCTGCAAGCAAGCCCAGGCGCACCCGTGCCACAGCCAAGAAGCCCGCAACGGGAACGACTGCGTCTAGGGCAGCTACCACTACGACCAAGACCCGCGCAAAGAGTTCAACAGCTTCTGCTGCTACAACCAAAGTAACTGCTGAAAAAGCGAACAAGACCGCTGTCGACCCCGCTCCCAAGCCAACGGTGAAAGCGACAACCAAGCCCGCCGCAAAGCCTAGAGCCCGCAAGGCAGGCGGCACGGAGACCAAACCTTCGGAGTAGCTCGTACACAACGCATGGAATATGCACCTCAGGGGCGTCGCGTTATATGAACACGACGCCCCTATCTTGTACACTTGCAGGGTATTGCTTATATCCCAAAGGACGTACATGAAGCTTCGACACAACTCCCGATCGCCCCAGTTCCGCACCCCCTATGGAGCCGCCAAACTCGACAGCACGGTACGTCTCAGTTGCACGGTAGAAGACGCCGATCCCCAAACCGCAAGCTGCACACTGCGCCTCTGGGTAGACGGTGAGGGCGAATCGCTCATCCCCATGGCCCATGAAGGGGGCGGCCTTTTCTCGGCCGAGGTATCACGCGAGACGCCCGCGATCGTGTGGTACAGCTTCATCGTAAACGTCCCCGGACACCCAGAGCTGCGAATCGGCGCCGCGGCAGGTGCCCAGGGTGGAGAGGGCGCCGTCTACGACTACCATGAAGTGCCCTCGTTTCAGCTAACCTTCTACCGTCCACGTGAACAGCGGCCCGCATGGTATGAAGGCGGACTCGTCTACCAGGTCTTTCCGGACCGTTTTGCCCGCGACGACGCATGGCGCGAGCGCTGCGAGGCCGCAGCCACGAAGAAGCGCATCGGCAGCACCAAGCGCATCGTAGAGGACTGGAACACACCGCCTACCTACGAGCGCAACACCGACAACTCGATTACCACCTGGGACTTTTACGGCGGCTCGCTGAAGGGTCTGCAAGAAAAGCTGCCGCATCTTGTTGAGATGGGTGTGACGGCTATCTATCTCAACCCCATCTTTGAGGCGGTGAGCAACCACCGCTACGACACAGCGAACTACCTGCATATCGATCCTATGCTTGGCACCGATGAAGACTTTACCGAGCTCTGCGGCGCAGCGCATGCGCACGGTATCGGCATCATTCTCGACGGCGTCTTCAATCACACGGGGGACGACTCCGTTTACTTTAACCGCTACGGGAACTATCCCGAGCCGGGCGCCTTCCAACATGCCGGCTCGCAGTGGGACGACGCGTACCACATGAACGCTGATGGCACCTACGAGTGCTGGTGGGGCGTCAGCAACATGCCGAGCCTTAACGAGGACTCCCCTGCCGTCCGCGAGCTTCTGCTCGGTGAGGACGGCGTTATCAGGCATTGGTTGCGAGCCGGTGCGGACGGTTGGCGCCTCGACGTGGCCGATGAGCTCAGCGATGAGTTCATCGCAGAGATCAAAGCCGCAACTCTTGCAGAAAAGCCCGACGCACTGCTGCTGGGCGAGGTCTGGGAGGACGCTTCGAACAAGATCAGCTACGGTAAGCTACGCCGTTACCTGTTAGGAGACGAGCTTGACTCGGCCATGAACTACCCATTCCGCAGCCTGGTCATCGACTTTTTGACCGGCGCGCCCGGCTATACGGCCTACGATGCCGCCGAAACGATCACAACCCTGGCGGAAAACTATCCGCCCGAAGCACTTACCTGTGCCCTCAACCTGCTTGATAGCCATGACCGTCCTCGCATCATCTCGGTTTTGGGCGGAGCACCCGACCCAGACTCCGTGCCAGAAAACGAGCGTGCCACCTGGCGCGTGTCCGAGGAGCGCCTGGGGCTTGCCAAGGCGCGCTTCTGGCTCGCCGTCCTCATGCAGATGACATTCCCCGGCGTACCGAGCATCTATTACGGCGATGAAGCCGGCACGCAGGGCTTGAACGACCCAGGCAACCGCTCCCCCTACCCTTGGGGCCACGAGGACACCGACTTTTTGACGATGGTGAAAAACGCTGGAAGTCTGAGACGAGCGATGCCGCTGTTCGCCACGGACACCATCGAGGCACACGCTCTGAACGACGACGTCTTGACGTACACCCGCCGTGGCACCTGTGGTGAACGCGTCACGATACTGATCAACCGCAGCATCGAGCATACTCACACAGTTCGTATTCCCTTTATTGGCGAGCAGGGCTGCGACCTCATCAGCGGCCGCGATCTGCAACGCATCGACGATGCAACGGCCGAGGTCACGCTGCACCCCCTGGGCAGCAGCGCCGTGTACTTCCACAACGAACAGCGCCTGCAAAAACCACTCGAACACGGATGGGGCGTAATGTGTCACGTTACGTCCGTTCCGCGCGAAGAAGGCGCAGGAACCCTTGGTGAACCCTCCCGACGCTTTGTAGACCATCTGGCACGGATGGGTGCGAGCTACTGGCAGGTACTGCCCGTAAACCCCACCGACGAGCACCGTTCCCCTTACGCCGGCCCCTCCGCCTTTGCCGGTAACACAGAGCTGCTCCAGGAAAGCGCTGAAGAGCTGACCGCCGCCTTCGATGAGTTCAAACGCACAGATGGCAGCAAGAGTCCTGATTACAAAGCCTTTGTTGAGCACAACAAAGCTTGGCTTAAGCCCTATGCCGCGTTTATGGCGATCAAGGACCTACACGATGGTTCTTCGCGCCATATGTGGAACGCCCGCTTTGCCCGCTACAGCAGCGAGCTTCTTGCAGACCCAGCCCTCAAAGAACGGGTCGATTTTCACATCTTCGCGCAATACCGATTTGATACCGAGTGGCGCGAGGTCAAAAGTTACGCCAACGAGCGCGGAATTCAGATTATCGGCGACATTCCCATGTACGTCTCAGACGACTCCGCCGACGTCTGGAGCATGCCCGAACTGTTCTGCCTGGACGAATCCGGCTCGCCCGCCCAGATTGCCGGCACGCCGCCCGACCGCTTCTCAGCAACCGGACAGGTGTGGGGCAACCCCACATACAACTGGAAACAGATGCGCCAAGACGGCTACCGCTGGTGGATCGCGCGCCTGCATCGCTCGCTCGAGCTCTACGACTATGTGCGCCTCGATCATTTCCTGGGATTTCAGTCGTACTTCTCCATTCCCGCCGGTAAGCCCGGTACTGAGGGTCGCTGGATGCCTGGACCAGGACTTGAGCTTTTCCGCTGCGCACAAGCAGAGCTCGGCAATCTGCCGCTCATCGCGGAGGACTTGGGCTACCTCACCCCCGCCGTCCGCGCGCTCGTAAGCGAATGCGGGTTCCCGGGGATGGATGTGCTCGAGTTTTGCGACGAAGACGTACGTAGTTGCATGCCTGTGCGCGACAGCGCGATCACCTACACGTCGACGCACGACACCGCAACCCTCATGGGCTGGGTCGGTGACCGCTGGTACGACGGGGGCAAGGACGACCCCGAGGCGGTGCGCACCTGCGCCGACGACATCTGTCGCCGCGCACTTGAGAGCACCGCCCCCCTCGTGATGATGCCGCTCCAAGACGTTATGCGCCTTGGAGACGAAGCGCGCATGAACGTGCCCGGCACCACCGGAGGCAACTGGACTTGGCAGGCTGACGAGGAACAAATCGCCGGTGCCGAGCTAGCAATGCGACAGCTCGTCGAGGAGACGGGGCGCTTGCGCGGATAGGTTTCCTAAAAGTCTTCATGATGACCTGCCCACTTTCGGGTACAGTAGCAAAGGCAAAACGTGAGGTGCCCACCCGCCGCTCGGCAGGTGGGCACATAGGTTAAAACGAGGGGATTCACAGATGGCACGTTATGACTATCGTTGCTCCGGCTGCGGCAAGGTATTCGAGGTTGAGCATGGCATGACCGAGCGCCCGGACGTTGCCTGCCCGGATTGCGGCGCTGCAGCAGAGAAGGTCTTCAACGCCAGCGGCATCAAGTTCGAGGGCTCCGGCTTCTACAACACCGATCAGCGCGGAGGCTCGTCGAGCACTGCTGCCACCTCCAGCGCACCGGAATCGCACTCCTGCGGCTGCGCAGACTGCCCACACAACAATTAGAACGCGCGAAAAAACAGTCGTGAGCAAGGAGCCCGCTTTTGCAGCGGGCTCCTTGCTTATAAAAGTTACTCCTGCAAGGCCACAGGTTTCCTATGCGCGTCGCACTAGACGAGCGCAAAAGTGAGAGTCGAAGTCTTCAGGAGCGCAGGCCAACGGGGCGAAGTAGCCCTCAGACGTTTCTCGCTCCTTTAAATATGCTCGGGCGGCAGCCATGTCGTCACGCCCAAAGGCAGACGAGTCGGAGACGGCCTCGATTGCGAACTGAGCGCCCGCAGTCGTTGCCAGAAAAACGGAAACTACCTCATCGTCCTCTTGCATGAGCGGAGAGCAGGTTGAATAGATAAGCTCGCCGCCTGTGGCGACACGCGCCGCGGCCTCGGTCAGCATAGCCAACTGAAGCTCGGGAAGATTCTTTTTAATGTCCCCCGGTTCAAGACGCCAAGGGATCTCCGGATGCCGGCGCATGGTGCCCACACAGGAGCACGGCGCATCAACGAACACGGTGTCAAAGAGCTCCCGTTCCCCCGCCTTATCCAGCGGCGCGAGGACGGAATCAAGCTCACAGGCGTCACCGGCAAGATACACGATGTTGGTATCCAAACCAGAAGCCTGCATGCGTGCACGATTGAGCTGCGCCTTGGCACCGGACAGATCGAGGGCCACATGACGGCGCTCAAGACCAAAGCGCTTGCCCTGGGCAGCCATGACAAACGTCTTGGTACCGCGGCCGGAACCGACCTCAAGGCACGATCCCGCACGCGTCGCAGCCGTGGCGATCAGCTGAGCATGCAGGTCAGAGACGACCAGCGCGCCCTCATCGCGCTCCGCAGACGCAAGGCTTCGAGAGGAGTTCGGCAGATAGCAGCCAGGCAGAACGCTGGGCGAAAAGTCATTTTTACCCGCACCGTCCACATCGGCCGCAGGGTTCAGGTGAACTGCGAGCGGAGCAGGCGACAGATTGCCCTCCGGTTCACGTACGCACCCCCTAGCCGTAAACACGCGGGAGAGCTCTTGCCATAGCCACACCGGCAAACCCTGCCTGCGAGCCGCGGCAACATCCCAGCGAGACTCGGCAGGAATGTCCTCGGCAGCCAGATAGGACGCACGGCCCTCATCTACCCGATGCAGGACCGCATTGGCAAGGCCGGCCGCGGAGCGGGCCTGGCTGCGCACAAGCTCGACGCCCTGGCTCACCGCAACATGACCGGGGGCATCCAGATACAGCATCTCAAAGGCGGCGATACGCAGAGCCGCACGAACACGAGCCGATACCTTCCCCGGCTTTGCCAAGTACGCGTTAAGAGCCTCGTCGAGGCAGTCCGATGTGGCGGTGACCCCCAGAGCCAAAGTCGATGCAAAGGCAAGATCACGATCGTCTGCAGACAAGGCGAGAGCGATTCGCTGGCTCGCCAAGACGTCACGCACAAAGGCCTTGCCGTCCTTGGCCTCCATCAGGGCCTCAAAGGCATATCGACGCGCCGGTGAGAGCTTGCTCACGAGAGGCGCTCCCAGCCAAGGGCGTCACCATGCAGACCAGCGGCCCAGGCAGAAGCGTCCATCTGACGCTTGCCGTCGGGCTTGACCGAAAGAACCTCAATCGCGCCGTCCGCGCAGCCCAGGTAGACGCGCTTGGATACGACGGAAACCGCGCCGGCAGCAAGCGAGGGCGAGCTTGCCTCCGCAGCCTGAGCACCCATGATGCGCACGGGCTTGCCGGCCACAACGCAGCGGGCAGGCGCCGTGTCGGACGAAGCAAGCACGCGAGAGAGCGCTTCGGCAGCCGTCATGGCAGGATCAAGACGCATCTCGGCCTTAGAGACCTTCTCGGCATGTGTGACGAGAGTCTCGTCCTGCTCGGTCCAAACCGCGGAGCCGTCCGCGATTGTGGGCAGTGTGTCGCACAGAAGTTTCGCGCCCAGCTCGGCCAGCTCGACTGTCAGGGCATCGGCGGTCTTGCCCGCAACGCTGGTCGATGCCTGGGCGCAATAGGCACCTGTATCGACCCCGTGCCCGATGCGCATGATGGAGACGCCCGTGCGCTCGTCGCCCGCGAGGATGGAGCGCTGGATCGGGGCGGCGCCGCGCCAACGCGGCAAAAGCGAGGCGTGCACGTTAACGATGCCAAACGGTGCCACAGTAAGCACCTCGTCGGGGAGAATGCAGCCGTAGGCAGCCACGCAGTAGATGTCGGCGTTTGCCTCACGGAGCGCCTCGATCACCTCAGGGGTACAGCGCGCAGCCTCGAGCACAGGCAGACCGAGCTCAAGAGCCGCGGCCTTTACCGGTGAGGGCTCGAGCGTCTTGCCGCGCCCGCGTACGGCGTCAGGACGAGTGAGCACCAGCGCAACCTCGTGCTCGGCGTTAAGCTTCTGAAGAGAAGGCACGGCAAAGGCCGGCGTCCCCATAAACACAATGCGCATGGCTACTCCGTCTGACCCGGCTTGGCACCCTTGGCCAGCGCCTCCTGATAGTCGCGAATCGCGGCGACACGCTTAGCGGGCGCCAGGCGCTCGAGCATCGTGATGCCGTGCAGATGGTCGATCTCGTGCTGCAGGCACACGCAGAACAGGTCTCCGGCGGACTCGTAGCGCATCAGGTTGGCATCAAGATCATAGGCCTCCACCACCACGTGATCAGAACGCATGATCTCGCAGTTGATACCGGGAACAGAAAGGCAACCTTCGTTATACGGCATAAGGGTGTCGGACTGCTCGACAATCACCGGGTTGATGAGCACAAACGGATCAAAATCGCGCTTGTCGGTATACTCGCAATCGATGACGACCATCTGGACCAGCTCGCCCACCTGCGGGGCAGCAATACCGCAGCCGCCGTTGTCGAACATCAGCTGCTTCATGCGTTCGGCGAGTTCCTCTACCTGCGGCGTAATCTCGGCGATCTCGGCGCACTCCTGACGAAGCCTGGGGTCGGGAGACAAAACGATGCCGTTCATTTCCATGAGCGCAATCGCTCCTTTCGGGACTATGGTGTGCCGCCGGCGACAGCCGTGGGATCGATCTACATCAGGTCGTACGCGTCGACGTCGACGCTCACGCTGATGCCCTGCTTGGGACCCACGGCGGCAAGGGCGGCGCTTATGCAATCTGAGATATGGTACCCCACGGGAGACTTGCACATAAAGTGAAAACGATACCGGTCCTTCGCGCGCTCGATAACGCAACGCGTAGGCCCGAGCAGGACCGGCGCCTCCCGCGCATCGGGAGCAAGCGAGCCCATGGTTGCGCTAAACGAGCCCTCAGACGCCGCCGTCGGCGAGGATGCAACCGAGGACTCATCCATACGCTTCTTAACCTCAGCAGCGAGACGCTGGATATAGCGACTCGTAGCCTGCTCGTCCGCACCCCAAACCAGCACGTTTGTAAGGCGAACATAGGGCGGGTACTGCGCATCGGCGCGCTGAGCTAAGTCATACTCGGTAAAGACGGAACGGTCGTGCTTCACCACGGCTTTGATAACCGGATCCTCAGGCAGATAGGTTTGGATAATCACGCGTCCCGGTCGCTCACCGCGGCCCGCGCGCCCGGCCACCTGCTCCAGCAGATCAAAGGCGCGCTCGGAGGCACGAAAGTCGGGCATCTTGAGCGCGTAGTCGGCGTTAACGACGGCAGCCAGCGTGACCTCGGGAAAGTCGAGTCCCTTAGCGATCATCTGGGTGCCCAGCAGCACGGCGCACTCCGCAGCGTCAAACCGCTCGAGCAACTCCTTGTGCGCGTCCTTGGTGCGCGTGGAGTCGGCATCCATGCGAATGACCTCCACGTCTGTAGGCAAGATCTGACGCAGAGCGTCCTCGACTTGCTGCGTGCCCACGCCCATCTTGGCAAGGTAGCGGCTCCCGCACTTGGGGCAGGCCGAGGTGGGCGCCGGATACGGGTCGATGCGATACGAGGAACCGCAGGTGTGACACTCGAGTGTATGGGTGCGCTCGTGATAGGTCAGCGCAGTGGAGCAGTGGCGGCACGTGGGCACACAGCCGCACTCGCGGCACATGAGAAACGGCGCGAACCCGCGGCGGTTATGGAGCAAGACGGCCTTTTCACGGCGCTCCACAACCCCCATCAGGGCATCTTGAAGCTGGCTGGAAAAGAGTGAGCGTCCACCGCCCTTGAACTCACGGCGCAGGTCCACGGCGGTTACCTCGGGCAGACGGGCGGTGCCGGGTCGCTCAGGCATCTCGACGCGCAGCCAGCGCTGGCCGGCGTACTCCCCCGCATGCGTTCTGGCCAGGGACTCGGCACTCGGTGTGGCCGAACCCAAAACGAGCGGGCAGCCGTACACACGAGCCATCTCCGCGGCCACTTCGCGCGCGTGATAGCGGGGCGAGGAGCCCTGCTTATAGGATTGCTCGTGCTCCTCGTCGATGATGATAATGCCGAGGTTCTCGAAGGGACAGAACAGGGCCGAGCGAGCACCCACCACCACGCGGGCGGCTCCGCTGGCGACCATGTCCCATTGATCCAGACGCTCGCCGGCAGAAAGTCGCGAATGAAACACGGCTACAGACGCACCAAAGCGCGAGCGAAAGCGTCCGACGGTCTGTGCGGTGAGTGAAATCTCGGGCACAAGAACGCACGCGGATCCGCCATCGGCGAGCACATGCTCGATAGCAGAGAGGTAGACCTCCGTCTTGCCCGAACCGGTCACGCCGTCGACAAGGATCACGTCTCCCCGGCCCGCCTCGCGCGCCGTCTCAATCGCATCGAGCGCCTGGCGCTGTCCCGCGGTGAGGCTCAAAGGAGCCTCGGCACGAGCGGATGAGAGCGTTGTCTGTTCGCCCACGCCGCGCCATGCCCGGCGCTCCTCGACGCGCACGACGCCCCGCTTGGCGAGCGAGCGCACCACTGAAGACATATCGGTATAAAGAACGCGCAGCTCACGCGTGGTAACCGGTCCACAGGAGAGAGCTTGGAGCAGCTGGCGCTGGCGCTTTGCGTTCGTCGGCGGCTCGTATGTTCGGCCCTCCTCGGTGAGCTCGATCCAGCGCTCATGCGCCTCGTGAACCGTTGGGCGCTCGACACGGTAGGTGCCGTCCTGCCCGCGAACAAGACGCGGAGCCGCTCCCGGTGGCAAAAAGAGGCGCAAGCACTCCGAGACAGAAGCCACGTACTCGCGGGCCATCCAAAACGCAATCTGCGCCGACTCGGCAGAAAACGCAGGTCTTACAAGCACCTCACGCAGAGGCTTCACCTTAGAAGGGTCAAGTCCGGCAGCCCCGGGAAGAGCCTTCAAGTCCTCGGCACGAGCGATCACGTATCCCAGACACGGGCGGTTGCCGAACGTGACCAAAACCGTAGTCCCCACCTGCGCCGTCTCTGCGAGGTCTGCGGGCACCGCGTAGGCAAAAGCGTCAGAGATAGAACGCGAAGGAATGTCGATGAGCACCGAAACAAAGCCGGCAGCAGTAGAAAAGGCGGAGGCACCCGCGCGAACGGGCACCTCCTGCTCAGGCGTATTCGGTTCAGGGAAAAGCGCGAGCTGATCGGTCATCACGCAAAGGCTACGCTACGCCGCACAGAGCGCGTAGTTCCTCGACGCGGTCGGTCTTCTCCCATGTGAAGTCGGGATCCTCACGACCAAAGTGACCATAAGCGGCCGTCTTCTCGTAGATGGGTCGGCGGAGCTTGAGGTCGCGGATGATCGCGCCGGGGCGCAGGTCAAAGACCTTGTTGATAGCCTCGACGATACGCTCCTCCTCCACGTGCGCCGTGCCAAACGTGTCGACCATGACAGAGAGCGGCTTGGATACGCCAATGGCGTAGGCGAGCTCGATCTCGCAGCGGTCGGCCAGGCCAGCGGCGACCACGTTCTTGGCAACCCAGCGCGCCGCATAGGCGGCAGAGCGGTCAACCTTGGTGCAGTCTTTGCCGGAGAAGGCGCCGCCGCCATGACGGCCAAAACCGCCATAGGTGTCGACGATGATCTTGCGGCCGGTAAGGCCCGTGTCGCCCATGGGGCCGCCCACGACAAAACGACCGGTGGGGTTCACGTACAGGTCGGCTCCGCTCCAGTCGATACCCTCGGCATCCATGACGGGGGCAATGACGTGCTTCACCATGTCTTGCTTGATGACGTCCATATCCTCGATCTCGGCCGCGTGCTGCGTGGAGATGACGATGGTGTCAACGCCCACGGGACGCCCGTCCTCGTAGCGCACGGTCACCTGGGTCTTGCCATCGGGGCGCAAGTACGGCAGGGTGCCGTCGTGACGCACTGCAGCCAAGCGTTCGGCCAGGCGGCTCGCCAGGTAGTGCGGCATGGGCATAAGAGTCGAGGTCTCATTTGAGGCATAGCCGAACATCATGCCTTGGTCGCCCGCACCGATCAGGTCGATGGGGTCGGTGGTCTTGCCCGTCTGGGTCTCGTAGGACTCGTCGACGCCCTGGGCGATGTCGGGGCTCTGCTCGTGGATAAGGCTCATAACGCCGCAGGTCTCGCAGTCAAAACCGAACTTAGCGCGGTCGTAACCGATACGGCGAATGGTGTCGCGTGCGATCTGCTGCACGTCGACGTAGGCCTGAGTGCGAATCTCACCAGCGACGATCACGGTACCGGTGGTGACGAGCGTCTCGCACGCGCAACGTACGTTGTCGACGTTGGCGGGCACGCCGTTGGGCGCCACGTAGCCTTGAGCCTGAAGTTGTGATTCCTTGAGGAGAATCGCGTCCAAGATGGCATCGGAAATCTGATCGGCGATCTTGTCGGGATGTCCCTCGGTTACCGATTCGGACGTAAAGACGAACGTCCCGGCATCGGCGGTGGAACGATTCTGCAATGGCATGATATGCCCCTTTCATCGAGCGCCCGGCGACCGTTACCATTCCGCCGAGCTATGTACGCAGTGGCACATTGTACCCCCAAGACGGTGTTTCAGCCGTGCATATTACCCAAAGGCTCCGTGGGCGCATGTTAGAATAGGCGGCTGAAAATCACCCACCGGCCCATCTACCATTCAGAGAGCGCAACCATGGACTTCATGACCATTTTTCTGCAGATGCTCACCCTGTGCATCCCCATCGTCGCAGGCGTTTTGGCGGCTCGCCTGGGCTACCTGAATGAACAGGTGAACACGGCGATCACCAAGTTGATCATGACCATCACGCTGCCGAGCATGGTCATTGCCTCGGTAGGTTCAAACGATACCCTCCCCGACCACGGCGTGATTCTCACCTTGCTTGGACTTTCGTGCGCGGGCTATGCAATCGCAGCGGTTGTGGCCTTTGCCGTCACGGCACTCATGCGCACGCCCCGCGAGGAAAAGAGCGCTTGGCACTTCTCCATCACCTTTGGCAACGTGGGCTTTATCGGCTATCCGGCGCTCTCGGCGATCTTTGGGCCCTCGGCCGTGCTCTATGCCGCAATCGCCAATATTCCGTTCAACCTCTTTAACTTCAGCATCGGTGCCGCCATGGTCAAGGCAGGCGCCGAGCGCCCGAAAGATGCCCCCGAGCTCTCGCTCGGCGACCGTCTGCGCGATCTGGTGCGCGATATGGTGAACCCCACCTTCGCTGCAAGCTTTATCCTGCTTGCGCTCGTGCTGCTGGATATTCACGACCTGGGAATCATCGGCGACGGACTTTCCACCATCGGCGGCTTTACCACGCCCGCCGTGTTGCTCGTGCTCGGAGCCACACTCGCCTCGTACAATCCGCGCGAGATGTTCGGTAACTGGCGCGCCTACGTGGCCGGTGCCGCTCGTCTAGCCGTTGTGCCCATCGCGATCCTCTTGCTGCTGGGCGGCTTTATCTCTGACGACCTGGCCCGCGGCGTGCTTGTAGTAGGTAGCGCCATGCCCGCCGCAAGCAACGGCGTCCTGTTCAGCCTGCTCTACGGCGTTGACCCCAAACCGATGATGCAGGCAAACTTCGTCACGATCATCGCTTCAATCTTCACCATCCCGCTGATCGCGCTGCTGGTGTAGACAAAGCCCTCAGCATGGCGGGTGCACCCTGAGCTCAGGGCGCACTCCCCTTGAGCTCAGGGTGCACCCAAAAGCCACTTCAAACCTAAAAAGACGGGCAGTGATGCGCTCGCGCCAAAGGCATAGGCTGCCCGGACGCAACCAGCCAAGGCTCGCCTGTTAGATCCGTACCTAGACGGTAGCCAGACGCTCGGGTCGCACCGTGCGCCTGTGTGCGGCTGCCAGACAGGACGCGAAGAGAGCGACAACGACAAGCACGCCACAAGCCATAAAGTAGCTCGAGGCGGGAGCAAGCGAGACGAACACCCGGCGCAGCACGGTTGCAAGTTGGGGAACCGGCAGACAGGACAGGGGCATCAAAGCGCCCTGAGCAAGAGAGCCGGGCAAAAATGCACCGGCCGAGACAAGCTGCAGGACAAGCAAAACCAAAGACGCGGGCACGCTCAAGCGGCCCAAGCAAATACGTAACAGCTGATGAATCGCCGCGGCGCAAAGTGCCGCGGGAATCATGACAGCAAACGCGCCCAAGGCCGCCTCCCCGCTCACGCCCAGCGCGCAAGCAGCAAACGCCAACACCGCGGCCTGCAAAAGGACGACGAGCACGACAGGAAGCCAAGAACAGAGCACGGCAGAAACGCTGTGACCACGAGCCACGCGGCGCATGTCAAGCGCAGGAAGAAGCACCGAGGCGGCAAGAGCAGCGCACCACAAGGCGGCCGCGACCGCAGGAGCCGCGATGGACGCAAGAACCGAGCGCTGAGCATGCACGCTCGAAGACGTAAACGAGAGCGGATTCGAAGCGACCTTGGCACGAGTACTGCTCTCAGAGGAGACGCCGGAGAGGGTCTCGCCGGCAGAAGACATGACCTCCTCCACCTGCTGAGACGCGCTCTTGAGCTGAGACACGCCGGACGAGATGCCGCTCGTAGCGCTCGCCATGGAAGAGATTCCCTGACCTAGGCCAAAAGCTCCGGATCCGACGGCAGAAAGTGCCGTCTGCAACGCGGTCGCACCGCTACCGATGCCCGAGACGGCGCTTGCCATGGGTGAAAGAGCTTCGATAAGGGCCTCGGTGCCCACGGCAAGACCGGCCGCGCCCGAGCCAACAGCACCAGAAGAGACAAGCTGATCGCCCATAGCGCTCACGCCGACGCCAAGCTGAGAGACGGTATCGGCCAAACCAGGGGTGTAGCCAGCGTCACCAATCTGCCCCGAGCCCAGCAGCGCACGCTGCACGGTAAGAAGGCTGACCAGCGCAGACATAGTCGGCTGCACGACCTGGCCGGTAAGGGTCACAACCTGCTGAGCATCAGCCGAAACCTGCTGGTTCGCCGCCTCGTAGGCAGTCTTTGCATCCGCGAGCTCCGTGCGGGCGTCCGCGGCAGAGCCAAGCCCCGTCACGACGTCGCCCGCAGAGCTCGAAAGCTCCTGGGCGCTCGTCGCCGCCTCGCCCAGACGCTGCGCAAGCTGCTCGCGCCGCTCCTTGAGACCTCGAAGTTTAGAAACTGCCGCATCGAGCTGTTCTTTCAATTCGGGCAGCTTATCTGCGGCGCCCTGATCAACGTCGCCAAGTGCATCGGCCACCGCGGCCACCTCATCGGTCGCAGTGTCGATCTGTTTGTCGATATCAGCAAGCTGCTGCTTGATGCCATCGGCCCCATCGGAGCCCACCGCAGCATCGTTATCGAGCACCTGAGCGAGCGCGGAAGCGGAATCTGCAACCTCGGTGGCCTTGGTCTGCGCGGCGTCGACGCCTGCGAGCATCGTCTCCGCAGCCGAATCCACGCGAGCGGATGCCGAAAGTAGAGCTGCCAGCGAGACGGACAGCGAGCCCGCTGACTGAGAGAGCTGCGGCGCCAGGACAGCAAGGGCCGCCGCGTCCGCGCTGTCTGCCGAGATACCCTGGCCAAGTTGCGTCAGGGCAGAGCCGATCTGAGCCAGGCTCGAGCCCATGCCCCGCGCCGCGCCGCCTATGGCATCAAGGCCTGTGGCAAGCGCTTGCGCACCACTGGCAAGCGGAGAAACCAGCTGCTCGCTTACCGTATCGAGACCCTGTGAGACTTGCTCGGCACCGTCGCCGAGCGCGCCCGCGCCCGCGGCGATCTGCTCCGTACCCTCACCGAGCGCGTCGGCGGCGCTGGCAACCTGCGAAAGACCGCTCCCGAGTGCGTCGGCACCCTCAGAGAGCGCGTCGTAGCCCTCGTCGAGCATCACGGCGCCATCGGCGGTGAGCGTCAGAGTGCTCGCCTGGCCATGCACGGTACTCAAGACCGAAAGCAGGTAGTTCTCCCCCAGGTCGCGACGAATGCGCTCCTGCACCTGCTTGAGCGTAGCCGAACCCACGCGCGTGGCGAGGATGTTCTCAGCCCCGCTCGAGACGATGTCGATCGTAGCCTTGGCAGGAGCGCTCGTGTTCACACTTGCCACGTCCTGTGAGTAGTCGGCCGGAATCTTGAGCACCAAAGCGTACGTTCCGTCATCGAGACCGGCATCGGCAGTCTCTTCGTCCACAAAATCCCAGGCCAGGTCCTCACCGTCTTCTAGGGAGTCCACAACGTCCTGACCGGCAGAAATCTTGGAGCCAGATTCGGTCGTGTAACCGGTATCGAGGTTGACCACGGCCACGGGGATACGGCTCTGGCCACCAAACGCCGCACTCAGGCTCCAAGCGACCGCCACGGCCACCACAAACGGAAAGAGAGCAAGGCAGGCGATGCGCAGCACCGCATGGCGAGAGCGCGCCAGCGAGGAAAACGAACGGGAAAACGATTCTGCAAGACGCATAGGCTAGCGCACCTCCGCATCATTGGGCAGCGGCGATGCCTCGCCGGCGACAACATCAAGAGAAACAGGCACATCGGCCGCGCGCAACAAAAGCGGATCGCACGTGCCGACAACAAAGCAGGTGCCGTCTGCTGCGGCAACGTCACGCAGATCGGCCATCAAAGACGCAGCCTCGTCTGCGGTAAGCCCGCAGCAGAACGCATCGGAAAAATCCACCACGGACACAGGCGGCTCCCCCACATGCGACAAGGCGGCCGAGAGCTGCGCGCAGGCAGACGGCTCCAGCAAATCGACATTCCGGTCAGCGTGGGTCGCGATGCCGAACGACGCCAGGAACTCCAGCGAGTCCCAAGCACTCCGTCCCCGACCACCGCCGCACGCCGCTCGCTCGTGACAAACGGCCTCCTCCACGGTACGGTGCGCATCGACCTCGCAGTAGCCGCTGAACACACCAAGCCCTACCAATGCCGCAGGGGCGCGCAGGGAGAAGCGACCCTTGTTGCCGCAAGCCTGTGGAAAGGCGATGGCGCCGTGCGTAGGCCGAACCGCGCCAGCAACCGCAAGCAGCAGATCGCGCACGGGCACGTGGTTGCCCGCGTGAACACAGACAACCTGTCCCGCGCGCGCCTCGAACGAGACAAACTCAAAGGAGCGATAACCGGGCTTGGTATAAGAAGCGTCGCGCACGGAAAGCAGCGGCGCAGACGGACCATCGACGCTCGCGGCGGTTGGGTCAAATTGATTCTCGAGCACGGTACCTCCCGTACAGACGCTCAGGTTGAATCTATCAATCTTATCAATCTTTCCCCAAAACACGGGCGCGTGCCGCCAGATGTTGGAGTGTCCTATAATGCATGCGTTGCGAACACATCCCGAAACCCAAGGAGCATCCATGAGCTCAGACGTCCGCGTCCGCTTTGCACCGTCGCCCACCGGCAAGCTGCACATCGGCGGCGCACGCACCGCCATCTACAACTGGGCCTTCGCCCGCGCCAACGGCGGCACCTTTATCCTGCGCATCGACGATACCGACCCCACGCGCTCCACCGACGAGAACACGCAGATCATCCTGCGCGCCATGCGCTGGCTCGGCCTTGACTGGGACGAGGGTCCCGAGGTCGGCGGCGAGTATGGCCCCTACGCGCAAACCGAGCGTCTGGACCTGTATCGTGAAGCTGCCCAAAAGCTCATGGATGAAGGCCGCGCCTACCCCTGCTTCTGCACCGCCGAGAAGCTCGCGGCAGACCGTGCCGCCGCCCAGGAGCGCAAGGATCCCTTCCAGGGTTACCAGCGCACCTGCCGAGACATCGACCCGGACGAGGCACGCGCGCGCATCGAGGCCGGCGAGCCCTACGTCCTGCGTATCAAGGTGCCCGCAGACCGCGGCGACGTCGTGATCCACGATGCGGTTCACGGAGACGTGACCTTTAACGCCCGTGAGCTCGATGACTTCGTGATCTTCCGCTCCGACGGCACCCCCACCTACAACTTTGCCACCGTGGTCGATGACGCCATGATGGGCATCACCCACGTCATTCGTGGCGACGACCATCTGTCCAACACGCCGCGCCAGGTCATGGTCTACGAGGCTCTGGGCGCACCCGTGCCCGAGTTCGCGCACATCTCGATGATCCTGGGCGCCGACGGCAAGAAGCTCTCCAAGCGTCACGGCGCCACCTCTGTGGAGGAGTACCGCGACGCCGGTTATCTGGCCGACGCGTTTGTGAACTACCTGGCACTGCTGGGCTGGTCGCTCGACGGCGAAACCACCATCGTTCCGCGCGATGTGCTGGCAAGCAAGTTCTCGCTCGACCACGTCTCCAAGAACCCGGCGACCTTTGACCCCAAGAAGCTCGACTGGATTCAGGCCGAGTACATCCATTCGCTGAGCGATGCCGATTTTGCCGATCAGATTATGGTTCCCGAGCTGCATGAAGCCGGTCTCATCGAGGGCAACGTTGAGTACGACGAGGCATGGATCGACGCGCTTGCCGCAATCGTGAAGCCGCGCACCAAGTTCCCCGCCGACATCGCGGGCATCTGCGCCCCGATCTTTGCCACCGCCGAGACCCTTGAGTACGATGAGAAGTCCGTGGCCAAGGGCCTTGCCAAGGAAGGCATGGGCTCCATCCTCGACGCCGCCTCAGACGCGCTTGCTGCCCTTGACGCCGAGAACTGGAAGCCCGAGGCGATCGACGCCGCCCTCGAGCCTCTGCCCGAGGCGCTCGACCTCAAGAAACGCATCGTCTTCCAGGCCGTGCGCGTCGCCGTCTGCGGCAACATGGTGAGCCCTCCGCTTGGCGAGACCATGGCGCTCGTCGGCCGTGAAGACTGCATGGCGCGCATCGCGCACGCCCGCACCATGGCGCTCTAGCCACAGCACACATCGCGCGAACATAAGGAGCCCGAACATGGCGTCTAAGCCCCAGACTCTTGCCACGACCTCGGCATTCGAGATTCTCGGCCCCGTCATGGTCGGGCCCTCCTCTTCGCACACCGCAGGCGCGTTGCGTTGCGCGCAGGTGGCCGCGTCCCTCATCGGGGGAGACGTCACCCAGGTGACCTTCACCCTGTGGAACAGCTTTTCCCACACCTACCGAGGGCACGGCACCGACCGCGCCCTCGTCGCCGGCATCCTCGGCCTTGCCACCGACGACGAGCGCATCCGCTCCTCGTTCGATCTGGCACGTGCGGCCGGCCTCGACGTGCGCTTTGTCGCCGCGGGCGATGACGCCACGCTCCACCCCAACACCGTCGACATCGAAATGCAAAACGCCGCGGGCACCTCGATCGCCGTTCGCGGAGAGAGCCTCGGCGGCGGCAAGATGCGCATCAGCCGCATCAACGGCGTGGGCGTAGACATCTCGGGTATGTACAGCACGCTGTTCGTGGCGCACCGCGATGTCCCCGGCGCCCTTGCAGCCCTCACCGACCTGCTCGCTCACTCGCAGGTAAACATCGCCTTTTGCCGCACGTACCGCACCGAGCTTGGCGGCCAGGCCTACTCTGTATTTGAAACCGACGGTTCGCCCGACGCGACCGTCCTGCCCCGTGTGCGCAACCTTACCAACGTCGACTACGCGACCTTTATCGAGTTGCCAGGTTCAGCCTCTTCCCTCGCACCGGGCGTGAGCACCCCCGAGCTTTTTGACAACGGCGAGCAGCTCATCGATGCGTGTGCCGAATGGGGGCTCACCATCGGTGGCGTCATGGAGCAACGCGAGCTCCGTCTCACCGGCACCGAGCGTGCGCGGGCCGCCATGGACCGCGTGGTGGAGGTCATGCGCGACGAAACCTCTGCCCCGATCGAAGACCCTCAGCCCTCGCTGGGAGGCTTTATCGGCGGCGAGGCAAAACGCGTCCAAGAAACCTCTCAGGCTCTCTCCCCCACCCTCATGGGACACGTGCAGGCAGACGCATGCGCCCGCGCGCTGGCCGTCCTCGAACGCAGCGCCTCGATGGGCGTAATCGTAGCGGCTCCCACGGCAGGCTCGGCCGGCGTGGTACCGGGATGCCTGCTTGCCGAGGTCGACGCGCTCGGAGCATCCGAGGACGACCTACGGGCAGCCCTCTACTGTGCCGCAGCCGTGGGCCTTCTGCTCTCCACCGAGGCAAGCGTGGCCGGGGCCGAGGGCGGCTGCCAAGCGGAGGTGGGCAGCGCTGCCGCTATGGCCGCGGCGGCTCTGGTTCAGCTGCACGGCGGGTCGCCCACGCAGGCGCTCGATGCCGCATCGCTTACGCTCTCTAACCTGCTTGGCCTCGTATGCGATCCCGTGGCAGGCCTCGTGGAGGTGCCCTGCCAGACGCGCAATGTCATCGGCGTCGCGGCAGCCTTCTCTTCCGCCCAACTCGTCCTTTCAGGCGTAAAAAGCCTTGTCCCCTTTGACGAGATGGCCCACGTCATGCTCACTGTGGGACGCTCACTTCCCGCCGAGCTACGTGAGACAGCCAAAGGCGGAATCGCACAGGCACCAGCGGCTCAGGCTGCCTGCAAATGCTGCGGAATCTGTGGCTGATACGAAGATTCTCGAACCCCTATTCAGAGCCGGGAATGTCCAGACGAAACAGGTATAATCGGCGAGTTACGAATTACCCATTTGGAGCATTTCGAGGTCGCATCGAAGATGGCTAACAACCAGAACCAGCATTACACCGGAGCGCACCGCGCGCAGCCCTCTCAGCCAGACGTCACCAGCCGTATCCCTGTTCAGCCCGCAGGAAACGCCTCGCAGGCCACGCAGGTTCAGCCCGTGCAGTCCGTCCGAGCACACAGCCGCCAGGGCCAGGCCCACGCGGCCGCGCCTCGTCAGGCTGCCCCCAGCGTGGAGACGGCGCTCCCCGTAGACCTTCCTCCGCGCCGCGAGGAGAAGCCGCCCCGCGACACCAAGCGCGCCAAGATCGCCGCTGCCGTCATCGCAGGCGTTGTTCTCGTCATCTACATCGCGGGCGTCATCGCGTTCTCGAATCTTTATTATCCCAACACCCAGATCGCGGGTGTCGACGTCTCTATGAGCTCCGCCGCGTCCGCCGCCGAGAAGATCGAGAGCTCCATCACGAGCTACTCCTTGAACGTCAGCGGTTGCGGCCTTGACTGGACGTATACGCCGGCCGAGGGTACCTACTCCATCGATGCCCAGAATCTGGCCTCGGCCGTCCTTGCGGCCGATTCCGCCTTTGGCTGGCCTGTGCACCTGATTCAAAGCCTTGTTGCGGGCAATCAGCAGGCTGTGGAGGCCGAGAAGAACGCCTCCGTCAAGGCGACCTACAACAGCGACGACTTTACTCAGCAGCTCAGCGCCGCCATCGATGAGTTCAACACCGACCGCACCGGCACCTTCGATGCCGCAGGCGCCTACGACGAGGCCCAGGCCAAGTTCACCGTGCAGAAAGCCCGCAGCAGCCAGCGTCTGAGCTACGACGCCGTACTCGCCACCGCGACCAGTGCCTTGGAGGCCGCCCAGCCCACCTGCACCATCGATGATTCCGCCTATGAACAGCTCGCAGGCGGTGCTACCGATGAGCAGCTGCAGACCGCTTGCGATGCCGCTAACGAGCTTCTGGGCGTGAACGTCAACCTCACCATGGGCGGCCAGACCGTTGCCACGCTCGACGGCAAGCAGATGTGCCAGTGGATCACCTTTGACGATTCGCTCAACCCCACCCTGAACCAGGATCAGCTCTCCGCTTGGATTCGCGAGCTTGCCTCTACCAAGCTCGACACGGCCGGCTCCACCCGCACCTACACGAGAGGCGACGGCAAGCAGATCACCGCCTCGGGCGGCACCTACGGCTGGATCAGCGACGAGGACTCGCTGGCCACCAAGATTCAGGAGGCCGTCGCGAACAAGCAGACTGGCGACATCGAGATCCCCACCAAGCAGACCGCGGTCAAGTACACCGACTTTGGCCAGGCTGACTGGGGAGCCTACGTTGATGTTGACCTCGGCGAGCAGCACGCCTACTACTACGACGCCGACGGCAACCTGCTGTGGGAGTCGGGCATCATCAGCGGCAACCCCAACGAGGGCAACGACACCCCCACCGGTATCTACGCCATCAACAGCAGGGACACTAACGTCACCCTCACCGGCAAGAAGGACCCCAGCACAGGCCAGCCTATCTATGTCTCGTACGTCGATTACTGGATGGGCTTTATCGGCGGCGCCGTGGGCCTGCACGACGCCAGCTGGCAGGCTACGGAGAACTTCTCCAACCCCGACGCCTACAAGAGCGTGGGCAGCCACGGCTGCGTGAATCTCCCGCCCGACAAGGCAGCCGAGCTCTTCAACATGATCAGCATCGGCGACTGCGTGATCGTGCACAACTAACAGCAATCGATCGCATCAGCTGAAACAGGAAAACCCGCAAGCCCGGAAAATCGGACTTGCGGGTTTTTGCATAGCCACCTAGCGGCAAGAAGAAAGGCCCATCACCAAATACCATCCACGGAAGGCGTGAACAAGCTGGACAGGTTGCGACCGACACCCATCGAGCCACATCCCCTACAGACGGCCCTCCAGCGAAGAGAGCCCCTTGAGCATCAGCTCGTTTGCCACGGCAGAGACATCCTCGATAGGCACCCTTCCGTCACCGAGCACCCAAGCGCGGTAGATACCGACGATGCCACTCAGCATGAAGGAGAGGTAGTACTCAAAAAGCTCGTCGGAAAGATCGGTGGGCACCAGCCTCCCGTTGAGAAGCTTTTTCTCAAGCGGCTTCCTGATACGGCTGATCAGCTCCTCGGCGGGAAGCACCTCAAAGAGGCGCTTGTTGAGCATGATGTTCTCGCGTACCGCCCGGTTGACCACACCAAAGAACGTGTTGGCAGCAAGCTCTACGTCCTCGGTTGAGGTCGCCTCGTGGCCGAGCGCCTCTTCCACCGAAGACGAGATGTAGGACACCGCGTCCTCCGCGATGGCGTCGAGCAGTCCGTCAATACTGCCAAAGTGCAGGTAGAACGTCTTGCGGTCGATATCGGCCTCACGGGCGATTGAACTGATCGTAATGTCTGCCAGATCCTTTTTCTCGAGCAAACGCTCAAAGGCCTCCATGATGGCTCGTCGCGTACGCACGACGCGACGATCGACACGCGGTGCGGCCTTGACAGCTTTAGCAGACATTTCGAGCTCCTTTATGGTGTATTGCACACGGGCTAGCGCCTTTGTTGAATTGACACAATAATAATCGAAAAATCAATTCAACGTTTGTTGAATATATCACGTTTGGGTACTATTCCCCTAGCGATTAAGACGGACGGCAGATTTAGCAGACACCATCCATAAGGAACCCGTTACCACGTCTGCCTGCCCGCCGTCTGTTCGCGCAACAAGAGGGAGAAGGAAGACTATGCCCATCAAACAGGCCGCCGAACGCGCCGCACTCAACAAACTGATCGATTACCTGGACGAGAACCCCCAGGAAAACGTCGACAAGATCATGGACCTCATCAATAAACTCGTGCCAGACAACGTCTTTCCGGTACAGCGCGCTGCGGTGAGCGATGTTATCAAGAGCCGTGGCAACTGGTACGAACTCATCATGCGCTTGTTCTCACTGAACCCCGAGATGCGCACCAAACTTCTCAAGGCGCTCATCGTCGACGGCAATATCCTGGCTTGGCCGCAGCAGGAAAAGAGCCGCGAGAAATACCAGTGCAACATCCCCTGGGCCATCCTGCTTGACCCCACGAGCGCCTGCAACCTGCATTGCACCGGTTGTTGGGCTGCGGAGTACGGCCACAAGCAGAACCTTTCCTTTGACGACATCGACTCCATCATCACGCAGGGCAAAGAACTCGGCACACACGTCTACATCTACACGGGAGGTGAGCCGCTGGTGCGTAAGGCCGACCTTATCCGCATCTGCGAGAAGCACCCCGATTGCGTGTTTTTGTGCTTCACCAACGCGACCCTGATAGACGAGGCCTTCTGCCAGGACATGATTCGCGTGGGCAACTTTGTCCCCGCCATCTCGGCCGAGGGCAACGAGCACACCACGGACGCTCGCCGCGGCGAGGGCACCTACGGCAAGATCGAGAACGCCATGAAGCTGCTGCGTGAACATCAGCTGCCCTTTGGCATCTCGTGCTGCTGGACGAGCGCCAACGCCGATACCGTGGCCACCGAGGAGAACATCGACTGGATGGTCAACGAGGGCGCGCTGTTCTGCTGGTACTTCCACTTCATGCCCGTGGGGCGCGGTGCCACCGCAGACCTCATGCCCACGCCCGAGCAGCGCGAGCGCATGTATCACTTCATCCGCGAGATGCGTACCAAAAAGCCGATCTTCACACTCGACTTCCAAAACGATGGCGAGTTCGTGGGCGGATGCATCGCCGGCGGTCGTCGCTACCTGCACATCAACGCCGCAGGTGACGTGGAGCCCTGCGTGTTCATCCACTACTCCAACGCCAACATTCACGATGTGAGCCTGCTCGACGCCCTGCGCTCACCGCTATTCATGAAGTACTACGAGGGCCAGCCGTTCAACGACAACTATCTCAAGCCCTGCCCCATGCTGGAAAACCCCGACAAGCTCCCGCAGATGGTGGCGGAGTCCGGCGCTCACTCCACCGACCTGGTGGAGAAGGAGACGCCTGAGCAGCTCCGCGAAAAGACCGCTCCCGCGGCAGCAGCCTGGGCACCCGTGGCCGAGCGCCTGTGGAACGATCCCGACGACCCGCTGTATGAGAAGCGCAAGGAAGACAAGAGCCAGGGCATGGCCGAATCTGACATGCACAAGTTCGAGGCACAAGGGCGCGTGCTCAAGGCAAACTAACAAATGCCAGTAGAGCAAACGCATTTGCTGTAAAGGGACTGCAAGCACACGCCTGCAGTCCCTTTCCACATTTGTTGCAGCTATACTTGGGGCTATCAAAACCGTCCGAGAGGATCCCCATGGACGACCAGACGCCTTTGTCGCACGGCGAGCAGCCGACGGAAGCCATTCCCACCATCAAGAAAGCGGTTCCCGCCATTGAATCGCCTGAGGGCGCTCCCCTCACGGGACAGCCGCCTCAAGATGACGAGCTCGGCTCCGATGCCGAGGCATACGCGGCGCTCAAGGCCCGCCGCGCTGAACGTCGCCGCAAGAAGCTCATCCGCCGCGGTATAGCCGCCGGTGTTGTCCTCGGCGTCATTGTAATCGCGCTCGTTGCAATCAACCTGATGAGTCAGCAATCAGAAGACGTATCTTACGAGCCGATCGTCGACTACGTGACGCGCGGAACCTTCCAGACGCAGACGAGCGCCAAGGGGACGCTGAAGCCTCTCTCTGCCACCACCATCTCCCCCGCCGTCGATGGCACCGTCTCTGAGGTACGCGTGGTAAGTGGCCAAACCGTGGCCGCAGGTGACGTGCTCATGACTATCAAAAACGATGAGCTCGACCAAGCCGTGTCTGAGGCCGAACGCACGCTGCGCGACGCTCAAGCAGACCTTGCCACCGCTCAGAAGGCGCTCGAGACCGCACGAGCCGGCACCACGACCGAGGATGAGGAAGGCAACCAAATCTGGGAGGAGGGTGACACCGCAGGCGCCCAGGAGCAGGTCAACGCCGCTCAGCGAACCGTAGAGTCCGCTCAGTCGGCCCTCAGCCAGGCCCAGGCAAAGGCCGCCGAGCGCACCGTGTACGCGCCCTGCGCAGGCTCGGTTATCGGGCTCAACGTACAAAGCGGCGACATGATCAGCGGCGGCGCCGTCAGCGGCTCGAGCGACTCCAGCTCCAGCGCCCCCATGCAGATCGCAGATCTCTCCCAGATGCGCGTGACCGTGTCAGTAGGCGAAGAGGACATCACCAAGATCGCAACCGGCCAGTCGGTCGAGGTCACGTTCCCCGCCATTGAGGGCCTCACAAGCCAGGGTACGGTCGAGACCATCGCGACCGTCGCCAGCAGCTCGACCGACTACTACGGCGACGGCTCCTCAGCCTCGTTTGACGTGAGCGTACTGATCCCCTCGCCCGACAGCCGCCTCAAACCCGGCATGACGGCCAAGGTCTCCATCACCACTCAGCAGATAGACGACGTAATCATGGTTCCCATGCAGGCGCTTCTTACCGACGACGGCACGAACTACTACGTACGTGTGGAGACCGATGAGGAAACGCACGCCTACAAGGAAGTGCCCGTGCAGATAATCGCCCAGGACGATAACTACGCCGTGGTAGGCCGCCCCGACGATAGCGACAGTGCCACCGACGACCAGACCATCTCGGGGGATATTAACGACCCCGATGCAGACGCCTCTGGCGACGCGAACGACGAGTCCACAGACGCCGAGGAATCCTCAACATCCAACGCAACGCTCCCTGTCTCAAGCCTGCACGATGGCGATGTCCTGATCGTCTCGCTCGGCAGCAATCAGCTCGCAGACGAATACTCGGGCACCGAGGAATAGCGATGCGCCCCGTTATCGACATTCGCCACGTCCATCGCATCTTTGAGAGCGAGGCCGGACTCTCCCACGTGCTTCACAACATCTCGCTCAAGGTGGAGCCCGGCGAGTTTTTGGCCATCACCGGCCCTTCTGGCTCGGGCAAGTCGACCCTGATGAACATCCTTGGATGCCTCGATACCCCCACCAGCGGCTCCTACATGCTTGAGGGCCTCAACGTCGCACAGCTCACCGATGACGAGCTCGCCGAGGTGCGCGCCACGCGCATCGGCTTTGTATTCCAGAGCTTCAACCTGCTGCCGCGCATGAGCGTACTCGACAACGTGATGCTGCCGCTCGCCTACACCGGCACCCCGCGCAGCGAGCGTGAGCGTCTGGCCGTGCATGCCCTGCGCTCAGTGGCGCTCCCCATCGACCATTACGACCACCGCACCAACGAACTCTCCGGCGGCCAGATGCAGCGCGTGGCCATCGCACGCGCCTTGGTAAACGACCCGGCAATCATCCTCGCCGACGAACCCACGGGCAACCTCGACTCCGCAACCGGCCAGATGGTGATGGAGACCTTCCATGCCCTCAAGCGCGCCGGCAAGACCATCGTGCTTATTACGCACGACTCGAGCGTTGCCTCGCAGGCCGATCGCGCGGTCATCATCCGCGACGGGCGCCTGAGCGACGCCCCGATCGGCAAACACGCCGCCGTTATCACGGGAGGTACGCTATGAGCCTTTCAGACCTTTTGCGAGAGGCCCTGCGCGCGCTCGACACAAACCGAGGTCGCAGCCTTCTCACCATCTTGGGCATCGTGATCGGCATCGGGGCCGTTATCGCCATGACGTCCTTTATCGGCGGCATCCAGAACAGCATGCTGGGAAGCTTAGGTCTTAACGCCGCGCGCGTCATCCATCTCAACTCTGAAAAGAGCATGAGCGACTCCGACCTAGAGAAGCTCAAGCAGGCCATGCCCGAGCTCGAACAGCTAGAGCCCGAGTGCAACATCAACACCGATATAACCAAGGACGGCAAGACCATAAACGTGCTTGTCACCGGCTGTTCGGGCGCCTATATCGAACTTTCGGGTGCCTCTCTTGCGCAGGGAAAACTCTACACTGAGCAGGAGGCTCAAAGCGCCTCTCGCCTGGCCGTGGTCGGCAGATCAGCCCTCAAGGCGCTCTACGGTAATCCCGACGACGACGCCGTGGGCAAGACGTTCACGCTCAAGAACAAGACCTATACCATTGTGGGCGTTTACGAAGAGAACTATGTCAACGACGACTACTTCAGCCTCTACATCCCGATGGAGACGCTCCAACGCGACTGGAGTGCCGACAGCAGCATTTACAGCGCCGCGGCCCTTATCAAGGACGGGGGCGACGTAGAAGCCCTCGCAAGCGAAATGCAGACCAAGATGACCGAGATTCTAGGGCTCGATGACAGCGGTGATGAGGAGGGCGGTGAGTCCGTCTTTACCTACACCATGAAGAGCAGCATTGACTCGCTCAACAGCTTTATGGGATCGTTCCAGCTCATCATGGGTGCCGTCTCGGGCATCTCACTGCTCGTAGGCGGTATCGGCATCATGAACATGATGCTCACCAACGTAACCGAGCGCATCCGCGAGATCGGCATCCGCCGCGCGCTGGGCGCCACCAGACGCGACATCAGCATGCAGTTCCTCACCGAATCCGCCCTTATCTGCGTAATGGGCGGCATTCTTGGAACGGTGCTGGGCTACCTAGCGGCCTGGCTGCTCTCGATTGTGGGTGGAAGCATCGGCATTGCGAGCGCGCTGGGAGCCGACGAAGGCGCAGCGATCACGCCCGCGATCTCGCTTTCCACTGTGGCGCTCGCCATCGGATTCTCGGTCGTTATCGGCCTGATCTTCGGCTTCTATCCGGCACGCAAGGCAGCCCGCATGGATCCCGTGGAGTGCCTCAGGTACCAGTAAAGCCAACAACGGAAAATCGCGCGTGAAACAGCGCGCAGGGCTCTCTTTTCGCAACCGAGGGGAGCCTTGCGCGCTTCCAGCACCGAGAGGCGTCTGATCTCTCGCCCCGCACGCACTATGGCGCTAGAGCACACCGTCGAATTACAACCGACCAAGCCCTATAAACAGGGTTTCAAATCTTGGCAAAGAGATGGCAATCGGCCAAAGAAAGACCGCTCGATAAAAGTTCTTAGGCGCGCGGCTTCTTCTTTTTGAACTGCGACGGAGACACCGTAATTCCACCCGCGGTCTGGCGAACGGTACGCACAGAGGCCTTCTTCTTGCGCGGAACGGCAACGCTTGCCGCAGCCGGAGCAGGGACCTGAGAGGCACTAGAAGCGGTCTCGCTAGCCTCATGCGCAGTCTGAGTAGAAACGTGCGCCGCCGAAGTGGAAACGGTAACGCCCGCGGCCTCATGATGCGCATGAGCCGCGTGGGACGGATGGCCGGCATGAGCCTTCTTTTTGCCATGACCCTTATCGAAAGCCTTGCGCTCCCCTGCCCCGATACCAAAGCGGCTCAGCGTGCGGTCCCAACGTTCGTGGATGCTCGCATGGTGGGCGCTCTTCAAACCCAGCAGCGGCGCCGCCAAAATGGTGGGGGCAATAAAGGTGATGAGGCGCCACAGTAGATAGCCGGCGGTTGCCGCCTCGCCGTAAAAGTGCCCCAAAAAGAGCGCAAAGCCGCCTTCGGCGCCACCCGTACCGCCCGGCAGGGGCACCGCGGAGGAAAGCAGCTGCACAAAGGCACTTGCCGCCATAACAGAAAAGAAGTCGACGTCGTGGTGTCCAAACGCAAGCATCAGAAAGTACGGCACCAGATAGAAGAACGCCAGCTGGAGCATCGTGATGATGACGGTGAGCACCATGGAAGAGAAGTGCCCAGCCGAGAGCTTGAACTTTTCGGAGAACGAGTAGATCTCGTTATCCACAAAGCCCCGCCAGCCCTCGATCTTTGTCTTGGAGACGCCCACGCGTTCAAGCAGATTGATAATCCAGTGCGCGAGGCGCGTAACCATCTTGGGCATGAGCGCCACAGCAAAGATGCCCAGCAAGATAAGGCAGTGGCCGCCAAAGCTGAACACGCACAGAATGGTGATATCGCCGTAGTGCTGCGCGAAATACGGCATGCGCGCAAGCAGCAGGATGGCGCCCCAAGCAACAAGACCGAACTGGTACACAATAAAGCGAGTGAACTGCGTTGCTCCGGCCTCGCCCACATTCTGGCCAGCCTTGGTCAGACGGTAGATCTGCGCGGGGGTAGAACCCATCATCATCGGCGTAAGGTTGCCAAAAAAGATGCCGCTTGCCTCAACCGAAATCAGATCGCGGATACCGACCGGCGAGTTGGGATCGAGCCAGACAGCGATGGCGTAGGCCAAGATACCAAAGAGCAGATACAGGAACATGAAGAAGCAGGCAACGAGCAGCCAAGTGGGACTGACGGTGGCCATGGCGCCCCAAAACTGCGCCATCTGCCCGGTCACAACCAGATACACGATATAGGCCACCAGAACCAGGCCAATAAAGATAGCACCGCGGCGCGCCGTCTTGGTATCGTCGCCGCCGGAAACCTGCACGTCTACCTGCGGCTGCGCAGAGGCGTGCGTATGTTTAAGGGGTTCCGTCATGGATCTCCTCAGTCTCAGTCACGTAACTTTGTAATTGTACGTCTGATACCACGCCCAACATGCGCCAATACGTTCGCACGCGCCATGGGCACAAAAAAGGCTCCCGAAGGAGCCTTAAAGATTCGATGGTAGCCCGTACCGGATTCGAACCGGTGATCTCCGCCTTGAGAGGGCGGCGTCCTGAACCGCTAGACGAACGGGCCATATGTAAAGGGGCTCGGAGTGCCCCGAAGAACTCATGGTAGCCCGTACCAGATTCGAACTGGTGATCTCCGCCTTGAGAGGGCGGCGTCCTGAACCGCTAGACGAACGGGCCATATGTACGATGCAATGGCTGGGATGGAGGGAGTCGAACCCCCATTGACGGAACCAGAATCCGCTGTCCTGCCATTAGACGACATCCCAATGGTGCATCTAAGCGCTTGGGCCGGAGCCGTTGCGCAAGAAAGAATAATACGGCACGCGACACGACGATGCAAGCCCTAATTTCAACTTTTTTGGACTTATTGGTGCATGTCTGGAAAGACATAGCCCGGACATCAAGGAAGAGTCGCGCCAATCGATATGAAAAAGGCTCCCGAAGGAGCCCTTATAATTCGATGGTAGCCCGTACCGGATTCGAACCGGTGATCTCCGCCTTGAGAGGGCG
>CAVEPV010000013.1:0-5238 GCA_963617695.1 Bacteroidaceae bacterium
TGCGCGGATCCTCGCCCTCGGGCAGGACGATGGTCTTCTTGTCCGCCTTGGCGGCAGCCTTCATGCGGTCTAGAAAGTCGCTCATGTGTCTCCTCATCTCTTTAAACAGAGCGTGCGGCGTAACCGCACGTTTTGCCACACGTGTTGAGCTTTCCTTGTGTGGCACGGACACATTATAGGCAGCAGGCGCTATAATCCATCTGACATTTTGCGCGCCTATACTGCGTGCATATCGTTTTTCCTGCAAGGAGCTGTAATGCAGATCACAACTGGTCTACCGGAGGGCTTTAACCCTGCCGCCTACGACATGATCGTCGTGGGGGCCGGCTACGCGGGTTCCGTGTGCGCCCGTCGCCTCGCCGAGACCGCCGGGTTCCGCGTCGCCGTTCTGGAGCGCCGTGACCATATCGCCGGCAACGCCTACGACTATTGCGACGAGAACGGCATTCTCGTCCACAAGTACGGTCCGCATATCTACCACACCTTTAACGAGCGCGTGCACAACTTCCTCTCGCGCTTCACCAAGTGGACCGACTACCAGCACAAGGTGCTTGCCAACATCAACGGCACCCTCATGCCCGTGCCCTTTAACCACCAGAGCCTGAAGCTCGCCTTTGGTGAGGAGCGCGGTGAGCAGCTCTACCAGAAGCTCGTGGACACCTTTGGCCACGACGTCAAGGTGCCCATCATGGAGCTGCGCAAGAAGAGCGATCCCGACCTGGCCGAGGTCGCAGACTACGTTTTTGAGAACGTCTTTTTGCACTACACCATGAAGCAGTGGGGTCAGACCCCCGACCAGATCGACCCCTCCATCACCGGCCGCGTGCCCGTGTTTGTGGGCGACGACGATCGCTACTTCCCGCAGGCGCCCTTCCAGGGCATGCCGGTCGACGGCTACACGCCGCTGTTCGAGCACATGCTCGACCACGACCTGATCGACGTGTTCTGCAGCGTTGACGCCCGCGACATCTTCGAGATCGGCGAGACCAACGTTTCGGTCTGCGGCACGGTCTACGGCGGCGAGATCGTCTACACCGGCCCGCTCGACGAGCTGTTCGACCTCGACCTGGGCGCCCTGCCGTACCGTACGCTCGACATGAAGTTCGAAACCCTCGACCAAGATCAGTTCCAGCCGGTGGGCACCGTGAACTACACCACGAGCGAGGACTACACGCGCATCACCGAGTTCAAGAACATGACCGGTCAGGTCGTTCCCGGCAAGACCGTCATCATGAAGGAGTACAGCCACGCCTACGAGCCCGGCAGCGGCCAGACTCCGTACTACGCGATCCTTGAGCCCGAGAACCGCGCCCTGTACGAGCGCTACCTTGAGCGCGTTCAGGATCTCTCGAACTTCCACCCCGTGGGCCGTCTTGCCGAGTACCGCTACTACGACATGGACGCTGTGACGGATTCTGCCCTGAACCTCTCCGACGAGATCATCGCCTGCCATGCCTAACGCTTCTCAGTCCAAGACCATCACCTTTGGTATCCCCAGCTACAACGCCGCCCTCGATATGGATCGCTGTATCACCTCGATCCTTGAGGGCTCCGGCTACGCTGGCGATATCGAGATCATCATCGTCGACGACGGCAGCCAGGACGACACCCCGCAGAAGGCCGACGAGTGGGAGGCGCGCTACCCGGGCATTATCCGTGCGGTGCACCAGGAGAACGGCGGCCACGGCATGGCTGTCATGGCCGGCCTCAACAACGCCTCGGGCGTGTACTACAAGGTTGTCGACTCCGATGACTGGCTGGACGCCGAAGCGCTCTCGACCATGCTTTCGGTGCTGCGCGGTTTTATCGAGCGCAACACGCGTGTAGATCTGTTCATCTCGAACTACGTGTACGAGAAGGTCTACGAGGGCACGCACACGGCTATCAGCTACCGCTCGGCCCTGCCGCGCAAGAAGATTTTTAGCTGGGACGACATGGGGCGCTTCCGTCCCGACCAGAACCTGCTGATGCACAGCCTGTGCTACCGCACCGACGTTCTGCGCGACGGCGGTCTGCCCATGCCGGCGCACACGTTCTACGTGGACAACATCTACGCCTACGTGCCCCTGCCGCGCTGCAAGACCATCTACTACGCAGACATCGACCTCTACCGCTACTTCATTGGCCGCGAGGGCCAAAGCGTCAACGAGGCCACGATGGTGCGCCGCTTGGATCAGCAGTTCCGCGTGACCCGCATCATGATGGAGGCCTTCCACCTGTACGACGACATCGAGTCGCCGCGCCTGCGCTCCTACATGATGGGTTACTTCACCATGATGATGGTGATCTGCTCGGTGTTCTCTAAGCTCTCTGATGACCCCGAGATGCCGCAGAAGATTCGCGACCTGTGGGCCGACCTCAAGGCCTACGACGATCGCATGTACCGCCACGCGCGCTACGGTCTTTTGGGCCTGGGCACCAACCTGCCCACCGCGCTCGGTAGGAAGACGACGCTTGGGTTCTACCACCTGGCGAACAAGATCTTCAAGTTCAACTAAACGAGAACCGCTGCCCTAGGGGACAGCGGTTTTTCTCTTGCGGTGCAGCTAGCGTGCCTTACGCCTCCAAGCGGTCGAGCTCTCGCTTGACGCGGGCGATGGGCAGACCCACGACGTTGTAAAAGTCGCCCGAGATGCCGCGCACGAGTATGCGTCCGCCCGCACCCTGAATGCCGTAGGCTCCCGCCTTGTCGAGCGGCTCGCCTGTGGTCACATAAGCTTCGATCTGCGCATCGGTCAGCTCGTAGAAGGTGACGTCGGTCACTTCGGTGAAGGACTCGCACACGTCTCCATGCACGATGCAGACGCCGGTAGCCACCTGGTGCGTGCGGCCCGAAAGGCTGCGAAGCATGGCGCAGGCGTCCGCGGCATCGGCCGGCTTGCCGAGCTTTTTGCCGTCGATGGCCACGATGGTGTCGGCGGCGACCACGGTCTGGGGCTGGGCGCTCTCGGCAATGGAAAGGCCCTCCGCGACAACTTGCGCCTTAGCACGGGCGAGGCGCTCGACCAATTGCAGGGGAGACTCGCCGGGCAGCTCGCTCTCGTCTATGTCTGCCGGCTGGACGGTGATGTCATAGCCGGCCTCGCGCATCAGCTCGATGCGGCGGGGGGATTGCGAGGCCAGGATCACAGCTGGATCCCCTCGCGCACCTTGGTCACGGCTACCTCGCCGGCGATGTCCTCGAGCACGGCGAGCGCGAAGGGCAGGGCCTGGCCCATGGCCGAGGCGGTGATGATGTTGCCGTCTACCACAACGGTCTTCTCGCCGGCATAGGCGCCCTCGGGGAAGCTCCCCTCAAAGCCGGGGAAGCAGGTGGCGCGGTGCCCCTCGAGCAAGCCCAGCTCGCCCAGAATGGAAGGCGCAGCGCAGATGGCGGCCACGTGCTTGGTCTCGGCGAACTCGCGCACCACGTCGCAAACGCGCTCGTCCTGGCGCAGATGGGTGGTACCGGGCATGCCGCCGGGCAGCACCACGTAGTCGTATTCAGAGAAGTCCACCTCGTCAAAGGTGCAGTCGCAGCTCACAGCGATCTGCTGGGCCGAGAGCACGTCGCGCGTGGGCATCACCGAGACAAGGGTGGCGCGCACGCCGCCGCGGCGCAGAATATCGACGATGGTCAGGCACTCGATGGTCTCAAAACCGTCGGCTGCAAGGATGGCTACGGCAGACATGGGGAGTCCTTTCGTTGGGATTAAAATCGCAGGTTTTATACCCGTATGTCGGCGCGTCTAGGCACGCACCAGGTGAACCACCGTCTCGCAGTGGAAGGTCTGGGGGAACAGATCAACGGGGGTAATATTTTGAATGCGGTAGGTGCCCTCGTCGCGCAGGCGCTTGAGGTCGCGCGCAAGGGTCGCGGGGTCGCAGGACACGTAGGCCACGGCGCGTGCGCCTGAGCCGGCGATGAGCCCGATGGCCGCTTCGTCAAGGCCGGCGCGCGGCGGGTCAACCACCAGCACGTCGCCGCCCTCCTCGGGGAACTCGCGCACCGCGTCGCCACCGATGACGTCGACGTTCTCAAGGTTCGCGCTCTCGAGGTTGCGGCGCAGGTCGCGCACGGCCGGGCCGTAGGCCTCAACGGCGGCCACGTAGGCGCAGCGGCGGGCGAGCGGCAGGGTAAAGGTGCCGGCTCCGCAGTACAGGTCTACGGCGCACTCGTCGGGCTGGGGCGCGAGGACCTCCATGACCAGCTCGATCAGGATCTCTGCGGCCTTGGTGTTCACCTGGAAAAACGAGGGGGCAGAAAGGCGCATCTTCTCGTCGCCGATGTCCTCGGTCCACGAGCCCTCGCCGGCCAGCAGCTCCACCTTGGAGACGCGGCGGGCGCGCTTCTCGCCCTTGCTCATCACACGGACTACGCTCGTTGCGGGCAGCGCGTCGTTCAGGATATGCGAGACCTGGCCGCGCGGAAAGCCGCCTGTAGGCGTCCAGAGCGCGACCTCGAGGGCGCGAGTGCGACGCGAGGCGCGGATGCCCACGCGCTCAAGCTGCAGGTCGCGCGAGTTGCCCAAAAAACTCAACGCACCGCTCACGGCTTTAACGGCGCGGGGGAACTTCTGTTCAAAGAGCGGGCAGCGATCCACGTGGACGATCTGCTGCGGGTCTCGGCCGTGCATGCCAAGGCGGAACTTGCCGTTTTGCACGGTGGGCGCAAGCTCGATCTTGTTGCGGTAACCCCAGTCGTCCTTGGTGTGGCGGATGGGGGAGACCAACTGCTCAATCTCTTCGTCAGAGAACTTGCCGATGCGTTTGAGTGTCGAGCGCAGGTTTTCCTCTTTGGCTGCAAGCTGTGCCTTGCGGGAGAGATTACCCCACGGGCAGCCTCCGCAGATGTCCACAAAGGGGCAGGGCGGCTGCGTGCGCAGTGCGGAGGGCTCGAGCACCTCGGTAACCTTGGCGCGTGCGAAGGTCTTGCCCTCGTCCTCGATCTGGGCTTCCACGACGTCTCCGGTGACGCCCCCGGCCACGAACACGGCCTTGCCGTCTTCTGCATGCGCCAGACCGTCCGGCCCGTACATCATCGATTCGATCGTCAGCTTCATGGATGCCCTCCCGTGGCGTGTACAACGTGCCTAATAGTAGCAGGTCGGCACGGGCGCAAAGGCTCGTGCCGACCAAAAGGGGGCGGGAGTTGTGGGCGGGCTTGGCAGCTTGTGCCGGTGCGCGCTACTTGGTCTTGCCGGTGAAGAGCGTCTTGAGGCCCAGGCCGATGAGAGCCAGGCCCGTACCCAGACGGCC
>CAVEPV010000013.1:5860-40389 GCA_963617695.1 Bacteroidaceae bacterium
TAGGCGCGGCGCAGCAGGTACTCCTGCGAGTTAAAGACGGCCTCGCCCACAGAGCGCTTGACGGGCGCCCACTCGCCGGCGGCCGTGAGCTCGCGCGCCTTTACGTTGTCGCGCAGCTGGGCGGCCACGTACTTCTGCACGATGCCGCGGCAGTCGGGGTCGAGCACGGGGAAGGCGATCTCTACGCGGTGCTCGGTGTTGCGCGTCATCATGTCGGCCGAGGACAGGTAGATCATGTCGGAGTCCACGCCAAACGAGTAGATGCGCGCGTGCTCGAGGAAGCGGCCCACGATGGAGCGGATGTGCACGTTGTCGGTCTTGCCGGGAGTGCCGGGCAGCAGGCAGGAGATGCCACGGATGATCATCTGCACCTGCACGCCGGCGCGCGATGCCTCAGAGATCTTGTCGATAACCTCGCGGTCGGTGAGCGAGTTGAGCTTAAAGAACACGCGGGCGGGCTTGCCGGCAAGGGCGCGCTCGATCTCGCGGTTCAGGCCACGCATGATCATGGGTTTAAGGCCGGCGGGCGCCACGCCCAAGAAGCGGTAGTCGCCGCGCAGGTTGCCCAGCGACAGGTTGCGGAAGAACAAGTTCGCGTCCTCGCCAATGCCGGGGTGGGCGGTCATGAGCATAAAGTCAGAGTAGAGCTTGGCGGTCTTCTCGTTAAAGTTGCCCGTGCCAAGCAGCGTCAGGCGCGTGAGCGACATGCCCTCGCGGTAGGTGATCTGGCAGACCTTGGAGTGGCACTTAAAGCCCTCGGAGCCGTAGATAACGGTGCAACCGGCCTCTTCCAGGCGCTCGGCCCACTCGATGTTGTTCTGCTCGTCAAAGCGGGCGCGCAGCTCCATAAGGACGGTGACCTCTTTGCCGTTCTCCACGGCGTCGATGAGAGACTCGCACAGGCGGCTCTGCTTGGCCACGCGGTAAAGCGTGATGCGAATGGAGATGCAGTCCTCGTCAAAGGCGGCCTCGTGTACCAGATCGAGGAACGGCCCCATGGACTGGTAGGGGTAGGTGAGGAGCTTGTCGCCCTCCAGCACCTGCTCGCGCATGGTGCGGCCGGCGTCGATGGCGGGGCAGGGCTGCGGCTTGAACGGCGGGAACACCAGCGTCTCGCGGGCGTGCTCGGGGATATGCCCCTCGATGCCAAAGACGTAGCCCAGATCGAGCGGGATGTCGAGCACCGAGACCGCGCGCTGCGAAAGCTTGAGCGACTTGCGGATGGTCTTGAGGGTGGCGCGCGAAAGCTCGCCCGAGACGGAAAGGGCCACGGGCTGCAGACGCAGACGCTTCTTGAGGATGCGCTTCATGTGCAGACGGTAGTCTTCTTCTTCCTCAACGCCTTCGCCGTCGGGGTCGATGTCGGCGTTGCGGGTCACGCGGATCACAGCGCGGTCGAGCGGCGTGTAGCTGCCAAAGCAACTGTCAAAGCACGCGCGAATCACGTCCTCCAGCAGGATGTAGCGGTACTCGCCCACGCCGTGCGGCATCTCGATCACGCGGCTCATCGAGGGCGGAATCTCGATCAGGCCCAGCAGGTTCTCCTCGTCTGCGCTCTCGATGGTGCAGACCAGGTACAGGCCGCCGTTGCGCAGGTTGGGGAAGGGGTGACGCGGGTCGATCACGAGCGGCGAGATGATGGGCGAGACGTACGCGCGGAAGTACCCCTCCACAAAGGTGCGCTCGTCGCCGTCGAGCGTCTCGGGGTGCGCGCGGTAGACGCCGTAGCTTTCGAGCGCGGCTTCGATACGGTGGAACGCATCCTCGGCGCGGTCGATCATGGGCGGCAGGGTCTCAAACACACGGTCGATCTGCTCGGCCGGCGTGAGGTTGCTCTTGTTGTCCACGGGCTGGCGCTTGAGCGTCGCCAGGTCGGAGAGGCCGCCGATGCGCACCATGAAGAACTCGACCAGGTTGCTCTCGAAGATCGAGACGAACTTCATGCGCTCAAACAGCGGGACCGACTCGTCAAAGGCCTCGTCGAGTACGCGCCCGTCAAAGCGGAGCCAGGAGAGCTCGCGGTTTTGGGTGTAGGTAAAGTCGTGGCGCTCGCTGCACGAGACCTCTACGACGCGGCTCTCTTGCGCTTTGCTCTTCTTGCTCTTAGGCATGCTTCATCCCTTTGGGTCATATGCTTGGTTTTGTGCGCGTTGGCGCAACCTCAACACTATAGGGGCTTGGGCGCGCGTGTGCGCCGAACATGCAACTGTTGACCGTTTGCTTACGTTTGGGGCACGCTTGCGCGCGTGCGGGCGTCGGGTACGCGCGATGCGGCTCATGTGCGCCTGGCGCCCGGCTCGTGTTCGCCCCGCATCCGGGCTGCGTCCACCTCGCGCCTGGCCTGTGCCCGCCGCCGCTCTGTTGCGAAATGAGGATTTAGCGCAGTGGAGTGCCCGCTGGGTGCTCTTGCGTGGCATACTCGTTACCTGCTACAGATTCGACCGAAAGGATGCAGATGGGCGTGAACCTCTCGGGACGCAGCTTCCTCAAGCTCCTGGATTTCTCTACCCAGGAGATCGAGTACCTGCTGGCCCTCGCCAAGAACCTCAAGGACCTCAAGCGCGCGGGCGTTCCGCACCGATACCTCGAGGGCAAAAACGTCGTGCTGCTCTTCCAAAAGACCTCTACGCGCACCCGCTGCTCGTTTGAGGTGGGTGCCATGGATCTGGGCATGGGTGTGACCTACCTTGATTCCGCCGGCTCGCAGGTAGGCAAGAAGGAGTCCATCGAGGACACTGCCCGTGTGCTTGGTCGCATGTACGACGGCATCGAGTTCCGCGGCTTTGCGCAGGCAGACGTCGAGGAGCTGGCCGCTAAGTCCGGCGTGCCCGTGTGGAACGGCCTGACTGACGAGTGGCACCCCACGCAGATGATCGCCGACATGCTGACCGTCCAGGAGAAGTTCAACTGCGACATCAAGGGCCGCACGCTGGTCTTTATGGGCGACTGCAAGAACAACGTGGCTCGTTCGCTGATGGTTGTGTGCGCCAAGCTCGGCCTGAACTTTGTCGCCTGCGGCCCGGCTTCTTGCATGCCCGCAGACGACGTGCTCGAGGCCTGCCGCCCCATTGCCAAGGCCAATGGCTGCACCATCACGCTCACCGATAGCGTGGATGAGGGCTGCGCCGGTGCCGACGTGATCTACACCGACGTGTGGGTCTCGATGGGCGAGCCCGACGAGGTCTGGGCCGAGCGCATCAAGGAGCTCTCGCCCTACCGCGTGGACGCCCGCGTTATGGCACTCGCCAAGCCCGAGGCCATCTTTATGCACTGCCTGCCGGCGTTCCACGACACCAACACCCAGGTGGGTGCCGCCAAGGCCGAGCAGTTCGGCATCACCGAGATGGAGGTCACCGACGAGGTCTTTGAGTCCGCGCAGTCCGTGGTCTTTGACGAGGCCGAAAACCGCATGCACAGCATCAAGGCCGTGATGTACGCCACCTTGAAGTAACATCTTGCACGCGTCTTAGGTACGCGTTTTCGCATCGCCCGGCGGCTCTACGCTGTCGGGCGATGTTTTGTCTCGAGTGCCCGGGCGCACTTGCGCGCGTGGGCCGCCCTCATCGATAAGGAGTTTACCTGCATGAAGATCAACCATGCGATTCTGCACGTGCTGGATTTCGAGTCGGCCGTGAACGTGATCAGCCAGCGCGAGCTCGACCTGGAAGACTCACGTGCCGGCCGCTCGTTTGTGACCACGCACCTGCGCCGCGCGCGCGAGAGCGTCGACAACAAGCGCGCCGTGTTTGCGCAAGATTCCGCCTTTGGCGAGGAGCTGCGCAGCTACTTCTTTGGCCAGCGCGAGTTTATCGACCTTTCCCAGCAGATCGCCGAGTTCATCGCCGGCGAGCTGGCGCGTGCCGACAAGGCCGACTCCACCGACGTGCTGGTGGCCGACTTTGACGACGACGAGGACGTGCGCTGGTTCGCGATCATGCTGCTTACGAGCAAGCAGGCCTTTATGCACGAGGTGGGTACGGCCGAAGGCCAGACCGCATGCGCCATCAGCCGCCACTACGCGATTCTGCCCAATCCTTCGCAGAAGGTGCAGAGCTACGCCGTGATTCGCGCAAGCACGATGGAGATCGGCTACGTGGACAAGAAGCGCAAGATCGCCGGCGAGGATACGATGCTCATTCCGCAGGGCCTGCTCCAGTGCGAGACGGGTGTCTCGGGCAAGGAGGCCATCGACACGGTGACGCGCGTGGTGGAGGAAGTCGCGGAGGAACACGGCGCAAACACCGCCGTAGCACTCGCCAAGGTCAAGGCCGCTGTGGCCGAGCGCGTTGAGGACGACGAGGAGCTGCCGCCCTGGGACATCGTAGACGAGGTCTTTGAGGACAGCCCGCAGATCGCCGAGCGCGTAAAGACCGCCCTGCGCGAGGAGTCGCTGCCCGAGCGCGTGCCCGTGGAGCGCAAGCAGGTGGAGCGCGCCGCGGTGCGCAACCATAAGATCCGCACCGACACGGGTATCGAGATCAGCTTCCCCGTGGAGATGGGTTCGAACTCCGACTACATCGAGTTTGTGAACGAGCCCAACGGCCTGATCAGCATCGAGCTTAAAAACATCGGCAGCATCGAGAACCGGTAGGGGGTCGAGGTCGCCGGCGGCCTCGGCGGCCTCGCTCGCCGCCGGCGGGGCTGAGCTTCTGGCCGTCCGCGTTCGGTGCACGTGCCCCCGCAGGTCGTGGCTCTGCGGGGCTGTGCTATCATTTACCAGTCGTTTTACACGTTTGCCGCGCCAGGGTCGCGGGCTGCGAGCACAAGGGAGTTCGATGCAACCGATTGATGTAACCGTCATCGTTCCCTGTTACAACACGGCCGGTTACCTCGACCAGTGCCTTACGAGCATCGAGGCGAACTCCAAGGTCGCGCTCGAGGTTCTTGTGGTAAACGACGGTTCCACCGATGACTCGCTTTCCATCATGCAGGCGCACGCCGCACGCGATGCGCGCATTCGCGTGATCGACAAGGAGAACCAGGGTTACGGCGCCTCGGTCAACCGGGGCATCAACGAGGCTCGCGGTACGTACATCGCCATCGTGGAGCCGGACGACTACCTCAAGCCTGGCATGTTCGACACGCTGTTTGCCTTTGGCGCCGGCTACGGCACGCCCGACATCGTGAAGTCGTCCTATTGGCGCGTGGTTATGCCCGATACCGATCAGGAGCGCGAGCTGCACTGCGCCTACTACCGCCGCGTGCGACCGGCCGCGCAGCCCTTTACGCTTGCCGACTGCCCGCGTCTGATTCAGCACCATCCGTCTATCTGGTCGGCGCTCTATCGTCGCGACTTTCTGAACGAGCAGGGCATCCGCTTTCACGAGGTGCCCGGTGCCGGCTGGGTCGACAACCCGTTTCTGATCGACACCATGCTGCGCGCCCGCTTGATTGTCTACACCGACGAGGCCTTTTACTGCTATCGCGAGGACGCGCCCGGCTCGTCCTCGGCAAACCGTCTGATCCCGCTCTCGCTCGAGCGCTGGAACGACATGGCCGACATTGTGGAGGCCCTGGGCACCACCGACGCGGGTGTGCTTCGTGCGTTCTACACCATCGGCTTTAACTACGTTCATCACGCCGTTGCAGCCGGGGCCATGGACGATCCCGCGCTCGCCGCGCAGGTCAAGCGCATCTTTACGCGCATGAATCACGAGGTCGTGTGCACCATGCCCGCGCTCGAACCGGCGCTCGCCGCACTCTACGGCGAGCTTACGGGCCGCGCCAGCCTTGCGACCTCCAAGGCTTCCTATCTGGCGGCGCAGGGCCGCGAGTTTTTCTATACCGTCCGGGCCAACGGGTTGGGCTTTGCGCTCTCTCGCATTGGCCTGTTCTTTGAACGCCGCAAGTCCGTCTCGGACGCGGCTCATTAACCCTCGGGAGGGGATTCGCATGACGGCCAAGGGTCGCATCGCTGTTTTTAGTCTCGACGCCAAGCTGGGGCGCGAGGTGCGCGGCGCCACGCGCTACACCTTCTTGGCGACGCTTTTGGCGAGCCATGGCTACGAGGTCGACTTTGTGACGTCGTCCTTCCAGCACTGGGACAAGGAGCCGCGCGACGTTGAGCACTTCGATGCCGCGACGGACGCCTACCGCGTGCAGTTCATCTCCGAGCCGGGCTATCCCAAGAACATGTGCCCGCAGCGCATCTGGTCGCACCACGTGGCCGCCGGCCGCGCGGCACAGTTCTTTGAAGAGCACCACGGCGACTACCAGCTGATTTACTGCCAGATTCCGCCCAACGACATCACGCGTGCCATCGGGCGCGTGGCTTCGCGCCACGGCATCCCGTTTGTGGTGGACGTGAACGACCTGTGGCCCGAGGCCTTCCGTGTGGCGCTCGACGTGCCCGTGGTGTCTGACGTCCTCTTTGCCCCCTTTGAGCGCCAGGCGCGCGATGCCTACAGCCTGGCGAGCGCCATCGTGGGCACCTCTGACGAGTACTCCCTGCGCGGTTTTAGGGACCGCCCCAACAACGTTCCCCGCCTGACGGTCTACGTGGGCAACGACCTTGACGAGTTCGATGCCGGCGTTGCCGCGCATGCGCGTGAGGTCGAAAAACCAGCGGGTGAGTTTTGGCTCATCTATGCGGGCACAATGAGTGCCAACTACGATCTGGGCACTCTGATCCGGGCGGTGGCGCGTATCCAGAAGAGCCAGCCGAACGTGAAGCTCAAGCTGCTCGGTGACGGCCCTGCACGTGCGGGCTTTGAACAGGTGGCGCATGAGTGCGGAGCCGACGTAGACTTTTTGGGCTACCAGCCCTACGACGCCATGGCTGCGTGGCTGGCCGCCTCTGACGTCACGGTCAACTCGCTCATCCGCAAGGCGGCCCAGAGTATCGTCACCAAGATCGGCGACTATCTGGCCGCGGGCATCCCGATGATCAACACGTCGCTGAGCCCCGAGTTCTCCGCCAAGGTTGCAGCTGACGGCTTTGGCGTGAACGTGGAACCCGAGGACGTGAATGCCCTGGAGCGCGTGATTCTGCAGCTCCTGGCAGACGAGGACGGTCGTGCGCATATGGGCACGATTGCGCGCCGCATTGCCGAAGAGCAGTTTGACCGCAAGCACTCCTACGCGCGCATCGTTGAGCTGATCGACTCGCTGCTTAAGTAGGACTCGGCAGGGGCGCTGTACGAGTTGGGGTCGTTCTCCTCTGAGGTGCGATTGAGGCGCTGACGGCGGCTGACTTGTGGTGTGGATGCCGCCGGCGACTGAAAAAACGGGCGCAGTTCAGGTGCTTGAACTGCGCCCTAAATTCTGGGCCGTCTGGGCGAAGACGGTAAGCAAGGTGCCGTCTTTGCTCGTTAGCGCGGCTGCACCATCGAAAGCGAGATCTTCTTGCGTGCGCGGTCCACGGCGGTGACCCAGACCTGCACATTGTCGCCCACGCGCACCACGTCGCTTGGGTGCTTCACAAAGCGCGTGGACATCTTGGAGATGTGCACCAGGCCGTCTTGGTGTACACCCACGTCCACAAACGCGCCAAAGTCCACCACGTTGCGTACCGTACCGGTGAGCTCCATGCCGGGCTCCAGGTCCTCGATGGAGAGGGCGGCGCGACTGAACACGACTTCCGGCGCGTCGTCACGCGGGTCGCGGCCGGGTTTCTTCAGCTCATCGATGATGTCGATGAGCGTGAGCAGGCCGCAGTCAAGATCGGCGGCAAGGGTGGCCACGGAACCTATGCGCTTCTCGATGTCGGGCACACCGCCGCGCTCCAGCTCGGCCGCACTTACACCGGCGCGCTCGAGCAGGCCGGTGGCCACGGCGTAGCTCTCGGGGTGCACGCTCGTGGCGTCGAGCGGATTCTTGCCGCCGCTGATGCGCAAAAAGCCCGCAGCGTTGAGGTAGGCCTTGGGCCCCAGCTGCGGAACCTTCTTGAGCTCGCGGCGGTCGGTAAAGGCGCCGTGCTCCTCGCGGTAGGCAACGATGTTCTTGGCGACCGTCGGCGTGATGCCCGAGACGTAGGAGAGCAGGCTCGCGCTCGCCGTGTTCACGTCTACGCCCACGCGGTTCACCACGTCTTCCACCACGTTGCCGAGTGCTCGGGCAAGCTCTGCCTGGTCAAGGTCGTGCTGGTACTGGCCCACGCCGATGGACTGGGGCGGGATCTTCACAAGCTCGGCGAGCGGGTCTTGGAGCCTGCGGCCCAGGCTCATGGCACCGCGCGTGGTCACATCGAGGTCGGGGTACTCCTGGCTTGCCAGCTCGGAGGCCGAGTAGACCGAGGCGCCCGCCTCGTTGACGATGGTGTAGCGCAGGTCGGGGGCCGATTCGGCTATGAACTCCGAGACCACTTCTTCGGTCTCGCGGCTTGCCGTGCCGTTGCCGATGACGATCGTGTTCACGCGATCTTTCTTAACAAGACGCGCGAGCTCGCGCTTGGTGCCGGCCACGTCGTGGCGGGGCTTGGTGGGATAGACGATGCCGTGGTCGAGCAGCTTGCCCGTCTCATCGATTACCGCGAGCTTGCAGCCGTTGCGATAGCCCGGGTCGAGCGCGATGATGCGCGCGCCGCGTACCGGGCGTGCCGAGAGCAGGCCCTCGAGGTTCTTGGCAAAGACGCCGATCGCCTCGGTTTGGGCGCGGACGGTGAGCTTGGCGCGCGCTTCGCGCTCGAGCGAGGGCGCCATGAGGCGTTTGTAGCCGTCTGCCACGGCGGCGTCGAACACGGGCGCAAAGACGCCCTGGCGGCGCGGCCAACGGCCGCCCAGGCGTGCCACGGCGGCCGTGTCGTCCACGTCCACCTTCACGCGCAGCTTGCCATCGCGCTCGCCGCGATCGATGGCGAGGATGCGGTGGTTCGGAATCTTACGCACCGGCTCGCTAAAGTCGTAGTAGGGCTCGTAGGGGGTCTTTTCGTCCACGTCGGTGGCAACGACGTCGAGGTTGGCCGTGGCTTGGCCAAACGCGCGCAGGTCGGCAACGTTCTCGGGGTCTTCGGCCACGGTCTCGGCCACAATGTCGGCAGCACCGGCCAGGGCCTGCTCGGGCGTCTCAAAGCCCTCTTCGGCGTTGACGTAGGCCGCTGCGGCGTCGAGCGCGGAGCCCTTGGTGGAGGCCTGCATGATGATCATATTGGCGAGCGGCTCCAGACCGGCGTTGCGGGCCTTCTGGGCGCGCGTGAGGCGCTTTTTGCGGTAGGGCTTGTAGAGGTCCTCCACGCGCTGCAGCTGCGTGGCGGCGCGGATCTGCTCTTCAAGTTCGGGCGTGAGCTTGCCCTGGGCGTCGATGAGCAGCAAGACGTCGCTTTTGCGCTGCTCGAGGTTGCGCAGATAGGCGAGGCGCTCCTCGAGTGTGCGCAGGGCGACGTCGTCCATACCACCGGTCGCCTCTTTGCGGTAGCGTGCGATGAACGGGACGGTGTTGCCCTCGTCGAGTAGCTCGACTGCGGCCTTGACGGCATCCTTCTTGAGCGCAAGCTCTTCTGCCAGTACGGCGATTATGTCCACAGAGCCTCCTGAGTATCGTTTCGTTAAGGTTTGCACGAGCGCACCATTGTGCCATGGATGCCGTCGGCAGGGCGTGCAAAAGATCGGATCGGGCGTCCAGCAGGACCCGGCGTGACCTGTTTGGCGTTTCCGTCGATTTGGCCGCGCGGGGCGCCGCAACGCAACGCGCCCCTTGGGACGAGGCTCCAAGGGGCGCGTCTGGGCAGAATCCGCAGCTGGTGCGAGCTTTCCTTACAGCTGGCGCAGGCCCTCTTCCAGACCGGTCTTGCTGTTGGTCTTCTCGTCGCGCATCTTGATCACGCGTGCGGGCACGCCGGCCACCACGGCACCGGCGGGAACGTCCTCTACACACACAGCGCCGGCGGCCACCACGGCGCCCTCGCCCACGTGCACACCCTCGAGCACCACGGCGTTGGCACCGATCAGCACGTTGTCCTCAACAATCACGGGCGTGGCGCTTGCGGGCTCCACCACGCCGGCCAGCACGGTGCCGGCGCCGATGTGGCAGTTCTTGCCCACGGTTGCACGGCCGCCCAGGATGGCGCCCATGTCGATCATGGTTCCCTCGCCAATCACAGAACCGATGTTGATCACGGCGCCCATCATGATCACGGCGGCGTCGCCGATGCTCACGCGGTCGCGGATGATCGCGCCCGGCTCGATGCGGGCGTTGATGCCCTTCATGTCCAGCAGGGGCACGGCGGAGTTGCGGCAGTCGTTCTCGATGTCAAAGTACTCGATGGCGTCCTCGTTGGCCTTGAGCACGGGCTGCAGTTCGGCCCAGTCGCCAAAGACCACCTTGCCATCGGCGCCGCCGTAAACGTGGGCGCAGCCGTAGTCGATCGAGGCGCCATCCTTCTCACGAACGTAGAGCTTGACGGGGGTCTTCTTCTCGGCCTTGGCGATAAAGTCGATGATCTCCTGAGCGTCCATGTTGGTGTCGTTGGACATGGGTTTTCCTTTCTTGGATGTTGTTGGGCGGTGCGCGATAAGCTTGCGCGTCTACTCGAACATGAGCTGGTCAAAGGTATAAAAGCCGGGCTCGCGCGTGGAGAGCTTCTGTGCTGCGGCAAGGGCGCCGTTCACAAAGATCTGGCGGCTCGTGGCTCGATGGGTGAGCGTGACCTCCTCATCGGTGCCAAAGAAGCTCACCGTGTGAACGCCCGCGACGGTGCCACCGCGCAGCGAGTGCATGCCAATCTCGCGCGAGTCGCGCGCGCCGCACATGCCCTCGCGGCCATAGACCGGACGGTAGTCATCGGTGGGTTCGGCGGTGAGCACCTCGTCAAGCAGCATCTTGGCCGTGCCAGAAGGAGCGTCGACCTTCTGGTTGTGGTGCGTTTCGCAGATCTCCACGTCAAAGCCCGGCAGCTCGCGCGTGGCCTGGGCGGTCAGGTGGCGCAGGGCCGCCACGCCGATGCTGTAGTTGCCCGAGTGCACCACGGCGTGGTTGGCGCCGAGCGCCTGCAGCTGCTCCAGCTCCTCTGCGGTGTGGCCGGTAGTGCCGCTCACCAGCGCGCAGCCGCAGCGTTCTACGTAGGCCACGGTCGCGGGCAGGCAGGCGACGTTCGAGAAGTCGATGAGCGCGTCGGCGGCCGGGGCGTTTTCTGCCTCCGTGAGGTCAAACCCGATCTGCGCCACGACCTCAAAGATCGCGTTTCCGTTCGTATCGCGCATGCCCTCGGCGGTCGACTTGATGAGCGAGCCCATGCGGCCCGCGCCCATGATGGCGATCTTAAGCAAGGATACCGGCCTCCTTCATGACCTGGGTGAGGCGCGCGCGCGTGCCCTCGGCCATATGCGTGAGCGGCAGGCGGTAGTTTACGTCGAGCAGACCCATCTGCCCCAGCGCCTCCTTGACGGGGATGGGGTTGACCTCGCTGAACAGGGCGCTGATGAGCGGCTGGGCTGCAACCTGGATCTCGCGGGCGCGCTGCACGTTGCCGTCCAGGTAGGCACGGCACATCTCGTGAACGAGCGCGGGCTGGATGTCTGCCCACACGCTGATGGTGCCCGAGGCGCCCAGGCTCATGAGCGGCACGGTGAGCGCGTCCTCGCCCGAATACATGCGGAACTCGTCAGAGAGCAGCTGCGCCACCTGTGCGGCAAAGGTCACGTTGCCCGAGGCCTCCTTCACGCCCATGACGTTGGGGTGTGCGGCCAGACGCTCCATGTTGTTGTAGCTGATTGAGCAACCGCAGCGGCCGGGGATGTTGTAGAGGATGCAGGGGATGTCCACGCCGTCTGCCACCACCTTGAAGTGCTGGTAGATGCCCTCTTCGTTGGACTTGTTGTAGTAGGGCGTGATGATCAGCAGGCCGTCTGCGCCCAGGCGCTGATAGCTCAGCGACTTGTCGAGCATAGTGGCGGTGGAGTTCGAGCCCGAGCCGGCGATGACTGGGATGCGGCCTGCGACCTGCTTCACCACGGCCTCGACCACCGAGTTGTCCTCGGCGTCGGTCATGGTCGAAGACTCGCCCGTGGTGCCGAGGGTAAGGATGGCGTCGGTGCCCTTTTGCAGGTGGAAGTCCACCAGGCGTGCGAGCGCCTCAAAGTCGACGCTTCCGTCCTCGTTAAAGGGCGTGACGAGCGCGACGATCGAACCTTCAAGGTTCCTCATGTCCATAACGGTAGCTCCTGTCTGAAATCGAGCGGTGCGTGGCCGCAGGTGTTACTTGATGTCGGTAAGGCCCTCGGCTGCCTGCATAAGCTTGGCGTGAATCTCGGGCTGCGCGTCGAGCGTGGCAAAGTAGTCGGCCGGCGTCTCGCGACGGCGGATGAGCTGCGTGGAGCCATCCTCGTGCAGCAGAACCTCGGCCGGGCGCAGGCGACCGTTGTAGTTGTAGCCCATGGAGTGGCAGTGCGCGCCGCCGTCGTGGATGACAAGCAGGTCGCCGCGATCGATTTTGGGTAGCGGACGGTCGATAGCGAACTTGTCGTTGTTTTCGCACAGGCTGCCCGTGACGTCATAGGTCTCGGTTGCAGGCAGGTTCGATTTGTCAGGGCCGCCCTCCTGGCCCATCACGGTGATGTGGTGGTAGGCGCCGTACATCGCCGGGCGAATCAGATCCACGGCACAGGCGTCCACACCGATATAGTCCTTGTAGATCTTCTTCTCGTGGATCGCGCGGGTGACAAGGCAGCCGTAGGGGCCCATCATAAAGCGGCCCATCTCGGCATAGATAGAGACGTCGCCCATGCCGGCCGGCACGAGGATCTCCTCGGCGGCCTGCTGTACACCGCGCCCGATGGCGTGAATGTCGTTGGCGGTCTGGTCGGGGCGGTAGGGGATGCCCACACCGCCGGAGAGGTTTACGAACGAGACTTTGGCGCCGGTTTTCTGCTCGAGCTCCACCGCAAGCTTGAACAGGATACGCGCGAGCGCGGGGTAGTACTCGTCCGTGACGGTGTTGCTGGCCAAGAAGGCATGGATGCCAAAGCGCTTGGCGCCCTTGGCCTTGAGCATCGAGAAAGCCTCGAAAAGCTGCTCGTAGGTCATGCCGTACTTGGAATCGCCGGGGTTGTCCATGATGCCGTTGGAGAGACGGAACAGCCCGCCCGGGTTAAAGCGGCAACAGACCGTCTCGGGGATGGGGCCCGCCACCTGCTCAAAGAACTCGATGTGGCTGATGTCATCAAAGTTCACGATGGCGCCCAGCTCGCGCGCGAAGGCAAAGTCGGCGGCCGGCGTGTCGTTCGAGGAGAACATGATGCGCTCGCCGGTGACGCCCAGCGCCTGCGCGATCATGAGCTCGGTATAGCTTGAGCAGTCGCAGCCGCAGCCGTACTCGGTCAAAAGCGAGATGAGGGCGGGGTTGGGGTTGGCCTTGACGGCGAAGTACTCGCGAAAGCCGGGGTTCCACGAGAACGCCTCGCGCACGGCTTCCATATTGCGGCGGATGCCCGCCTCGTCATACAGGTAAAAGGGGGTGGGGTAGCGTTTGGCGACCTCGACCAGCTGGTCTTTAGTCACAAATGGCAGCTTGGCCATAAAGGCTCCTTGTCTGATAGCGCTCCTGCAATGTATCGATGCAGACAGTCCAGCGGGTGTTCCCCGCAGGCCCACTCGGCTCTGCGTGCCCGCACGGCCGGGTTCGGCGGGGTTGCCTCGCCGCGGGGTCGATGCCTGCCGGCTCGCCCGCGAATCATCGCGCCCGCTCCTCTATCGAGTTTCGTAACCGTAGCATGAGCGGGATGCAAAAACAACCGGGAAGCTGCGCCGATACTGTTTCTAAACGATTACGAGTCGGGGTGCGCCTGCCCTATAATGGCGGGCACTGTGAACGACTCGAAAGGCACTCCTATGGGCACATCCGCTGCAGACGAGCTTGCTGAGCTTAAGCGCCACCGCCGTGCGCTCCACCGCATCCCCGAGCTCGATTTTGATCTGACTCAGACCATCGCGTATATCGAGGATGCCCTGGCTGCGCTTTCTTGCGAGGTCATCCGTCCGTGCCGCAGCTGCGTGTGTGCCTACTTCGATGCCGGCGCCGGCGCGAGTCGCACCACGGCCATCCGTGCAGACATGGACGCCCTGCCTATCGAGGAGGCCACGGCCGCCTCGTTTGCGAGCGAGAATCCGGGACGGATGCACGCCTGCGGGCACGATGCCCATATGGCGATGGCGCTCACCATGGCAGCGTACGTGGATCGCACGCTGCGTGAGCATCCTGGCAAGCTGCCGTGCAACGTGCTCTTCGTGTTTCAACCGGCCGAGGAGACCACGGGCGGCGCCAAGGTAGTCTGCGAGTCGGGCGTCTTTGAGCGCTACCACGTCGACCGGATTTTCGGTTTCCACGTGTGGCCCGACCTGCCCGCCGGCACGGTGGCAAGCTGTCCGGGACCCATGCTTGCGCGCTCCAGCGAGACGCACGCTCGCATTCATGGTGAGAGCCTGCATATCGGCAAGACGCTGGGCATGCCCGCGGCCAAGTCGCACGATGCCGCGCTCGCCGCCGCGCGTTTTTTGGTCGCCGAGAGCGAGCTCATGGAGCGCCTGGGCGCCGAAGAGCCCTGCATTGCGCGCTTTGGCCTGGTAGAGGCCGGTACCGTTTGCAACGCTGTGGCCGGCGAGGCGCACCTGGCGGGCAGCGTGCGCGTGTTTACCGATAGCATGTTCGCGCGCGCCAAGGAGGGGATTGAACGGGCCCTGCGCGAGGCGTGCGAGGCCACGTCGTGCACCTACGATTTGAGCTTTGCCGAAGGCTACCCGCCGGTGGACAACGATCCCGCGCTGTTCGAGAGCGTTCGCGAGGTTTTGCCCGAGCTCCAGGTCATGCCCGAACCGTTGCTCATCGCCGAGGACTTCGCCTTCTATCAGCGCCATCTCCCCGGTGTTTTCTTCCTGCTGGGAACCGGTGTTCCGAGTAGCGTGCAAGGTGGCGATCAGGACAATCCGCGCGATGCCGAGGGCTGTCCGGCTTTTGCCACGAGTGCGCTTCACACCGACACGATGCTCTTTGATGAAGAAGCGCTTCTCACCGGCCTCGACGTTTATCGTCGCCTACTGAGTTTGTAGGGCTGGTGCTGCGCTGATGGGCACGTACTGGGTAGCCGGCATGCGGCGCCATCACGGTGCCTTGTCCGTGTCGCGCTTTTGCCTGAACCTCTGGCGCGTGCGTCCGCGTCTCTATATCGAAATGCGATAGCCGCCCCGTGGAATTTGCTATCGCTGCGGCCCCTTTGCGTGCCGCCTGTGCGCGATTCATGCGCGTCGGCCGAGTACACTGTTGAGGCGTAATCGATTGCAAAGGAGCACATATGCAGCCGCTTTCTGATCGCACCGCCGATTTTACCGACTCCGTCATCAGGCGCATGACGCGCATCTCCAACAAGTACGGAGCCGTCAATCTCTCGCAGGGCTTTCCCGACTTCGATCCGCCCGAGGCGCTGCTCAAGAGCCTGGAGGAAATTTCGCGCAATCCCGAGCCGCGCTACCACCAGTACTCGATTACCTGGGGTGCGCAAGCCATGCGCGATGCCCTGGCAGAAAAGCAGTCTCGCTACATGGGCATCCCCGTGGATCCAAACGAGAACATCGTTGTCACCTGCGGCTCCACCGAGGCCATGATGGCCGCCATGATGACCGTCACCAACCCGGGCGACAAGGTCGTCATCTTCAGCCCGTTCTACGAGAACTACGGCGCCGACACCATCCTTTCGGGCGCCGAGCCAATCTACGTACCGCTCGTGCCGCCCACGTTCGACTTTGAGCGCGAGGTGCTCGAGGCGGCCTTCCGTGAGAACAACCCTAAGGCCATCGTCCTCTGTAACCCGTCGAACCCCTGCGGTAAGGTCTTCACGCGCGAGGAGCTCGAGTTCATCGCCGGTCTCTGCAAAAAGTACGACGCGTACTGCATCACCGATGAGGTCTACGAGCACATCGTCTACGCGCCGCACGAACACGTCTACATGGCGAGTCTGCCCGGTATGTTCGAACGCACCATCAGCTGTTCGTCGCTCTCCAAGACCTATTCCATCACGGGCTGGCGCTTGGGCTACACCATCGCAAGCCCCGAGGTCACCGACCGCATCAAAAAGGTGCACGACTTTCTGACTGTGGGTGCCGCGGCGCCGCTGCAGGAAGCTGTGGTCACGGCGCTCAAGTTCGATCAGTCCTACTACGACGAGGTGCTTGAGCTTTACACGCACAAGCGCGACCTCTTCTGCCGGGGTCTCGACGAACTTGGGGTCGAGCATACCGTGCCCCAGGGCGCTTACTACGTGATTATGGACATCTCGGAGTTCGGTTATGAGAGCGACCTCGAGTTCTGCGAAGACCTTGCGCGTCTGGTGAAGGTCGGTGCCGTGCCGGGCTCGAGCTTCTTCCGTGAGCCGGTGAACCACCTCATCCGCTTCCACTTCGCCAAACGCGACGAGACCCTCTTGGCGGCCCTTGAGAACCTTAAAGCCCTGCGCGAAAAGATTCCCGCACGCGGGTAGGTGCGATTGCCGGATTTTCGATTCGTGTCGTCGGCAATCTGCATGCGAGCTTTTGCCCCGCCTCTCCTGGGGCTACGGCCTTGGTGCGCTTGTGCGAGCTGTGTCGTTATACTGGTAAAACGCCTCTCTTTTTGTCGTAGTTTTGCGAAAAGATGGAATGGCTTTGCTGATGGAAAGGATCCTCATGAAGAAGCCTTCTACGCTCATTGCCTCGGCCTTTGCCGCACCTGTTCTGGCCTTGGCGCTCGCTGTGACTTTCGCCCCCGTGCCCGCCTTTGCCACGGATGCCGATGTCGTCTCGGCGTGGCAGCAGGCTGTCAACGACTATTACGCGCTTGCTCCCCGCGCGTACTCCTATGCGGGAACGGACGAGCCTGTCGAGCTGACTAACGACAACGTTGCCTCTACGAGCCCCGGCTCCTTGTCGTATTACAACCTCTACGACCTGGGCCTAGTTACTCCGGCCAAGCGTCAGAACCCATGGAATGACTGCTGGGCCTTTGGGTCGATCGCCGCTGCTGAGACGAGCTTGCTTTCCAAGGGTGTCTCGATGGCCGACGCCGATCTCTCCGAGCGCGCCCTTGTGAACTTGACGTACACGTCCGCCGGCACCGCGCAAAGTGTCGTGCCCAACACCACCGCCGGTCTGGCGCAGGTGGGCGAAAACGCGAACCCTTACTGGGCGAGTTCAAGCGCCAGCTTTGACAGGGGCGGTCGCGTCTACTATGTGATGAGCCTCTTTAGTGCAGGCCTCGCTCTTCTTCCTGAATCTGCGTCGCCCTATCAGAACAATGATGGCATCTTTGTCTGCGAGATAACGGTGGCCTCGACCGGCGAGAAGCTGACGAAGTACCTCACGCAGGAACAGATCGACGCCTACAAGGCGGCCAACCCCGAGGATACGCTGGTCAACACGGGCTGGGCTGGCTCCTATGTGGAAGAAGGGCAGTCGAGAAAGACCTATTGCGACTGGAGTTCGGGTGACTCAATCTGGACCAGGGGCTCCTACACCCTTTCCGATGCGAATGTCCTGCCCGAGCCTAGGATTATTGAGGGGTCTGGCACGACGGCGGTGTTCAAGGGCATTGATTCCCGTGCCGTTAGCGCGATTAAGAGCGAACTGTATGCGGGCCACGGCGTCTCTGCGGGCGTCTGTCTGGATGATGACAGCGACGATGACCACCCCGTCACCAAGTATTTCAACCGCTACAACTGGTCGCACTATACCTGGCAAAAGCAGGAACCCAACCACCGCGTATGCATCGTGGGCTGGGACGATGATTACGACACGAGCAACTTTCAGAACAGCGAGAGCAAGACCCCTCCGGGTAACGGCGCGTGGATCGTCAAGCAGAGTGCGGGTGCTGAGTCGGAGGACCAAGATTTCCAGAACCGGGCGGCCTGGGGAATCGTCAACGAGGATGGCGAGCACACCGGCTACTTCTATCTTTCCTATTACGACGAGAGTCTCAGCGACCTGGTCACCTTCGATTTCGACCTCGATGCGACCGCCGTGGCCGACTCCTATGCCGACCAGTACGACTTCCTAACCGAGCGAGACGCCCTTGTCCGGTCTTCCGATGAGCCCGTAAGCTCGGCGAACATCTTTGAGGCGCAGGGCGACATGACACTCGAGGCCCTCATGTGCGCCACCTACAAAGAGAACACCACGGTTACATATCAGGTTTATCTTTTGGACAGTGAAGCCACGACTCCCACCGCGGCGGGACATTCGACGCTGGCCTGTACGGTGGAGGCCACGTACCCCTACGGCGGCTACCACCGTACCGCGCTTGCCGAGGCCGACCAGGTGCGCATGGCCAAGGGCCAGCGTTATGCCGTAGTTGCCACGCAGAAGTGCAACGACGACGGCAAGTGGTATCAGGGTGTGACGCAGAACCTGTTCCTCTACACGGCGAAGGTCAACGCGGGGGAGAGCTTCACGGGTGCGACTGCCGGTACGACCTCTGCCGCCTCCGCAGAGACGGATTGGTCAGACTGGAAGAAGGTGGAGGAAGGCGTTACGAGCGTGGCCGGCAACTGGGTCGTGGACAACGCGCCGGTGAAGGCCTTCTCCAAGAAAGCGACGTGGGCCACAGCCGACCAGCTTACCGAGCTGAGCCAGGCCGTAACCACCGCTCGCGCCAAACTGGCTGCCGTCAAGGTGAGCTCCGACGGCACAGACGTCGACCCTGCGGATACCTGGGTCACGCAAGGGCAGTACGACGCCGCCCTTGCGGCGGTCGAGCATGCCGAGGCGCTTGTCGCTCAAGGCGGAGACGATGCGTCCGGCCTGGTGGATGCCGACGAGGTGTCCGAGGCTATCGAGTCGCTCTCTTCCTTCTCGCCGCAGCCTGGTACAAAGAAGGATGACGGCAAGAAGGACGATGGCTCGGATGGCGAGGACGGCGATTCTAGCAAGGACGACTCCGACAAGGACGGCTCCGACAAGGGCGACTCGGGCAAGGATGGCTCGGACTCCAAGGCCGACGACTCGAGTCCCGTCGATACCGACAAACCCGCCACCATCCCGGCCACTGGGGACACCGTGTCTGCCGCAGTCTCGACGTTTCTCGTGATCTTGGCCGGTGCGTTTTTTGCTACCGGCCGTGCTCTTCGTTTTACGAGCAGCGATCGGCACTAACATGAACTGCTAGAACGAGTCGCGCCCTGTTCCGACGTGTCGCCTTCGCCTTCTCGGAGGATCCCATGAAGCGTCTTTCGCTTGTCCCATACCGCGCCAGCCTCAGGTGCGCTGCCGTGTGCGCCGTCACCGCTGGCCTCATCGCCTGCGCCCCTCTTACCGCTTGGGCCTCCGATGCAAGCGCCGTCGAGGGCTGGAGCGCCGCGCTTGCGGCCTCGAAGGCCACGGGCTACTCGGCCTACAACTCCGAGGGCGCCACGTCCGCCGCGACCAAGACCTTTCCGAGCGCTCTCGACCTGAGTGCCTTGGGCGTCGTTACTCCTCCTAAGAATCAGGGCGAATCCAATACCTGCTGGGCCCATGCCGCCATCACCGCGTCCGAGACGAGTATCCTCTCCGAGCTAGGCACCACCTACGCCGCGACGGGCCTCGATCTTTCCGAGCGCCACCTGTCCTGGTTCGCGTACTCCACCTCCACCGAGGCCTATGCCGGCGCCGCTCAGGCGGGCGAGGGCTTTTTGGCGGACCCGAATGCGGGGCTGTCCTCGGTGTTGAAGAACGGCGGGTATCAGACCTACGTATCGACGCTCTTCTCGGCCGGAATAGGTCCCGTGCTTGAGTCCACCGCTCCCTTTAAGAGCGATGCGGGCGTGGTCAGGTGCGTTGTCTACGATGAGGGAACGACCGAGCCGATCCCTGGCTATAAAGTGCCGAGCACCTACTACCTGACCTTGGATCAAATAGCCGAGAAAAAGCTCGAGTGGGAGGCCAAGGGTTTTCAATATACGGTCGACGAGGCCTATGCCATCTCTGGTTTTAACCTGCCCGATCCCGGCTGGGGGTTGGACAACTCCTTGTACGGCCAGTCAGTCTACGCACTCGAGCAAAGCTACCTTCTCCCCGACGTGCGCGAACTGGACTCTGACGGTAACTACGCGGGTGCGAACGAGGAGGCCATTGCGGCCATCAAGGAGCAGCTCAACGCCGGTAGGGGCGTGGCCACGGTGATCTACTACAACACCTCGGCGTACCTCAACCAAGAGACCGGGGCATACTACAACAACACTACAGGCGGTTCGGCCCACGCGGTGGCTATCGTGGGCTACGATGACGATTATGCGCCCAGCAATTTCAAGGACGGTGCCCAGCCGAGTGCCCCCGGCGCCTTCCTCTGCAAGAACAGCGTTGGCGCCAGTACCAACGAGTTCCCCAACCACGGCGAGTTTGGCATCAAGGACGCCGACGGCAACTACACGGGCTACTTCTGGCTGTCGTACTACGACCACACCATCACGACGCCCGCGGCCTACGACTTCGACCTTAACTCGGATACCTCGGACGAGACGTTCGCGATTGACCAGTACAACCTCATGGCGCCTCAGACAACGCTGGTCAGGAGTTCGGAGGCCAAGGTGAGCTCGGCGAACGTCTTTGAGGCCGATTCCGACCGTGTCCTGCGCGCCGTGTCGTGCGAGACGGCCAAGCTCAACACTCAGGCGACTTACGAGATCTACCTGCTGGACGACGACGCGACTTCACCCACCGACGGCACGCTTGCGCTGACCAAGACCGAGACCTATGAGTACGGCGGCTACCACCGTTGCCTTTTGGACGAGGACGAGCGGCTGGGCTTGCGCGCCGGCCAGCGCTACTCTGTTGTCGTGACCCTCAAGGCTCAGGTCGACGGCGCCGAGAAGTACTATCAGACGGTGGGCAAGAGCTCTGTTTGCGCGAACAGCGACTACGTGTATTTAAGAAACGGCGAGTTTGTGGCCAAGGTCAACGAGGGCGAGAGCTACACGCTCGAGGCCGACGGCCAATGGAGCGACTGGACTGCCGTTACGAGCGCCTTGGCTGGCCAGCAGACCAACTGCGCGGTGGACAACCCACCCATCAAGGCTTTCTACCAAGAGCGTGATTGGGCGAGCGTAGACGAGCTTACAGCGCTTCGTGAACAGATCGGTTCCGCACAGACGCTTCTTGCCAAGGTGAAGGTCAGCGCTGACGGTACCGACGTTGACCCTGCGGACGTTTGGGTCACGCAGGCCGATTACGATGCTCTGGCGGCTGCGATTGCAGACGCGCAGGCCACGTTGGCGCTCGCCGGCGACTTCGAGTCCGAGCTTTCGACCTCGACTCCCGATTCTGCGACAGTGGATGCCGCGATCGAATCGGTGAAGAGCGCGATGGACGCTTTTAGGCCTGCGGCCGGAACCAAGGGACCTTCGGGTGATAAGGAAGCCTCGAACACCTCGAGAGCCGCCGCAGCATCCGGATCCGACCTTCCGCAGACCGGCGATGAAAGGGTGACCGCCTCTTGGCTCGCCCTGGCGTCGTTCTGCGGCTCGCTTCTTGCCGTTTTGGGCTACAGAGGACTGCGGACAAGGGAATAGCCGTCGAGCTGCTCAGCCCTTCAGATCAGTGCTCCCAGTGATTCTTTCAAAGTGGATGCGGATTTGTGTGCCCAGTTGGTGAGCATTCCATTCGGGAGTCGATTTGCGCTCCCTGTTGGCGGTTATCTCGCTTAGGAGAGCTGATTTACGTGTCTTGTTGGTAGGCATTTTGCCTGCATCGCCCCTGTCTTAAAGCCGTCGCGCCTGTCTCAAAGCCGTCGCACTTGCCTCAAAGCTGCCGAGCAAAAAGGCCGCCACCCACGAGGGTGACGGCCTCTATTCGCTCATGCGAGCCGATTCGGTAGGTTACCGAACTTAGGCGTTGAGAGCTTCCTCGACGGCCACGGCGCAGGCGACGGTGGCACCGACCATGGGGTTGTTGCCCATGCCGATGAGACCCATCATGTCGACGTGCGCGGGCACCGAGGAGGAGCCGGCGAACTGGGCGTCGGAGTGCATACGGCCCATGGTGTCGGTCATGCCGTAGGAGGCGGGGCCGGCGCCCATGTTGTCCGGGTGCAGGGTACGGCCGGTGCCGCCGCCGGAAGCGACGGAGAAGTACTTCTTGCCGGCCTCGAGGCGCTCCTTCTTGTAGGTGCCAGCGGTGGGGTGCTGGAAGCGCGTCGGGTTGGTGGAGTTGCCGGTGATGGAGATGTCGACGTTCTCGTGCCACATGATGGCAACGCCCTCGCGGACGTCGTCGGCGCCGTAGCAGTTGACGGCAGCGCGCGGGCCATCGGAGTAGGCGATGGTCTCGACGACCTTGAGCTCGCCGGTGAAGTAGTCGAACTGGGTCTTCACATAGGTGAAGCCGTTGATGCGGGCGATGATCTGGGCGGCGTCCTTGCCAAGACCGTTCAGGATAACGCGGAGCGGCTTCTTGCGGGCCTTGTTGGCGTTGAGGGCCAGGCCGATAGCGCCCTCAGCGGCGGCGAAGGACTCGTGGCCAGCGAGGAAGGCGAAGCACTCGGTGTCGTCGGAGAGCAGCATAGCGCCCAGGTTGCCGTGGCCAAGACCGACCTTGCGGTCCTCGGCGACGGAGCCCGGTACGGTGAAGGCCTGGATGCCCTCGCCGATGATGGCGGCAGCCTCGGAGGCGTTCTTAGCGCCGCGCTTGATGGCGAGCGCGCAGCCCAGGGTGTAGGCCCACTCGGCGTTCTGGAACGCGATGGACTGGGTGTTGTTTACGATCTCACGGGGGTTGAAGCCCTTGTCGGTGCAGATCTGGAGAGCTTCCTCGAGGGAGGCGATGCCGTTGTCGGCGAGGCACTTGTTGATCTTGTCAGCGCGGCGCTCGTAACCTTCGAACGTAACAGTCATGGTTGTTTCCCTCCCTTTCTACTCGTGAACCGGGAACACGCTGGCGACGGAGTGGGTCTCCTCGTCGGTGCGCGGGTCGATGTACTTGGCGGCGTTGTCCCACTGACCATAGTGGCCCATGGCGCCGGCGATGGCCTCCTCGGGGGTCTTGCCAGCCTTGACGGCGTCGGTGAACTTGCCGAGGTTCAGGAACTCGAACGCGATGATCTCGTTCTTGTCGTTGAGAGCCATGCGGGTAACGTAGCCCTGAGCGAGCTCGAGGTAACGAGCGCCCTTGGCCTTGGTGCCGAACATGGTGCCGACCTGAGAGCGAAGGCCCTTGCCCAGGTCGTCGAGGGAGGCGCCCACGGGAAGGCCGCCCTCGGAGAACGCGGTCTGGCTGCGACCGTACACGATCTGCAGGAAGATCTCGCGCATAGCGACGTTGATGGCGTCGCAGACGAGGTCGGTGTTCAGGGCCTCGAGGATGGTCTTGCCGGGGAGGATCTCAGAAGCCATGGCGGCGGAGTGGGTCATGCCCGAGCAGCCGATGGTCTCAACGAGGGCCTCCTCGATGATGCCGTCCTTGACGTTGAGCGTGAGCTTGCAAGCGCCCTGCTGGGGTGCGCACCAACCCACACCGTGCGTAAGACCGGAGATGTCAGAGATCTCCTTGGCCTGAACCCACTTGCCCTCCTCGGGGATGGGCGCGGGGCCGTGGTATGCACCCTTGGCGACGGGGCACATGTTCTCCACTTCCTGTGAGTACTGCATGCCTCTCCTCTCTTTCGTGTTTGGGACCCGAGCACTGCGGGGGAGGCGATTCCCCGTGATGCAGAGCCGAAGGTCCATGACATGCGAGGTCATAATACCGCGTTTTTGACGTGCAGCTTTATCAGAGGGGCGTAAGTTTTCGCTTCTGCACGAGGTTTCAATTATTGAAGCGGTTCAACTCTGATTTCGCACCATTTTTGCCGGGTTTGCGGATCGCTAGGGGGCCTCCTCCCATCGCTCGCGGTCTTTCTCGGCACGCTGCTGGGCCAAGATCTCTTGCTCGCGGATAAGCTCGTAGTAGCCCGTGAGGGCGGCAAAGGGCATGAACTGAGCTGCTCGGCTCGCGCGTCTCTTCCCGTTTGAGGTGAGGGCAGGGGAGCCGTGCGTGCCGCCTTCGGGGGTGCCATGGCCCCCGCTCCCGCACTCTGCGCCCGGCTCGGATGCCGAAGTGCGGTGGCCTGTCGGTTTATACCGCGCCGGCTCAAAGGAGAGCTGACCCCAGGGTGAGTCCACGCCGCGCTTATCCCCGCCGCTAGGCACGGTGGCCTCCCACCTGGTTGTTGCGCTCAAGGCCGGTGGCCTCTGCTCGGTAGCTCGTGCCGCGCATCACACTGTTCTTGCCAAAACGTCCCTTGATGTTCAGCACGGTGCGCTGTAGATCACGCTCGTGGACATCAAACTGCTCGTCATAGAAGAGTGTGGGCTCGCTGAACTCCTCTGGTATAAGGCCGCCTACGCCTATGTTGATGCGCTTGACCTCTCGCTGCGGGTCGGTGATCTCGCAATAGAGCGTGTCGAAACGCTTGGCGAGTAGCTTGAACGAGTTGGTCTGCATACCCAGCTTTCGCGTGGCGTTTGCGCCGCCAAAGCCGTAGCCGCCCACCACGCAGCGCACGCCGTGCCCGCCCTCGAACAGAGCGCTCTCGGGCGGCCGCTGCCATCCCGTTGGTTTGGCGTAGCCCACGTAGAGCGAGACCCGGTCGCATACGCTTCCGCGGTGGACAAGGTCGAGCACGAGTGCGTCCACCATCTCGCGCAGGACGGTGCGTGCCTCCTGGTTCGAATAGGGGCGGGCGAGTACCTGCCCGCTTGTTGCGGAGGAGCCGCTCGGGCGGTACGCGCGGATCTCTGCGATGGTGCACGGTTCGCGGCCCCAGGCATGGTCGATCAGGTACTCCGCGTTGACGCCGAACTCGCGGTAGAGCGCCTCTTCGTTCAGACACGCCACGCCTCCTAGATCCTGCGCGCCCATAGCCGCAAGCCTGCGCGCGATGCCCGGCCCGATGCTCCAGATGTCCGTGATGGGGCGGTGGTTCCAGATGGTTTGGCGAAACGTCTCTTCGTCTAGATAACCTATGCCATCGTCGGCGTGCTTGGCCGTCACGTCGAGTGCGACCTTGGCCAAAAACAGGTTGGTACCGATTCCCGCCGTCGCCAGAATCCCAAAGCGCTCATAGACGGCTCGCATAAGGGTGCGCGCGAACTTCTGAGCGCTGCAGCCATACAGGGAGAGATAGGGTGTGGCATCGATAAAGCACTCGTCGATGGAGTAGACCCACACGTCCTCGGCGCTCACGTACTCAAGGTAGGTGCCGTAAATCTGCGCCGATACCTCCATATAGTGGCGCATGCGCGGCTGAGCTACGGTGTATTCAACATCACGCGGAATCTCGAACACGCGGCATCGGTTGCGAATGCCGAGTTTCTTCATGGCAGCGGTGATAGCTAGACAGATGGTTCCCCGCCCTCGTTCTAGGTCTGCCACGATCAGGTTGTCCTTTAACGTGTCGAGCCCGCGGTCTGCGCACTCGACGCTGGCATAGAAGGTCTTAAGGTCGATGCAGATATAGATGCGTCCGTCCGTCCCGCCGTGTGCCTGTTCCATAGCCACTCCTAACAAACATGTGTTCTATGAACGTTTGTTCGATAGTACAGGCTCGTCCGGACACGGGTCAAGGTAGTCTGATGCTGTTGTCGAGAAGGTTGGGATCGCACCGTGAGAAGCGCCGGTGGTGTCGCGCCGCACAGGGAAATAAAGCGGGCGTGATTAGATGCGCCCTGCCGATGTGCCGCTGCTCACGAGCGCGGCTCCCGACAATCAAGATCCGGTTTCTGGGCACCTTGCGGAGCGAGACAAAAGGCCGAGAAAACAAAACAGGCCGGAGCTTGCACTCCGGCCTGAATTCATGCGATGGTGGGCGATACAAGATTCGAACTTGTGACCCCATCCGTGTGAAGGATATGCTCTACCCCTGAGCCAATCGCCCATCTGCTTTTCAGCAAAAAAGATATTAGCATGACGTTTCGAATAGTCCAACAACTTTTTTGCCATCTTCACGATTTTCGTTGTCAGGCAAGAGCTGGGTAGAGAATCAGCAGGTCAGAAGGCTGAAGACGCAATGCCGAGGCTTAGCCTTGATGTACGCTCACGCTCCCATGGCGCCGCCGCAGTACTCGCAGCGACCGGATTCGTCGGGAGTTGTGGTCGCGCCGCAGAACGGGCAGGTGCGGGCAACTTTGGGTGCCGCCGCCTCCGCAGCCGCCTGACGCGTGGTGTTGCGCACCTCAACGAGCGCCTTCTTGATCTCTGTGGCGATGCGCTCGGCCTCACGGTATTCGACGGAGTTGCGCTCCTCGATCCGATAGTCGTTCACCTTGAAGGTGATCTCGTCATAGTAGGGGACGTTCACGTGGATGGTGAGGTAGACGTCGTAATCGATGTCGTAGCGCGGCGGGTCGTAGCTTTGCCTCTTGCCCTCGGAGTCTTCCCAGTGCAGCTCGCTGCGGGTCTCGCGCGTCTCGGTATCGCATCCCGTGACCTGCGAGAAATCGAGGACGTCGGGGTTCGCGTCGCGCCAGCGCGAGCTGCGCGTGACAAGAAACCGGCAGGCGTCTTCGTCGAGTAGCACCTTGGCGTCGCATCCGAGCGTGCGGGTGACGTTGAACGCGGCGACGCGCTCCTTGTTCGCCTCGCGCCAGTCGAGCTGCTCACGAATCTGCTCGAGCGTGGAGCGGCGACGGTCAGAGAACCAAGGCGAAAGCTTGCCTGCGCACTCCTTGCAAAGATTCGCGTCCTCGAGCTTCCGGTTGCCGAGCATGCCGATTTCGCCACCGCAGATGCCGCACGTCTTCTTCTCGAACAAGTTTCCAAAGAGTCCCATGGTGTCTCCTCAATGCATCGCGCGGTAGACGCCGCGTCGCCTTTGTTGGCTCCATCATCTGCCGCGGTGCCCGTACAGAGAAGCGCCCCGCGGCCTATGTTGACCGGCGGGGCGTGGACATATGGCCCAAAGGCGGGCGATGCGGCGCATGCGGCGTAAAGGTTGCTATTCCTCGTTGGCGCCCTTGGTCATGCTGGGAACGATGAGGCCGGTCGAGACGGCGTGCACCGCAAGGCGCAAGATGTTGTCGTAGCCGGTCTTGGCCAGAATCTCCGAGATGTGCCGTTTTACGGTGCCTTCACTCAAATAGAGCTCAGAGGCGATTTCCTTGCGTGTCTTTGTCTCGCAGACCAGACGCAGGATGTCCAGCTCGGTATCGCTGAGTTGCGCTGCGTCAGAAAAGATACTCTGCTGTGCCAGAGGGAAGGTCGAGTAGCCCTCCATCGTTGAGCGGATAATGCCCAGAAGCTCCGCGGTGCCGACGTTCTTGTACACAAAGCTGTCGACCCCGGCCTCTCGGGCCTGGTCGACAAACGTGATCTCGGGCATGCCCGTCATGATGATCACACGGACCTCAGGGTGCGCCTCCTTGATCTTGCGCGCCGCCACGATGCCGCTCGAGTCATTTTCGGTGCACACGTCGAGCAGGGCACAGGTGGCACCGGCCTTTTCTAAAGTCGCGAGCGCCTCAGACGCGTCGCCGAGGGAGGCGACCACCTGCATGTCGGACTGCATGTTGATGGTGCACGTGAGCGAGTCGCGCAGCATGGCCTGGTCTTCAACGAGGAGAATGGAGATCATGACGGCTCCTTTTCAGAGGTTTCGAGCGCGGGCGGGCGCACGCAAGGCGTCTTCACCTCAATGGTAAACGGACTGCGGGAGGAGATGCGGAATGTGGCGCCGATTTCTTCGGCGGCGGCGCGCATGCCAGGAAGACCGCTGCCCTCATGGATGCTTTTAGGTGCGGGCGTGCCGTCATTGACGATGCGGAGGCTGTACGAGCCGGCGTGGGAGACCATCTCGACGTTGACGAGTTTTGCCTGCCCGTGCTTGGCGGCGTTTGTTGCCGCCTCGCGCACGATGCGAACAAAGGCCTCGGCCACCTCGCTTGCCTGCGGTAGCGTTCCCGTCACGTGCACCTCGATGCCGATGAGCGAGAACGCGCGCACGATGGATGAAAGCTGCGAGCTACGATCGGGGGAGTCGGCGTCGGTCAGGTCGTCCAAGATGTTTCCCACGAGCTTGGTGATGTCGTCGAGTGCCTCAGGCGAGGGATTTTCGCTTTCGAGAAAACGGTGCAGGATCGACAGGCGCTGCCCGATGGTGTCGTGCACGCGGGCCTTCATGCGCACGATGGCCTCGTCGCGCGCCACGGCCTGTACGCGCGCTAGTGATTCGCGCAGCTCGATGTTTTCTGCTGCGAGCAGCTGATTCGCGCGTTCGAGCTGCGTGTTCAGCGCCTCTTCCTCGGTCACGTCTATGGCAACCAGGCGGCGGCACTCGGTACCGCGCAGCGTTACAACGTCGCGAGCGAAAAGGCACGTCTGCCCCGAGGGCATAGCGATGCGTATTCCCTCGGGCAAAACGGCGCCACATCCGTTCTCGGCTTGTGCCTCGAGGTCCGCCCACAGGGTACTCGTTTCGGAGAGATCGGTCGCGAACCCCAAGTCGGTCAGCCGCGCGCGCATCGCGTCGTTCATGTAGAGGATGCGTCTGTTTCCATCGGCCCACACGATCCCGTCGGGCAGGCGGTCAAGGGCGTCGACAACAGAAAGCATGCTGATCGAACCGGTAAAGTGCCGCACATCGAGCATGAGCGCGGCGCTCGTGCGAAAGAGGAAAAAGGCGGCATCGGCAATAAAAAGGTACACGCACTGCGTGCCGAGTGCGGCGATTACTTGGGGCGTGCAGAGCGCGAGGAGCGTTATCTCGGGGAGCATGGCGGGCTTGCGCTTTGCAGCCATGAGCACAAGGCCCAGTACAGCATTTGCGAGGTCAATCCAAAGCAGAGGCTCGAGCGGGATGTCGAGGGGTCTGAAACGCACGAGGAAAGCGCCGTAGTTCTGCGCGGCGGCGATGGCGCCGCAGCATGCGAGCGCGAGATGCGCGGCGATGAGCCCTTCGTAGATGGCGATGGCCACCACGGGCGTGGCGTTGCGGCGCATGGTCACAAGAAATGCGTGGACAGCTTGGCCCGATGTCAAAAGGAAGAACGTGGCGATGAGAACCACGAGCACGGGGTGCGAAATCTGGGCGAGGGCTTCCATCAGACACCCCTCCCTGGCTCGTCTGTGCCTGCGCTCGCGCCGACGTTTGCGGTCGCGACGCGGGCGACAAGTGTTATCGACTCGGTGTCGATGTCGATACTGTGCTCGACTCCGCGCGAGTCGAGATGCTCCCGTAGTTCGGCCAGCATGCGTGCCATGTGTGGCCCTTGCGCATCGCTCGTGGCAATCGCGGCACGCAGAAGTACGGCATGGGGCTCTTCCTGCACGAACAGCATGAGTGCGGCGTCCTGCGCGGCGTAGGCCGCCGTCGCAAAGTCGTAAAGGCAGTCGTAAAGGACGCTCACGACTCGGGCGGGAAGCACGGCGCTCGTTTGCACGAGGGCTGCACAGTCAACGCCAATCGAGCGCAGGTCAGAAGCCGTCTCGTTGAACACGAGCTGTAGACGTTCGCGGTTGAAATCGGGGTCTTTCTTTTCGGCGAGCACAAGCGCGCCCTTGCGTTTGCAATAGGCTACAAGGAGCTTCACCTCGATGAGCATCTCGCGACGCGTGGCCGCCGCGTCCGCATCGTCCGCCGACGGCAAGGCATCGAGAATCTCCTTGATCCGTTGCGTCTTGTTTTGGAGAGACGCCTCAATCTCGCCGAACAGCTCCTGTTCGCTTTGCAGCCGCCAGAGTTCTCGCTGCACCTTTTTACGCTGTGAGAGCAAGGCGTTGCTGCGACGGAGCCGTTCACGCTTGCCTTCGAGTGCCGCTCGTCGCTCGTCGATGCTGGAGACGTCCTCTGCGAGCAGCGCGCGCCCACCGCGTACCGGATACGTTTTGAACAGGGTGGCCGGTATCGCACTCGTGCGGAATGCCCAGGTGTCCTCGTCGCCTTTGGCGGGGTTCTCAAGCATGGCCACTGCGGCCGGCTGCAGCGGTTTGGCTACGGCCGTTGCAAACTCGATGCCGTCTTTGGTGTTTAGCAGCTTGAGGTCGAAAGGCAGGTCTTTAAACGCGTCGACGTACCAGGCGTATGACGGCAGAAGGCCCAGGTCGAGCGCCAGTTCAAGGGCGGCGATGGCAAGTACGCTATAGAGGAGCGAGATGTTCGAGGCGAGCGTGATGATGTGCCGCAGCGCATAGAGCACGCTGTATATCGTGCCGATGCCCACGAGGACGCCGAGCGGAACGAGGGCGCTTCTGAGCTGCCTGCGAGCAGCAAGAAAAAGAGTGCCGAAAAACAGGGCTAAGAGCGCGCCGCACCATGTTGCGAGCAGGTAATAGCCGAGTGCGTAGTGGTAGTCGGCTTGCCAAGAGGGGTCATCAAAGCTGAACTGAAAGACAAGGTGGTGGTTGTTGTTCGTCAACACGAGGAGCACGAGTGCGGCAGACATGGTGGCGGCTATTGCCCTCGTGAGACGCCCCGCACGCGTTCCGTCTACAGCCGCGGCGCGCAGGGCGCAGGCGAGGCAGAGCGTCGGGATGGCGCACATCGGGATGTAAAAGCAGTACCACAAGATTGAGATGGCAAGCTCGTCTCTAATGCTGTATTTAATCAGCACGATGAGCATCCAAAAGGCGATCAGGCCTGCTATGGCGAGCAAGTATCGCCGGATGGTGGCATCGGGGCAACGCAAGTGAATCGAGAGACCCCAAAGGGCGGTGATCGGCCCAAACAAGACCATGTAGCCAACGGTCGCGTCCGAGCCCATCGAGATGGTCGTGCGCTCGGGTGCAGAAAAAGTGCCGGCGGCTTCGATGACAATGAGCGCGATTGCGAACACGACGGCGACGGCCCCCGCAAGGAGGAACGCGTTTCGCCTCGATATGTTCGCCATGCGTACCATGGAACCAGTATACCTGCCCAGGTGGTGATGCTGGGGCATGCGGTGCCTTGTTCCTGTTGCGCGACGTCTATCGGAGGGGGCATTATGATCGTGCATATCTCGCGTTGTGGAGGTCAATATGTCGCATGCAAGGGTTTTGAATCTCGGTTCCCTCAATCTGGATTACGTCTATCACGTCGACCACATCGTCTTGCCCGGCGAGACCATCGATGCCGCGGACGTTCAGATCAACTGCGGTGGCAAGGGTCTCAATCAATCGACTGCGCTCGCGCGTGCCGGTGCTCAGGTGTTTCACGCCGGCATGATTGGCGAGGACGGTGGTGCGCTTTTGGATGCGTGCCGTGATACCGGCGTCGATGTTGGCCTCGTGCGAACGGTCGAGGGGCGCACCGGCCACGCAATCATTCAGGTCGACCGCCTGGGTCAAAACTCGATCGTTCTGTTTGGCGGTGCCAACCGGGCACTGACTGCCTCGTATATCGAAGAGGCGCTTGAAGGCTATGGCCCGGATGACGTCATCGTTTTGCAAAACGAGGTCAATATGCTGCCGCGGATCATCGAGGCGGCCTCGACCCGTGGCCTGCGTATCGTTCTTAATCCGAGCCCGTTTGACGACCGTATCGCAGAATGCGACCTCTCTCGCGTCTGGCTCTTCTTTGTGAACGAGGTCGAGGGAGCGCAGCTGACGGGCAAAACGGAGGCGGACGAAATTATCTCTGAGCTCTCCCGTATGTTCCCGGCCGCGAATATCGTGCTCACCTTGGGTTCTCAGGGCGCTGTCGCGCTTGTTGACGGCGTGCGTTTTGAACAGCCCGCCGTTCCCTGCGAGGTTTTGGACACCACGGCTGCCGGAGACACCTTTACCGGTTTCTTCCTTGCCGAATACCTGCGCAGCGGTGATGCGGCGCGCGCTCTGCTCACGGCTGCGCATGCCAGCTCGATTGCTGTGTCGCGCCCCGGCGCGGCTCCGAGCGTGCCCACGCTTGCCGAGGTGCGCGAGGCTCTTGGGCGGTAGGGTTCCGACAATTGTCCCTCGTTCGTTCTTCGAGTTTAGGGCGTTCATGCGGAGACGACTCTGCATCGGAGGGTATCAGGTACTTGCTCAGCAGAGCTTCTGGAACAACTACACGGAGATTCCTGCAGCGCTGCTTTGTTAGCTCCCAGCCCGAGGCTCATCTCTTATATCCGATGGCTTTACTGATTTCTTGCAGCTTTGTCCAGACGCTGGTTTAGCATGGTGCCAAGCAATTCGGCACCCGAAAGGTGGCAGTCATGCCCGAGCTTCCCCGCAACAACATCCAACGCCCAGACAATCTGGGCGTTGCTCAGCCTGTTCACTCTGCTCCTGAGGCCCCGGTAGAGGTTGTGCTCGAGACACAGCCGAGCCTAGCCGACTGGGTTGATGCCCGTCCGGTGCTCAAGAGGACAATCATCGGAGTTCTCGTTCTCCTTGCGCTCGTTTCTGCCTTTGGCTTGCGCCCGTATTTCGAAAAACCCGAGGCCTGGTCGAACACCGTTAGCGTCTTGGACGCAAAGAAGTCGAACGTCCTTGGCCTCACTGCAACGTCGGTTGCGCTTTCTGCCGGCATCTCGGCTATTCCGGGCGACACCGGTACGCCCATTGCTGAGCAGCTCTCCCAGCTCGCGAGCAATCTTGGCATCGTGCTCGCCATGCTTTACCTGGAGAAATACCTGCTCACCATTCTGAGCTTCCTCTCTTTTGGATTCCTCATCCCGCTCTCGTTTGCGCTCTTCACCGTCGCCATCTGCATGCACAATCGTCTGAGCACGAGCCGCATGATGCGTATCCTGGGCACGCGCATCCTCGTTGTTGCGCTCATCTCTTTGGCGGTGGTGCCGGCAAGCGTTTGGGTCACGGAGCGCATCGACGAGACCTATCAGGTGAGTGTTGAGCAGACGGCCGATGATCCGACGGAAGATACCGAGACTCAGAAGGACACTTCTGACGAGGGCGACGACACTGGCTCTAGCGGTAGCTTGATTGATGACCTGATCAACGCTGCGACAAATCTGGGAAAGACGGTCACCTCGGGTTTGCAGTCCGTGACCGACGAGGTAATCGAGCAGGTTAACAACATCATCGAGGGCGCGGTCGTGATGATCGTCACCTCGTGCGTGATTCCCATCCTCGTGCTCCTTGTATTTATATGGTTGGGGCACATTTTGCTGGGGATCGATTTTTCCGTGCCGGCCAACGCTCTGATGCGTCGCGTCAAGCGTCCAATGCACATGCCGGCGCTCGGCCGTACTACCTCGTCAGACAACACCTTGAATAAGTAGGGGAGTCTCATGAACAAGAAGCGTGCAACTATCATTGTCGTTTGCGTTTGTCTCATTGTCGCCGCGGCGGGTGCGGCTTGGTTTTACAAGGATCGCACGGGCGGCACTTCTTGGACGTCTTCGCAGGATGGTTCGCTCGATGTCCTGACCATGCAGGTTGCCGGCGGAAACGTCGTGGCGATGACCGGTGACGGCTGGGCGGCCCGCGATGGCTACGTCCAGCTGCAGCTCTCCGGTTCGTCGATTCCCGGTCAGACGATTGAGTCTGTCACGCAGGACGGCGGCGACCTGACCGTTACGCTTAAAAGCGAGGGCGACGAGGCCTCTCTTGACCTGCTCTTGACCGAGTACCGTCTGGAAGGCGGAGACGTGTCGAGCGTCGAGCGCGTGCTTGTCGATTACGGCACGGGCGAGGCCATCGAGGTGCAAGAGGCCTACGAATAGGTATTTCTGCAAGCGATTCTATAAAAAGGCTGTGACTGGGAGCGGGGCTAATGGTCCCGCTCTTCAAGTACCTGGGCGATTTTCATTGCCACAAGCTCGAATGCCGAGTCGTTCATGCCGCTGTTGATCACGATGTCGGCCAGCGTGCGCGTCGGCTCTACATAGAGGTAGTGCATGGGCTTGACTGTCTCCAGGTACTGGGCGATCACGCCACGTAGATCGCGCCCACGTTCTTCCACATCGCGGGCTAGGCGGCGCAGAATGCGCTCATCGGCGTCGGCATCGACAAAGATTTTGATGTCGCAGAGGTCGCGCAGGCGTTCATCGGCAAACAGCAGGATCCCTTCGACGATAATTACGGCTTTAGGCTCAATGGTGACGGTCTCGTCAGACCGGTTATGTACCGAGAAGTCGTAGACGGGGCATTCGACGCTGCGGCCCTCTTTTAGCTCTTCGAGATGCTGGACAAGGAGGTCGGTCTCCAGCGAGTTGGGATGGTCGTAGTTCACCTTGACACGCTGCTCGAAAGGCACGTTGTCCTGACGCTTGTAATAGTTATCGTGATGAACAACAGCGATGGAATCCCCAAAGTGCCCTTTGAGCCTGTCGATAAAGGTCGACTTGCCAGAACCCGATCCGCCAACGACGCCGATGATATATGGCTGCATATGCCCTCCTCGCAATACCCCATCAGTATATCTATGTCCGTCTATATGTTTGTATATGTATTAGTTCAGTTCGAGTGCGCTCATACATATATGTATAAAGAGGATGGCAGGGGAGCGGAGAAGGAGAGAAGCGCCGGTACTTTGTTGAATGCGGGCATTGTTTCGGACTCATCTCTCGAGCCCGGCTCCTCCATCGCGCGTCCCCTGTTCTCCTAGGGTCTCCAGCGCGGACCCGTACGGCTCCCAAACCTGACGCCCCGGATGGCGACTGAGCCGCAAGAGTCTGGTCCCGAAGCTCCTGCGGGGCCAGGCTCCTCGACCTAACCCGCCTCCCGACGTCCCCCGTATGTGTTCAGAATGTGTAGGCCGAGATTCACGCCGGCGG
>CAVEPV010000014.1:0-38374 GCA_963617695.1 Bacteroidaceae bacterium
ATGATCCCGAACATGTACAAGATCGCGGGCGAGGGCCTGCCGGGCGTCTTCCACGTCTCGGCCCGTACCGTCGCCACCCACGCGCTCAACATCTTTGGTGATCACTCCGACGTCATGGCTTGCCGCCAGACCGGCTTTGCCATGCTTGCCGAGGGCAACGTCCAGGAAGTCATGGATCTCTCCCCGGTGGCGCACCTCGCGGCCATCGAGGGCAAGGTGCCGTTCCTCAACTTCTTTGACGGCTTCCGCACCAGCCACGAGATCCAGAAGGTCGCCCTGTGGGACTACGAGGATCTTGCCGAGATGTGCGACATGGATGCCGTTCAGGCGTTCCGCGATCACGCGCTGAACCCCGAGCACCCGCATGCCCGCGGTAGCCACGAGAATGGCGACATCTTCTTCCAGCACCGTGAGGCCTGCAACACCGCCTATAACGAGCTCCCCGCTGTGGTCGAGTCCTACATGGGCAAGATCAACGAGAAGCTCGGCACCGATTACGGCCTGTTCAACTACTACGGCGCCCCCGACGCCGACCGCGTGGTTGTGTGCATGGGCTCCTTCTGCGACGTGCTCGAGGAGGTCATCGACTACCTCAACGCTCACGGCGAGAAGGTCGGCCTGGTCAAGGTTCGCCTGTTCCGCCCGTTCTCCATCAAGCACTTTGTCGACGTGCTGCCTGCGACCGTCAAGAAGATCGCCGTCATGGACCGCACCAAGGAGCCGGGCTCCATCGGCGAGCCGCTCTATCAGGACGTTGTCTCTGCTCTGTTCGAGGCCGGTCGTAGCGATCTCACCGTCGTTGGCGGCCGCTACGGTCTGGGCTCCAAGGACACCGCCCCCTCCTCTGCGTTCGCTATCTACGAGGAGCTCAAGAAGGACGCTCCCGCCCGCGAGTTCACCGTGGGCATTGTGGACGACGTCACCAACCTCAGCCTCCCCGAGGCCGAGGAGACCCCCAACACCGCTGCCCCCGGCACCATCGAGTGCAAGTTCTGGGGTCTTGGCGGCGACGGTACGGTGGGCGCCAACAAGAACTCGATCAAGATCATCGGCGACCACACCGACAAGTACGTTCAGGCCTACTTCCAGTACGACTCCAAGAAGACCGGCGGCGTTACCGTTTCCCACCTGCGCTTTGGCGACTCGCCGATCCGCTCGCCGTACTATGTGACCAAGGCCGACTTTGTGGCCTGCCACAACCCCAGCTACATCATCAAGGGCTTCAAGATGGTGCGCGACGTTAAGCCGGGCGGCAGCTTCCTGGTGAACTGCCAGTGGTCTGACGAGGAGTTCGCCGAGCACATGCCCGCCGTGGCCAAGCGCTACATCGCCAAGAACGACATCAAGGTCTATCTGATCGACGCTATCGATCTGGCCGCCAAGGTCGGCATGGGCAAGCGCACTAACACGGTTCTGCAGTCTGCCTTCTTCGCGCTGGCCAAGATCCTGCCCGCCGAGGAGGCCCTCCAGTACATGAAGGACGCGGCCACCAAGTCCTACCTCAAGAAGGGCCAGGCCATCGTCGACGCCAACCACAAGGCGATCGATGCCGGCGCCACCGCGTTCCGCGCCTTTGAGGTGCCTGCCGACTGGGCAGATGCCGAGGACGCCGTGGTCGAGGTTCCCGCCGAGGAGAAGAGCGCCATCGCCCGCCAGGTCAAGGAGCTGCTCGAGCCCATCGACCGTATGGACGGCGACTCGCTGCCCGTTTCTGCCTTTATGGGCTGCGTGGACGGCCAGTTCGAGCTGGGCGCCTCTGCCTACGAGAAGCGCGGCGTTGCCGTGGTCGTTCCGCATTGGGACGAGTCCAAGTGTATCCAGTGCAACCAGTGCGCTTACGTGTGCCCGCACGCCACGCTGCGTCCGTTTGCCATGACCGAGGACGAGGCCGCTGCCGCGCCCGAGAACTGCCGCACCATCGATGCCATCGGCCCCAAGGCCAAGGGCATGAAGTTCACCATGGGCATGAGCCCGCTCGACTGCATGGGCTGCACCAACTGCGTGAAGGTCTGCCCCAAGGGCGCCCTCGAGATGGTTCCCACCGAGTCCGAGCTCGACCAGCAGCCCGTGTGGGATTACCTGGTCAAGAACGTCTCCGAGAAGACCGAGCTGGTGGCCGCCAACGTCAAGGGTAGCCAGTTCAAGCAGCCCTACCTGGAGTTCTCCGGCTCCTGCGCCGGCTGCGCCGAGACGGCCTACGCACGCCTGGTCACCCAGGTTGCCGGCGACCGCATGTTCATCTCCAACGCCACCGGCTGCTCCTCCATCTGGGGCAACCCCGCCGCGACCTCTCCGTACTGCACGGACAAGAACGGTCACGGCCCGGCGTGGAACAACTCGCTGTTCGAGGACAACGCCGAGCACGGTCTCGGTCTTGCCGTGGGCTACGAGGCGGTTCAGAACAAGCTCGTCGCTTCTGTCAAGGAGATGATGGCTTCCGAGAAGGCCTCCGATGAGTTCAAGGCCGCCGCTCAGGCCTGGATCGATTCCACCGGCGACGTCGAGGGCTCCAAGGCCGCTGCCGCCGCGCTCATCCCCGAGCTCGAGGCCGCTGCTGCCGACGGCTGCAAGATCGCCCCGACCGTCCTTGCCGACAAGGCGTACCTCACCAAGAAGTCCTTCTGGATCTTCGGCGGCGACGGTTGGGCCTACGACATCGGTTTTGGCGGACTCGACCACGTTCTGGCTTCGCGCCACAACGTCAACGTGTTCGTCTTTGACACCGAGGTGTACTCCAACACCGGCGGCCAGGCTTCCAAGGCCTCTAACCTGGGACAGGTTGCCCAGTTCGCCGCTGCCGGCAAGGTCACCAAGAAGAAGAGCCTGGCCGAGATCGCTATGAGCTACGGCTACGTGTACGTGGCCCAGGTGGCCATGGGCGCCAATCCCGCTCAGACCCTCAAAGCCATTCACGAGGCCGAGGCGTACGACGGCCCGTCGCTCATCATCGGCTACAGCCCCTGCGAGATGCACTCCATCAAGAAGGGTGGCATGCAGAACTGCCAGGGCGAGATGAAGAAGGCTGTCGAGTGCGGCTACTGGAACCTGTTCCGCTTCAACCCCGAGGCGCCTGCAGGCAAGAAGTTCACGCTCGACTCCAAGGCTCCGGCCGGCGGCTACCAGGAGTTCCTGATGAACGAGGCCCGCTACGCTTCGCTCACCCGCTCCTTCCCGGAGCGCGCCGAGGAGCTCTTCGCCGCGAACGAGCAGGCTGCCATGGATCGCTATGCGCACCTGCAGAAGCTCCTTGCGGTCTACAACGAGGAGTAAGGCGCTGTCTGAGTAGGAAATCGCCTGTACGGGGCGAGGGCATGGCGCCGGTTAGATAGAGACCGGTGCCGCCCCGCCTCAACGGAAGGCCCCGGGCCGCCGTGAAACCGGAATGGTTTTCGGCGCCCGGGGTCTTTTGCGTCTGCTTCTGCTATTGACGAAACCGGTCTGGCGGGACGGGGACGCCTGCTGTTCTGCCTGGGGCTGGTCGCGCTGCGCACTCCAGACAGTCTTCTGCAGAGTACCAGGCACCCCGCCAAGGTCGTCAAGACCCTCATGCGTAACGTCCGAACAACTGGACTCCTTGCCGCTCGCTTGCGGCTGGTGATTCGCTGGCGGTTGCGTGTGGTTGGAGCCGGGGGCGGCGCTCTCGGTATAATGAAGCCCGTATGTTTACCTGACCTGGAGGGAAAGCCCGTCGTGAGCACTGCTGTCAATGGTACTAAGGGGCCGCGTTTCCATCTGGCCATGGCTGCTTCTAAGGCTGCCGTCTCTGCGCTCAAGCTTGCTCACCGCAATGCCGGCCAGCTGCCGGGCGCTATCGCCGACAAGCTCGACCCGCAGTTTTTGGCCCATATCGACAAGCCAAAGCACATCGTCTTTGTCTCTGGCACCAACGGCAAGACCACCACGAACAACCTGTTGTGCGACCTGCTGCGCGACAACGGCATTGAGATGGTCGACAACCGCGCGGGTGGCAACATCAGGAATGGCGTCGAGAGCACGTTGATCAAAAACGCAGCGCTTGGCGGCCGTCAGAAGTGCGACACGGCCGTGATGGAGCTCGATGAGCTCTCCTTCCGCACGGTGCTTCCTTACGTTCAGCCCGAGATGATCCTGGTGACGAATCTCTACCGCGACTCGTTCTCGCGTAATGCCAATCCCGACTTCATCTTCTCCGTCATGGACGGCAACATTCCGGCGGGCACCAAGCTGATTCTTAACGCCGACGATATGATCAGCTGCCGTTTGGGCGAGAAGACCGCGAGCCGCGTGTTCTATTCCGTTGGCCGTCTTGCCGACGACACGACCGAGCCCCAGGGCATCGTGTGCGACCTTACCGCCTGCCCCAAGTGCGGAGGCAAGCTCGAGTACGACTACTGCCACTTGCGCCATCTGGGACGCGCACACTGCAACAACTGCGGTTTTTCCAATCCTGCGCCGGATTACGAGTTGGTTGCGCTCGACCGCGAGGCTCATACGTTCACGGTCTGCGAGCGCTGTCACGAGGGCGCGCCCGAGCACACGTACCGCTACGGCAACTACTCCATCACCAACCTGTACAACCTGTTCTCCACTACGGTGGTGGCACGCGAGCTCGGTCTGAGCGCCGAGGCCATCGCGACCTCCCTGGAGCGCGGCATCAACGTGACGTCCCTACGCTACGCGGAGGAGGAACTGTGCGGCAAGCGCTTGGTGGCCGTGGCCGCAAAGGGCGAGAACAGCACGGCGACCTCCGTTGCGCTCGATACAGTGCGCAAGGAGCCGGGTTCCAAGTCCGTCGTTGTGATGCTCGCCGATGCTCACAAGGCCGAGAACCCCAAGGAGACCGAGTACATCGGTTGGTACTATCAGACCGATTTCGAGTACCTAAACGACCCCGACATCAAGCAGATCGTGGTTCAGGGCGCGACCTATCTTGACCTGGTACCGCGCCTGCGCATGGCGGGGATCGACGATGCCAAGCTCGTGACCGTCAAGACTCCCGAGGAAGCGGGCGAGGCTGTGAACTTTGAGTCGGTCGATTCGGTGTTCTGGGCCTTTGACATCTTTAACGGCGACGATGTCGAGGCGAGCCGCAAGATTGTGCGCAAGAGGATCAAGGAGGCCGCCGATGCCCGATAATACCAAGACCGTGATCGAGGTTCTGTACCCCGAGTACGCCAACCAGGCCGGCGACAACGGCAACGCGATGTACCTGCGCGCATGCCTGCCCAACGCGACGTTTGTCGAGACGACGCACGACGACGTGCCCTATTTTGCCGAGAACGCGCCCTCGCTGATACTGCTGTGCGGCATGTCCGAGGCTCAGCAGGTCAACACCATCGAGTTGCTTCGTCCGTACCGTGATCGTCTTGCCGAGCTTGTCGAGAGTGGCGTTCCGATGCTCTTTACCGGTAGCGCGCCGGAGGTTCTGGGCGAAAAGATTGTGAACCCGGACGGTTCCGAGACGCCGGCGCTTGGCCTCTTTGACTTTGTGACGCACTGCAACATCCCCGCGCGCTATCACGATGTGGTTATCGGAGATCTGCTTGACGCGCAGGGTGGTTCCTGCGGTATCGACGTTGTGGGCTTTAAGATCCAGTTCACGCAGGCCGAGAAGGGCGCAGCGTTTGACGCTCAGCCGTTCTGCCGCAATGAGGTCGGTTTTGGCTTCAACAAACAGTCCAAGGACGAGGGCTTTAGGAAGAACAACCTTATGGCCACGTGGATGATCGGCCCTGTGCTGCCCCTCAACCCTGATTTCACCCGCTACCTGCTTGACCTGATTGGCGAGAAGGACGCCCCGCTGGCGTATGAGGCCGATGTGCGTACGGCCTACGAGGATCGTCTGCGTACCTTCCGCCTGCCGGGTATGGGCCTGGCCTACTAAGTAGGAGAGCGGCACGATGTGCGTTTCGGTATCGCGTCGGGCAGCTGTGGCCACCGTTGGGCTAGCTGCCGCCGCGAGCCTTTCTGCCTGTGGAAATGGGGAGACTGGTATGGGATCTGCAATGAGCGCGAGCGGAAACGCTGCCGAGGGTAAGGCCGAGCCCGGCTCTGCGGAGACGGACTCCCAAAAAGCCGCTCCGGTAGAGAAGCCTCGCGCTGAGCAGGTGCTCGACACCATGACGCTCGAGCAGAAGGTGGCCCAGCTTTTTGTGGTGACGCCGGAGCGCCTTACGGGTGTGAATCGGGCTCTCGTGGCGGGCGATCTTACGCGCCAGGCTCTGGCCGAGATTCCCGTGGGTGGGCTGTGCTACTTTGCCGGCAACATCACGGGCGCCCAGCAGCTGCGCGATATGCTTGCGGGTACAGTGGAGTTGGCAAAGGCCTCGGGCGCGGGTATCGCTCCCTTTCTGACGGTTGACGAAGAAGGCGGAGACTTGGTCGCGCGCATTGCGAACTCCGGCTACTTTGACGTGGAGCGGTTTCCCAATATGGCGCAGATCGGCGCCGCGAACGATGAATCCGCTGCGGCTCATGTGGGCACGACTATAGGCACCTACCTGCACGAAATCGGCTTCAACGTGGACTTTGCTCCCGTGGCCGACGTGAACACGAATCCGGACAATCCGGTCATCGGGCCGCGCGCGTTCTCGAATGATGCCGAGGTGGCCGCGCGCATGGTCGCCGCCGAGGTCACGGCCATGCTCAAGACGGGCACACTGCCCTGCATCAAGCACTTTCCGGGACACGGTGACACGGCGGGCGACTCGCACACCGGTGCTGTGATGACCGTGCGTACACGCGAGCAGATCGAGTCCTGCGAGTATCTGCCCTTTAAGGCAGGCATTGACGTGGGCACGCCTTTGGTGATGGTGGGTCACATCGAGACGCCGAACCTTACTGGCAACGACCTGCCAGCCACACTCTCGGGTGACATCATGCGCGGAGAACTGCGTGACAAGCTCGGCTTTGACGGGGTCATTATTTCTGACTCGTTTGAGATGGGCGCCATCACGCAGAATTACGAGCCGGCAGACGCCGCCGTCCGCTTTATCCAAGCCGGCGGTGACGTGATCCTCATGACGGCAGACCTTAAGGCCGCCTATCAGGGAATTCTTAACGCGATTGCCGAGGGCTCGATCACGGAGGCACGCATTGACGAGTCGGTACTGCGCATCCTGAGCGCCAAAGACCAAGCCGGCCTGCTGAGCTAGGGCGCAGCGGAGCCAATATTTACGAACGGGTTGGCGTTAGACCTCAAATACCCAGCTGTAGGTGGACTGGCGGCAGACGGTGGCGATGGGCCATGTATGCGAGCTGCGGTAGCCGCTGTACGGGTCATTGATGGTCACGTTGCCGTACTCGTCGATGTCTGTGAGCACAATGAAGTGGCCGTTGAGCGTGAAGTCACCCTCGTTCATGAGTGCGATGACGGGTTTTCCCGCCTTGAGGGCCGAGGTGATGGTCTTGCGATCGCTGTTGATCATCGTGGAAGTGAGGCCGAACGAAGCCGCACCCTCTGTCATAAATGCCCACTCGGTGGCGCCGGTCGGCGCGTAGCCGTGGGCATCGGCCCACGTTGCCATGGTGAGCGGCGTCATGTCGGTCTTACCGGTCACGTACACATAGACCATGGTGAGCGCCGTGGGGCCGCACGCGTTATCGTGGATGGTGCCGCCGCCGTAAGACTTGGTGCTCCAGATGGGGTCGGTCTGGTACAGATGGGGCGCCTCGCCCTTTTTCCACTCCGACTTGGGCGTGGAGATGGGGATGCTCGGTAGGGGCATGATTTGCATGTCGAGCATCGACGCTTCGGTGGTGGGCGCGATGCCGGTGGAAGTGGTCTGTGCAAACCAGGTAACGATGGTGAGCAGCACGGTGACTAGGCAAACAGCAATGCGCCGTACGCGGATGGGGCCGTCGTAGGCTGCGACCGTTCGGCGTCCAAGGACTCCAAACGCGTGCCCGCCAAAGCCGCGTCCGGTGCGCGAGAGGTTGAGGCTCGAGTGCCCGCGTCCACGCTTGCCGCCGAGCGGCTGTCCAATAACGGAGTTGCGACCTGCGCGGCCGCGACCGTAGTAAGAACGTTGCTGATGGCCGCGAAGCTGGGGCATCGGTTCGCGCGGCGTGCCGAAGGGCCTGCGCTGGGGCTCCTGGGCGTTTGAGCCCGAGCCGGTGGCGTGGTGTCGCTCGGTGTTGGAGTGCTCGTTGGCAAGGCAGCTGTTTGTGCTGGCATCGCTTGCGTTCCAGCCGGCGTTGCCGTTTGTTGCCTGATTGCGCGAAGAACCGCTGGCAAGACGAACAGTCGGACGCTCGGAGGATGACTGACGAGCCTGGGCCCCTTGCTGGCTGCGATACTCGTCATTGGGGTGAGCTGGGCGCGCGCTCGCGCTCGGGCTCCCTGCATCACGACGGCGCGTCGAGCGTCCGCTATCGCGCGAACTGCTGCGGGCGGTCTGCCGGGACTCAGGTGTGGGGGCGCGGCGAAAATGGGGCTCGTCGTGCGACTGTGCGCCATAGGGCGATCGGGGTGTCAGGGCCAAGCTCGCAGCACCTCCTCGGTTAAATCAAACGGATGCTCCCTATCTTATCGTTCTTTGCGCTGCTGGGGGAGGGTGCAGTAACTTTTACGGGGAGGGGTAGGTAAAACCCCTTATCGTGAGCGGCCTCGCGCACATCTTGTCGTTCCCGCCCACACGTCCACTCGTTTGCAGGTGTGCGTTGTGGGCATAATGGGGGCATGGCTGATTGTGCGCGGCCCGTGTCCGCGCTGTGGAAAGGGGCATCTATGCCTGCACTTATTACCCACCGCTTGTTTGGCGAGGAGAGCATTGAGCGCCTGGCAGAAGGCGTTATTTCGTCCGATGAAGAGCGCTGCGCGTTCCTTTTGGGCAACCAGGGGCCGGATCCGTTTTTCTTTCGCGTACGTACGCCGCACATGCGTGACTGCATGCATCTGGCGCAGGTGATGCATCGCTCGCGAATGTCTCGTCAGTTCGCCGCGCTGCGCGATGGCGTGAGCCGCCTGCAAAAACACGACGCGCGTTTGGGCCGCGCCTTCACGCTGGGTCTGCTCTCGCACTACGTGCTCGACCGCAATGCGCACCCGTACGTATATGCGCAGCAGTTTGGCATCACGGACATGGATCCCGATCTTGAGGACGCAAAGAGCCAGGTGCACGCTGTGCTCGAAAGTGACCTTGACGTGTTGATGCTGCAGCTCAAGCGCGACGGCGCCACCGCGGCCGACTATCCGCCGGCGAGCGAGATCGTGACCACCGACCGCATCGACAAGGTGGCCGGCGCTCTGATGAGCCATGTGGCACGCAGCGTCTACGGGCTCGAGGTTGGCGCGGCCGAGTACGGCGGCGCCGTGGCCGACATGCAGATGCTCTACCGCCTGATCGAGCCGGCCGGCTCCCTCAAAACCGAGACCATCGCCAAGGTGGAGGGCCTGGTACAGCACTACTCGCTGCTGAGTTCGCTTGCGCACCCCGTCACCACCGAGACTCCTTCGCGCACGGGCAACCTGGGTCATCTTACCTGGGAGAACCCGTTTACCGAGGCTGAGTCCGCCGAGAGCTTCCCGGAAGTTTTCGACCGCGCCCTGGAGGACTACGCCACGGCCGCTGCCCGCTTTATCGAGACGGGCGACATGGAGCAGGTCACGGGCCACGTGAACTACTCCGGCCGTCCCCTCTCCGCCGATGAGGAATTCGACCGCGAGGAGTAGGGGGTTCGAGTTCGCAGCACGCCACTGCATGCCGCGGGCCAAGGAGGTCTTGGGCTCGCGGTGATTCTAGACTGTCCGCTCGGTTTCGACGTCTCATTGCGGCTTTTCCACATCGCCGCATCCACAGCGCCACACCTCGCCCGTGCATCTGGCCACCCTGCCGGATGTGCGGGCGTTATTTGTTTTAGTGTCCGGAGCTGGGCACGAGCTCGGCTTGACTGCCTTCTCATATGAACGGGCATGGACGCCTTTACTGCTGCTCGGCGTGCGTTGGCTTCGCCACGAGCGGATCCCGTGTCGTCCAAGCGATTGGCCTCTTCGCGCCAAACCAAACCTGTATCACCGTTCGTCTTGAAATGGGCTCCGTTCGTTTGCGGGGCGTGCCATCGGTTGCCATGTCGTCGACCCGGCGCCAACACGCATCTATTCTATGAATCAACGTAAGGCCAACAATTGCATCAGACATCTAGCGAAAAGCCTGTTAATCACGGGTGTCTGGATTGTTTTGGCCAGATAGGGGAGGGCAATAAAAACATTGCCCCTGTACAGATTGGAGGGGAGACATGGCAAGCTCGAACGCAAGCGCCGCGGGTGGCATGAAAAAGACGCTCTCGTTGTGGAACTTCTTCACCATCGGTTTCGGCGCAATCATTGGCACGGGCTGGGTGCTGCAGGTTGGCGACTGGATGGTCGTGGGCGGCGGCCCAATCCCGGCGATGATCGCATTTTTGATCGGTGCCATCTTCCTGGTTCCCATCGGAGCCGTCTTTGGCGAGCTCACGGCAGCCATTCCCATCTCGGGCGGTATCGTCGAGTACGTCGACCGCAGCTTTGGCCGCACCATGTCCTACATCACGGGCTGGCTGCTAGCGCTTGGCAACGGCATCCTGTGTCCGTGGGAGGCCATCGCCATCTCTACGCTCGTGTCAGAGATGTTCGGCGGGCTTCCGGGTCTGGGCTGGCTGCGCGCGGTCAAGCTTTACACGATTCTGGGCGCCGACGTTTATCTCATCCCGACGGTTATCGCCCTGTGCTTTGCCGCCTACGTCATCTTCCTCAACTTCCGCGGCGCGTCCTCCGCGGCAAAGCTGCAGGCCTTTTTGACCAAGGCGCTGCTGTGCGGCATGCTGCTTGCCATGGGCGTCTCGATCTTCACCGGTTCGCCCGAGAACGCCATGCCAGTTTTCTCACAGGTCACCAATGCCGGTGGTGGTGAGTCCGCAACCGAGGGCGGCAACCTGCTTGCCGGCATCGTTTCGGTGCTCGTGCTCACACCGTTCTTCTATGCGGGCTTTGACACCATTCCGCAGCAGGCCGAAGAGGCCGCCGAGGGTCTGAACTGGAACAAGTTTGGCAAGATCATCTCCCTGGCGTTGCTCGCCGCCGGCGGTTTCTACATGGTATGCATCTACTCGTTTGGCACCATCCTGCCGTGGCATGACTTTGTAAAGAGCCCCGTCCCCGCGCTTGCATGTCTGAAGAACATCAACATGTTCCTCTACATCGCCATGCTCGTGATCGCGACGCTTGGCCCCATGGGTCCCATGAACTCCTTCTACGGTGCCACGAGCCGCATCATGCTCGCTATGGGTCGCAAGGGCCAACTGCCCGAGCAGTTCGCCGAGGTCGATTCCAAGTCTGGCGCGCCCAAGCTCGCCTGCATGGTGCTCGCCATCATCACGGTTGTGGGCCCCTTCCTGGGCAAGAACATGCTCATTCCGCTCACCAACGTGTCTGCGCTCGCCTTCATCTTCTCCTGCACGATGGTCTCGTTCGCATGCCTGCGCATGCGCTTTACCGAGCCCGACCTGCCGCGCCCTTACAAGGTGCCCGGCGGCAAGTTCGGTATCGCCCTTGCTTGCGCGGCCGGCTGCATCATCATCGGCCTGCTGGTGATCCCGGCAAGCCCTGCCTCGCTCAACATGGTGGAATGGGGCATCGTCCTGGGCTGGATTGCCATCGGCATCGTGCTCATGCTCATCACGCGCGCCCGCGCCAAGTAGCGCTCGTCTGCGCAAGCTCGTTCAGTCGCATCGATTTCCATCCGTATCGACATTCTGTCCGCTCAATTTTCGGAAGTAATGCGCGGCCACCTTGTGCCTGAAGGGCGGCCCCGCAACAAATGGATCCAAGAGGAGGAACCATGGGTAAGAAGTACGCAATCGTTGGTGCCAAGCTCGTCGACGGCACTGGTGCCGAGCCTGTTGAGAACTCGCTGGTACTTATTGGCGAGGACGGTCGTATCGAGTATGCCGGCAAGCATGAGGACGTACCCGCCGACGGTGGCTACGAGGTCATCGACGCCACCGGCAAGACCGTTATGCCCGGTCTGATCGACACCCACCTGCATTTCTCTGGCAATCTGACCGACGACGATACCGACTGGGTCATGCAGCCGCTGCTCGAGAAGCAGGCTGTTGCCGTCAAGCAGGCCTACGACTGCCTCACCCACGGTCTGACCACCGTGTGCGAGATCGGCCGCTTTGGTATCCACGTGCGCGACTGCGTGAACAACGGCGTGTTCATCGGTCCGCGCATCTACGCAACGGGTCTGGGCTTCTGCCGCACCGCCGGTCATGGCGACTCACATCACTGCAGCCAGCTCGAGAACAAGCAGTCACACCCCTGGGGTGATCAGGTAGACGGCCCGTGGGATCTGCGCAAGGCCGTGCGCCAGCGTCTGCGCGAGAACCCGGATGCCATTAAGATCTGGGCGACCGGTGGCGGCATCTGGCGCTGGGACTCCGGCCGCGATCAGCACTATTGCGCCGACGAGATCAAGGCCGTGATCGACGAGGCCAAGATGGTGGGCATCCCCGTGTGGAGCCACTGCTACAATTCTCACTCCGCGGCTTACGACTCCGTACGCTTTGGCTGCGAACAGCTCATCCACGGCTTTGACATCGACGAGCGCACCATGGACCTCATGGCTGAGCAGGGCACGTTCTTTACGCCCACCATCGGCTTCCTTCCCACCTGGTACAGCACCTATCCGCCCGTCTACGTGCCCGAGCTGCACGACAAGTACGAGGGCACGCTGGTGGAGAAGGAACTGCAGCGCAATTACGACTGCCTGCGCGAGGCCAAGAAGCGCGGCGTGATCATGACGATCGGCTCCGACTCCTTCAGCTTTGTTACGCCGTACGGCTACGTGACCATCGACGAGATGTACGACTTTGTGGACAAGGTGGGCTTCTCGCCCCTCGAGACCATTACCTGCGCCACCCTGAACGGCGCCAAGATGGCCCATTGCGAGGACGAGACCGGCTCGCTCGAGGCTGGCAAGTTCGCCGATCTGCTGGTCGTGAACGGTGATCCCGCCACGAACATCCATGACCTCACGCCCGAGAACATGGACATCATCATGAAGGACGGCGAGATTGTGGTCTCTGGCACTTTTGGCAACAGGAACAAGTGGAGCGCGTAGTCGCTGACTGAATAGCCGAGGGAGCACCGGAAGGGCTTGGGCCGTGCGAGGCGGATGCGCCGCACGACCCGTGAGACCCTTTCCGGTGCTCCTATTTGCGCGTTCGCGGCGAGAAGGACGGTGCCGCCTGTCGATAAGACGGGAGGTGCCGTCCAAGCTGCGCTGCTGGGCACGTACGATTTTGAGACAAGGACGCAGCCAGTTCCGGTTCGTTCTGAACAGGTGGGGGAGGCATGCGGTGACAGCAGAAGATGAGGACACGGGCACTTCTGGAGCGCATGGGCGCGGGCGCCAGCGGCGCATATCGCTGCCGTCTCTCAACACCACGCGCTACTACCGATTGGCCGAGCGCGTGGCCACTGTGCTGTTGGCGTTATGCATCCCGGCGCTGTTTGCCCTGCTCGCCTGGTCGCTGACGCACAACGCTACTCCGGTGCCGGCGGTGGTAACCATCGCGGGCCTCGTTATGCTCTGCTTCTTCTTTAGCTACGTGTTTGTTGCCCCCGACGACATGACCTCGATCGCTACGGACAGAACGCTTGCCATCGCCTCCCAAATCTTTGTGCACACGCGTCACGGTCTGACCCCCGAGGCCGCGCTGGGCGCCTGCAAGATTATCTTGCCCGAGACCATGGCCGCGGCCATCTGCTTTACAGACGGTAAGCAGGTGCTTGCGAGCTGGGGTGAGTGGTCGCAGCATTGCCCTGTAGGTACCAAGATCGTGCTCGATACGACCCTGCAGGTGCTAGAGGACAAGCAGGTGAGTGTATGCGCGAGAGAGACTGAGGACGATCTGCAATTCTTTCCCAACTTGCGCGCCGCTATCGTGGCACCCCTTACCGTGCGCGATCGCTGCGTGGGCACACTGGAACTTTATTACCCCCGCATGAGTAGCATCGACATGCGCCAGCGCGCGCTTGCCGTGGGCTTTTCGGATCTCATCTCCACCCAGCTCGCGAGCTTCGAGCTCGATCGCATGGACGAGGTCTCGGCCCATGTGGAGCTGCGCGCCTTGCAGTCGCAGGTCGATCCGCATTTCCTCTTCAACACCATCAGCACCATCGTGTCGCTTGTGCGCACCGAGCCCGAGAAGGCTCGCTCGTTGCTCATCGACTTCTCGAACTACTACCGCCGTACGCTTTCCGACTCCGAGGCGCTTACCACGCTCGATCACGAGCTAGAGCAGGGTACTCGTTACATCAACCTCATGCAGGCGCGCTATGGCGAGAACCGCCTGTCGATTCGCACCGACATCGATCCTGCCACGGTGGACGCCAAAGTGCCGCCATTCGTCTTGCAGCCGCTGCTCGAAAACTGCATCAAGCACGCGATGCGCGAGGTCGAGCCGCTCTCTATCGTGCTCTCCTCGCAAGAGACCGACGATGGCATTGAGATTTCGGTGTCTGACAATGGCGTGGGCATGAGCGAAGGGGTGCGCGCCGGATTGTTTGCACCAAACGAGGCGCCTGCGGAGGAGGAGCCCGAGACCGTTACGGCAGACGGATCGCTCAAGCGAGGATGCGGACTCGCGCTTTCTAACGTACTTATGCGCATCCACTTCTTTTTTGGCGACGATTCCGGCATTCGCGTGGAGTCTGAGGAGGGGGTTGGCACAAAGGTGACGATCGAACTTATCGGGGAGCCGCACGAGTCGGCCCTCGCGAGGACGAGATAAACCACACCGCCTGCCTAATCGTGCGCAAACGGGTGCCGGGGCGTGCCTATGCTGTTGGGTGCCGTCCGGTAGGATCGGCACAAAAGAGGGGATGATTACATGGCTGCAAATCCTTGGCGGGCGCTTGTCGTAGACGACGAGCCGCCGGTGCGCTCGGAGCTGATGTACCTGCTGGGGCAGGATGCCCGTGTGGGAGAGATCGACGAGGCCGGCAACGCCTCCGAGGCTGTGGAGAAAATCTTGACGGCAAAGCCCGATGTCCTGTTCTTGGATATCCAGATGCCCGGTACGAGCGGCATGCGCCTGGCCGAGACGCTCTCGGGCCTCAAGAACCCGCCCGCGGTGGTCTTTGTTACGGCCTTCTCTGAGTACGCGGCCGACGCCTATCAGGTCGATGCAGTCGATTACGTGCTCAAACCGGTAGAGACGGCTCGCCTGCATCGGGCACTCGACAAGGTCTCTACCGCTCTTGATGCGCGCCGCCCGCGTACGGCTTCTGAGAAAGTGCTGCGTCTGCCCGTTGAACGCGCCGGGAAGCGTGCCTTTATTCCCGTGAGCGACATCGCTTATATCGAGGCGCAGGCCGAGGCGTCGCGCGCTGTGTGCTCCGGCGGCGTCTTTACGGTGAACGAGTCCATCTCCTCGCTCGATGAACGCCTAACGCCCCATGGATTCTTGCGCGTCCACCGTAGCTATCTGGTGGGTATCGACCGCGTGCGCGATATCGAGGTCGACAAGGCCACGGGTCTGATGGAGCTGGGGCTTGAAGGTGCGCCCGATACCGTTCCCGTCTCGCGCCGCCGTATGCCGCAGGTCAAGGAAGCCTTGGGTCTGCGCTGATCAGCTCCATCCTCTGCTTTTGGCGCCCGCGGATTCGGCAGCGCCGCCGAATCCGCGGGCGTTTTTGTTGCGATGGCTGGCGCACCCGGATGGTGATTTCCCGTGCCGAGTGGCTGCTATCCTGCGCTGAGCGGCTCTCGGGCCCCGCCGCCCGCCCGCCTTCTCGCAGCGCGCTGACCGTTTCCTGACGTACGGCTTACGCTTTTTGGCTTACGATGGTTGTTCCACAAGTGCGGCGCAACCCGGCGCGGCACACCGTAAAGGAGAACCAACGTGAAGTACACCAAGCTCGAGCGGAACTGGGTCATGTACGATGTGGGCAATTCGGCTCTCGTGCTGCTCAATACCTCGGTCGTACCCATCTACTTCAACGCTATCAACACCGGCGGCTCCAAGGCCGAGCTGGTGAGCGCTTGGGGTTACGCGCAGACCGTCGCCTCGCTCGTCATCGCGCTGCTCATGCCCGTGCTGGGCGCGCTTGCCGATTACTCGGGCAACAAGATCAGGTTCTTCCGCGGCTTCTTCCTCACTGGCCTGGTGCTCTGCTTTGCGCAGGCCATTCCGCTGTCTGCCATGGCGTTCCTTGCGATCTACGTGCTGTGCACCATCGGCCTCAACTCGTCCATGACCTTCTACGACGCCATGCTGCCCGACATCACCACCGACGAACGCATGGACAACGTCTCCAGCTCCGGCTTTGCCTGGGGCTACGTGGGCTCCACGGTGCCGTTCATCGTCTGTCTGGCTCTCATCATGGCCGGTCCTTCGGTGCTTGGCCTCGACACCATGCTTTGCACGCGCCTCTCGTTCATCATCACCGGCGCCTGGTGGCTCATCTTTACCCTGCCGCTGCTGTTTACCTATAAGCAGAAGTACGGCCGTCCCCGCAATCCCGAGGACACCGTCGCGCACGTGGCCGCCGAGGCCTTTAAGGGCGTGGGTCACACCTTCCGCGAGATCATGTCCAACAAGGCTGTGTTCCTCTACATGATCGCCTTCTTCTTCTACATCGACGGCGTGCACACGGTCATCTCCATGGCCACCAGCTACGGCTCCTCGCTGGGCATCGACTCGACCCAGCTGGTGCTGGCGTTGCTCGTCACGCAGTTCGTGGCCTTCCCGTCCTCCATCGCCTACGGAAAGCTCGCCGGTAAGGTGGGCACCCTGCGCATGATTCTCATCGCCGTGGTGGCCTACATGTGCATCGTGCTGTTTGCCGCGTTCTTCCTCAAGACGGCCGTGGAGTTCTGGATCCTCGCCATTCTGGTGGGCCTGTTCCAGGGCGGCATCCAGGCGCTTTCGCGCAGCTACTTTGGCAAGATCATCCCCAAGGAAAAGTCCAACGAGTACTACGGCTTCTTTGACATTTTTGGTCGCTACGCCTCTGTTCTGGGAACTCTGCTAGTATCTCTCGTGACGTCGCTCACGGGGGATCCTTCTTTAGGAGTGCTTTCCATCGGGATCCTTCTGATTGTGGGTTTCGTTTTGCTAGTAAAGCTCTCCAGGATGTCGGGAACCGCTGTGTAGACGGCGCGTCTCTCATCTGTCTTGGAGCGGAGGGCTTTGCTGGTGGCAGTAAAGCCCTCCGTTTTTTTAGAAGGTGGAAGAGAGAATGAAGTCTAATTACATCGCCCGCGTGGGTGTGATCGCCGCTGCCTATGCTGCGTGCACGCTGATCGCCCTGCTCTTTTTGGGGAGCCTGGCTTGGGGCCCCATCCAGTTCCGCGTGAGCGAGGCCCTGTGCGTGCTGGCGCTCTTTACGCCGGCGGCCATCCCTGGCCTTACGCTCGGCTGCGTGATCGCCAACGTGATGAACATCGTCATCTCCGGTACGGGTATGCTCGGCATGCTCGACGTGGTCTTTGGCTCGCTCGCTACGTTCGCGGGCGCCTGCTTTACGTACAAGATGCGCCGCCGCCCGCTGCTGGCGCTCGCCGGCCCCGTGCTTGCCAACGCGCTCATCGTGCCGGCCTACCTGCCGCTGCTGCTCAAGGGAATCGGCTTTTACACCATCCCCTTCACGACCATCTCGCTCGATAACTCTTGGCTGCTCATGTACCTGTTTGGTCTAGTGACCACCGGTGCTGGCGAAGCGGTTATTATGTACGTGCTGGGGTACCCGCTGTCTCGCTCGCTCGCAAAGACTCCCGTGTTTGCCAACGAGGACGCGCAGCTGGGTACAACAAAGTAGCGGCATCGCCGCGCATGCGGGTCTTATCAGGCCGCGTCCCTAGAAAAGGCATGCGCGCGGCTTGGGGGGACAAGCATGAAACCCGTTATCGTGATCCCGACCTACTGGGAGGGGACTCGTGACGGTGCGCTGGCACCGGGGGCATACGATCACACTACGAGCGTGAGCTCGACCTCGCCCGATCTGTCCCGCTGCCTGCGCTCGCTGGGGCAAGTGCGCGACCTGCCGACTGTGGTGGTTTTGGCCGTGTGCCCGGCCGCCCAGACGCAAGAGGTGCGCGAATGCGTGCAGGGTATCCTGCGCGACTTCCCCAACATCGACACCCGCCTGGTGACTAACATCGAGGCCTCGCGCATCGCTGAGCGCGTGGCCGAGCTTGCGCCCCACGCGATAGGCGAGGGCGTGTCGCTGCGCGGCTACGGGGCTATTCGCAACATGGGTCTTGCCGTGGCGGCCATCATGGGCTGCGACGCCGTGGTCTTTATGGACGACGACGAGCTGGCCCTTGCCCCCGACTTTATGGAGAAAGCACTCTACGCTCTTGGTCAGCAAAACCGGCAGGGTCTGCCGATTCTGGCCAAGAGCGGCTATTTTTACGACCGCTCGGGCTCACCGCTCGCAGACGAGGGCAAGCCCGATCTCACCACCAAATGGTGGACCAAGCGCCCCGAGTTCAACAGCTGGATGCGCCGAGCCCTTGCCGCGACGCGTATCTCACGCTCCAACTACGTGTGCGGCGGCTGTTTGGCCCTGCACGCGCGCGCCTACATGCATGTGGCTTTTGACCCGTGGATCACCCGCGGTGAGGACCTCGATTACCTGATCAGCATGCGCCTGTACGGCTTTGAGATGTGGTTCGACAATCAGTGGGTCGTGCGCCATCTGCCGCCCGAGAGCCCCAGTCTTGCTGCGCGCTTTATGCAAGACGTGTACCGCTGGTTTTACGAGCGCGCCAAGGTGGAGTACGCCAACCGTCAGCACGACCTGAACCCCGTCTCGCCGGCATCGCTCATGCCCTATCCCGGCCCGTGGATCTCTGACCAGCTGGATCAGCGCGTGCGCAAGACGGCTCTGGTTCGCGCCACGCTTACGGGCGAAAAGGCTGCTTACCTGCGGATATTCCAGTCCGGTATTGCCGATGCGCAGGCCTATGCGGCTCAAAACGCCAGCAACTACGTGCGCTTCCAGAGCTTTTGGCCCGCTATCATGAACGGGTTGTGGAACGATACCGAGCTGTGCGCCGTGATCGACGGCGCCCCAAAGGAGGACGATGAGCGCTAGCGAAAGCCAAGAGACGCCCGCCAGCCAAAAAGACATGATGCCCGCGGTGCGCATCGTTGCCGCGATCTGCGCGGCGGGGTTGATCGTCTATTTCCTCTACGCCCTCATGGTGGGCATGGAGCCCATCGCCACGGTGCTCGCCTGCTTCATGCTCTGCATGTTCCTGCTGGTGTTTATCTACCTCTCGCTCAACCCCGATGCCCTGCGCTCGCAGTACACCGAGCAGACGCTTTCGAGCGCTTCGGAGATGCTCGAGGACATCAAGGACGGTCTGACCCCCGAGGCGGCCGAGGCCGTTTGCACGCGCCTGCTGCGCGAGACGCGTGCCATGTCTATCGCCATGACTGACGACCACTGCGTGCTGGCCTGCGCGGGCGAGCTGGCGGGCGACTTTCCGCCGGGCTCTCCCATCCACACGCCGGCGACCCACTACGTGCTTGAGCACGGTATTGTGCAGTCGTTCATGCGTGCGGTGGACGTGAAGAGCGAGACGAACGACCACCGCGCTATCCCCGCGGGCATCATCGCGCCGCTGAAAGTCCGCGGCGAGGCCGTGGGCACGCTCAAGTTCTACTACCGCCGCGCGCGCGAGGTGAATCGCACACAATACGCGCTGGCCTCGGGCTTTGCTGAACTCATTTCCACGCAGCTGGCAATTCATGAGCTTGAGCTGCAAAGCGAGCTTACCGCCCGCGCCGAGGTGCGCGCCCTGCAGGCGCAGATCAACCCGCACTTCCTGTTCAACACGCTCAACACCATCGCCGCACTCACGCGCACCGAGCCACTGCGTGCTCGCGAGCTGCTGCGCGAGTTCGCCTCGTTCTACCGCGCCACGCTTGACAACTCCGGTTCGCTCATCCCCGTCTCGCGCGAGGTGGAGCAGACCTTGCGTTACCTTACGTTTGAAAAGGCTCGCTTTGGCGAAGATCGCATTATCGAGCATGTCGAGGTGGACGAAGAAGTCCAGGACACGCTTGTGCCCGCCTTTGTGATTCAGCCTTTGGTTGAGAACGCCGTTCGCCACGCTATGGGCGACGAGGGCCCGCTCAACATCACCGTGGCGGTGCGTCCCGAGGACGAGACCATGGTGCGCATCGAGGTCACCGACGACGGCGTGGGTATGGACCAACAGACCGCTGAGCGCCTGTTTGACGCCAAGGCTAAGAGTCCCGACACCTCGTCTCCGCAGGGTGGAGGCGCCGGCGTGGCTATGCACAACATTGCCGAGCGTATCGCCAAGTTCTACGGCCCGCGTTCCAGTACGCAGGTGTCTTCTGTTCCCGGTGAGGGGACCTGCGTGGTCCTGCACCTAGATTTGCAGAAAAGTATCCTTGCAGAAGAGTAGAATGTTGAGTGAGTTTTTGTGCGAAACAAAACGAAGGGACCTTATTGATGCTACGTGCAATGATCGTCGATGACGAAGCTCCTGCACGCTCCGAACTGCGTTTTCTTCTAGAGCAAACAGGCAAGATCGGCTCCATTAGCGAGGCCTCGAGCGTCCGCTCGGCCATCGAGATGCTTATGGAGGATCGCGTCGACGTGGTCTTTCTGGACATCTCCATGCCCGGCGCCTCCGGCCTGCAGCTAGCCGAGGCCCTGCACCGCCTTAAGAACCCGCCTGCGGTGGTGTTCGTTACGGCTTACAGTGACCACGCTGTGGAGGCCTTTGACGTCGACGCCGTGGACTACCTCATGAAGCCCGTGGAAGAGGCGCGCCTCGACCAGGCGATTGGCAAGGTGCTCGCCCGCGTTAAGCCCGTGGCCGAGTCCAAGACCTCGATTGAGCGCATTCCGGTAGAGAAGGGCGGCCGCAAGGTCCTGATTCCGGTGGACCAGATCCGCTACATCATGGCCAAGGACGACTACTCTTGCATCTTTACCGAGGACGATCGCTATCTCTCCACCACCTCGCTGGCCCAGTTCGAGTCCAAGCTGGGCGACTTTGGGTTCTTCCGCGTGCATCGCCGCTACATCGTGAACCTTGCTTGCGTGGAGGACGTCGAGACCGCCGCGTCTGGCGCTATTCAGCTGGGCGTGACGAGCGTTGAAGAGCGCATTCCCGTCTCGCGCCGCCGCGTGGTGCCGCTCAAGAAGGCGCTGAACCTCTAATGGTCACGCTTGCGGACGCCAAACGCGTCGACATCATCTCCGACACGCACGGCCACCTTTCGGTCGAGCTGATCTGTGCCCTTGAGGGCGCGGACCTGATTGTGCACGCCGGCGACATCACCTCTGATGCCGACTGGGCACACCTGTGCACCATCGCTCCCATCAAGGCGGTTCTGGGCAACAACGACTACTTTCGCGATTACGGCCCCGAGGTGGATCGCATCAACGAGTTTGAGTACGAGGGTCTGCGCTTCTCGGTCGCGCACTTTCGCGAGGACCTGCCGGTGGGCACGTCTGACGTGGCCATCTGCGGGCACACGCACCGCTCCAAGATCATTCAGCTGGGCAAGTGCTTGGTTATCAACCCCGGCTCGCCCACCTATCCGCGCGGCGATCGCGGCCCCACGATGGCGCGCATTTTTGTAAAGGATGGCCAGATTCTTTCGAGCGGGATTATCGATCTGTAGGATTTTTTGCTTGGGTATTACTCTGACTCACCCCTGTGACCTGCACTTTTGCGGCCACGGCACCTCGGTGTGCCGTGGCCGCAACTTTTTTCAAAAAAGTTGTTGCGCCGTTCGTAAAGTTCTGTGTATACTAGCTCTCGCAGCAACGCCTGCCGATGGGGAGTTAGCTCAGTTTGGTTAGAGCGCCGGCCTGTCACGTCGGAGGTCGCGGGTTCGAGCCCCGTACTTCCCGCCATCGAATGTTAAAAGCCTCGTCTTCGGACGGGGCTTTTTTCATAGGTATTAACCCTGCGGCCCGATGCCTTTGGGGAAGCACGGAAGAAGCGCGTAGGGTGACGGCCCGCGCTGGGCGAGCGGCGCCGGCAGCGGTCGTGCAGCGCGGGCTTACACGAACGGCGTTCACATCTCCTCCATAAGTTTGAGCGGGCCTCGAAACCTTATAAAAAGGGGTGTTGGCATGTCTGCTCTGGTGATGGGTCAGTAATTACCGGCGCTACCATGCATTTGTTCTTAAATACGAACGCTTATCTGCTCGGATTGCATAATCCCGTTTGTCGGCCGGGTAATCTTACCTGCCATTTGTCGACATGTTCACTCGAGGGCGTACGAATTATCCGGGTATAGGGTGTATAGTTTTATCCTAATGGCGCGGGGTTGTTTTCCGTCCATTATTGGCGGTAGGCGGCCTGCAATAGAGGGGTAGAGATGGACATCTCCAGGAAGACAGACTACGCACTGCGCATGTTGTCGATTCTTGCACAAGGTGACAACGGCCTTCTTTCGGTGCGAGCTGCTGCCGACGAGGTCGATGTGCCCTATTCTTTTGCTCGTTCCATTCAGCACGGGCTGGTTCAGGCCGGGATTATCGAGAGCCTGCGCGGCGTTCACGGCGGTATGCGCCTTAAGGTCAAGCCGTCTGAGGTGACGATCCGCCAGGTGGTTGAGGCCGTACAAGGCCCGCTGACCATGAACGACTGCACCGCCGAGGGCGCGACCTGTTCGCGCATGAACGGCTGCTGTTATCATCCCTTGTGGATCGGCACGCAGGAGCTCGTGCGCAACTACCTTGATTCCGTTACGCTCGAGGACGTTGTTTGCGGCAAGAACGCGCCTGCGGTTGACCCCAAGTTTGCCGACCGTTCTGCGTTTACCGAATACGTCTTGAGCGCCGAGGAATGCCGCTGCGGTAAGTAGCTGCGGTTTGTGCCCTCGTCGCCCGATGAGGAGCACCTAATATGACACCAGACCCCTTTCGCCAGCTTGTCCGTGCGGAAGGGGTTCGTTTGTATCGAGACCTCCCGTGGCGAAACACGCGCGACCCGTATGGCATTTGGCTCTCGGAGGTCATGCTGCAGCAAACGCAGGTGGCACGTGTGCTGGAACGCTGGCCGCAGTGGCTGGAACGCTTCCCCGATGTGCAGACGTTGGCCGCCGCGCCCACAGTGGACGTTTTGGCCGCTTGGCAGGGGATGGGCTACAACCGGCGGGCGCTTGCGCTCAAAGCTGGGGCTGAGGAGGTCGTGCGTACCTGGGACGGCGCGTTTCCGCACGAGACGCGCGAGCTGTGCGCGCTGCCGGGGATTGGCCCCGCCACAGCACAGGGGATCCGCTCGTTTGCATTCAACCTGCCGGGCGTGTATCTGGAGACCAACGTGCGCACGGTGATGCTGCATCAGTTCTTCCCCGAGATGGACGCCGTGCCCGATCGCGAACTGATCCCGTTGGTGGAGGCGACCTGTCCTGCGGCGCCTGCAAGCGTGGAGGCTTCGCAGCGAAGTGTTGACGGGTCGGAGAACGCCGCCGCGGGCAGCGCTTCGGGTGTTGTCGCGGGAACCACGGGCAAGGGTATCGGCGTCGCTGCATGTGGTGTTCAAGCAGATGCCGAGGGCGCCTCCGCTGCAGCCAGTCCCTACGCTGAACCCATGGACGCACAGGACACACCACGCGCCTGGTACTACGCGATGCTCGATTACGGGGCGTATCTCAAAAAGACGATCCCCAACCCTTCGCGGCGTTCCAAGTCCTACGCGCGGCAGAGCAAGTTCGAGGGCTCGCGGCGCCAGAAGCGTGCCGAGCTGGTGCGCATGCTGCTCGAGGCCGGGGCTGCGGGTTGTACGGGTGCGGAGCTGCACGGGCGGCTCTCCGCTGTGGAGATAGCCGCGGGCAGGGAGCCGGTGGCAGGCGAACTCGTTCAGGAGATTCTTGCCGACCTTGAACGCGAGGGGTTTTGCGCGCGCGAGGATGATACTCCGGGCGCCGTGTGGCGTATCGCGTAGGGTAGCGGCTGCCCTGTTATCGCGCTCCGCCTCTTGTGCTGCGGGCAAGCTGCCCCTCAGCCTCACAAGCTGCTTCCTGCAGACCTGCTTCTGATGCTCAGGCTCTATCTCGCAACGCGGTGAAAAAGGGAAGCCAAACGTTAGCCCCGCTGGGTATAAACGAGTCGCTTGTTGTGGCTAGTATTCTTATTAGGAATCAGTTACAATAAGTAAAAGCAGCTCGCCTGCTGCTGAACACACCGTATCGAAGGGATTGCATCATGGATTTCGAGAACTCCCAGACCAAGAAGAACCTGGAGGCCGCGTTTGCCGGCGAGTCCCAGGCGCACACCAAGTATCGTTACTACGCCTCGCGCGCCAAGAAGGACGGCTACGTGCAGATCTCGAACATCTTTACCGAGACGGCCGGCAACGAGGCCGAGCACGCCAAGCTGTGGTTTAAGTACCTGCACGATGGCGCCGTGCCTGACACCCTGCAGAACCTGAAGGACGCCGCTGCGGGCGAGAACTACGAGTGGACTGAGATGTACGAGGACTTTGCCAAGACGGCAGAGGCCGAGGGCTTTACCGAGATCGCCGAGAAGTTCCGTGGCGTGGGCGCTGTTGAGAAGGCCCACGAGGAGCGCTACCAGAAGCTCGCTGCGCGTGTGGAGGCCGGCGAGGTCTTTACGCGCGAGGGTGTGAAGGTCTGGAAGTGCCTGAACTGCGGTCACCTGCACGTTGGCCCTGAGGCCCCCGAGGTCTGCCCGGTGTGCAACCATCCGCAGAGCTACTTTGAGGAGCAGGTGGTCAACTACTAGTTGGCTGCAGGTTGGCTGTGAGTTAACTGCGGGGCGTCGCTATTCGCGCACGTCGCGACATGCGAACCGAACGGCGCGTCTGGGAAACCTGACGCGCCGTTTTCGTATTTGTAACACGGTAAATAGCACCTAATAACCTATCATTAAGGGTATTACCGAGACGGTGCCTCGGCATCGGGAAGGAGAGTGCTTATGACAGAGATGGATAAGGCTCACGCGCGTCCGAGAAAGGGTATCCGTGCGGTGCTGACGGCACTTGCTGTGCTCGTCCTCGCGATGGGCGTTGCCTTGGCCGCGCCTGCGCCGGCCCAGGCTGCCGAGAGCCATACCGTAACGCTTGTGACGTTCGATCCGAATATTGGCGGTAGCTGGTATTACAAGTTTTCAGATGGCTCTTTGAAGAAGACCATCACGGTTTCTGATGGGGAGACGATTCCCTTTAGCGACCTCGGATCGGCCTACACCCCTAAGGACACGAGCGGGGAGAAGAAGCCGTTCCTCCACTGGTCTAAGATCGATCTGAAGAACAAGAAGTCTTCCGTTTGGTACACCGACATGACGGTTACCGAGGACATGACGCTGCTCGCGGTGTTTGGCAGCAGCGAGAAGGATACGTCCGTCTTGTTCATGTGCCCTATCGATGGCCGCAATCTTGACGACGTTGTCCTGGGCATTGGGTACACCAATGGCGGAACCTCGGTGAAAAAGCCCGCAGATCCGGTGCGTGAGGGCTATGACTTTAAGGGTTGGTACTCCGACCGCGACTGCACGAAGGAGTTCGACTTCGACGCCAAGGTCAGCACCACTAAGGTCTGGGCCAAGTTCGAGAAGAAGAAGTTCTCCGTTACGTTCGACACGAACATGACGTTCTCGGAGAAGAACACGGTCAAGGTTGCCTGGGGAGATGCTGTCGAGGTTCCTAAAGACCCGACGACCATCGCCTATGACTTTGTGGGCTGGTACACCGATAAGGACGGCACGACCCCGTACGACTTTAAGACGCCCGTTACCGGCAACATTACCCTGTACGCCAAGTGGAAGCGCCATGAGTTCACCGTGACGTTTGTCACGGGAGAAGGCGGCCCCGTGATCGCATCGCAGAAAGTCGAATACGGCAGGTGCGTCCAAAAGCCCGAAGAGCCGAAGTGGCCCGATGGCTCGAAGGTGTTCAGCTACTGGTACACCGAGGTGCCCGGTTATAAGGACGGCGCCCTTTATGACTTTACCAGCCGGGTTACCTACGACCTGGAAATTCACGTTATGTGGGTTGATGCGATCACCGTCAAGTTTGATTCCGACGGCGGAAACTCCACTCCCGATCCCGTTACGATTGCAGAGAATGGTCGCTTGAGCGAGCTTCCCGTTGTGACGAAGGACGATGCCGTTTTTGATGGCTGGTGGATGGATACCGCCGAAGGCATCGTTGAGGTGACGAGCCAAACTCGCATCACTGAGAACACCACGCTTAAGGCTCACTGGAGCGTGGACGGTACGTACCACAGCGTTACGTATTACGACGGTTTGAAGTATGACGACGACGAAGAGCCTGTCTATGTTGTCCGCGCCGATGCTGTTGAGGATGGCGAGAAGGCCGAGAAACTGACTCTCGAGGATCGTATCGGCGACGATAAGAAGACGAGCTACACCTTTGCTGGTTGGTACACCGATGAGGCCTGCACGAAGAAGTTCGACTTTGGTACCGCAGTCAACAGCAACGTTGACCTCTACGCCAAGTGGACGCCGGCGAAGCGTGCGGTGACGTTTGATACGCAGGGCGGCAAGATCGGCGACGCTGATAAGCAGACGAGCAACATCGACTACAACAGCTGCGTCCCTACGGATGACATCCCCACCCCCACGCTTGAGGGCTATACCTTTGCTGGTTGGTACACCACTAAGGATGGCGATTACACGGGCTACGAGTTCGACTTCGAGAGCATGCCCATCACCAAGGACATTACGCTCTATGCCCATTGGACGCGCCAGACCTTCGAGGTGACGTTTGATGCTCAGGGCGGTTCCGAGGTTGACACCCAGACGATCAGCTACGGCGATTCTGTGACCGAGCCGGAGGAGCCGACGCGTGCCGGGTATACCTTTGCCGGTTGGTACACCGATGCAAAACGTGGATCCGCGTGGCGCTTTGCCGACGACACAAGCAAGAATCCGGATACGGTCACTTCTGATATCACCCTGTACGCTCACTGGGAGGAAGAGACCTATACGGTGAGCTTTGACCTGAACGGCGGTACCTCCAAGAAGATCCCCGATCAGGGTGTCAAGTACGGCGAGAAGGTTGTTGAGCCCAAGGATCCCACCAAGGAAAACGACGGCTTCTACGCCTGGTTTACCTCCGAAAACGTGAAGTGGGACTTTGACAACAGCGTTGTTACCGGCGATATGACCCTGCATGCCGAGTGGGTCGAGGGCGGCGATGACGGGCTTACCGGCCACCTGGTCTGCTACTACGTGGACGGCGAGTTTGTGGGCAGCGGTTTTGGCTACGAGACCTGCACCCTCGAGCACCCCGATGACGACGTTCTCGAGGACATTCTTGACCTGGCCGATGGCAAGGCGATCGACGGTTGGTACCTGGATGCCGCATTCACTCAGAAGATTGACTTCGACTCCTACAAGATGGGCGAGGACAACCTGGACATCTACGCCCGCGTGGTCGACAGGTCTTCGCTCATGCGTACCGTGAACTTCCACACCGGTATCGACACCAAGGTGGATTCGGTACAGGTGAAGGTCGGCGAGAAGATCTCTGCGCCTGACGTCACCCTTACCGCAAAGGGCTACACCTTTGCCGGTTGGTACACCGATGAGGCCTGCACCGCCAAGTTCGACTTTGACACGCCCATCACCGAGGACATGACCCTGTGGGCTGGCTGGCTGAAGGACGGTAGTGCCACGCCGACCAACACGCCTGACGGCAAGTCCGACGAGTCTGGCAAGGGCTCTAAGAAGGGGACCATGCCTCAGACGGGCGACAACGCGCTCATCGCGGTCTGCATTGCCGCGGTTGTTGGCGTGGCCGCTGTGGTCGCCGGCTTCTTTGTCCGCCGCGGCAAGGAGTAGGCCGAGCCTGCTGTACGCGCTTAGCGCGGACGGTTGCGTGACATAGACGCCAAGACGGCGCGTCTGGGAAACCGGGCGCGCCGTTTTTTGTTAGGCCAGTCGGTTGTCTGGAGGCCAGGGGATCCGGCTTCTTGCTGCTCATGGGGCATGCGGTTTTGTTCAGCTTGTCGCGCTTTCTGAAGGCAGCGGTAGGGTGCTTTGGTTGCTTGTGGTGCGCATGTTTGTTGGCCTTTGCCGCTTGCGGGGTATAGGGCCTCGTCTGGCCCGCTGCGGCTTGACGCTCCCGGGGGCCTCGGGCATGGTGGATGCATCCCCCTATGCACATGCCTCCGAACACGGAGGTCTATATGAACCTGTTTATCGAGACCCCTCAGCAGCAGGCGCGGCGTTTGACGAGCGCTTCGGGTGCCCTTGTCGCCGGGGATGCCCATGGTTTGTTCTCGGGTGTGCAGCGGCCGGCGGGCGAGACGGGCGCAGACGGGGCGCGGGGCAATGCTGCCGCCACAGCGCGAGATGCGGGCGATCCGCAGGCTGCTGGCCTGAATGGCGCTTGGGTTGGCGACGCGGGAGATGCAAAGGCTGCAGACGAAGTGCGGAATGGCGAGGCGTCTCGTCCTCGTCGTCGCAGGGCGCGACTGGGCAGGAAGTCTCGTACGTGCGAAGCCACGGCTGGCTATGCTGCCGCGGCAAATGTTGACGGCGTCACGCCAGGGGCCTCTGCAGCATCGTGCGAGGTCGCTGTCGCGGCACCGGCGGAGCCGTACTCGATTGCTCAAGAGGCGTACCAGCAGGAACTCGACTACGACAAGAAACGCGTTCGAGGCCGCCGTCGCAAGGCGTTGCTTCGCGTGTTGCTGACCATCGTGCTTGTGCCCGTGCTGCTCTTTGCGGCGTTTATTGCCTCCTACGCCCTTACCTGCGTTCTCAACGGCGCCACGCCTGAGGAGCTAGTCGAGCTTATGTCCAAACTCTTCGACCAGATCCGCACCTACCTAGCCGCCATCCCATCCGTCTCAGGGTAGGCTTTTGCTGAGGCTCTACGCCGAGGTACTGAGCGCGAGGGCATATTCCATGATGGCGCGTGCAGTATCTCTGCTCACCTTGGAGTTATCTCCGCCGTGGAGATAGGCGTAGACGTTCCCCTTATTGAGTCCGAGCTGTTTGCAAAGGCGGTAGCAGGTTGTGTTGCTCTGCTCGAGTGCGGCAAGCGTTTTCTCGCGCATGAGCCCGGTGACGCGGCGATTTGTTGCTGCCTTGTTTTTAACTGCCAGAAAGGAGCGCCAAACGTTGAGGTAGCGGTTGGGGAGATCCTCAAGCTCGAAGAACTCGTCCCACGAACTGCATGCCTGATGCAGTTCGTGGGCTTGAACGTAGCTTTCGGCCATCCAAGTGTCCCGTGCGAGCTCGAGAGCGTAGTTCCCTTTGTCTTCAGCCAAAGCGAGAAGGAGGACTGCCTCCGCTGCGCTGGGCGCATCAGTGGCTGCTGCATGCGTTAGACGCCTGAGGCTGTTGGTCTCGAGTCCAGTGAGTTCTCGGCAGTAGTTCTTGAGAAACCCTTTGAACGTCAGGTTCATTTGCAATACTCCTTACGATAACGCTCGTATGCACTGAGCATCTCGTCGTAGCTTCTCTCGGAAGGGCTGGAGGCGAGCGCCTCGTTGGGATCTTTGACCAAGCGATCAAGCTGCTCCCAGTCGAGCGCGGCTAGGAATTCTGCGCTATTCAGGTCTGCGATGTCGTTAGGACGATATGCATAGAGCTTCATGACGGCAAGATCTTCTAAGGACGGGGTGTGGTAGTGCACGAGTCTGGTGGGGATATCGAGCGCGCAAAGGCGATCAGGATAGTTGTAAGGCATCTGAGCGCAATAGACAGCGGAGTGCTCATTTACCTCGGGATAGTTGTCAATGATTTCCCGCAGCTGTGCGCTCATTTCGAACACGTCGATGTCGTGGGTTACGGCTCGCCCCGTCAGTTCGCGCAGGATGAGTGCCCCGCCGCCGACCAGTACGACGTCGAGGCGATCGAAGAGATCTCCAAAAAGAAGGCTTGCCTCTTCGTCGATAGAAAGAAGGGTTTCTCTCAGTTCATCGCGATACATCGACTTGCCTCCTTAGTATTATTTAAGCTGAATAATACTATAGTATGAGGAATTGTAGGTCATGCTCGGTGGGGTTTTGCTCGGTATACTTGGTATACGCGAATAAAGGTTTGGGAGGTCTTGATTTGGACGTAGCGATTCTGGTTGTGGCTTTGTTGGCGCTGGCGTGCGCGGCTGCGGCTGCGGTGTTTGCTTGGCAGGGGCGCGGGCAGGCCGGAACGAAGGCGGAGCTCGAACAGCTCGCTGCTGGCGTGTCTTCGCTGCGTCAGATGGAGGCTGGGGCGTCTGCTGCGGACCAGCAGCGCTTTGAGGCGTTGAGCAGACAGATTTCTCAGCAGGGAGCGCAAGTGGACGCACTGCGGCGCGAGACCACGGCGGCGTTGAGCACGAACCGCGACTCGGTCGATACACGCTTGGAGGCCGTGCGTCAGTCGGTGGAGACGCAGCTCGCGGGCATTCGCAGCGACAACACGGTGCAACTCGAGCAGATGCGCGCGACGGTGGACGAGAAACTCTCGCGCACACTGAACGACCGGCTCTCGTCCTCGTTCAAGCAGGTGAGTGAGCAGCTTGAAGCCGTCTACCGCGGCTTGGGCGACATGCAAAGCATCGCTGCCGGTGTGGGCGATCTTAAGCGCGTGCTCGGTAACGTCAAGACGCGCGGCATCTTGGGTGAGGTTCAGCTTGAGGCGATTCTTTCCGAGATTTTGGCGCCGGGCCAGTACGAGAAGAATGTGGCTACCAAGCCCGGCTCTGCGGAGCGCGTGGAGTTTGCCGTCAAGCTCCCCGTGGAGGAGGGCTCGCCGGTGCTGCTGCCCATCGACTCCAAGTTTCCGGGAGACGCCTACGAGCATCTACGCGACGCGCAGGACTCGGGCGATGCCGAGGCGGTCGCTACGGCGCGCAAGACACTCGAGATTCGTATCAAGGCTGAGGCCAAGGACATCCGCGACAAGTACCTGAGCGTGCCCGCGACCACGAACTTTGGCATCATGTTTTTGCCGTTTGAGGGCTTGTACGCCGAGGTCGTGAGCATGCCGGGTCTGGTGGAGACGCTCGCGCGCGACTACCGCGTGAACGTGGCCGGCCCCAGCACCATGGCTGCGCTGCTGAACAGCCTGCAGATGAGCTATCAGACCTTCCGCCTGCAAAAACAGACCGATGACGTGCTGCGCGTGCTTACTGCTGTAAAGGCCGAGTTGCCACGATACCAAGATGCTTTGCGCCAGGCGAGCAGGCAGATTGCTACGGCGGGGCGCACGGTCGACTCCATTATCACTACGCGCACCAATGTGATTGAGCGCAAGCTCGACTCGATCGGTACGGTGGATATGGGCGAGGACGAGGCGGCATCGCTGCTGGGCCTTAAGCCTGCGGAAGATGCAGCCGTTGCTCCTGTGGCAGGGGAGGACGAGGCCTGATGCCGCGCGAGACCAATGCCTCTAGGCGCGAGCGTGCCGTTGAGTTCTGCGAGCGCCTTGAGCGTCGCTATGGTCCGGTGGAGTGCTTCTTGGATCACGAGAACCCATTTCGTCTGACCATCGCGGTGCTGCTCTCTGCCCAAACAACCGACGCACAGGTGAACAAGGTGACGCCGGAGCTCTTTCGCCGTTGGTCCACGCCCGAGGCGTTGGCGGGGGCGCAAGTTGCCGACGTGGCAGAGGTCATCAAGACGCTCGGGTTCTACAAGAGCAAGGCGGCGCACGCCGTGGCTGCGGCCCAGATGATCGTGGCCGATTACGGCGGCGAGGTGCCGGCCAGCATGGATGAGCTGGTAAAGCTTCCTGGTGTGGGGCGCAAGACGGCGAATATCGTGCTCAACGTGGGCTTTGGCATCGTGGAAGGCATCGCCGTCGATACGCACGTGAACCGGATTGCGCACCGGCTGGCGCTTTCGCCCAAAACGCATGAAAAGGAGCCGCTCAAGACTGAGCAGGACCTGCTCAAAATCTTGCCGCATGAGTACTGGGAGTCGGTGAACCACCAGTGGATCACCTTTGGCCGTGAGATTTGCAACGCGCGCGCACCGAAGTGCAGTGGGTGCCTTGCCGTGGATCTATGCCCTTCCGCACGCCTATAGCACCTCCGCACGGCTGCAGCACCGCATCTTGCCCTTCAAACCGTCGCTTGCGTGCTGAGCACGCGGCGCTCCTCTTTCAGGGCAACCTGCGGCACTGCAGCCGCGCGGACCAACCTGAGGGCCTCGACGCTCAAACCGTCGCTCACGTGCTAAGCACGCTTCGCTCCTCTTTCGCGCCGATCTTCGGCACTACAGCCGCGCGGGTCGAACTGAGGGAGCCTCGACGCTCAAACCGTCGCTTGCGTGCTGAGCACGCGGCGCTCCTCTTTCAGGGCAACCTGCGGCACTGCAGCCGCGCGGATCGACCGGGGGGGTTGGTTGGACTGGCGCTCGTGTTGGGCGGGCGCCGCGCATGGAGCTGACCTGTGGGGATGGGGCGGCGCGTGACGCTTGCTCTGCGGTGTCGGGTGCTGCGCGCGTAAAATGGGGGTTCGACTTTATCGTTTGAAGGGGAACGATCGATGCTTATCCATCGAATAGCTGCTCAGCTGTACACGGCTGAGGGGCCGCAGATTATTGAGCAGGCGCTCGACGAGGGCAAAGACGCCACGCTGGCCGTATCGCTTTCGGCACGCACGCTGATGCTTGCGGCTCAGTTCGCGCGCCGTCCGCGGCCGTGCGTCTACGTGGTCTCGGGTGAGGAGGCGGCCGATCGCGCCGCCCGTGCACTTGTGGCCTACCTGGGCGCCGAGCACGTGGCACGCTTCCCCGAGCGCACCGACTATCCCTGGAAGGATGAACAGCCAGACGACGCCGTGGTCGCAACCCGCTGTGCCGCTTTGGGTCGCGTGGCTGGCGGCGATGCCTGCATCATGGTCGCCTCTGCGCGCTCTCTGCTGCGTTGTGTGCCGCCGTCTGAGAGCGGCTACTGGGCCTCGACCGTGTTTACGGTGGGGGAAGAGATTCCCTTTGAGGACGTGCCCAAGCGCCTCGTGGGCATGGGCTACACCGCGGCCGACGCGGCAGATGTGCCCGGCGTGTTTCATGTACATGGCGACACAGTTGACATTTTCCCTGCTCAGGCGGCGTCTCCGGTGCGCATTGAGTTCTTTGGCGACGAGATCGACCGCATTCGTCGCATGGTCTCCTCCACCGGCCAGACCATCGGCGACGAGCAGCGGGTCGAGATCTATCCCTGTCGCGAGCTTGCGCTGACCGACGACGCCGTGCATCGTCTGCGCACGGCGCTCTTTGCGCCCGCCAAGACCGATACCGAGTTGGCTGCTCTGCTCGAGATGGTGGAGGCGCGCATTGCCGTGCCCGAACTCGAGCGCTACCTGCCGCTTATGTACGAGACCACGGTGAGTCCGCTTGCGCACGTGGGCAAAAACACGCTCGTGGTGCTTTCTGAGCCGCGCTCGCTTTTTGACGACTGCACCCGTGCCTACGAGGATCTTGAGCGCCGCGGCGAGGCGGCGGGCGTCAAGCGTCTGGACGGCCTGTACGTGAGTCCGCAGCAGTTGGACTTTGGCCAGGGGCAGCGCCTGAACTACGTCTCTATCATCCGCGCAGGCGGTGCTGTGACGGCTGAGCTCAAGATCGAGCAGCCCGCCATTGCCGGCAGCGACACGCGTTTTATCACCCGCGTGCAGGAGGTGGTGAACAACCGCTATGCCGTGCTGTTCGCCATCCCCGATCGCGGTGCGCGTGAGTCGATGGAGCTGACCTTTACCGACGAATCCATCCCCTTTGAGGAATCGCTGACCGCCGCGCCCGAGAACGCCGGAGTGGTAGATCCTTTTGCTCAGGTTCACGTGTCTGCCGCCGGCTCCGAAGAGCGCATCGCTGCAGATACGCGCCGCGGCAAACCTGCGGTGGCCCCGACAACCCAGGCGTCCGCGGCGCCCGAGCCCGCTATCTCAAAGCGCTCGGCCGACCCGCTGGACGCCCGCGATCTTGCTTCCGGTGCGGCCATCACCGTGCCCACTCTCACGCGTGGCCGCGTGACCTTTGTCGATGCGCCCATCCCGCAGGGCACCGTGGTGCCCGAGGCGCACCTGGCCGTGTTCTCGCTCGCCGACCTCAACGCGCGCATGGACGCCAAGCGCGGACGCACGCGCCGTCGGGTGGACATTACCGAGGTGACCTTCCCCTTTAAGCCGGGCGACTACGTGGTGCATGCCACACACGGCATCGCCCTGTTTGCCGAGATTGTGCGCCAAGAGGTGGGTGGCCGCGAGCGCGACTACTTCTTGCTGGAGTACGCCGACGGCGACAAGCTCTATGTGCCGCTCGAACAGGTGGATCGCATCACGCGCTACGTGGGTCCGGACGGCGACAAGCCGCGCCTCACGCGTCTGAACACCGCGGACTGGACCCGTGCCACCAACAAGGCGCGCAAGAGTGCCAAGAAGCTCGCGTTTGACCTGGTAGACCTCTATACACGCCGCTCCTCGGTGACAGGTGTGGCCTGCCCGCCCGACACTCCCGAGCAGGTGGAGATGGAGGAGAGCTTCCCCTACGACGAGACGCGCGACCAGCTCGAGGCCATTGCCGACATCAAGGCCGACATGGAGGCTGCAAAACCCATGGATCGCCTGCTCTGCGGCGACGTGGGCTTTGGCAAGACCGAGGTCGCCCTGCGCGCGGCCTTTAAGTGTGTAGACTCTGGCCGCCAGGTGATGGTGCTGTGTCCCACCACGATTCTGGCGCAGCAGCACTACGAGACCTTCTTTGAGCGTTTTGCCCCCTTTGGGCTTGAGGTGGAGGTGCTCTCGCGCTTCCGTACGCCCGGCCAGCAGCGCCGCGCGCTTGCGGCCTTTGGTGAGGGCAAAGTCGACGTGCTGATCGGCACGCATCGTCTGCTCTCGGCCGATGTGAACCCGCACGACCTAGGCCTCGTGATCATCGACGAGGAGCAGCGCTTTGGCGTGCAGCACAAAGAGCAGCTCAAGAACCTGCGCGAGCAGATCGACGTGCTCACGCTCTCGGCGACGCCCATCCCGCGCACCATGCAGATGGCCATCTCGGGCGTGCGCGATATGAGTCTCATCACCACACCGCCCACGGGCCGTCGTCCGGTGGCGGTGCACGTGGGCGAGTACGACCCCGACGTGGTCTCGGCCGCGATTCGTCTGGAAGTGGGCCGCGGCGGGCAGGTGTACTACGTCTCGAACCGCGTGCGCACCATCGACGACGCCGTGGAGCGCGTGCACGAGGCTGCGCCCGAGGCCCGCGTGGGTGTGGCGCACGGCAAGATGAGCCCGCGCGAGGTGGAAGACGTGATGGTTCAGTTCGCCACCAAGAAGATCGACGTGCTCATCGCCACGACCATCGTGGAGAGCGGTATCGACAACGCGCATGCCAACACGCTGATCATCGAGGATTCGCAGCGTCTGGGCTTGGCGCAGCTCTACCAGCTCAAGGGCCGTGTGGGCCGCTCCGCCACGCAGGCCTACGCCTACTTTATGTTCCCGGGCGAGATGCCGCTTACCGAGGAGGCTACGGCGCGCCTGACCGCGCTTTCGGAGTTCCAGGATCTGGGCAGCGGCATGCGCATCGCCATGCGTGACCTGGAGATTCGCGGTGCGGGCTCGCTGGTGGGCGCCGAGCAGCACGGCAATCTCTCGAGTGTGGGCTTTGACCTGTTCACCCAGATGCTGGGACAGGCCGTGGCCGAGGCGCGCGGCGACGATTCCGAGGCGGTGGAGCAGGCGGGTGTGGCCATCAACCTGCCGGCCGATTTTTATCTGGACGAGGAGTACCTGCCGGCGGTTGATCAGCGTGTGCTGGTGTATCGAAAGCTGGCAGCCGCCGAGAGCCTGCAGGATGTGGACGCGCTGCAGGAAGAGACTGAGGCGGTGCACGGCGAGGTGCCGCAGGCCGCGCTCAATCTCTTTGACCGCGCGCGCATTCGCATCCGCGGCGAGCGCTTGGGGCTCGAGAGCGTCTCATGCACGGGCGGTCGCCTGGTGTTCATGGGTGTCGACGTGCCTAAGGACGCGGCTTTTGAACTCAAGAACCGCCTGGGTGCGGTAAACTTCCCGCGCACGCGCAAGCTCACGGTGCCCTATCGCGCCGGCGCCGGTGCGGGCAGCGGTGTGGGCCGCGGGCTCGATGCGGCAGACGGTACCGGCCCGGTGGCCGCAGCACTTCGGGTGCTCTGCCACTTGGGCGCCTCAGGCGATGACGACTAAGGCGTAGTCGAGCCGGCCGGGACGTCCGCGGCGGTGGACGAGCCGGCGGCTGGGGCGGCGATGGGGTCGTGCGAACGACCTTGGCCAAGCCTGTTGCCGGCGAGCTTGCTACCGGCTGGGCGGGCGCTAATCGGCCCGCTGCCCGAAAAGACGAAGATTGCAGGCGGCGCCTCGCCCCGGGGTGCCGAGCCAATATGACGAGATGGGAACGACGAGCACATGCTGACCTTTGAGAACGACTACTCCTTTGGCGCGCACCCGGCGGTGCTGCAGGCGCTGGTCGACACCAATATGGAGGCCATGACCGGCTACGGCGAGGATGCGCACTGCAAACACGCCCAGCAGCTGATTCGCGAGGCATGCGAGACTCCGCAGGCAGACGTCTTCTTTTTGGTGGGCGGCACGCAGACCAACGCGACGGTGATCGATATGCTGCTCGCTCCCTATGAGGGCGTGGTCGCGGCCACGACCGGCCATGTTGCCTGCCACGAGGCGGGGGCTATTGAATTCGGCGGCCATAAGGTGCTCACCGTGCCCGGCCATGATGGCAAAATGGACGCCGACGAGCTCGCGCACTTTATTGACCTGTTCTATGCCGATGGCAACCACGAGCACATGGTGTTCCCCGGCGCGGCATATATCTCGTTCCCCACGGAGCTAGGCACGCTCTATACCCGCGATGAGCTGCAGCGTTTGTATGCCGTGTGCCAGGAGCGTCAGATTCCGCTCTTTGTGGACGGCGCGCGCCTGGGCTATGCGCTCGCAAGCGACGAGTGCGACGTAACGTTGCCGGAGCTTGCGCAGCTTTGCGATGTGTTCTATATCGGCGGCACCAAGGTGGGGGCATTATGCGGCGAGGCCGTGGTGTTTCCCAAGGGCGACGCGCCGGCGCACATCGTTCCGCGCATCAAGCAGCACGGCGCGCTTCTTGCCAAGGGCCGCCTGCTGGGCGTGCAGTTCGAGGCGCTCTTCACGGACGACCTCTACCTCAACATCAGCAAGAACGCGATCGAGACGGCGCGCAGCCTGCGCGAGCTGCTCCACGAGCGCGGTGCCCGCTGGCTCCTTGAGTCGCCCACCAACCAGCAGTTCATCATTCTCCAAAATGCCGAGTACGAGCGCTTGCGCGAGCAGATGGCGCTGAGCTTTTGGGATACGTACGACGAGGATCACATCGTTGTACGTCTGGCGACCAGCTGGGCCACCACCCAGGCAGACATCGACGCGCTGGCCGCGCTGCTGTAGGCGGGGGAGCACGGGATGCTGCACGAGCAGGCACTCGACACACTGAGCCGCTACTTTGGCTACGATTCGTTTCGCCCCGGTCAGGAGCAGATGGTCGACGCTATCCTCGGCGGTCGCGATGCCCTGGGCGTGATGCCCACGGGCGCGGGCAAGTCGATCTGCTACCAGGTGCCGGCGCTCATGCTGCCGGGCATCACCTTTGTGGTGAGCCCGCTCGTCTCCCTCATGGGCGACCAGGTTCGTGCCCTTAAGACCGCGGGCGCGCGTCCGAGTTATCTGAATTCCACGCTCACACTCGGTCAGCAAAACACGGTGCTCAAGCGGGCGAGCGAGGGCCAGTACCAGCTGATGTACGTGGCGCCCGAGCGCCTGCTCGAGCCGCGGTTTCTTGCGTTTGCCCAGGCCTGTGCCGCGCCGAGCGGCATTGGCGTGCCGCTGGTGGCTATTGACGAGGCGCACTGCGTCTCGCAGTGGGGTCAGGATTTTCGCCCCGCTTACCTGCAGATTTCTCAGTTTATCGAGAGCTTGCCGACGCGCCCCGTGGTCGCGGCCTTTACCGCTACGGCAACCGAGCGCGTGCGGACGGACATCGTGCAGATGCTCGGTCTGCGCGCGCCTGAGAGTGTAGTCACCGGCTTTGACCGTGCGAACCTCTACTTTGGCGTGGAGGAGATGGGCGACAAGGTCAAGGCGCGCTGGATTCGCAATTACGCGATCGAACACGCGCAGGAAAGCGGCATCGTTTACTGCTCCACGCGCAAGGCCGTGGACGGTTTGGCGGAGGAGCTGGGCCGCGAACTTGCCGCCCACGGCATTCGGGTGGCTCGCTACCACGCCGGCATGGCGCCCGAGGCCCGTGCGGCGGCGCAGGAGGCTTTTATCTGCGACGAGGCTCCGCTCATGGTGGCCACCAACGCTTTTGGCATGGGCATCGACAAGCCCAACGTGCGCTACGTGATTCACAACAACGTGCCCGAGAGCATCGAGGCCTACTACCAAGAGGCGGGCCGCGC
>CAVEPV010000015.1:0-2346 GCA_963617695.1 Bacteroidaceae bacterium
CGAGACGCAAGAACGCCCGCCGGCCCCGAGGGTGGGGGCGGCGGGCGCTACTTCACATCGGCCCTGTGTGGCCGAGTTCGTGGCGACTAGTCCAGGTAGTAGTGGCCCAGAGCGTCGGCGCCGAGGATGGCGTTGGCGACCATGTCGGGCGTGACCTCGAAGGGCATGTTGCACATGGTGTCGTTGGGCGCGCAGGCGGCCTCGGCCACGATCATGGCCTTCTCGCGCGTGACCTCCTCAACACCAAGCTCGCCCAGCGTGACCGGCAGGCCGACCTCGATGCAGAAGCCCAAGACCTCCTCGAGCTGCTCGGTCGAGGCGTTGGCGAGCACGAGCTGGGCCAGCGTGCCAAAGGCGACCTTCTCGCCGTGGTACATGCTGTGGCACTCAGGCAGCAAGGTGAGGCCGTTGTGGATTGCGTGCGCTGCGGCCAGGCCGGAGCTCTCAAAGCCGATGCCCGAGAGCAGCGTGTTGGCCTCGATGACATGCTCGACGGCCGTGGTGAGGGCGCCGCGCTCAAGGGCGACCTTGGCTTTCACGCCGTCTTCCATAAGCGTGTCGTAGCACAGGCGGGCGAGGTTCAGGGCCGCGAGGCCGCCCTTGCCGCCAGCGCAGGTGGAGCCGTCGGCGTCGTGCGTGGCTTGAGCCTCAAAGTAGGTGGCAAGCGCATCGCCCATGCCAGAGACGGTCAGGCGCACCGGGCTTGCGGCGATGACAGTGGTGTCCATGAGGACGATGTTGGGGTTGGCGGGCAAGAAGAGATAGCGGTCGAACTGGCCGTCGTCGGTGTAGAGAACCGAAAGCGCGCTGCAGGGCGCGTCGGAGCTGGCGATGGTGGGGCAGATCACCACGGGGGCACCCAAGAAGTAGGCCACGGCCTTGGCGGTATCGAGCGTCTTGCCGCCGCCGATGCCCACCACAACATCGCAGCCGTTGGACTTGGCAACCTCGACCAGGCGGTTAACCTCGCCCTCGGAGCACTCGCCGTTAAAGTCCTCGTAGACGGCCTTGGCCTTGGCGGCAGCAAAGCCCTGCTCGACCTTGGCGCCCACGCGCTTTTTGCCAGAGGGCGTGTTGATGACGAGGACGCAGGAGCCGAGCGGCTCGACGTAGGCGCCGAGCTTGGCGAGCTCGTCGGGGCCCTGGATGTACTTGCTGGGGCTGTTGAAGATCTTGGACATCGTGTTCCTCTCTCTGTTAGACGATGCACAACGCCCCCGTTATACCCGCATGGCTTTCGGAGATTTGCCTTTAATCGGCGACCGGGAGTGGAGGAGCGGACGTAATCAGGAACGGCATGAAGAGGGCGACGTAGGTGGGGACGTCGGGCTGTTCATGCGGTGGCTTCACGCGAGAGGCGGGCCCCAACGACGGCCGGCGTGAATGGCGCACCGCTCTTGGTAGGTTCCCGTGTCCGTCGGCTCGAAAAAGCCTCCCGCATCCATACAGACGCGAGAGGCTTTCGGGCGTTTTGAGAGGGTTAAATGCTAGAGCGCCGGGATGCGCGCCGGACGCGCCTCCGCTCAGGCGTTAGGCAGCGTCAGGGAGGTCGGAAGCCTCCTCAGCGTCACACGCCGCCTCGTTGTCAAAGCCGGTGAAGACGGGGATACCGGTGTAGGTCTTAGGACTCTCGGCGCCGGAAAGCACGCGGATGGCGCCGGCAGCCATGGCTTCAAGCTCAAACTCACCGGGGTAGGCCGTGACGGGGGCGATCCAGCTGCACATCTTCTCGATGTAGGCCACGAGCTCCTTGTTGTGCACCATGCCGCCGCCGAGCAGGATACCGTCGATCTGCCCGCCAAGGACGGTCGCCATGGAGCCGATCGAGCGGACAATCTGGTAGAGCATGGCGTTCCAGGCGCGCGCGGCGGTCGCGTCTCCAGCTGCGGCGCGCTCGGTCACCTCGATGGCGTCGGAGGTGCCGAGCAGGTCTACAAATCCGCCCATCTTCATGCAGAGCTTGCGGGTCTCGGCGATGCTGTGGCCGGCCTCGAGGTAGTCGAGCACCTCCACCACCGGAACCGCGCCGGCGCGTGTGGGCGCCATCGGGCCTTCGCCGCCCACGATGTCATAGCCATCGATCATCTTGCCGTGAGCGTGCGCCGAGATGGAGATGCCGCCGCCGATGTGGCAGACCACAAAGTTGCAGTCCTCGTAGGCGCGGCCCAGGCTTGCCGCGTGGCGGATCGCCGTCTCCTTGAGGTTGAGCGCGTGCAGGTGCACGTGGCGGTAGACGCCCTGAATACCCGTCATGCGGGCCTCGTCGCACAGCTCGTCGGTGTCGGGCGGGTTTACCACAAAGGCGGGCTTTGCCGGCTGGCAGGAGCTGGCGAACTCGTGCGCGAG
>CAVEPV010000015.1:2944-6355 GCA_963617695.1 Bacteroidaceae bacterium
GCGGGGATGATGGCGGCGTCGAACTGCAGCTCGCCGTCGCAGGCGATGTCAGGGCGCAGCTCGTGCACGCGCTCAACGGCCTCGCGCACGACGTCGATGCTGTCGTGCTCGGCCGAGCCCTTGGTGGAGAAGGCGAGCATCGCCACGCGCGGCTCCCAGCCAAGCAGGGTCGCGGCGGTATCTGCCGAAGAGATAGCGATGCCGGCGAGGTCGGCGGCCGTGGGCTGAGCCGTGATGGCGCAGTCGGCCAAGCCCAGCATGGAGCCCTGCGGCCCCTCAAAGCCGGGGATGTCTGCAATGCCGAGGCTCGAGGGCGAGCCGACGCCCTCGGCCAGGCCGACAAAGCTCGAGGCCGAGAAGACCACGTCGCCGGTGGAGTAGTCTTTGCCCGCGGCCACGCAGTCGACCAGGCCGGCGGCCAGTGCGATCATGCCGCAGTTCACCGGATCTTTGGACTTGCGCATCAGGGCCTTCTCGCTGTAGGTCTCGCTGTCCTGTGCGAGGAACTGGGCGGCCAGCTCACGGCGGTTGTCCTCGACGGTGTTGTCAAAGAACTCAAAGCCCTCAAGAGAGATGCCCTGCTCGGCGGCCAGGGCGCGAATCTCCTCTTCGGCGCCGATGAGCATGGGCGTGCCCATGCCCTCCTCCACAACGCGCGCGGCCGTGCGCAGGATGTCGGCGTTGTTCGACTCGGGGAAGCAGACGCGCTTGGGCGAGAGCTTGGCACGCTCGATCATCTGCTGGAGAAAATCGTTCATGGCGGTCCTTTCTTGGCGGTCGGTTTTGAAAAAGGCCCCGGAGCCCTGTCTCACTGGGACTCCGGGGCTGCATCTACGTGCGTATTCGTTTGTGCGCGGGGTGTGCGGGCGTGCAGAGCGCCGGTGTTGCGGGGCGCGGCCGTCGGGCACCCGGGGAGGGAGTCGACCCGGCAGCCTGCGGCGCGCGCCCCGCGCCATGCTCGACAGCGCTACTCTTCGAGCAGGCCTGCCACGAACTCGACGGCCTCGCCTACGGTCTTGCAGCGCTTGAACTGCATGTAGGGAACCTCGAGGTCGAACTCGTCCTCCAGATGGGTGGTCATGGACGAGATCTGGCCGCTCTTGGTGTCGTGCTCCTCAAAGGTGGTGTCAGGCGTGACCTCAGAGACGTCCACGCCCCAGATGTAGGCGCAGCGGGCGGCGAGGGTGTCGAAGATTTCCTGGTTCATGATGGTGTCCTTTCCTGATGGCTGTGTTGGTCTGTATTGCGCGCGGGCGCGTCGGATTAGCGGATGATGATGTCGCCGTCCTGGAAGCGCGGCGGAATGACGGGGATCTGCAGGAACGAGTCGTGCTCGCCGCCGGTGTAGATGAGCGTGCGGCCGTGGTTGTCGGTATCCCAGGTCAGCGGCTCAAACCAGTCGTCGCGGATATAGCGGCCGGCAACCTGCACGCGGATCTGCTGACCCTTGTGCCAGAAGCGGCTCGTGGGCCAGATCTCGATGTCGACGGGCACGATCTGGCCGGGCTCGACCTTCTCGTCCACGGTGTGGGCCTGGATGGGCTGGAAGTCGGTGGAGAGCTTTTCGTCGAGCTTGCGGCGCGAGATGCGCATCTTGCCCCAGGCGCCGGGGTGGTTCTCGCCAAAGAGGGTGATGGGCAGCCACTCGCCGCTGGTGGAGAGCTTCTGCACGTTGATGAAGAGGTCGGCGTCGTTGTAGTCCTCGGCGGCTACCCACAGGTGGAGCTTCATGTAGCCGGTGAGCTCGGTGTCCTCGGGGAAGGCGTAGTCAAAGCAGACTTCCTCGGTCTGGGAATCGTAGCCAACCATGGCCTGCTCCTGCACGGGCTCGGCCTTCATGGACATGTCGGAGGCGTCAAGGTAGAGCTTCTCGTACTTGGTGCGCTTGAGCGGGAAGCTCGTCTCGGGGCGGTTCTCCTGGTAGTTCAGATCGCCGGTGTCCTGAACCTCGATACGAACCGTGGGCGTGAGCTCCCAGCCGTTGCGCTCGCCCTTGAGGTAGCGGGCGTAGAAGAGCTCCAGATCCTGGAGGTTCTTGTTGTTGTAGGCGTCGGGCCACTCAAAGTCGCGGTGGGCGCGCAGCCACTTCTTGCGGCTCTTGATCTTGCGGAAGGCCTGGATGGAGCCGCGCAGGTGGAAATGGTTCCAGCACGCCGTCACATAGACGGGGCAGGTGATGTTCTTCCAGATGGGATCCTTGTCCTTCCAGTAGTCGCAGTCGATGAAGGGGTACTTTTGGACGAGGTTCTCGGCGGTGTCGTCGATGTAGTTGGGGCCCACGGCCTCGCGCACCACCATGCCCACAAAGGTGTGTGCCGGGATGCCGCCTTCGCACAGCGACTCGCGGTACATGTCGCTCGTGCCCTCCCACGGAGCGATGCAGGAGAGGTGAGGCGGCTGCTGCGAGGCGATGCGCCACTGGGTCATGGCCACGCAGGAGTTGCCGGCAAGACCCACATGCCCGTTGCACCAGGCCTGCTCGGCCGCCCACTCGATAAAGTCGTAGCCGTCCTTGCCCTCCTGGGTGCCAAACTGCACAAAGTCACCGCCGGAGTGACCCACGCCGCGCGGGTCGACGTTGGCGACGGCATAGCCGTGGCGGCACCAGTAGCCGGGGTCGGGGCTCTCGAACTTGGACATGTTCGAGACGGTCTGGGGCGGCACGCCCATGATCTGCCACTCGCTCTGGCCGTCAAAGGGGCGCTTGCCGTAGAACGACCACGAGACGATCAGCGGCACGACGGGGGTGTCTTTGGGGCGGTAGATGTCCACGTAGATGATCACGCCGTCGCGCATCTTGACGGGCTGGTCCTGCATGCAGATGATGCCGGGCTCGGGCTCGTAGGTGCGGGTCTGCAGCGGGGGCTGGAAGCAGTAGTCCTCGCGCTCGGCCGGCGTCATGGCGTCGAGCTCCTCCTGCGTGGCAGGGCTGAGCATCTGGCGCATGCAGATCTCGGTGGGGTTGCCGTTGCAGATGACGGTCTTGGTGGTTACTTCTCGTGACATGGTCTACTCCTTTGCGTTCATGTCTTTGAGGACGGGTGGATAGATGCCGAGTGCGGGCGGGGCGCACGGGTGGCACCCCGATGCGTTGGCGAGCTTTGGCTAGTCGGCCTGCGGAGGCTGGGCAACGATGTTGTTGCGGTTGAAGTAGAGGAAGGCACCCACACAGGTGGCGGCGATGGCGGCAACGCCGATCCAGATCATCGAGGTGATCGAGCCGCCAAAGAAGCTGGCGATAAACGAGGTGGTGTAGGGGGAGAGCGCCTGGCCAAGGGACATCGAGGCGTTCACGAGCGCCATGTTGAAGGCCATGCCGGCGGCGTTGGAGAAGTTCGCCGCGCCCATGCCGCCAAAGGGGGTGAAGGTCTGGTAGGCAAGGCCGATCAGGAAGCCGGCGGCGCAGAGCAT
>CAVEPV010000015.1:6657-7750 GCA_963617695.1 Bacteroidaceae bacterium
TGGGCTCGAGCTTGCCCTTGGGCAAGAAGATCAGCTCGAGGATCAGGAAGATGCCGATGATGCCGTAGGCAAAGAAGGCATGCGTCCAGTCCTCGGCGCCCAGGGCGCTGGCCGCGGCGGTATAGATAAAGCCGCCCAGGCAGACAAAGGTCGAGAGCAGGCCGAGTACGGTGCCGCGCGCCTCGCCCTCAAAGTAGTCGGGAATGATGGTGGTCATGGCGTTCTGCAGGCCGCCCATGGACACGCCCACCAGGGCAGAGGAGATGAGCAGATGCTCGATCTGGCCATGCAGCCAGACGGGCATGGTGCCCGCAAAGATGTAGAGGGCCGTGAAGAAGAGGGCCGAGTAACGCTTGTAGACGCGCGAGGCCAGCTTGGAGACGATGATGCCCGTGGGGATGGCGACTAGGCTCGGCAGCGTGACGATGAGCTGGATGGTGGTGATGGGCGTCTCGGGGAACGTCTGGGCGATGTTGGCCAGCACCGAGACGGGCACGATGAGGCCCATCAGCGCGAGGGCGCAACTGTAGACGCCCACGAGCGCCTTCATGTTTTCCTTCGGGAGTGACATGGTTCCTTCCTTTCGAATCGTTTGGTCACATGACCGGGGCGGATCAACTCGCCTGTGTCAGCGAGGGGTTCCTGAATGGGTGGGGAGGTGCCGGTGGCGCCCAGCGGGCTAGCGGGTGCCCTTCTGTTCACCGAGCAGCCCGTTGCGGGTGAGCAGGACAAAGAGGACAAGACCTATGCCCATGAGGGCTGCGGCGCAGAGATAAGAGACGAAGTAGCTCCCCGTGGCGCTGGCGGTGAGGGCAAAGAGGCCTGGGCCGATGGCGCCGACGAGCTGGATGATGGGAAGCATCAGGCCAAAGGCGCCAGAGAATCCCTCGCGGCCAAAGTACTCGGCGCAGATGTTGACGGGCCAGTTGTCGGCGCCTCCCGTGACCACACCGATCAGGGCGAGGCTTATGAAGACGCAGACGGGGTTGCCGGCGAGGTTCAAAAGGACGGCCACGATGCCAACGGCAAAGGTGACGATCGCGCCGGTGCGAGAGCCAAAGCGGTCGCCAATGACTCCGCAGATAAAGCTGCC
>CAVEPV010000015.1:8077-10055 GCA_963617695.1 Bacteroidaceae bacterium
GGCGATAACCATAAAGGGAACAAAGGCGGCGTCGATGCCGAGCTGCGCGTAGCCCCAGCTGTAGACCATCGAGGCAAAGCCGGCGCCCAGGGGGATGCCCATAGAGACAAATCCCTGGACGGTACCCTTCTTTTGGGGGAACCAATAGGCGAGGAGCACGGGGACCGTGTTGTAGCCCAAGGCGGAAGACGCCGCGTTTGCGAGAATCATGGACACTGCAAAGACGGCGAACACCTTGGAGACGCCCATACAGGCCGCGCCCGCCAGGTACAGGGCGCCCCAAACAAAGCAGAGGCGCTTGGCGGAGTGGCCCACGCAGGCGCGTCCGGCCAGAAATCCAAAGACAACGTTGGCGAGGCTCGCAATGGAGATACACGAGGTGATGAGGGTGGCGCTCCAGCCGCGCTCGGCCTCGAGGATGCCGGCTGCGATGTTCATCGAGCTCGCCACGGTGGAGGTCAAAAAGTAGCAGAGCACCGAGAACGCGAGGAGGGGCCAGGCGCGAAAGTAGTGGTGGGAAACCTTTACCGATGCGCTCATGTTGCTCCCTTCGTGTTTGCCGGACTGCGGCCTTACGGCCCGCTTCTGTCTGTTGAGGCAAAAGTTACGGGAGTATTACGGCGCTCTCCAGAACACACAAGGGCCCAAGTGTTCGATTCGAACAGGTGGGGCCATATACCGTTCGATTCGACCACTCAGGGCAAAAGTGTTCGATTTTGCAGGTAGACGACCCTAGAATTCGCGTGGAACTGTTGTTTGGCTAAAAATGAGCAAGGGTGAGCGTATGGGTAAGGCCACCGGTACACAAAAGAGCCCCAAGAGCGTGCAGACGCGCAGGCGGATCGTCTCCTCATATATCGAGTTGCTCGAAGACCGCGATTACGACAAGGTCTCGGTGAGCGCGCTGTGCAAAAAGGCGGGCATCGTCCGCAGCACGTTCTACGTGTACTTTGCCGACATCTACGACGTTATCCAGTACATCGAGGATGACCTGATCGTGGCTTTCAAGAAGGTCGACGCTGCGGCGCTCGCGGCTACAGACGATCGCGAGAAGGTCGAGACCGAATGGGGTTTCTCCATTACCCCGCCGATCGGCTTTGAGGAGTGGTTCGACGTCTGCGAGGAGAATCGGGCGGGCCTGCGCGCCATGCTCGGGCCGCACGGCGACCCCTACTTTGAGCAGAAGTTTAGAAAAGAGCTCGAATCGCACGTCAAGTTCCTGATGGAGAAGGATAAGATGCCCGATGACAGGCTGCGCCGCGGCTTTGTCGAGGCGTTCGTCGAGGTGCACGTGCTGCTCGTCCGCAACTGGACGACGCACGACGAGACCTCGCTGTCCAAGGAGCGCATCTGCACGATCCTGCAGGCCATGCGCGTAGGCGGAAACACCATGGGGCGCTATCGCACCGAGTGTGGCGGCAGCTTTGAGGATTACGACAACGAGGTACCGGAGTAGCGAGAGGGCATGATGGTCAAGGGTATCGGTATCGATATGGCGTCGATCTCTGAGATCGACCGTTTGAGTGAGGGCATTGCCGGTAAGACGGCTGCCGAGCAGAGCGCCTTTGTGCGGCGCACCTTCACTGTTGCCGAGGTGGCCTGCGCGCTCGAACGCCATAATCCGGCCGAGTACCTGGCCGGTCGCTTTGCCGCTAAGGAGGCCGTCTTTAAGGCCATGGCCCCACTTACGGCGGCGGGCTTTGAGATGCGCCGCGTTGAGACCCTGACTCGTCCAGACGGCTCACCGTACGTGAACGTGGGTCCTGAGCTGCAAAAAGCCATGGATGAGGCGGGCGTGAGCGAGATCTTGGTCTCGATCACCAACGAGGACGATTACGCTGTCGCCATCGCACTGGCGCAGTAGGGATAAAGGCTTGACGGTCGTCGGCCGATCGGTGCGGGCTGCCGTGTTTGCGGGGCTTGATTTTTAATTGGGCGCCTGGGACTCAGTCTGCTTGGGACAATCCTCGTCTAGATG
>CAVEPV010000015.1:10291-14127 GCA_963617695.1 Bacteroidaceae bacterium
CTGATCGCGAGCTGAGCGGTCATCGCCTCGGCGGGCGCGCTCCAGATCCAGTCTTCTGCGACAAGCGAGCCGGCAAGCAGGTCTTCGGCCTCTCCCAAGTGCACGGTGTTCGTGTCCATGTCCACGCCTGTCACGTAGACGGGGTGAGCCATGGCCACGCCCAGGCCCTTGCGCTGGCCCACGGTGTAGCGGATGGCGCCCGTATGGCGGCCCACCACCGATCCGTCGCGGTAGACGATGTCGCCCGGGGCAAACGCGCACCCGCGTCGCTCCTCGATAAAGCCGGCGTAGTCGCCGTCCGGCACAAAGCAGATGTCTTGGCTGTCGGGCTTTTGCGCGTTGACGAGCCCCTGTTCCGCGGCGATGCGGCGCACGTCGCGCTCTTTGTTAAGGCCGCCGAGGGGCAGCAGCGTGTGTGCCAGGCGCTCCTGCGTAAGGGAGTAGAGGACGTAGCTCTGATCTTTCTTGGGATCGGCTCCGCGTCTGAGTTCCCAGGCACCGCTCCTGGCGGGCACAATCTGCGCGTAGTGCCCGGTGGCCACGTAGTCGCAGCCCTGCTCCAGGGCAAAGTCGAGCAGCGCGCCGAACTTGAGATAGCGGTTGCAATCGATGCACGGGTTGGGTGTGGCGCCTGCCAGGTAGGTGTTCACAAAGCGATCCACCACGGTGCGCTCGAACGTCTCCCGAAAATCGAGCACATGGTAGGGGATGCCCAGGCGCTCGGCCACGCTCTGCGCATCGGCGATGTCCGAAAGCGAGCAGCAGGTGCGCGAGCCGTCTGCCCCAAAGCTGCGCGAGCAGGTGAGGCGCATGGTGGCGCCGACGCACTCGTAGCCCTGCTGTTTGAGCAGGTAGGCGGTGACGCTCGAGTCCACGCCGCCGCTCATGGCGACGAGCACGCGCTTTTTGGTCGCTTGGCTCACGGTTTCCTCCGGGGGACGATTATTGGCAAAACTGGCAACAAAAAGGCGCGACCCGTGGGGGCCGCGCCTCGATTGTACTTCATGGGGCGAGCGAGCCGTCTGCGTGGCTGCGCGCCTGCGCGTGCCTACTCCGCGAACAGGGCCGTGGAGAGGTAGCGCTCACCGGTGTCGGCGAGCAGGGCGACGATGGTCTTGCCCTCGTTCTCGGGGCGCTTGGCCAGCTCGAGTGCGGCCCAGACGGCGGCACCAGAGGAGATGCCCACAAGCACGCCCTCCTTGTGGCCCACGGCGCGGCCGGTGGCAAAAGCGTCTTCGTTCTCGACGGTGATGATCTCGTCGTAAACGTCGGTGTCAAGAACGTCGGGCACAAAGCCGGCGCCGATGCCCTGAATCTTGTGGGGGCCGGCCTGGCCCTTGGAGAGGACGGGCGAGGTGGCGGGCTCCACGGCCACGACCTTGACCTCGGGGTTCTGCTCCTTGAGGTAGCCGCCCACGCCGGTCACGGTGCCGCCGGTGCCAACGCCGGCAACAAAGATGTCAATCTGGCCGTCGGTGTCCTCCCAGATCTCGGGGCCGGTCGTGGCCTTGTGGATCGCGGGGTTGGCGGGGTTAACAAACTGGCCGGCGACGATGCTGTTGGGGGTCTCGGCAGCCAGCTCCTCGGCCTTGGCGATGGCGCCCTTCATGCCCTTGGAGCCGTCGGTAAGGACAAGCTCGGCACCGTAGGCCTGCATGAGCTTGCGGCGCTCGACCGACATGGTCTCGGGCATGGTGATGATGACCTTGTAGCCGCGGGCCGTACCCACCGAGGCGATGCCGATGCCGGTGTTGCCGGAGGTCGGCTCGATGATGGTGTAGCCCTCGCCGCGCACGAGCTTGCCGGCGGCCTCGGCCTCGTCAATCATGTTCTTGGCTACGCGGTCTTTAACGGAGCCGGCGGGGTTGAAATACTCGAGCTTGACGAGCACGCGGGCCTTGAGGTCCAGCTCGGCCTCGAAGTGGCTGAGCTCGAGCAGGGGAGTGTGGCCGATAAGCTGGTCGATGGACTGGTAGATCTTGCTCATGATGGGAACCTTTCTATGGGTGATTGTTCTGGTCAGAAGTTTCAAGAATGCTGGGGAGAGAGCCGGTCTTGCGCCTTAGCGCGTGCCGGTCGTGATACATCGCTTGAGTGGAAGCATAGTTCCTCGCATTCAACCTATTAAACAGATAGGAATATATGAATTCCGATGGCTGCATTACAAACCTTTATTCCTAGTCTGTCAATAGGAAAAAGAGCAATTTTGAGTTTGTAACGCTGCGGGCGGGCGGCGTGGTGCAGCGTTAGATGTCTCCTACCTGCGGTTTAGATGCGTCGGCGTGGCTCCATGAGGGTTCAAGGCGAGTGCGCGCGGAACACGCGAAGGCTCTCCGTTAACCTGCGTTTCCGATTACCTATTACCTACTGTTTTGATATGCTGATACCGAAAAGTTCAACGAAAGGCATTCAGCATGTTGGTTTCCACCAAGGGCCGCTACGCCCTGCGCGTCATGATCGACCTTGCCCAGCACCAGGCATCGGGCCGTATTCCGCTTAAAGAGATCGCGGCTCGCCAGGGCATCTCAGAGAAGTACCTCGAGAACATCCTTTCCATCCTTGTGCACGATGGCATGCTTTCGGGCATGCGCGGCAAGGGCGGCGGCTACTGCCTGACCAAGGCGCCCGACCAGTACACAGTGGGCGAGGTGCTGCGGCTCACCGAGGGGAGTCTGGCCCCCGTCTCGTGTCTTGAGGAGGGTTCGGCCGCTTGCGATCGCGCGGGTACCTGCACCACCATTGGCATGTGGAGCAAGCTGAACAACATGATCAACGAGTACCTCGACAGCGTGACCATCGCCGATTTGGTCTGCGAACCGGAGTCGTTCGACTACGTGATCTAGGCGGCGGGCGGGGAGTCGGCGCCGTTTCTCGGGGCCAGACTCCATCGCCGCTCCAGCCCCATCGCTCAAAGCGCGCTGACAAAAGCGAGGCGCCCTGAGGCCGTGGCTCTCAGGGCGCCTCGTCGCGTTTCGGTCAGACTTGCGTGGGCCTACTTATCGGTAAGCGCGCCCAAGATCGAGCACATGATGCTCACGATGATGCCTCCGATAAAGGCGGCGCCAAAGCTTGCGATCGAGATGCCGCTGCCCAACAGGTTGACGGAGAGATAACTTGCCAGTTCGAGCATAAAGCTGTTGATGACCAGCTGGAAGATGCCGAGCGTGAGGATGGTCACGGGCAGCGAGACGGCGCTCAGGATTGGCTTGACCAGCGAGTTGACGATGCCTAGGAACAGGCCTACGAACAGAAAGCAGACCCAGGGCGCCATGGTGCCGATGGGTTCGATGCCAGGTACCAGGTAGGCTGCCACCGAGATGGCGATGGAGCTCAAAAGCCAGTTGAGGATAAAGCTCATGAAGAGTCCTTTCGGAGGGACTGGGGGCCAGGCGGCCGCTCGTGTTTCGATTGAGTATCCCCCAAACGCGGAACTCGCGCAGGGTGCCGCCACGTGCACACGCTCTGGCCACATGCCGCCCGCCGATGCGTCTCACTTTAGCGTAGTGACGTGCTACACTGGCATGCGTTAGGTGGCCTTCGCGGCCAAGAGGATTACGGCAGGTGCTCATGAGCGAAGAGACGATATTCGATCGCAGGGACGTCAAGCAGTTGACGCAGGCTTTCTTGCTTATGGAAAGCGAGGAGGACGTCCGAGCGTTTCTGAGCGACCTGTGCACTCCGCGCGAGATTTGCGATTTCGCGCAGCGCCTGCAGGTGGCCCGCTACCTGGACGAGGGTGAGCCTTACGTGGAAGTCCAGTCGCGTACGGGGGCCTCGTCCACCACGGTGAGTCGCGTCTCTAAGGCCCTGAACGGCGAGGCGGGCGGCTACCGTCG
>CAVEPV010000015.1:14459-20326 GCA_963617695.1 Bacteroidaceae bacterium
CGCGAGTCATGCCGTCGTGCGCTCGCGCAGGCGGGCCTGGGCCTTGGCATCGAGGTGACTCTGGCGAGCTCTTGGATCGAGAGTCTGTGGGATGTGTTTGGCGACGGGCGGCACGTTGTGTCGAGCATTCAGCGGCGTCTGCTTATAGATAACGTTTTTGCCTCCGTCGACAAGGACGAGCTGGCGCCCCTGCGCGACAACCCGGGTACGCGCAAGCTGCTGGCACGTGCTTTTCGGGATTTGCTGCCGTATCTGAACGCGCTGCCTGGGGACGATGCTGCGAAGGCATCGGCGGACGGCACTGCCAACGCCGACTCTTATGTGCGCCTGCACGAGCTTGCGGGGCGCTATGAGGAGGCGCTTGCCGCGCGTGGGCTTGTCGAGACGAGCCGTGCAGCGCGCCTGCTCTCTGACTCCTTTGCAGAAGAGGTGCCGCAGTGCGCCATGTGCGTAGCCGTGCGCGGCGTGGACGCCTTTCCGGCCTATCTGCTCGACCTGCTCGCCTGCACGGGCCGTGCGGGCGCACTCTCGGTTTTGCTCCCGGCGGGCTACGAGGGTTTTGCGCGTGAGCTGAGCGGCGCCTTGGGCGAGCGCGATGTCGAGGTTGCGATCTCTGCAGCGCCGAGTGGCGCGCCCGAGCGTCAGGCTCCCCGGGAATTCATTGAGGTGACAGGTCCGCATGCTCGCGCTCGCGCCTATGCGGACCGTATCGCTGAGCTTGCGCGCGAGACCGGCCCGGACAAGGCGGTTGCCGTGGTGGCTCCGCGTGCCGCCCGCGCGTTTGACGAGCTAGTGCCCTATTTGGCCGCGCGTGGCGTGCGTGCTACCTGCTCGCGTACGGTGAGCTTTGCGGAGTCCGAGACCGGGCGCCAGTTCACGGCGCTCTCGTCGGTTGTCTCGCGCATGAAGCAGTCTGCCGAGGGGTCGCTCAGCCGTGCGGAGTGGTGGCCGGCCCCGGAGTTGACCGACTGGCTCTACTCGCCGCTTTCCGGTGCGTTGACGTTCGATGCGCGCCGGTTCGATAAGAAGATTCGTGGCAAGCGCGAGCTGGATGCCGAGGGCGTGCTGAGCGAGCTGCAGCGCGTGCAGACCAAGATCATGCGCGAGCGCAAGGACCTGCCCGAGGACCATCAGTGGGCGGGCGTCCCTGTGGTCTGTGCCGACGTGGTGAACCACATCTGGCGCGAACGGCCGGTCTCGGCGCTCAAGGCTATGCGCTCGGTGGCACAGGCGGCTCCCCAGAGTATGTGGGGCATGGTGCGCAGCTGGGTGGCCCCGCTTTCTGAAGTCGCGCTCGCTGATCGTGCAATCGAGCTCTTGATGGATACCGCTCGCGAGCTCGATGTGCCCCAGCGTGTTGCCGTGCAATCTTTTGACGAGCTGCGTGTGCGACAGCCCCAGGTCATGCAGCCGCTTGCCGGCGCTCGGGAGGCCGAAGGTGCAGATGCCGAGTCTGGCACCTCGTCGAGCGCCTCGATAGCGGAGGTGCGGTTCCTTTCCTTAAACGAGGCGGCGTCCGCGCCGCGGAATTCGTTTGCTGCCGCCCTGTTCGTCGACGTGGACGTGTCGAGCTATCCCTTGTCTTGCGATGACGGCTTGGTGCCCACGCTTGCCGAGGAGCTCGGCGCGGTCGAGCTTTCCGCGGATTCTGCTGTCCGCCAGCGTTATCTGTTCGAGCTTGCCCTGCGTGCCGTGGAGGGCACCACCGCATTCGCCCGCGTGACGCATGACCGCCAGGCAAAAGAGAATTACCCGGCTGCTATTTGGACCGAACTTTTTGCTCGTGCAGAGGGCGCCACGTGCCGCACGGTTGATGAGGGCGACATCGCCGGCAACTTTGACTGCGCGGCGGGCGAGGGGCTGGATGCGCAGCGCGTGTCCTGCCTGCCGCCGCAGCAGCTCTCTGGGGAGGCGCTGCCCTACCTGGTGCCGCGCCGCCGCGACGATTCCCAGGAGAACGCGCCGCTTGTGCCGCGCCAGTTCTCGGCCTCGCAGATCGAGAGCTATACGAGTTGCCCGCTCTGCTGGTTCATGTCATCGCGCGTGCGTCCTGCCTCGCTCGACGCCGGCTTTGGCAACATGGAGAAGGGCAACTTCGTGCATGACGTGCTTTACCGTTTCCATGATCGCCTGCAGCAGGAGGGTACGCCCCGCGTGACCCGGCAGAACCTGGAAGCCTCGCTGGGGGTGCTGCGAGAGGTGTTCGAGGAGGTTCGCCTTGAGCACGCGCGCGGTAAGACCTCGAGCTCGGCTCCGCTCGTGCCGCTCGACCGCGCAGAAGAGCTTGAGGTGGGTGACATCCTGCCCCAGCTCGAGCGCGTGGTTCGTTATGAGGCCGCAGCCCTAGCGCCGTTTGCTCCGGCCTACCTGGAGTACTCGTTCAATGGGTTGGGCGTGACCTATGCCGGTGTGCCCCTGGGTGGCCGCATCGATCGCGTGGACGTGGACGCCGAGGGGCGTGCCGTGGTGATCGATTACAAGCACCGCAGCGACGTGAACCCCTTTAAGCTCGCAGATCCAACTGTGCCGCTCAAGAGCGGCGAGGTTCCGGCCGACGACGAGCGCTGGATGCCCGAGCATACCCAGACGCTCATCTACGCCCAGGCGATTAAGCGCGCGCTGGGTCTCGATGCTCGCGGAGCGCTCTACTTTGCAACTAAGGGCACGTATCCCGCTATGCGTGGTGCCGTCTCTGCGGAGCTTGCCGAGGAGGTCGCCGAAGACGGTCGCGTTCCGGGGCTCAAGGAGGGTTTCCCGGCCGAGGCCAAGGGCGGCACTATGACCTTTGAGCAGCTTCTCGACCGTACCGAGGAACAGGTAGCGACTCGCTTGGAAGAGCTCCTTTCGGGGCATATCGCTGCATCCGACAACAAAGACGCCGCCCATAAGTACAACCATCCGATGGGCTTTGAAAGGAGGGGCGCATGAGCTCCGTTGATCTGTCGGGTCTGATGCCGCAGCAGCGTGACATCGTGACTACGCTCGAAGGCCCCCTATTCGTCTCTGCGGGCGCAGGTTCGGGCAAGACCTTCACGCTGACGCGCCGCATTCTGTGGGCGCTTTCTCCCGAGTCGGGACCTTTTGTCGAGCACCTGGATCAGGTACTCGCGATCACGTTTACCAATGACGCGGCGGCCGAGATTCGCGAGCGCGTGCGCGGCGCACTTATAGATGCCGGCATGGAGGAGGAATCGCTGCTGGTCGATGACGCCTGGATCTCCACCATTCATGGCATGTGCTCGCGCATCCTGCGCGCTCATGCCCTTGAGCTGGGGATCGACCCGCAATTCGAGGTGCTTGGGGAACCGGCGGCCGGTGTTCTGCTCGACCAAGCGATTGAGCATGTGCTCGCGCGTGTCTTTGGCCGCAATGGTACGGATGTCGAGGGAGGCGTGTCCGCGAAGGATGCCTTTGCCGCATTGCTTGCCTGCTACCCTCTGCGCGGAGAGATGGCACCGGGCGGGCGCGAGGCGGGCGTGAGCGTGCGCTCGCTGGTGAAGCAGGTTCTCGAGCTTGCTGCACGTATGCCGCAGGGCTTGGACGACGTGCATTTCGCGCGCGGCTCCTTTGATCTCTCGGCTCTGGCAGACGCGTACCGCCCCTGCCTCGAGGCGAGCCCGTCTGCCAGGACGCGCGCCCGCGAGGCTCTCGATGCCATCGAGGCTTTTGAGAACAGCGAAAAGACCTTTGATGACCTTGCCGTTTGCATGCTCGCATGCCAGGCGCCCCGTGTCTCCAAGGCCTTTCCAAAAGACCAGTCTGACCTGCTCAAGGTCGAGGCTGTCGACGCCTTTATCAATGCGGCCGTGGCCTGCGGGGTGCCCGCGATGCGCGAGCTGCTCGACCTGTGCCGTATGGTCGAGACCGAGTATCGCGCGCTCAAGGACGCCTCCTCGCTGCTCGACAACAACGACCTGCTGCGTCGTACGAGCGAGGCCTTCCGCGACCACCCCTCGGTGCGTGAGGCCTATGCCGGGCGCTTCAAGATGGTGATGATCGACGAGTTCCAAGATACCGATCAGCAGCAGGTTGACCTCATCATGCAGCTGGCGGGGCCGGGTGCGCGAGCCCTGTGCACCGTGGGCGACGCCCAGCAGTCCATCTATCGCTTTCGCGGGGCCGATGTCGAAGTGTTTCGCCGCCAGGAGCGCGCGATTGCTCAAGCGGCCTCGTCGGGTTCGTCCGCGGGTTCGCTGGTTAAGCTCGTTCGCAATTTCCGTAGTCACGCGGAGATTCTCGAGTACGTGGCCCAGGTGTTCGACGGCGAGCGGGGCGGCCTTATGCGTGGCTTTTTGGATCTGGAGCCGCACGAGGGGAGAAAGGACTCGCTTGTCGCCGCGGGGGCATCGCGCCGTCAGGCCGTGCTGGTCACGGGCGGTAGGGTGGACGAGCGCCGCACCGTCAAGGCTGCGGCCATCGCACGCAGGTTTCGGAGCATGGCAGACGCCGGGCAGCCCGTGGGGGGCATGGTCCTGCTGCTTGGCGGCATGACGCATGCCGACGTCTACGCGGCGGCATTTCGCGCCGAGGGGCTCGACTGCGTGATCTCTGGCGGTTCGGTTTTCGCCTCGGCTCCTGAGGTTTTGGCGATTCAGGCGCTCGTGCGCGCACTGGCAAATCCCCTCGATGCTGCGGGCGGTTTGGCGCCGTTGCTGGCCTCGCCGATGTTTGCCTTGGGCGTGCAGGAGTTCCTGGCGCTCGCCACCTCTTATGATGCCGAGACGGGGGAGACGAGCCGCCGAAACCTGGATTATGGTCTGATGACCTCACAGGATGCACCGGGTTTTGGCGATCTGCCGCTGCTCGATCGTGCGCGTGAGATTTTGCGTCGCGCCTTTGCGCGCACGGGGCACGACTCTTTCTCGCGCATCGCGTGTGACGTGGTGAACGAGTCCGGCTGGCTCGTGCGTCTGGAAGCTCAGGGTGCTCAGGGTCGTGCCGAGGCTGCCAACGTGCTCAAGGCACTTGACGTGCTTGCCGAGCTTGAAGGCGAACGGGGCAACTTGCCGCGCCAGATCTCGCTTGCCTTCGATGCCTTCTTGGAGGGCAAGGAGGCTCCGGGCGCGCTGAACGAGGGCGACGCTTCGGCCGTGCGCATCATGACGGTCCACTCCTCCAAGGGCCTGGAGTTCCCGGTGGTCGCGGTCTCCGACTGCTTTGACGTGCGCGTGCCGCGTGGCCGCGTGCAGATGCGTGCAGCCGCCGACCATGTGGACGTCGTTGCGCTGCCGCAGGGGTTCCCCGTGAGTCGTGAACAACGGGCTGCGGGCGTGAGCAGTGCGGAGGTCGAAAAGTACTTCAAGAGGCTGTTCGGTGAGTGGATGATGCCAGAGCTCATGGACGACGTGTGCGCCACGGGCTCTGCCTGCGAGGAATTCTTCCAGATTAAGGATCAAAACCGCGAGGCGGAGCTGGAGGAGCGTGCTCGCTTGCTTTATGTCGCCATGACGCGTGCGCGTGAGGCCCTCGTCCTTGCCATGGATGCCTCGGCGGATGTCCAGGGTGCGCCTAAGTTTGCCGACGACCGCGATCTGACGGGCGCGGTGCTCGAACACATCCTGCCGGGCGGTCTTGAGGGCCTGGATAGCGATCATCTGGTGTTCGAGGGCTCTTGCAAGGGGGATTTCGAGCGCATCGCCGCCTGCGGGCCTGTCGATGCGGCGGGCGATGACGCGGGCGACCCCACGACTCCCACAGGGGAGCTTCCCGTTGACGGAGGTCCGCTCGACACCTTTACGCTCGTGCGTCCGCGCTCCGTTTATTACCGCTTGGAGCCCGTGTTCTCCGCTTCGCGCGATTCGTACAGCTATTCGTCGATGGCCGCGGCGCTGCACGAGGCGGACGAGGATCGGGCTCCCCAGGTGACT
>CAVEPV010000015.1:20671-36001 GCA_963617695.1 Bacteroidaceae bacterium
TGGGAGAACTCCGATGTTCGCGCCGAGCTGCTCTCGTGGCCGCGCGTGCAGGCCGAGGTGCCGTTCTTCTCGTTGGGTATCGACGAGGCTCAGATTCGCGAGCGCTTTGGGGCATATGCCGAGGGCGCGATCGATGCCCTGGCGACCGACCCCGCCGACATGCGCCGCGCGCTGGTGATCGACTACAAGACGGGCGGCTCCGTTGGCGAGACGGCCGAGACCTTGCAGCAAAAGCATGCCCTGCAGGCAAAGGTTTACGCCGACGTGTTGCACAAGGCGGGTTTTGCCGAGGTCGAGCTCAAGTTCGTGCGCGTAGAGATCGATGATCCGGCAGCTCCCGGTCAGCCGCAGGTGGTTTCGTATCGCCTCTAGCGGGGGAGTGGAAGCGCGGGGCTAACGGGGCGCCCGGGGTGGCGGCGTAAGGCTGTCGCCCGGGCGCCCCGGCCCCGAGGCTTGTCAACAAATGGGTTTCCTTTGGGTAACTTTATGAAATTCGCACGATTCGGCTACAATCGTGCGCGCGAGCGGGCGTGTCTTTTTGGGCGCGCCGTGTTTTTGAGAGGTATTACCCTACATGGACTTTTTGATCGACATCGTGCTCGACGCGGGCAAGGACACGCTTTCCCTGGTGCCGTTCCTGCTGCTCACGTATCTGGTACTCGAGCTTATCGAGCATGCCGCCGGTGACCGTGTGAACGCGGCCATCAGGCATGCTGGCGCGGCCGGTCCCGCCGTGGGCGCTGTTCTGGGCGTGGTTCCCCAGTGCGGCTTTTCGGCTATGGCCTCGACCCTGTATGCGGGCCGCGTTGTCACCCTGGGCACCCTGGTCGCCGTGTTCCTTTCCACCTCAGATGAGATGCTGCCGATGCTCGTTGCCGAGAGCGTGCCGATGGGCACCATGGCAAGCATCCTCGCCATCAAGGCGGGCGTCGGCCTGATCACGGGTTTTGTTATCGACCTTACTATCCGTGCCCTGCGCAAGAACGCGCGCGTGCATGCCGCCCTGCGCCGCACGGTTCTGGGCGCGCAGGCTAACCCGGCCCATGTGAACTGCGGCCATGACGACCACACCGAGGGTGACATCATCGACGAGATCGCCCTGGCCGGCGAGGGCGCCGCTCATATCCACGAGCTGTGCGAGCGCGACCATTGTGGCTGCGACGAGGACGACGATCACGAGCGCCACGGGCACGAGCATGAGCACGAGCACGGCCACGACCACGGCTGCGCCTGCGAACACGAGCACACCCATGGACACGGTGGGCCCGTCGTTGCGCATGTCCTGCGCAGCGCCGTCTCGCACACCGTGCAGGTCTCGGTGTTCATCTTCCTCGTCACGCTGATCTTGGTCGCCCTGCTCGAGACTGTGGGCGAGGACGCCATGGCCCAGTTCCTGAGTGCGAACCAGACCTTTGCCGTGTTCGCCTCGGCGCTGGTGGGCCTTGTTCCCAACTGCTCGGCAAGCGTCGTGATCACACAGCTCTACCTCGAGGGCGTAATGTCTTTGGGCGCCATGCTCGCAGGCACCCTGATCTCTGCCGGCGTGGGCTACCTGGTGCTCTTTCGCACCAACCGCAGCGTGCGCGAGAACATCGTCATCCTGGTGATGCTCTACATCATCGGTGCCGCTTGGGGCCTGTTCTTCACCGCGCTGGGGCTGTAGGGACGGCGTGCCGTAAACCTGCATGTCGCAAACAGGGACCGTGAGTTTCAGGCCTCGCAGGCGGTAAGTGCTGCGGCACCTACTGCCTGTCGATGCCGGCAGGCACCGCGATATGCAAAGACGCAAAGTTTGCTCATCGCGGGGCTGAATCTTTTGCGGGCTTGAACCCGTGCGCGCTTGAACTTTCTGGGAGCTACCGCTCGCTTTTCGCCGCCTCGACCTGCGCGTCCTTGAGCAGGCGGGTGAGGCTCTGCTTAAAGCGCCCGCGGTCCTTTGAGGTAAAGGCTGCGGGTCCGCGTGTCCTGCCGCCCGCGCGGCGCACCTTCTTTTCCTCGTGCCGAATGAAGAGCTGCATGTCGATGGTCGCCTTGTCGTAAATGCGCCCGCGCACGCCGATGGCCGCCGCCCCGCGTCCGAGTACCATGCTTGCAAGCCCGATGTCCTGCGTCACCACCACGTCACCTGGCTGCAGGAGCTCCACGATCGCAAAGTCGGCACTGTCTGCCCCGATCGACACGTCGAGAATCTCGGCCCAAAAGCCTGCATGTCGCGCATCGGCCCCCTTTGCATGAGCGGCGTCGCGCGGGTCGTCTGGGCGGATATGCCGCGCGAGGTTCTGCGTGGTGTTTCCCACAATAAGTACGGGCATGCGGGCTGCTCGTGCGCAGGCAAGGGCCTCGCGCATGACGGGGCAGGCGTCTGCGTCTATGAAGAGTTGGGGATATGCTCGTTCCTCAAGCTGATTGGCCTCTTCGCATGGCTCCATACGTGCCCCTTTCGGTCTTTTGGCTGGCTGCATGATAACAAAGACGGCCGGGTGCGTTTCGTTTGCCGGGCCGCGGCATCGCTGTCGTACAATGGCTGTCGTATGGCCGATTTGAACAGGACGGTGTTTGAAATGGAAGAACTCCAGAACAATAAGCTCGAAGAGCAGGCCGCTCGTGCCTTTGAGGAGCACGGTATCGAGGGGTTCAGCTCGCTGGTGCGCTCCTGCCGCAGCTACCGCCGTTTTGACGAGTCGGCTCGTGTCCCTGTTGACCTGCTCACGGGTCTGGTTGACCTTGCCCACCTGTGTGCCAACGGTGCCAATGCTCAGCGCCTGCGCTTTCGCGTGGTCTCCGATGCCGATGAGTGCGAGGCCGTGTTTGAGCAGCTTGCCTGGGCCGGCTACTTTAAGGACTGGGACGGTCCCGAGCCGGGGGAGCGCCCTTCTGGCTATGTGGTAATCGCCGCCGAGCGCACCGTGCCGGGTAAGCCCGCAGCGCCCATCACCGAGGTGGACACCGGTATCGCCGCCCAGACCATGATGCTCGCCGCGCGTGCGGCCACTCCGTCGTTTGGCGGCTGCATGCTCAAAGCCTTCAAGCCCGCCCTGGCCGACGTGTTGGGCATCGACGTTGAGCGCTACGAGCTCAAACTCGTTTGTGCCTTTGGCGTTCCTGCCGAGGAGGTTCGCATCGAATCTCTCAAGGACGCACCGGAGGACATTAAATACTGGCGTGACGAGGCCGAGGTGCACCACGTTCCCAAGCGCGATCTCGTTTCTGTCCTGCTTTAACTCCAGCTCGCGCTCGTTTTACGCTGCACTCAAACCGAAAGGAACGCATCCATGTCTCGCGACCTGTACCTTGTTCGCCACGGACAGACGCTCTTCAATCGCAAGGCCATGATCTCGGGGTGGACGGATTCGCCTCTGACCGATCTGGGCCTTGAGCAGGCACGACGCGCCGGCGAGTTCCTGCGCGCCCGCGGTTTGACCTTTGACCATGCCTATACCTCAACCCTTACGCGCACGCACGTGACCATCCAGACCGTCATGCCGGGCATCGAGTTCGAGCAGCGCGCGGGTCTGCGCGAGTGGTACTTTGGCGAGTATGAAGCCGAGCGCATCTCGCTTATGCCGGCACGCCCCTGGGGTGATTATTTCGAGCACTTTGGCGGCGAGGCTCAGGCCACGGTGCGCCAGCGCATGATGGAGACCCTGACCCAGATCATGGAGTCGGAGGGCCATGAGTGCGTGCTCGCCGTCTCGCACGGCTCTTCGATTAAGGAGTTCCACGATGGCGTGCTGGGCCCCGAGGCCGACGAGCGCAAGCCCGTTCCCGGCAACGCCTCGACCTTGCACTTTACGTTTGAGGATGGTCGTTTTGAGCTCAAGGCGATCTATACGCAGGAAGACTACGCTGCGGCGCTCGGCATCGAGCCCCTGTAAGGCCTAGGCTTTCGCGGCAGTAGCCCTTGTAGCAACGGGTAGCAACGGCTTGGCGCTAGAGCGGCGCCACCTGGTGCATGATGAGCCCCTCGGGAATCCGGGGGGCTTTGCTGTTGGGCGTGTCCGTGCGCGGTGCGAGCGAGACGAGGCCAAAGTTAAACGGCTCACGCCCCGTGTAGGTGCCGGCTGCCTCGGCCTCGCGGCGCAGCGTGTCGCGCGCAAGCGTCATGGCACCGAGCATCACGGCATCGGCGGTAAAGGTCTCCTCAGGGAGCTGGCTCACCATGGCGTCAATCGCCTCCACGGCGTCCGTACGGCCGATCTTCCATACACGATGCCTGGTGCCTGCGGGGTCGTAGATGTCATAGAGCGCAGCCCCCAGCTCGGCCGCGGCGATGATGGCGGTGAGCACGGGGTTCTCGGGATAGGAGAGGGATGCCGGCACGGACTGAACGTGCGTGCTCAGGATGCGCGCGGCCTGAGCCTCGGCCGCGGTGCGGCCCTCGGTGTTGAGTGCGCTCAGGCACTCGTCTCCCTCATCGAGTTTCATGATGCCCAAAAGAGCCGTCTGGGGTGCCTCGCCCTCGCGTGTCCCCTCGTACAGGCAGTACGTACGGCCGCCGTCTTTTACCAGCGATCCGCACGACAAAGCCTCCCGAACCGCCTCGGCAGAGGCGAGCAGGGAGACTGAGGTGCTTGCACAGTCTGTGGCGTGCTGCTCATCGGCGCGCACGCTCGGAAAAGTGAGCAGGCGCATGAACGATTAGGAGCGCTTCTCTGCCTGGCAACCGCACTTGGGGCAGGTGATGCGAATGCGACCTTTGCCACGCGGCACGGAGAGAATCTGGCCGCAGTTCTTGCAGCGGAAGTACATCGTGGTCTTGCGGTTCACGAGCGCCTTCTTGGCGGTGCGGCCTGCGCGTGCCATCTGCTCGCCGGCACGGCTGAACGGAAGCTTGTCGAACAGCTGGTCTACAGCCGGGGCCTTGGAGGTCAGCTCGCGGAACTTGAGGTTCTCACGCTCGCGTGCGGGGAAGTCCTTGGAAAAGGCGCGCAGGATGGCGAGAAGGATGATGATGATCGCGATCCAGGTAAGAATCGTCCAGTTGAACAGTGAAGCGATCAGAGCGATGAGCACGCCCAGTGCGCCCAGAGCGCAGGTGAGGTCGTCCGCACCGTAGCGGCCGTCCATGAACTCGCGTACCTTCTGCATAAAGTCCTGCATGAAAACTCCTCGTCAGATTGACAATCTCAAAAAGGATACCCGCAGTTCTACCCACATGCAACGGATTGAAGCGCACGGGCGCGTATTTACGTGGGGGAAATGTGCGAGCCGGCTGCGAAAAGGCGGGCGCCCCGAGACCTGCCCGGAGCGCCCGCCTACCCAATGAGCTACTTGCTGAGCTTGTCGATCACACGGCCGATCTCGTCCAGCTTGGCCTGGGCCTGCTCTTCGCTGCCGTCTTCGATCGCCGTGCGCACACAGCCCTCGACATGCGCCTTGAGCACATCGGCGTTGATGCGCGCAATCAACGACTGGGTGGCCATGAGCTGCGTGGATATGTCGATGCAGTAGCGATCCTCGTCGACCATCTTGAGAATGCCGTCGATCTGCCCGCGCGCGGTCTTGAGCAGGCGCGAGACCTTGTCGTGATCTGCCATCATCGAAAGTGCTCCTTATGCTTGGGAACGTCTGGGCTGCCTGAGCCTTAAGCGGTCGTGACCTCGAGGACGCTGAACTCGCCGGCACCCTCGACGGCGGCCTTGAGCACCTCGGCGGAGACGTCGGCGTCGCATTCGACCGTCACGGTGTTGGACTCGTGGTCGGCATCGGCGTCGGTCACGCCCGCCACCTTGAGCAGCGCGCTCTCGACGGAGGCGTCGCAGTGGCCGCAGCGCAGGCCGGAGGTCTTGATGGTGCAGTTCATGTTGGTTCCTTTCTTGCGGGGAAGGCCGCGTGGCCTCCCAGTTTAACAGCTGCGGGGTTTGAACCGGCGCAGGCGCAGGGCGTTGGTCACCACGCATACGCTGGAGAGGCTCATGGCCGCCGCCCCGAACATGGGGGAGAGCTGCCAGCCGAGCAGCGGGTAAAAGACGCCGGCCGCCAGTGGGATGCCGAGGCCGTTGTAGAAGAGCGCCCAGAACAGGTCCTGCTTGATGTTGCGGATCACGGCGCGGGAGAGCTCCACGGCGCGGGCCACGTCGAGCAGGTCGCTGCGCATGAGCACCACGTCAGCGCCCTCTTTGGCCACGTCGGCGCCGGCGCCGATGGCAAGTCCCACGTCGGCGCGTGCAAGGGCGGGGGAGTCGTTGATGCCGTCTCCCACCATGGCCACGCAGGCGCCCGCCTGCTGCAGCTCGCGCACACGGCGCTCCTTGTCCTGCGGCAACACGTCGGAGATGACGGAGTCGGCGCCCAGGCCCACGCGCCGCGCCACGGCGAGGGCGCAGGCGCGCGTGTCGCCGGTGAGCATAACGGGCTTGATGCCGAGCTTCACCAGTGCGGCGATGGCGTCCCTGCTCGTGGGTTTAACCTCGTCTGCAACGGCGATGATGCCGGCAAGCTGGCCGTTCTTGGCAAAGAGGAGCGGCGTCTTGCCGTCTGCGGCAAGGGTGTCGAGTACGGTCTGGTTATAGGCCACGCCCAGCTCGTCCATAAGGCGGGCGTTGCCGGCAGCCACGACGTTTTGGCCCTCGCGCGCAGTGACGCCGCGCCCGGGGACGGCGGCGAAGTCCTCCACCGTGCGCGCGACGATTCCCAGCTCGTCGGCACGCGCCAAGATCGCCTCGGCCAGGGGGTGCTCGCTTTGGCGCTCGAGCGCGGCGGCAAGTTTGAGCAGCTGTTTTTCGCTCATGGCAGAGCCGTCCTCGTGCACCGCGGGCAGCACATCGGTCACCACGGGCTTGCCGAGCGTGACGGTGCCCGTCTTGTCGAGCACCACGGTGTCCACGCCGCGCAGGGTCTCCAGAGCCTCAGCGCTTTTGAAGAGCACGCCCATCTCGGCTCCCTTGCCCGTGCCGACCATGATGGCGACGGGCGTGGCCAGGCCAAGGGCGCAGGGGCAGGAGATGACGAGCACGGCCACCGCCGCGGTGAGCGCCTCGTTGACGTTGGCCGTGGCGATCATCCATGCAACAAAGGTCGCCGCCGCGATGGCGACCACCGCGGGCACAAAGACGGCTGCGACTTTATCGGCCAGGCGCGCGATGGGCGCTTTGGTGGCGTTGGCGTCTTCGACCAGCTGGATGATCTTGGCAAGATTGGTGTCTGCGCCCACGCGGGTGGCGCGCAGCGTAAAGGCACCTGTGCGGTTGACGGTGGCGGCCCAGACCGTGTCGCCCGCCGCTTTTTCCACAGGGATCGATTCGCCCGTGAGCGCGCTCTCGTCTACGGCCGAGGTACCCTCGAGTACCACGCCGTCTACGGGCACGGACTCGCCGGGCTTTACGCGCAAGACCTGGCCTACCTGGACGTCTTCGGCGTCGATGGTAGTCTCGCTGCCGTCCTCGGTGACCACATGGGCCGTCTTGGGCGCCAAGTCGAGCAGACCCTCGATGGCGCTGCCCGTCTTTGACTTGCTGCGCGTCTCCAGGTACTTGCCCACGGTGACGAGCGTGAGGATGGTGCCGGCGCTCTCGAAGTAGAGATTGTCCATTGCGGTCATCATGGCGGCGTGGGTGTCGGTTGCGGCAAGCTGATCTGCCATTACGAACATGGCGTAGACCGACCAGCCCACGCTCGCGGCGGCGCCGATGGCGATGAGCGCGTCCATGGTGGGCGCGCGGTGGGCGAGCGACTTGAAGCCGTTGATAAAGTACGCGCGGTTCATGTAGAGGATCGGCAGCACAAGGACAAGCTCGGTGAGGGCGAGCGTCATGGAGTGCACGTGGTCGGTAAAGACCGAGGGAAGCGGCCAGCCGAGCATGTGGCCCATGCCGATGTAGAACAACGGCACCAAAAAGACGATGGAGACGATCAAGCGGGTTTTCATGGCCGTAGCGGCTGCCTCGAGCTTCTTAGTGGGCGAGACCTTGGCCGCGCGCGCCGAGCTTGCAGAAGCGGTGCCGCCGACTGGCGTCTGCACGGGCGCGGCGTGGTAACCCGCGCGGTCGACGGCGGCGCAGATGTCCTCGGCGTTTGTGGCGGACTCGTCAAAGTCGACGGTCATGGAGCCGGAGAGCAGGTTGACCGTGACGTTCGACACGCCGGGGCACGAGCGTGCGGCCCGCTCCACATGGGCCTGGCACGAGGCGCAGGTCATGCCCTCGACATCGAATTTCTCATGAGCCATGGCGGCTCCTTTCGCATGTGCGCTGCGGGTAGGCGACTCCCGCGCGCTTGTGGATCCCTCTCAGATTGCCTGCATGCTACACCCCCACCCCCGGGGGGTGTCAAGCGAGGAATGAAAACTGTGGGCGAGCGATGGGCACCGTTTGCCGAAAAGATGGGGTTAGGGTGTGGACAAGGCGCCCTTCGAGGGATGTTGCAGAAAGTTTTTTATACTGAATCCTGACGAAACTGCTCCATCGTCCCCATGCGGCATCGCGGCCCGTTCGTGGCTGGCGGCGCGCCGCTGACGATTCGTTCCGCGCAGACTCATCCTTTCTGCACGGATGTATCCCACCAGATACACGCAACAAGAACTGATGAATTTGGACGTGGCCTTGGCGCCGCGTGTTGTGCCTGTGCTCCGGGTGCGGCTGCATGCCGCTAGGGCCGGGCCTATACCGTACGCCGGGCGTACAGAAACGGATTTGCATATGGATTCTATCGAGACGATCGACGAGACCGCAGAGCTCGAGGTTGAAGAGACAGCTGCCGAGGAGATTGCCGAGGCCGCTGCCGAGACCCCGCGCTTCAGCGACCTGGGCCTCTCGCAGGCCGTGCTCGACGCTGTGGCCGACATGGGCTACGAGACGCCCACCCCGGTGCAGGCCGCCTCTATCCCCGAGGTGCTCGCCGGCCGCGATCTGCTTGCCGCCGCCCAGACGGGCACTGGCAAGACGGCCGCCTTCCTGCTGCCCACCATGGACAAGCTGGGCCACATGGTTCCGCCTGCCAAGAAGGGTGAGCGCGGGCGTCGTCGCCGCAACGAGGCGCGCGGCCGTGGCCCCCTTATGCTCGTGATCACCCCCACGCGTGAGCTCGCTCAGCAGATCGACGAGGTCTGTTCGGCCATCGCTAAGCGCACCGGCCACACCGCCGTCACCGTGGTGGGCGGCCTTTCCTACGGCCCGCAGAAGCAGGCTCTCTCCCGCGGTTGCGACATTTTGGTCGCCACGCCGGGCCGCTTGGTCGATCTGATCGAGCAGGGCGCCGCCAACCTCGACGAGGTGGGCGTGCTGGTGCTCGACGAAGCCGACCGTATGCTCGACATGGGCTTTTTGCCCCAGGTGCGCACGATCGTGAACGGCTGCCGTGAAGATCGCCAGACCCTGCTGTTCTCGGCCACGCTCGACGACGAGCGCGTAGGCGCCATCACCGACCTGGTGCGCGAGCCCGCCCGCGTGGAGATCGCGCCCGTAACTTCTACGGCCGAGACCGTCGACCAGTTCGTGGTGCCTGTCTCGACCGATGAGAAGAACACCGTGCTCACCGAGGTTCTCAAGAAGGAGGGCCCGGAGCGCGTCATCGTGTTTGTGCGCACCAAGCGCCGTGCCGACACCTGCGTGCGCCGTCTGGCCCGTTCCGGCTTTAAGTGCGAGGCCATCCACGGCGATCGCAGCCAGGCTCAGCGCCAGCGTGCCCTGCAGGCCTTCCGCGACGGCCGTGTTCAGATCCTGGTGGCAACCGACGTCCTCGCCCGCGGCATCGACGTCTCCGATGTGCGCTACGTGGTGAACTTTGACGTGCCCGAGGAGCCGACCGACTACATCCACCGCATCGGCCGCACGGGCCGCGCCGGTGAGGAAGGCTGGTCGCTCACCTTTGTGACCAAGCAGGACGTGAGCGAGTTCTACGACATCGAGGCCCTGATGGGCAAGACGGCCGACCTGTACGACGCCGCCGGCATCAACCTGGGCGCCGATGCGCCGCGCGTCGACCCCGATCGCGTGCCCGCCTCGCATGCTCCCACCAAGAAGGAGAAGAAGCGCCGCAAGCAGAAGGCCAAGCGTCAGGAGAGCGCCGCCCGCCGTGCTGCCGCCAAGGAGAACGGCGAGAAGGCCCGTCCGGCGCGCCCCAAGCGCTCCGGCAAGGTGCGCGTGCACGCCGAGGACGAGACGGATGCTCGCAAGACCCGCAGCGCCGAGGCACCTGCCGAGGAGATCGCGGCCGCGCCTGCCGCCAACCGCGCCGCCCGCCGTGCTGCCAAGTTCGGCGAGGACGCCTCCCGTTCGCGCGACCCGCATCGCGGCGGTCGCGATGGCAACCGTGGCTCCCGCGGGGGCGCTGGCAAGGGTGCCGGCAACAAGTCGCACCGCGATCGCCGCTCCAGTGGCCGCGGCAGCGCTGAGGAAGAGGGCCGCACCCGCAATGGCGAGCGCGTGCGCTTTAACGACAACGGTCGTCGCGAGGGTTGGCGCAACTTTGACGAGGCCGATTATGGTCGCGGCCGCAACGGTGGCCGTGGTGGCCGCGGCTCCAATGCCGGCAGCGGTTCCCGTCCCGGCCGCAACGGCGGTCGCGGCAACGCCTCCCGTGGCGGCTCGCGCCGCGTGGGTGACCGCGGCGGCAAGCGCTAGGATCCGTCGCGCGCTCGTCTGCTCCGTGAATTTCACGTAATGCATGCTTTGACGTCCCGTCCGCAGTCGTCGTGTTGCGGGCGGGACGTTTTTTATTGCCTCGGCTGGCGCCGCGTTGCGAGCGCGGTGACCTTTCGCGCTGGCTCTGTGGGGCTGCGGTGCGCACCGCCCCCATGGTTTAGAAACTTGCTAGCTCCTCGGGGGAGAGAGCCTTGTGCGTCCAGACGATCTCGGTAATCTCCGCGGGCGGTTCGGGGCAGCCCTTAGAAAGCCACAGCCAGAAGACCGAAGTGATGCCCGAGAACAACATTTCTCGGCCGTAATCGTCACTTTCAAAGCGCAGCTCGACTCCGCGTGCCCTTGCACTCTGCTCGAACAGTTCCCTGATCAGCTCCTTCACGTATTCCTTGAGCTGCGTGTCGCTGCCGTTGGCGGTGATCGCGGCGATAAAGCTGTAGTTCTCGTATACGTACTCAAGGCAGGCGGTCACGCGCTCCTTGGCAAACAGCTCGCAGCTGTCAGAGGCGGGGGCGTGTTCGGGGCTGTCTCCCAAAAGAATCTGCGAGAGATCTTGCGACAGGCGTTCGACCTGCTTTTCCATCAGGTCGAACTTGTCGGTGTAGTGGCCGTAGAACGTGCCGCGGTTGATCTGTGCTGCGCGGCAGATGTCGCTCACCGTGATGCCGGCGAGCCCCTTGCTCGGTAAAAGCTCGGTTAGCGCTTGACGGATTTTCGCCTCCGTCTTGGTGTTGCGCGTTGTCGCCATAAAACTCACATGCCTTTCTACCTGCGGGAATCATCTTAAATCAACAACTTGTTCAAAAATGATTATTGCTCTGTTCATCTCTCATCCTACACTGTTTTTCAGCTAAATCAACAACGTGTTGTTTTAAGGAGTGAAAGGAAACACGATGTCCTACATTGAGATGATCAATGAGTGCAAGCGTTACCACATGGGTGAGAGCACCATCGTGGCCAACGACCATGTGAGCTTTTCGGTCGAACGCGGCGAGCTCGCCATTGTGCTGGGCACCTCCGGTGCGGGCAAGTCGACCGTCCTGAACATTCTGGGCGGTATGGACACCTGTGACGAGGGAAGCGTGCTGATCGACGGGCACGACATTGCTAAGGAAGACGCTCGCGGCCTGACCAAGTATCGCCGCGACGACGTTGGCTTTGTCTTCCAGTTCTACAACCTGGTGCAAAACCTCACCGCTAAAGAGAACGTTGAGCTTGCAAGCGAGATCGTGGCCGACGCGGCCGACCCCGTCGAGGTACTCAAGATGGTGGGCCTGGCACACCGTATCGATAACTTCCCGGCGCAGCTTTCGGGCGGCGAGCAGCAACGCGTGGCCATTGCGCGCGCCGTGGCCAAGAACCCCAAGATTCTGCTGTGCGACGAGCCTACGGGCGCGCTCGACTACAATACCGGCAAGCAGATTCTGCAGCTCTTGCAGGACATGAGCCGCAAGCGTGGGTCGACCGTCGTGATCGTGACGCACAACTCCGCAATCGCGCCCATCGCCGACCGCGTGATCCATATGCACGACGGTCGCGTGACGAGCATCGACGTGAACCCGCGCCCGCAGGCCATTGCGGACATCGAGTGGTAGGGGAGTCACATGGCACGCACTACCAAAAAGATGCTGTGGAGGGACATCCTCCATACGTTCAAAAAGTCGCGCGGGCGCTTCCTCTCCATTGTCGCGCTCATCGCTTTGGGCTCGTTTGCGCTGGTGGGCCTCAAGGTCGCCGGCCCCGATATGCGCGCCACCGCGGAGCACTACGTGACGGGTCTCTCGTCTGCAGACATCACGATCATCGGCTCGATGGGCATCGACGATGATGATGAGGCGCAGATCTCGCAAGCGAGCGGGATCGACGCGGTCGAGTTCGGCTATCTCAAGGACGTCTCGATCAAAGGTACCGACGATGCCGTGCGCGTGTACTCGCGCCCCGAGAAGATCTCGGAGTTCGAGCTGGTAGAGGGTCGCATGCCCGAGAGCGCCGATGAGGTTGCGATCGATGCCGAGACGGCCGCGGAGTATCCCGCAGGCTCGACCATCTCCTTTAGCGAGAAGGCCGCCTCGGACGGCAGCGAGTCGATGACGCGCCATTCTTTTACCGTTGTGGGCATCGTCAACTCGTCCGAGATCCTCTCGAACCTCAACCGCGGCATGACGCAGGCCGCCTCGGGCGACCTCAAGGGCTACGCCGTGGTTGTGGCCGATGTGTTCGACACCGATTACCGCATGGTTGCGCGCCTGTCCTATACCGACACGCAGGGGCTCGATCCCTTTGGTGACGAGTACCTGAGCCGCGTGGCCGCCCACAAAGAAGAGCTCGAGGAGCTGCTGAAAGACCAGCCGGAGCACCGTCTTGAGGCCGTGCGCGCGCAGTATCAGGACGCCATCGACGAGGGTCAGGCCAAGATCGACGACGCCAGGCAGCAGCTTGCTGATGCCAAGACGACGCTTGATGACGCTGCAGAGCAGATCGCCGAGGCCAAAGAGACCATCACCGACTCCGAGGATCAGCTGGCCGATGCCGCTGCGCAACTTGCCGATGGCCAGTCGCAGCTCGATTCCTCCTGGGACGCGCTCGTGTCTGCCAAGGCGACCCTCGATGCGAGCCGATCCAAGATCGCGGCGAGCGAGCAACGGCTTGCAAGCGCGCATGCCCAGCTTGCCGCCGGTTGGTCGGAGTACAACGCGAAAGCCTCCGAGCTTGCCTCGGCGCGTGAACAGTACGCCGCCAAGCAGGCCGAGTACGAGGCCGCCGTCGCGGCCGCGCCGGAGCAGAAGGCCCAGCTACAGGCCGGTATCGATCAGTGTGATGCTACGCTGGCAGACCTGAACACCAAGCTCGAGCAGGTCTCTGCGGGGCTCACCCAGGTCGAGGCCGCCATCAAGGCCGCGGAGGCATCGCCCGATTTTGATCCGGAAAACCCGAGCGAGACCTACCGGGCGCTGCTCGCGCAGAAAAAGCAGCTCGAGGAGCAAAAGACCCAGATCGAGGCCGGCATCAGTGCGGCCTCTGATAAGAAGTCCGAGCTTGAAGCCACGCTCGCGAGCATCGACACGCAGCTCGCTGCCGCCAAGCAGCAGCTCGATGAGGGGTCGCAGACCATCGAGGCCTCCGCGCAGCAGCTTGCCGCGGCCAAGCAGACGCTTGACGCCAAGCAGGCCGAGTACGACCAGGGCTATGCCTCCTACCAAGCTGGTGTCGTTGCCTATAACGAGGGCCTTTCGACCTACTACGCGGGTCTCGACAGCTGGCAGTCTGCTGCGGCAACCCTTGCCGCCAAGACCGGTGAGTACAACTCCGCCAAGGAGAAGATCGAGTCGGCCAAGGCTGAACTCGCCGAGAAGGAGGCTGAGTACGAGGACGGCCTGGCCGAGTACAACGACGCCCTACCCGACGCCGAGCAGGAGATCGCCGATGGCGAGGCTGACCTAGCTGATGCCAAGCAGACCCTGGCCGAGCTCGAGACGCCCACCTACAGCGTCTACAACCGCCGCGAGATCCCGGGCGCCGAGGGCTACAAGACCTACGACTCGGTCTCTGAAATCGTCGATTCGCTCGCGAACATCTTCCCGTACTTCTTGTATCTGGTGGCAGCCCTTGTTGCGTCTACCACGATGACGCGCATGGTCGACGAGGAACGCATCAACGCCGGCACGCTCAAGGCGCTTGGCTACAGCGACTCCGACGTCGAGAAGAAGTTCGTGGTCTACGGTGCCGCCGCGGGTGCACTCGGCTGTACGCTGGGCGTGATTTTGGGCCACACGCTGCTGCCCTACATCGTTTACAACGCGTATGCGGCCAAGTTCACCATGCCCCCGCTTGAGCTGCATTTCTATCCGCTCGTGACCCTTGCCTGCTACGCGCTGGCGATGCTTGTGGCCGTTGCCCCCGCATGGCTTGCAGCCCGTCGCGAGACTTCCGAGAAGCCGGCAGCGCTCCTGTTGCCCAAGCCCCCGGCAGGCGGCTCGAAGGTTCTGCTTGAGCATGTGGGCTTCATTTGGCGCCGCCTGAGCTTTACCGGCAAGGTCACCGTGCGCAACCTCTTCCGCTACAAGAGGCGCGCGGCCATGACGATCTTTGGCGTCGCGGGCGCTGTGGCCATGCTCTTCGCGGGCTTCTCGGTTCAGCACTCCATCAGCGGTATTTCCAGCAAGCAGTTCGGCGAGATCATCGGCTACGACCTGATTGTGGCCGAGGAGAACCACGTGAACGACTCCGAGCGCGCCGACATCGATGCCCTGCTGGCTGACGACGTTGTGGCGAGCTCGACCTCCGCAACCTACGAGTCGCTGACCAAGTCGGCCGGCTCCAAGGGCGACGAGCAGGAGATCACGCTGCTCGTGCCCGATGACGACGAGGCTTTTGGTCAGTACATGGATCTGCGCGAGCGTGAGGGCGGCGAGAGCCTCCCGCTCGACGGCGACGGCGCGATCATCTCCGAGCGCCTGGCGAGCCTTTGCGGTGTATCGGTGGGGGATACCTTCACGTTCAAGGATGCGGACGGCACCGAGCGCTCCGTGCGCGTGGACGGCATCTGCGAGATGTACATGAACCACTTTATGTTCATGGGTAAGCAGGCCTACCGCGAGGTCTTTGGTAAGGAGGCTTCTGCCAACGCGCAGCTTGTCAGTCTGAATGACAACTCGCTGTCCAACACTCAGCACGTGGCCGCGCAGTTCGTCGCGCTCGACGGCGTGAAGGGCGTGGTGCAGTCCACCATGATCATCAACCAGGTGAACGTGAT
>CAVEPV010000016.1:0-35815 GCA_963617695.1 Bacteroidaceae bacterium
GCGCGCTCGAGCTTTACCGGCATCACCTTTGCGGGCGCCGGCCAGAACCTCGACACCGGCTGCAAGGTGGTGCTCAACGCCCCCGAGACCACGGCGAGCGTGGAGACCAAGGGCATCTCCAAGAGCGGCGGCGTGCAGACGTTCCGCAGCTCCATCGTAGCCACGCCCAAGGCCGAGGGCTCACGTGCGAGTGTCTCGTGTCAGTCGCTCATGCTCGATGACCAGAGCCGCTCCGACACCATTCCGGCCATGGACATCCGCGCCAAGAACGTGGACATTGGCCACGAGGCGACCATCGGGCGCATCGGCGACGACAAAGTGTTCTACCTCATGAGCCGCGGCATCTCCGAAGAGGAGGCGCGCACCATGATCGTGAACGGTTTTGCCAACCCCGTCTCCAAGGAACTGCCGCTTGAGTACGCGGTCGAGATGAACAACCTGATCAAGCTCGAGATGGAAGGGGCGATCGGATAATGAGTGAAGAGACGCTCAAACTCGAAAACACCAACGCGATGCCCGCCCCCACCTGGAGCTGGCTGCGCATGAACTCCGCGACCGTGGAACTGCCAGCAGGGCTCGCTCCGGCGCCGGCAGCGGCCGTCAAGATCGAGGGCGCCGATGCCGTCCTTGGCACGCCTGCCGACTTTGACTCCGCCCTTGCCGCCGTCGACGCACGCTACCCGCAACGCCGCACTGCAGCTCCCGGAGACGCCGCCGATCGCGAGCGCGCCGCCAGCGAGGACGAGGCGCTTGACGTGCCGGCACTTTCCGCCTACCAGGAGCACGCCGTGCATCTGGAGGAGGAGTGCGGCCCGGCCGACTCGTTCACCCACGCCACGGGCGATGCCGTGGTTTCCTATCTTGTGCAGATGGCGGGCGAGCCCGCTGTCCTCAACGTGCCCGCCTACGGCAAGGCGGCCGTCACCATTCGCGTGAACGGTACGGACGCCGCAGCCGCCGTGGCCCACATCCAGGTCGCAGCCGCCGCTCAGGCACAACTCGATCTCACCATCGCGCTCGACTCCCCCACCGCGGGCACGGGCGTAGTGGGGTCGCTCCTCTCCGTTGTCGCCGGCGAGTACGCACGTGTGAACGTCACCTGCGTGCAGACGCTCGATGACAGCTGGATCGCACTCGATAGCTCGGCCTTTTGCCTAGACGAGGGTGCACGCGTCGACGTGCAGCACACTGTGCTGGGTGCCGGCGCCTCCTACACCGGTCTTGCCGGCGAGCTGTACGGCGACACGTCCAAGATGACCGTCGACACCGACTATCTGGGCGCTCGAGAGCAAAAGCGCGACTTTAATTACTCTCTGCGCCACCTGGGCCGCAAGACTGAGTCGAACATGGACGCCAACGGCGTGCTCACCGGAAGCGCCAAGAAGGTTCTGCGCGGCACCATCGACCTGGTGCACGGCTGCAAGGGCTCCGAGGGTTCTGAGCGCGAGACCGTGCTGCTGGCCAACAAGGGCGTGGACAACAAGACCGTGCCCGTGATCCTCTGCGACGAGGACGACGTGGCCGGCAACCACGGTGCGACCATCGGCCACGTACGCGACGAGCAGCTGTTCTACCTTGCCTGCCGCGGCCTTGACCAGGAGGCGGCCGAGAACCTGTTCATCCGCGCCAAACTCGAAGACGCGGCTCTCGCCGCCCCAGATGACCACGTGCGCGCGGGCGTCATCCGCCTGGGCAACCAGCTCGTCAGTGATTTTGAAGAGGAGATCGCCTAGATGGCTATCGATATTCAGGCCAACCCCTATAAGGCGGACTTCCCGCTGCTGGCCAACAACCCTCAGCTCGCATTTCTTGACAGCGCCGCCACCGCACAGCGCCCGTCTGTGGTTCTCGACGCGCAGCGCCGCTTTTACGAGACCATGAATGCCAACCCCCTGCGCGGCCTCTACTCACTCTCTATCGAGGCGACCGAGGCTATCCAGAACGTGCGCGAGCAGGTCGCGGTGCTCATCGGCGCGGTGGACGAAAAGGGTCGTCCCGCCGCACACGATGTCGTGTTCACGCGCAACGCGAGCGAATCGCTGAACCTGGTTGCCAAGTCCTTCGCGCCTTGCGTGCTCGAGCCGGGCGACGAGGTTGCCATCACCATCATGGAACACCACTCCAACCTCATCCCTTGGCAGCAGGCCTGCCGCGAGGCTGGCGCCACGCTTGTCTACCTCTACCCGGATGCCCAGGGCGTCATCACCGATGCCGAGATTGCATCCAAGATTGGTCCCGCCACCAAGATCGTCGCGGCTGGCCACGTCTCCAACGTATTGGGCGTGGAGAACCCCATCGAGAAGCTCGCCGCCGCGGCCCACGCCAACGGAGCCTACCTGGTGGTCGACGCTGCACAATCCGTCCCGCACATGAAAATCGACGTTCGCACGCTCGGTGCCGACTTCCTCGCCTTCTCTGCCCACAAGGCGCTTGGCCCCATGGGTATCGGCGTCCTTTGGGGGCGCCATGAGCTGCTCGAGCAGATGCCCCCCATGCTTACCGGCGGCGAGATGATCGACTCCGTGACTGAGCAGGACGCCGTCTGGGCGCCCGTGCCCGAGAAGTTCGAAGCCGGTACGCAGGACGCCGCCGGCATCTACGCCACGGGCGTCGCGCTCGACTACCTCGCGAACACCGTGGGTTACGAGAACGTCTCGGCACGCGAGGCAGCGCTCGTTGCCTATGCCATGGAGCGCCTGGCCAAACTCGACTACAACGACGTCATTGGTGCCGACGATCCGGCTTGCCATCACGGCGTCATCAGCTTCAACGTGCGCGGCATTCACCCGCACGACGTCGCGAGCATCCTCGACATGAGCGGCGTGTGCATCCGTGCCGGCCACCACTGTGCACAGCCGCTGCTCACCTGGTTGGGTGTTGAGAATCTGGCCTGCTGCCGCGCAAGCCTCGCCTTCTACAACGACCAGGCCGACATCGACGCCTTTATCGACGGCCTCGCCACCGTCTGGAACACCTTTAACGCCTAACGCGCGCGCCGCGCCAAGAGGAGAAACACGCCCATGGGCAACATCTACACGTCCACCACGTTTATGGAGCACAACTCGCACCCCGACTACAAGTACGAGATGGACTCCCCCACCGACACGCACGACGGCATCAATCCCAGCTGCGGGGACGAACTCACGCTGCAGCTGCGCGTCGAGGGCGGCGTGATTGAGGAAGCCTCGTTTACCGGGCACGGCTGCGCAATCAGCCAGGCCTCGGCAGACATCATGGCAGACCTCATCACCGGCGAGACGGTCGAGGAGGCGAAGTGCCTGGCGGGGCTCTTCCTGAGCATGATCCGCGGCGACGAGCTGTCCGAGGATGACCTGGAAGACCTGGACGAGGCCGCCCAGCTACAGGACATCTCCCACATGCCTGCGCGCGTGAAGTGTGCAGAGCTCGCTTGGCGCACGCTCGACGGCATGCTGCAGTAGTACACTAGGCGGCATAAATCCACTGCGCCCCGCGCGCATCCAATCCGATTGAGAGGACATCGCGCATGTCGCCAATCACCTATGTCGCCATCGCCTTTGCGGCCATCTGCTTTGGAATCGACAAGTCCCTCGCCTCGGGTGCAGGACTGCTCTCCATCGCAACGCTTACGGCGGTCATGCCCGCGCACCAGGCCTCGGGCCTAACGCTGCTCATGGCAATCTGTGCGGACTGGAGCGCCATCTGGGCCTATCGCGGCAACGTGAACGTCAAGTCGCTCATCCGCCTGATCCCCTTTGTTCTTGTGGGCATCTGCGCGGGCATCTGGTTTCTCTACGTGGCCGACAACACGGTAATGAAAAAGACCATCGGCATCATCCTCGCCGTCTTTATCGCGATGTACTTCATCACGGTGCTGCGCAAGCGCCTGAGCGCGGGCAAGGACGGGGCACAGGTCGCGAACGGCCCTGCCGCATCCGAGTCCGAATCCGAGGACGAGTCACAGCCCGAAGGCATCTCCGATGCCGAGGCCGGTGGCCGAGCGGCGCTCTTCTCATGGCTCAAACGCATCATCTGCGGCCTGCTCGCGGGCTTTACCACCATGGTCGCCAACGCTGCGGGACCGGTCACCTCGATCTTCTTCCTCTCTGAGCATCTGCCCGTCATTCGCTTTCTGGGCACCACGGCTTGGTTCTACCTCATCGTGAACCTCATCAAGCTGCCCATCTCCATCCATCTGGGAATGATCACCTGGGAGGGTTTCCTTTCCATGGCGTGGACTATCCCGCTGATCATCGTGACGGTCATGATCGGCCGCTCCATCGCGCGCCGCGTAAGCCAGGAGACCTTCACGCGCCTCATCTACATCCTCTCCGTGGTTGCCGTTGTGCGCCTTCTTGTCTAGTTCGTTATGCACTGACGCTCCGCGCGGCTTTGTCACGTTGCCGCGCCGCGCAATACCTATAATGTCGATAGGAAAATAGACAACCGACCCGAAAGGCCGCTTATGCCCGCCGATACCCCCGTCGAGACACGCGACACCAAGCTCGAGATCATCATGGGCCGCCCCGCCCTCGACAAGCTCGCCCAGGCGACCGTCCTGGTGCTTGGCTGCGGAGGCGTAGGCTCCAACTGCATCGAGGCGCTCGCGCGCGGCGGCGTTGGCCACTTTGTGATTTTGGACAAAGACGTCCTGGCACCCAGCAACATCAACCGCCAGGCCATTGCTTTCCACAGCACCATCGGCAAGCGCAAGGTAGACGTGATGGAGGCCATGATCCTCGACATCAACCCCGCCGCGACCGTCATCAAGCGCACCGAGTACATCCTGCCCGAGAATATCGACGAGTTCTTTGAAAGCGTCCTTTCCCAGACCAATGGCACACTCGACTATGTAGTAGACGCCATCGATACTATCTCGGCCAAGCTCGCCGTGGCGCAGTATGCCCAGGAGCACGAGCTACGCATCGTGAGCAGCATGGGCGGCGGGAACAAGCTGCACCCCGAGTGCCTGCGTTTTGCAGACATCTTTGATACCGTGCGCGACCCCATGAGCCGCATCATGCGCAAGGAGTGCCGCAAGCGCGGCATCCGCAGCCTGCCGGTGCTCTTCTCGTGCGAGGAGCCGCACATGACGCGCAAGCGCAACCCCGATAACATCCATGAGCGCACCGAGCTTGGCACTGCGAGCTTTATGCCGCCCATCATGGGCCAGATGATCGCCGGCGAGGTCATCCGCCGCATCTCCGGCGTGGGTTGCGAACGTGTACGCCCTGACGGCGCCGTGATCGGGTAACCGTGCCTTTTGCAGACATGCACTGCCATCTCGATTTGATGGCAAACGCCGAGTTCGTGGCCGCACAAGCACAGGGCTGCGAACTCGACCTTTTGGCATGTACCGTCCTGCCTGAACATGTCGATGATGACATATGCAGATTCAGCGATAATCCAAACGTTCATGTGGCCTGCGGCCTGCACCCCTGGTGGATCACCGATACGCTCGACGAATCTTCCATCGCCAAGCTCATGTTCCAGGCACGCACCGCACGGCTTATTGGTGAGGTCGGGCTGGACTTCAGCGCCACACACGACGTCTTTCGCTCACAGCAGATTTTGGCGTTCGAAGAACTCATGAGAACGTGCAGCGCCCATCCCCTGCCTGGGCGCGTGTTCTCCATCCATGCCGTACGCTCAGTAACAGCCGTCCTCGACATCTTGGAATGCTATCAAATGCCCCGACAAGCAGCTTGCATCTTCCACTGGTTCTCCGGCACAAGCGATGAACTGACCCGGGCACGAAGGCTGGGCTGCTATTTCTCCGTCAACGAGCGCATGCTCGCCACCAAACGCGGTCGCGCGTACGCACGTGCCATCGACGCCGACCGTCTCATGCTGGAAACCGACTATCCGCCGCAAGAGGGCGGCCACACGACCGCAGACGAGATTGTCGCATCGCTCACACGCACTCTTAACACCTTGGCAGCCCTGCGCGGCGAGAACCCCGACGAGCTGGGGCAGCGCATCTACAGCACCAGCATGGGGCTGTTGCGGGCCTAGGCGCATCGTCCACAGCAACTCAGTGACAGCCCGGCCTCGCAGCGCCAACGCTCAAACAAACTGCGCTCCGCTGTAAGGCTGTTCGATTACCCGCATCCGCGCCGCCGCGCAATGCGGTAAGATCGCAACCTGCCCGCGACAATCCGCCCTCGACAGACAAATAAACGGCCGCGCACCAGCTGGTACGCGGCCGTCAAACGCCTCGTTTAGACGCAAAGCCTATGCGCGGTGAGCGTGATAGAACTCGATGAGCGCACGGGTGCTCGGGTCTTGCTCGGCCAGGGCCTCATCGTCGTGGAAGGCAACGGTGATCTCCTTGGCAAGCTGCTTGCCCAGCTCGACGCCCCACTGGTCAAAGGAGTCGATGCCCCACACCGTGCCCTCGACGAACACGATGTACTCGTAGAGTGCCACGAGCGCGCCCAGCGAATGAGGGATAAGCGCGGTGCCCAGGATAGACGTAGAGGGCTTGTTGCCGGCAAAGCAGCGGGCGGGCACGATCGGTTCGGGCGTACCCTCGGCACGCACCTCGTCGGCCGTCTTGCCAAAGGCTAGGGCCTTGGTCTGTGCCAGGAAGTTACCGAGCAGCAGCTCATGGGTATCCTGGTCGCCGTCACACAGCGGATTGGCCGTGTTCACAAAAGCAATAAAGTCAGCCGGGATCATGCGGGTGCCCTGGTGAATCAGCTGGTAGAAGGAGTGTTGGCCATTGGTACCCGGCTCGCCCCAGAAAATCTCACCGGTGTCGGAGGTCACAGGAGAGCCGTCCCAGCGCACGCTCTTGCCGTTCGACTCCATGGTGAGCTGCTGCAGGTAGGCCGGGAAGCGGTGCATGTACTGGTTGTAAGGCAGCACGGCGTGCGTCTCGGTGTGCCAGAAGTTGGAGTACCAGACGTTCAGCATGCCCATGAGTGCCGGTGCGTTGCTCTCGAGCGGGGTCTCCTTAAAGTAGACGTCAACGTCATGGAAACCGGCCAGAAACTGTTCGAACACGTCACGACCAAAGGCAACGATGAGCGAGAGGCCCACGGCGGAGTCGACGGAGTAACGGCCGCCCACCCAGTTCCAGAAGCCAAAGGCGTTAGCGGGATCGATGCCAAACTCGGCCACGCGGTCGAGCGCAGTGGAGACGGCAACAAAGTGCTTCTCGATCGCCTCGGCCTGAGAGGACTCGGAACCATCAATAGCGCCGGCGGCCTTAAGACCGTCGAGCATCCAGACCTTGGCCTCGCGCGCGTTGGTAAGAGTCTCGAGTGTTGTAAAGGTCTTGGAAACCACGATCACCAGGGTAGTTTCAGGGTCGAGCCCGGCAAGCTTCTCGGAGATGTCGTTGGGGTCGATGTTCGAGACGTAGGTGCAGTCGATTCCGGCGTCCGCATAGGGCTTGAGGGCCTCATAGACCATGACCGGACCCAGGTCGGAACCGCCAATACCGATGGAGACCACGTGCTCGATGCGCTTGCCCGAGACGCCCTTCCACTCACCGGAGCGCACCTTATCGGCAAAGGCATACATGGCGTTGAGGACGTCGTGCACGTCGCCCACCACATCCTGGTCGTCCACAACAAGCGAGCCACGTTCAGACTCAGGAGCGCGCAGGGCACAGTGCAGAACGGCGCGATCCTCGGAGGTGTTCACGTGCAGACCGGCGATCATCGCGTCGCGGCGCTCCTCAACATGCACAGCGCGAGCGAGGTCGAGCAGCAATTCAATCGTTTTGTCGGTCACGAGGTTCTTGGAAAAATCGAAGTGGAGCTCGCCCATATCAAACGAGAGCTTGGAGACGCGCTCGGGGTCGTCGGCAAACGCCTGCTTAAGCGTGAAGTTGGCGGCGATCTCCTTTTGATGCTCGACAAGAGCGGCCCATTCGGGAGTCTTGGTGGCATCGATGGGGGCAGATACAGTAGGCATGGATTCCTCCTCGGGCGGGTGGGAAAACGGCTCCCATGCAGCGCGAACACCGCGCATCCCGCAGTCGATTAACCTGATGCTCCCATTGTAAGGCAGATGGCACCGGCGCGCGGCTCTTTCCCGTAACCGGTGCGTCCGCTCCGCGTGTTACGCAGCTGCTCGAGAGACGGGCGCCAGCGACTGAACAAGGGCGACGGCCTCCGCTTCTTCCAGACGCTCGATAACCTGCGACGCACCAAAAGTTGCGCGAGGCTCGGCCTCCCCGCTTTCCTCGATCGCGCGCTCGAGCATCTCGCGTGTCACGCCCAGCTCCATGCAGGTAGAGGGCATATGGAGCGAGAGCAAGAAGGTACGCAGGGCGTCGATGCCGCGCTTTGCGTCCGCCTCATCGCTACCGGTAGGCACAACGTCCCAGATCCTGCGTGCAAGCTGCGCCATGCGGTCGGCATTATGCGAGACCACCACCTGCAGCACTGCGGGAAGCATCACCGCCAAGCAAGCACCAAGGGTCTGACCGGATGCCGTCGAGAGGCGCAGAGAGATCTCGCGGCTCACGGGCCGCGCAACCCTGCCGGGCATGCAGATGTTGTTGTGCGCCATGCAGGCCGCCCACATCAGGTCGGCGCGGGCACGCACATCGGTTTGCTCGTCCATCGCACAAGGCGCGCAGTCAATCACGGCTCCCATAAGGCCCTCAATCAGACGGTCGCTCACGCCGGTAGCCTGCGAATCGGCCAGGTACAGACCGTAGAGATGCGCTAGGGTCTCCGTGATGTTACATGCCACCTGGTGAGTGGGCAGCGTGGCCGTAAGAGTCGGATTCAAGACAGAAAACGAGGGCAGAAGCACATTCGAGGTTGCCTCTACCGTCTGAGCGCCGGGCCCCAAAGGCAGCGTCGCCGTGGCAGAGGCCTCCGAGCCGGAAGCCGCCGTAGTGAGCACGCAGCCGATAGGCAGAGCGTCATCGAGAATGGCCTGCCCGGTAAAGAAGTCGAGGACGTCTCCGTGATAGCGCACGCCGGCAGCGATGGCTTTGGCCACATCGATTACGCTGCCGCCGCCGATGGCCAAAACGAAGTCGACCTTCTCGTCACGTGCAAGGTCGATGCCCTCGTAGACCAGATCGCGCTGCGATGACTGGTTCACGCCCGAGAGCGTCACGTAGTCGAGCAGGGCGCGATCGAGCGATGAGCGCACGCGGCCATAGAGGCCGGAGCGTTTAGCCGATCCGGAACCGAGGACGATAAGCGCCTTGGTTCCTGAAAAGCGGCTGACCAGGCGCCCGACTTCTAGTTCTGCATCGTCGCCGAACTCAAAGTGGGTGGGCATGCAATAACTGAAACGATCCACGGGCGTATTCCCCTTCTCGCTGCAACCGTCAAACTATCAACGCGATTGCAGTATGCACGGGAAAGACGCTCTTAAATCACGGCGTAAAAACCGTTTACGCCTCGGTATTCCAGCATTAATCGAGGCGAAACCGCACCGAAATACGTCCTCCGCCCGCCCATTAAAATCGACCGTTCGCCTTACAAGGCGGGCCGTGCGTCACCGTTACGCCCGGCCCGCATCGCACGTACAGCGCGCATGGCTAGTTGCCCTCGAGCGCCTCGGAGGCCTCGAGCCAAGCCATCTCGAGCTCATCGAGCTCCTCTTGCTTCTCAGCGATCTTGGCCTGCTGCGCACCGAGCGCGGCGTAGTCAGTCGGGTCGACGTCATTCATGCCGGCCTTGAGCGCGTCTAGCTCTTCGCGGCGCGATTCCATCTTGCGCTCAAGGGATGAGACCTCGCGACGCAGACGCTGACGCTCCGCATTAGAGAGGCCGTCCGCACGCGTAGGAGCCGCAGCTGAGGTAGCGCCGGCAGCAGACGCCGCTGGGGCCACACTGGCCGATGTCGCGTCCTTTTTCTGGGCAACGAGGCGCAGGTACTCGTCCACACCGCCCGGAACGTGGCGCAGGCGTCCGTCGATCATCGCAAACTGCTGATCGGTCACGCGCTCCATCAAGAAGCGGTCGTGCGTCACCAAAATGAGCGTGCCGGGCCAGCCATCTAGCAGGTCCTCCACAATGGCAAGCATATCGGTGTCGAGGTCGTTGCCCGGCTCGTCGAGAATCAGTACGTTAGGCTCATCCAAAATCGTGAGCAACAGCGAAAGACGGCGGCGCTGACCACCCGAGAGCTCGCCGATACGGCTCCATAGCTGGATGCTCGTAAAACCTAGGCGCTCGCAAAGTTTCTCGGGGCTCGTCTCCTTGCCGTCAACCACGTACACGCGTTTATAACCCGAGAGCACCTCGCGAATAGTCTCGTTGGCGTGCGGCGCCAGCTCGTCGAGCTGCTGGGAGAGCACACCAAAGCGCACCGTCTGGCCGATCTTCACCCGGCCGCGTGTAGGTGCAAGCTTGCCCTGAATGACCTTAAGCAGCGTGGACTTGCCAGCGCCGTTCTCTCCAAGCAGGCCGAAGCGGTCGCCTGCGCCAATCAGCCAGGTCACGTCGGAAAGAACGGGAGCAGCATCGGCGGAGCCCTCCCCCGCCGTATAGCCGGCCGTCACGTCCAGGACGTCGATGACCTGCTTGCCCAGACGCGAGACCGCCAGACGCTTGAGCTCCAGCTCGTCGCGCACAGGCGGCACGTCGGCGATAAGCTCACGCGCGGCGTCCACACGGAACTTAGGCTTGGTGCTGCGAGCTTGCGCGCCACGGCTCAGCCATGCGAGCTCTTTGCGCGCCATGTTGCGGCGGCGCTCCTCGGTAACCTGCGCCATGCGGTCGCGCTCCACGCGCTGCAGGATATACGCGGAGTATCCGCCTTCAAACGGATCGACGCGCCCGTCGTGCACCTCCCACATCGAGGTGCAGACCTCATCCAAAAACCAGCGGTCGTGCGTCACTACAAGCAGTCCGCCCGCACCCGCCTGCCAGCGACTCTTCAGATGCTCGGCCAGCCAGTTGATGGTGCGCATGTCCAGATGGTTGGTGGGCTCGTCGAGCATCAGCACGTCGTAGTCGCCGATCAGCAGGCGCGCCAAGTCCACGCGGCGGCGCTGACCGCCCGAAAGCTCGCCCACCAGGCCTTCCCAGGGAACGTCGGCAATAAGTCCGTCAAGAATGGAGCGCACCGTCGGTGAGGCCGCCCACTCGTACTCGGGGGTTTCCCCCACCACGGCGTGGTGCACGGTATCCTCATCACGCAGGTCGTCGCGCTGTGCGAGTACACCCACGTGCAGGTCGCGGCGATGCGTCACACGTCCCTCGTCCGGCTCGACGATACCCGCCAGAACCGAGAGCAGAGTCGACTTGCCGTCGCCGTTTTTTCCCACAATACCCACGCGGTCACCCTCGGCCACGCCGAGCGTCACGTCTTTCAAAATGAGCTTGGTGGGATACTCCAGCGACACCGCGTCGCAACCCAAAAGAACCGCCATGTACCGACCGCCTAACGTCTTTGCATTCTCACAGGCGTATATGCTAGCACGCGTGTGCACGCGCCTCATACGCAAAAAGCCGGCCACCATGCCACACGGGGCACAGCGGCCGGCGCAAACCGTCGACGTCGCGTCCCGACTAGAAGGGCGCGCGCGAGGCTATAGCGAAGTTACGAGAACATGCCGGTCAGATAGTCGTTCAGGCGCTTGTCGTTGGGGCGCTGGAAGATCTGGTCGGTCTCGCCGTACTCGACCATATCGCCCATGTAGAAAAAGGCCGTGCGGTTGGAGACGCGACTCGCCTGCTCCATGTTGTGCGTCACGATGACGATGGCGCGGTCGCGCACCACGTTGCGCATCAGATCCTCGATAGCAAGCGTCGAGATGGGGTCGAGCGCCGAACACGGCTCGTCGAACAAGATCACGTCGGGGCGCATCGCCAAGGTACGGGCAATGCAGAGGCGCTGCTGCTGACCGCCGGAGAGAGCGAAGGCGCTCTTGTTGAGCTTGTCCTTCACCTCGTCCCAAAGAGCTGCGCCGCGCAGCGACTCCTCAACCATCTGATCAAGCGTCTCCTTGCCGCGCACACCGTGTCGGCGCGGGGCGAAGGTGATGTTGTCGTAGATCGACATGTGAAACGGGTTAGGCTGCTGGAACACCATACCGATGGACTTGCGGAGCTCGTAGAGGTTCTCCTTGTCGGTGTTGATGTTGCGCCCGCGGTACTCAATCTCGCCCGTCACGCGGCAGCCGCGAATCTCACGATTCATCAGGTTGAGACTGCGCAGGAAGGTGGACTTGCCGCAACCGGACGGGCCGATCAGCGCCGTGATCTCGTCCTTATGGAAGGCCAGACTCGTGTCGTGCAGGGCATGATGGCTGCCGTAGTACACGTTGACGTTACGGGTCTCAAGCATGACCTCATCAGAGACGGCCACGCCGCTCACACGGGTGCTCTTCTCGCTCGAGCTCACGCTCGCCATAAAGTCGGCAGTGGCAGAAGCGCCCGCAGCACCGTTCTGCACCTGCTGGGTGTCCTCACTCATTCGGCCGTCATCCTCCTTGCCAGAGCCTTGCCCACAATGCGCGCGAGCACGTTGAACAGCAGCACGCAGATCATCAGCAGGGCGGCTGTGCCCCACACGATACTTTGGGCCTGGGGGCTACCCTCGCCGTAGATCTTGTAGATGTGCACTGCAAGCGACTCGGCCGGACGGAATACGTTCCATGCGCAGGTCGGGCTCGCAAAGTTCAGCGTGAAGAAGTTCAGGCGTACCGGCGAGCTCATACCAGAGGTAAACAGCAGCGCCGCGGCCTCACCGAACACACGGCCAGCCGAGAGCACCACGCCAGTCACGATCGCCGGCATAGCCGCCGGAATCAGCACGTGGACGGTGGTCTCCCAGCGCGTGAGACCCATGGCCAGGCACGCATCACGCTGCGAGGAGGGAACGTCCTCCAGCGCCTGCTGAATTACGCGCACCAAGATGGGGATGTTGAACATAGTGAGCGCGACCGCGCCAGAAAGGATGGAGTACTTCCAGCCAAAGTTCACGCTAAAGACCAGGAAGCCAAACATGCCCACAACGATGGACGGCAGCGACGAGAGTGTCTCGATGGCCGTAGAGGCAACGCTCGTGATGGGGCCGTCCGGCGCGTACTCAACCAGAAACACCGCACCGCCCAAGCTGATGGGGAGCGAGATGATGAGCGTAAGCACCAGCAGGTAGAACGAGTCGAACAACTGGAAGGCCACGCCGCCCTCGGTGCCGTTGGCGCGTGACGCCTGGGTAAGGAAGCCAGGCTTAAGCAGGGTGCCGATGCCCGAGCCCAAAATGTAGAGCACCATGGAGACCACGATCACCATGACAAGGCCCACGATGAGCGTGAGCACGCCCGTCGCGATCCTGTCATTGCGCTGCGAGCGGGCCAGGTAGGCGTCCTGCGCCTTGGAGGTCGACTTACCCACGAGCCTTCGCCCCCTTCTTGCCAATCAGGTGGATGATGAGGATGAAGAACAGGGACATGCCCATGAGCAGCAGGCCGAGGGCCCACAGCACGTCATCCTGCGCGGAACCGTCGGCATAGACGGCCATGCTGGTAGTAAGCGTGGTGGTGATGGTCGAGGCCGCATCGAGCAGTCCCGTGGGCATCTTCTCGATACCACCGATCACCATGCGCACGGCGAGCGTCTCGCCAAAGGCACGGGTCATGCCCAGAATCACCGCGGTCATAAGCGAGGGCAGAGCGCTTTTGAGCACCACGTGCCAGATGGTCTGCCAGCGCGTATAGCCAAGTGCCAGGGAGCCCTGACGGTAGCCGTCGGGAACAGCGCGCAGGGCGTCAATCGAGAGCGTGGTCACCGTGGGCAGAATCATGACGGCAAGCACCACGGATCCCGGCAGGATGCCCAGGCCGGTGGCAACGCCAAAGATCGCCTTGCAGGCACCGACGACCACATGAAAGCCGATGAGGCCAAACACGACCGAAGGAATACCCGTCAAAAGCTCAATCAGCGGCTGGAAGATCTTGGAGCCAAAGCGCGGCTGGATCTCGACCGCAAAGATGGCCGAACCAAGCGCAATGGGCAGGGCAAAGACCGTAGAGAGAATCGTCACCGAGAACGACGTGACAATAAGGGGCAGAGCGCCCGTATAGGGCATCCCGTTTTCCTGAGTGTTCGCAAGATCCCACTTGGTTCCGCAGAAGAACTCAGCGACGTTAACGCCGTCCTTGATAAAGGCAGAAAGGCCCTTTTGCGCCACCATGACGATAAGGGCCAGCACAACAAGTGTCACGAGCACGACGCACGCACCCGTGACACCCAGTCCTACCTTTTCAAGGTCGCGTTTAGGCATTTGCTTTGCCATTACGCACCTTTCGTTTGCTATGCATTGGCAGGGTCAAAACACGCTCGGGGCGCGATTTACTTCTCGGTAACCGTGCCAGAAGCGTCCTTCTCGACCTTCATCTCGGCAACGGGGATAAAGCCCTGCTCCTCGACGAGGCTGCCCTGGACATCCTCAGAGAGCATGTACTCGAGGAACGCCGTGGTGGCCTCATCGGCGTCCTTGGCGCAGTACATGTGCTCGGTAGCCCAGATGGGGAAGCTGTTGTCGTAGACGTTCTCGCTCTTGGGCTCAACGCCCTCGACCTTGATGGCGTTGAACTTGGAGTCATCAAAGTGAGAGAAGTCGAGGTAGGAGATGGCGTTGTCAGTGCTGGAGAGCTGGGTCTGAACGTCGCCAGACTTGTCGAGCTCAGCGTCGCCCTTGAACTCGTTGGCCTCGTTGCCAAAGACGGCAGCCTCGAAGGTGGCACGGGTGCCGGAGCCGGCCTTGCGGTTGAGCACGACGATGGTCGCGTCGTCGCCGCCGACCTCCTTCCAGTTGGTGATGGTGCCAGAGAAGATGCCCTTGAGCTGCTCGAGGGTCAGGTCGTCGACGGTCACGTTCTTGGAGACCACAGGACCCATGCCAACAACGGCGACCTCGTAGTCAACGAGCTTCTCGGCGTCGGACTCGTCGAGCTTGGTCTCAGCGAAGACGTCGGAGTTGCCGATGGTGACGGTGCCGGAGGCAACAGCGGTCAGGCCCTTGCCCGAACCGTTACCGGAACCGGAGATGATGACGTCGGGATTCTCCTCCATGAACTTCTCGCCAGCAGCCTCAACGAGGGCCTGGAAGGAAGAAGCGCCGTCGTAGGTGATCTCGCCGGTCAGGCTCGAGGTGGCAGCAGTAGCAGAGCCCGCGTCGGAAGCGGAGCTGGAAGCGGAGGAGCCGCAACCGGCAAGGCCGAGGCCAGCAGCGGCAACAAAGCCACCAGCAAGGCCGAGGAACTGACGACGAGAGCACGAATAGTCGAACATGGTTCTCCTTTCGCGAACGCACTGGTTCGCACATCCACACAGGCGCGCCCACACGGCCGCCCGCTTTCCATGTTTGCAACTCTATGCCGCGCTGTCGCCGCGCATGTCCGCTCCCCCATCTCATTACGGCGTTTTGACCAAGCATTACCGCCACATCGCCCGGCGCTTACGTGCGCTTTACAAAGCTTGCTCGTTTGTAAAGCCGCAGGATACGTGCCCCATGCAGACAAAAAGACCCCGAGGGGCCGCGCGCATTGAACGCACGAGTCCCTCGGGGCGCTACCTCTACCTGCTAAAGAGGCGAGTTTGGAATTGACGAGACCTTGCGCAGGTCGTCACCTGGAAGAGGATGTTTAAAACGTCAGGGCTTCCCAGGCGCTATCGCATTCGCCAGCTGAAACTGTGTCGCAGGCAAGGTGCAAAGACGGCGGCTCAAACGAAGGTGCAGCGTAGGGAAAGCCCGCGGCTAAAGCTCGAGCTCGTTAAGACGAAGGATCGCAAGGATATAGATCTTCAGGGCCTGACGAAGCAACTGCTCGTTTGCAACCTCGTTGGGGCCGTGCATGGGACCGCCCCAGTCAGGGAGCTCCAGCCCGTGAACCTCAGGGCCAAACGAGACGGCACGGGCGAAGCGACGTGCGTAGGTGCCGCCGCCCATGGCAAACGGGGTCGCATTTTCGCCGGTGACCTCGTTGTACACATCGATCAGCGCGCTCACCGCAGGCGAGTCGGCCGGCGTGTAGAAGGCCTCGACAGCGTGGTCAACCACCAGCTCGGCGCCGAAGCGTTCGGCGACCGCGCGGCAAGTAGCCTCGAGCTCGCCCAGGTCCACGCAATTGGGAAGGCGCACATCAATGGTCTGCTGAATGTGGCCATCCTTGACCTCGATGGTGCCACCGTTGCAAGTAAGGGGACCAAAGGCGCCATTGGAAGCGGCGATACCCAAGGCCTCGCCGGCGGTGTCGGCATGAATTACCGAGAGCAGCTCCAGAGCATGAGCCTCGGCGCCGGTGCAAATGCCGGTCTCACGTAGATAGCCCAGAATCAGACCGATAGCGTTCAGCGTGCCCTCGGGCATGGAAGCGTGACCGCCGATACCGTGAGCCGTGATGCGTGCACGGCCAGGCTCCACGGCCTCGATCTGTAGGCGATCTGCATGCGTTGCAGGTGCGGGCAGATCGGAAGCGTCAACCGCGACCTCGCAAATCGACTGAGACGGAATGGCGTTAGTGGCCTCAGCGCCGCTCCAAGAAAGGATGCAGGCATCGTCACCGAGTGCCTCGGTAATAAACGTTGCGCCAAACTGACCCTTCTCAGCGTTGCAGACGGGGAACTCCGCATCAGGAGTAAAGAGGAACGCGGGATCCTCATGGCCGGCCAAATAGTGGCCCACGTCGTTCATGCCCGTCTCCTCGTCCGTGCCCAGAAGCGCGCGGAAGGTGTAGCGGGGCTTGACGCCCTGACGCAACAGATACGCACCGGCGTAGAGACCGAGCACGGCAGGGCCCTTGTCGTCGATGACGCCGCGGCCGATCAGCCAGCCGTCACGACGCTCCATCTTGAACGGGTCGGAGTTCCAGCCAGGACCGGCGGGGACCACGTCCACATGCGCGATGGTCGCCACCTGGCGCTCGCTCTCGCCCGGAATGTCGGCAATGCCCATGTAGGCGTCGTCGTGCGAGGTCTTATAGCCGAGTTTGCCGGCAATCTCGAGCGCGCAGTCGAGCGCCGCACGTGAACCCTCACCAAACGGAGCGCCCGGCTCATCAGCGCCCTCAATAGCCACGGACGGCACGGCCACGAGCTTGGCGATGTCTGCAAGAACGTCGTCCCAGACCTCGTCTACGTACGCGTCTACGCGCGCCTCCAAATCCTTATCCATATGTAACTCCAATCATGTTGGTCAATACCTAAAGAGGGCCGTTAGAGATGGGCGCCGTCTACAGAGAAATGCCCAAAGCAGCGGCGATGCCCGCGGCAGAATGCGTCACGGCATCGGCCCCGGCTTGCTCGTGCTCACCGGGCACAGCGCCACCCGTGTATACGCCAATGCAGGGCACACCGAGCGCATGTGCACCATCCACATCGTGATGACGGTCACCCACCATCACAGACTCGCCGGCGCTCACGCCAAGCTGTGCCATGGCATCGCGGATGCAGTCGGCTTTGGTATCGCGACCGGGCTCCAAGCGTCCCACCACCGCATCAAACGGCGGCAAATTGAGCGAGGCGATCATGTACTCCACCGTCTCCTGCAAACGAGAGGTGGCCACGGCGATCTTGCGCCCCTGGATATGCAGCTGCGTCAGAATCTCGAGCATCCCCGGAAACAGGGGGTAATCATCCGGCGAGGCGACCGCGTCAAAGATCTCGCGGTACACGCCCGTAATGCGCTCTCCCTCCGCCAAAGAGACGTGACACAGATCCGCAAAGCCGTTAAAGAGCGGAGGGCCAATCAGGCAACGAAGGTCAGCCTCGGCCTCCTTCTCGTAGCCACAGCGTAGCAGTGCCTCACGGGCGCAGCGCATAATGAACGAGCCGGTATCGGCCAGGGTTCCATCAAAGTCAAACAGCACGGCCGAGCGGTCGGCGAACGGTGCAGCTGTGGTATCGGTCACAGGGTCCACGTCTCCCCCATTCTCTTGAGCAAACGCGCCCATCATAGCACGCTGACCCTGCGCCCATACGCACAAGAAAGCCCCCGGCGCAAACGCACCGGGGGCTGGCATTCAGGCTCTATGAGCTTGCGCGCTACTCAGCGTCGGCAGCCTCTTCGTCCTTCTCGCCCTCGAGAGGAGTGACCTCGATCTCGAAGCCGAGGGTCTCGGCGGCAGACTTCATGGACAGGGAGATGCGGCGACGGTCGAGGTCGATCTCCATGACCTTGACCTGCACCTTGTCGCCCACATGGGTGACCTGAGCAGGCTGGTCGACGTGCTTGTTGGCCATCTCGGAGATGTGCACAAGGCCCTCGATGCCATCGCCCAGGTCGACGAAAGCGCCAAAGGGAACGAGCTTGGTAACAGCACCCTCGACAATAGCGCCCACGGGGTACTTCTTGACGAGTGCACGCCAAGGATCCTCGGTGGTCTGCTTGAGACCGAGGGAGATGCGCTCACGGTTCAGATCAACGTCGAGAACCTCAACCTCGACCTCCTGGCCGACCTTGACGACCTCAGAGGGGTGGTTAACGTGGTTCCAGGAGAGCTCGGAGATGTGGATGAGGCCGTCGATGCCGCCCAGGTCCACAAACGCGCCGAAGTCGACGATGGAGGAAACGGTGCCCTGAAGACGCATGCCGCTCTTGAGCTTGGAGAGAATCTCGGAACGCTCGGCCTTGCGGGACTCCTCGAGGACAACGCGGCGGGAAAGCACGACGTTGTTGCGGTTGCGATCCATCTCGATGACGCGAGCCTCGATGGAGGTGTGCAGGTAGGAGGTGAGATCCTTCACGCGGCGCAGATCCACGAGAGAGGCAGGCAGGAAGCCGCGCAGGCCGATGTCCAGGATAAGACCGCCCTTGACGACCTCGATGACCTCGCCCTCGACGTTCTCGCCGGCGTTGAACTTCTCCTCGATGCGGTTCCAGGCACGCTCGTACTCAGCACGCTTCTTGGACAGAACCATGCGGCCCTCTTTGTCCTCCTTCTGGACAACCTGAGCCTCGACGGTGTCGCCAAGAGCGACGATGTCTGCAGGGTTGACGTCCTTGCGGATGGAGAGCTCGCGAACAGGGATGACGCCCTCGGACTTGGAGTGAAGGTCAACCAGGACCTCATCGCGACCGATGGAAGCGACCGTACCGGTGACGAGGTCGCCCTCATCAAACGTGGGAAGGTCGTTCAGGCTCTTCTCCATCTCGTCATCCGCGCCCTCATCCAGGGAAAATACGGACGTGTTCTGAATCTCACTCAAAGGTGGACCCCTTTCGAACTTAACGGGGCCCCGATTGCAAGACCTGCAGATGTGCGTACTAGATGGGGGCCATCAGGTCGCGCGCACCGTTTGGAAATATCTCGGGGGCCAACAGATACTGACGTGAAGCTTTTGCATTCACGGTCATCTAGAGTACGTTGAACCCGAAATATTTTCAAGGTCAAACCTCGATTTTTATGCGAGCGGCACGAAATATCGCGAGCAAGTCCCGGCCGTTTACGCCCCCTGCCCCATCTCGACGACCGACGAGAGATCGCCCATGGCGGCCTCGTCGCGATCAAGACGGGAAACGGCGAGCGTAAGCTGCTCCGCCACGGCCGCAGGCGCAGTGCCGCCCTCGGTGGTGCGAGCGGCGACGATCGCCGGAATGTCCAGGGCGCTCGTGATGTCGCTCTCGAACAGCGGGCTCGCTTCCTGGAAGACCTCGAAAGGCAGGTCCTCGAGGTTGCAGCCGCGCTTCTCGCAGGTGAGCACCAGGTGGCCTACCACGGCGTGTGCCTCGCGGAACGGAAGGCCACGTTTGGCCAGGTAGTCGGCAACATCGGTGGCTGCCAGATGCCCGACGGCGCACTCGCTCGCCATGGCGTCGGCGTTGACCTGCCACGTCTCGACCATGCCGGCCATCACCGAGAGACACTGCGAAAGGGTGCGCGCGGTGTCGAGGGCACCCTCCTTGTCCTCCTGCAGATCCTTGTTGTAAGCGAGCGGCAGGCCCTTCATGGTCACCAGCAGCTGCGTCAGGTTGCCGTAGACGCGACCGGTCTTGCCGCGGATCAGCTCGGCAAAGTCGGGGTTCTTCTTCTGCGGCATGATGGAGGAGCCGGTGGAGTAGGAGTCGGAGAGGGTAATAAAACCGAACTCAGAGGTGGACCACAGCACAATCTCCTCAGAGAGGCGCGAAAGGTGCATCGCCATCACCGAAGCGGCGTAGTGAAGGTCAAGCAGAAAATCGCGATCCGAGACGGCATCGAGCGAATTGGGGATGACCGAAGAGAAACCGAGCTCAGAGGCCGTCATCTGACGATCAAGCGGGTAGGTGGTGCCGGCGAGAGCAGCTGCGCCGAGCGGAGAGGCATCTGCCGCGTCGAAGGCCGCCTGCAGGCGGGTCCAGTCGCGCGTGAACATCCACACGTAGGCCAGCAGGTGGTGCGAGAGGAGCACGGGCTGCGCGTGCTGCATGTGCGTATAGCCGGGAAGGATGGTATCGGGGTTCTTCTGTGCGGCCTCGATCAGCACGCGACGCAGGTGAAGGTTGCCTTCCATAAGCTCGCGGGAGAGCGCCTTGCAGGCCAGGCGTGTGTCGGTTGCCACCTGGTCGTTGCGCGAACGGCCGGTATGCAGACGCTTGCCCGCCTCGCCGATGCGACGGGTGAGCTCGCTTTCGATGGACATGTGGATGTCCTCATCGTTGATGTCGAAGGTGAAGTTGCCCGCATCGATGTCGGCACCGATGGCGTCAAGACCGGCGCGGATAGCACAAGCGTCCTCGTCGCTGATGATGCCCTGGGCTGCAAGCATCTTGGCGTGCGCCTTGGAACCGGCGATGTCCTGACGGTACAGGTGCTTGTCCACAGGCAGCGACGCGCCGAACTCCTGCGTGACCTCGGCCACGCCCTTCTCAAAACGGCCTCCCCACAACGCCATGGGAACCCTCCTCAAAATCGAATTCGAATCAACGCCACAGTGTACACAATGCAGCGAAAAAAGGGGCGGCTCCGCAGCACATGGGCTGGGAGCCGCCCCCGTCAGGCTTGAATGCGCGAGCCCTAGGCCAGCTTGGAGCCGGGGCCCTGAACCTTAGACCAGGTCTTGAGCGACAGCGTGTCGAGATAGATGAAGCCGGCGGCCGACTTCTCGTCGAACGTGGTGTCGCGGTCGTAGGTGGCCAGACCGTAATCGTAGAGGCTGTAGGGGCTCTTACGACCCACGATGGAAAGGTTGCCCTTGAAGAACTTCAGACGAACGGTGCCGGTGACGAACTTCTGCGTCTCGGCCATAAAGGCATCGAGCGCGTTCTTGAGCGGGCTGAACCACTTGCCGTTGTAGACCGTGGTGGCCCACTCGTGCTCGAGGCCCAGCTTGTACTTGAGCACCTCGCCCTCGATGGTCAGATCCTCAAGCGCCTTGTGGGCCTGCAGCAGGGTAAGGGCTGCAGGAACCTCGTAGCACTCGCGGGACTTCAGGCCCACCAGACGATCTTCAACCAGGTCAAGGCGGCCATAGCCGTTGTCGCCGGCGATCTTGTTGAGTTTGATGATGAGCTCAGAGAGCTTGAGCTGCTCGCCGTCGATGGAGACGGGCTTGCCGGCCTCGAAGCCGATCTCAACATAGGTCGGGGTGTCGGGAGTGTCCTCGGGGTTCTTGGTCATCGTCCAAGCGTCATCGAGCGGCTCGTTCCAAGGATCCTCCATGTGACCGCACTCGATGGCGCGACCCCACAGGTTGTCGTCGATGGAGTACGGGTTGTCGTTGGCGCCCTCGGGCACGGGGATGCCGTGCTCGTGCGCATAGGCAACCTCGTCCGGACGGCACTTGAGATCCCACTCGCGAACGGGAGCGATGACCTTAAGGTCGGGGTCGAGCGCGAGCACGCCGGCCTCGAAGCGGACCTGGTCGTTGCCCTTACCGGTGCAGCCGTGGGCCACGTAGGTAGCGCCGTACTCGTGAGCAACCTCGACGAGCTTAGCGGCCAGCAGCGGACGCGACAGCGCGGAGAGCAGCGGATATTTGTTTTCATACATGGAGTTCGCGGCGATGGCGCGCGTCAGGTACTCATCGGAGAACTCGTCGCGAAGGTCGAGAACCTTGCAGTCAACGACGCCGAGCGAAAGAGCCTTCTGACGCTTGGACTCAAGATCGGTCTCCTCCTGGCCAACGTTGCCGCAGACGCAAACAACGTCGAGGTTCTTCTCGGTCTGCAGCCACTTGACGCAGACGGAGGTGTCCAGGCCACCAGAATATGCGAGAACTACCTTCTCTTTGCTCATGCTTGCTTCCTTTCACCCTTGATAGCTATTGGAGCAACGAATATGTCTGCGAGCCGTTCGAAGACTCGCGGTATCCGTTATAGCAGGTTGCGCGCCCTCGTGACGCGCACATGAATAAATTCGTGCAAAATCGCGATGGAGCCGCACGGCTGCACGGCGAATACCTGCGGCGTTTACTGGTGTCGGTCGGCGCCCATGCAAAACGCGAAACAGTTCGGTAACACAGGACGTCGGTCGCACGGCGCTCGTGACAGGCGGCAGACCGCCTGCAACAAGCGACCAGACGAGTCGTAAGGCACGCTTGGCCACGCAGATACAAACGCTACTTAGCGTCCGCCCACGTCACGCCCGTAGAAGCATCGGCGATCAGCGGCACGCGCAGCTCGCACACGCCCTCCATCTCCTCGCGCACCATGGTAGTAAGACGGTCGACCTCGGCCTCGGGGCATTCAAAGTCAAGTTCGTCGTGTACCTGCAGGATCATACGAGCCGCAAAACCCTCGTCTCGCAGGCGGCGCGCCACACGGTTCATGGCGATCTTGATGATGTCGGCAGCGCTGCCCTGCATGGGGTGGTTCATGGCCGTGCGCTCGCCGAATCCCCGCTGAACAGGGTTTTTGACCTTAAGCTCAGGGATGTAGCGGCGCCTGCCATACATGGTCTCGGCATACCCGCACTCACGGGCACGCGCGACCACGTCGTCCAGATAGGTGCGCACGCCCGGATAAGCCTCAAAATAGCGCTCGATCATCTCGCGCGCCTCGGACATGGGGATGTCGAGCGTCTGAGACAGGCCAAATGCCTGCTGACCGTACACAATGCCAAAGTTCACGGCCTTGGCGCGACTGCGCAGCTGGGGCGTCACCTGGTCGACGGCAACGCCGAACACGCGCGCAGCGGTCTCGGCATGGAAGTCCTCGCCCTCGTTAAAGGCGCGCACCAGGTGCTCATCTGCCGAGAGATGCGCGAGCAGGCGCAGCTCGATCTGTGAATAGTCGACGGCCAAAAAGACCGAGCCCTCACCCGCCGAGAACGCGGTCTTGACCGTGCGGCCCAAGTCGGAGCGCGTAGGAATGTTCTGCAGGTTGGGATTGGAAGACGAAAGGCGACCCGTTGCGGTGACGGTCTGGTTGTACGTGGTGTGCACGCGGCCGTCCGCTTGGCGCAGGGGTCCCAGAGCGTCCAGGTAAGTTGACTTGATCTTGGTCATCTCGCGGTACTTGAGGATCAGGCGCACGATTTCGTGGTCATGCGCGAGCTCCTCGAGCTTCTTGGCGTTAGTGGAGTAGTAGCCGCGTTGGGTCTTTTTGAGACCCTTGGTGGGCAGACCCATCACGTCGAACAGGATATGGGAGAGCTGCATGGGGCTCGAGATGTTGAAGGTATCGTCCCCTGCAATCGCGCGAATCTGGCTCTCGACCTCGGCAATCTGACCCTCAAGGCCCTTTGAGAGGCCATGCAGGCGCTCGGGATCCACCAGCATGCCCGCGCGCTCCATAGCCGCAAGCACGCCGATAAGCGGCATCTCGATGTTTTCGAACACGTCGTGGGCGCCGGCCGCGACAAGGGCCTCGTCTAGGGTCTCACGCACCGCGCGAGCCAAGAACGCCGACGCAGCGGCTGCAGCAGGGGCGTCCTCTCCTGCGCCCTCATCGCCCTGCAGCGCAGGCAGGCCAAGGTGCAGGTACGTGTCGGCGAGATAGGCGTCGTCAAACGAGTCTCGCGACGAATCGAGCAGGTAGGCTGCCACGTTCGTGTCGAACAGGCAGGTCGAATCGATGGAGAGCGGGTCAAGCGTCTCGGCCAGCTCAGAGTTGACAGGCGATAGCTCATGCATGAGCGTCTTCACGTCGGGCGAGCAGGTGCGACCCTCGCTCAGCAAGCGAGCGAGCAAGTTGGGGATCACGCAAGCCGCGTCCGGCGAGACGGCTGCATCATCGGCCTGCTTGAAGCCGATAAGCGCATCGTCAGTGGCGACCCACAGGGTATGCGTCGAGCCAAATAGCGCCCCCGGCTCGCGCTCATCATCGATAACGGCGCCGACCCACTCCCCCGCCGCGATGCAGGACTCTATCTTAGAGACGGCCTCCGCAGCCGCAGCAGCGTCTGCCACAGATGCTACGGTCGCAGCGGGCAGCTCGAGCACTGAGCCGCTCGCGGCCGCATCCGCACCGCCGTCGATCAGGGCCAGGAAACGATTCTGCATAGCCATGATCCCAAGCGGACTCAGCGCGTCGCTCACCGCGGCAGCGCCAAAGGCCGGAAAGGCCTCATGCTCAAAGTCGTACTCCACGGGCGCGTCGGTACGAATGGTTGCAACCTTTCGCGAAAGCAGCGCGTCATCGATGTGTGCGCGCAGGTTCTCACCCATCTTGCCCTTGATCTCGTCCGCGTGGGCGATGACCTCGTCCAGGCTGCCGTACTGCTGGATGAGCGCGCTTGCCTTTTTGGGGCCGATGCCCGGCACACCTGGAATGTTGTCAGACGAGTCGCCCTTAAGTCCGTAGAAGTCGGGTACCAGATCTGGCGTGATGCCGTGGTAGAGGTCGTCCACGCTCTCGGGCGTCATGATGGCCACGTCCGAGAGGCCCTTGCGTGTCGAGACGACGTTCACGTGCTCGGTCACGAGCTGGTACATGTCGCGGTCGCCGGTGACCAGATACATGTCGCAGCCGGCAACCTCGCCCGCACGCGCCATCGTGCCCAGGATGTCGTCGCCCTCCCAGCCCTCGGACTCAAGGATGGTCACGTTCAGTTTTTCGAGCAGCTCCTTGATCATAGGGAACTGCACGCGCAGGTCCGGATCCATGGGCGGTCGCTGAGCTTTGTACTGCGGCATCATCTCCATGCGCACGCGCGGCTTGCCCTTGTCAAACGCCACGGCCACGGCATCGGGAGCAAAGGTGTCGACCATCTTGAGAAACATGTTCAAGAAGCCAAAGACAGCGTTGGTGGGACGCCCGTCGGGTGCGCTCATGTTGGGCGGAACCGCATGAAACGCGCGGTGCATGAGCGAGTTGCCGTCCACCACAGCGACGGTCTTGCGAGTAGCGTCAGCAGAAAGATCAGCCATCAGGGCCTCCGTATCAAAGCGTCAAACACCGTTCAGTCTAGAGCACCGGGGCCGCCCCGCCCGGCCGCAACCGCTCACTCCACCAGAAGAGCGAGCGGGCCGGCACGCTAGCTCGGCGTGGTACGATGGCGTGCGGCTAAACCGCACAGAAAGGAGCCGCAATGGAGCGCCCATGCGCCTGGAAGAAGTACACCGACGAGCAGATCGCCGAACTCGAGAAGCTCTGCGACGGCTATAAGACGTTCATCAGCGAGAACAAGACGGAGCGCCTTTGCGCACTCACCGGCGCTGCCATGGCCCGCGAGGCCGGCTACGTCGAGCTGCGCCAAGCTCTGGCCTCGGGCCGCAAGCTCGAGCCCGGCGACAAGGTCTACGCCCTCAATCACGGCAAGACCCTCATGCTCGTGAACATCGGAACCGAACCGATGGAGCACGGCTTTAACATCTTGGGCGCGCACGTGGACTCGCCCCGCTTGGATCTCAAGCAAAATCCGGCCTTCGAGGCGGGCGACATGGCCTACCTCGACACGCACTACTACGGCGGCGTCAAGGCCTACCACTGGGTGGCCCAGCCCCTGGCCCTGGTGGGCGTCGTTGCCAAGAAGGACGGCAGCGTTATCCAGATCAACGTGGGCGACAAGCCCGGCGACCCGGTCTTCACCATCTCCGACCTCCTCATCCATCTCTCCGGGGAGCAGATGGGCAAGCCCGCCCGCGACGCCGTGGACGCCGAGGCGCTCGACGTGATCGTCGGTGGCCGCCCGGTGAAGTTCAACGGCGACGACAAGGACGCCCCCAAGGATCCCGTCAAGCAGATGTTCCTCGACATCCTCTCCGAGCAGTACGGCGTGGACGAGGAGGACTTCCTCTCCGCCGAGATTGAGGTCGTACCGGCAGGCCCCGCACGCGATATGGGCTTTGACCGTTCCATGGTGCTGGGCTACGGCCAGGACGACCGTGTCTGCGCCTACCCGAGCCTGCTCGCGCAGCTCGAGGTCGCGTCCCCTGCACGCACCAGCATCTGCCTGCTCGTCGACAAGGAAGAGATCGGCTCCGTAGGTGCCACAGGCATGACGAGCCGCTTCTTTGAGAACACCGTGGCCGAGATCATGGAGCTTGCCGGTGAATGCGGCTCGATCGCCCTGCGCCGCGCCCTCGCGCGTTCTCGCATGCTCTCTTCCGATGTCTCTGCCGGCTTCGACCCGGCCTACGCCAACAAGTTCGAGACCAAAAACGCCGCGTACATGGGTCGCGGCCTGTGCTTCAACAAGTACACGGGCAGCCGCGGCAAGGGCGGCTCCAACGACGCCGATGCCGAGTACATGGCGCTCGTCCGCGACATCATGGACGAGGCCGGCGTGGACTTCCAGACCTGCGAGCTTGGCCGCGTGAACGCCGGCGGCGGCGGCACTATTGCCTTCATCATGGCCGAGTACGGCATGAACGTCATCGACTCCGGCGTGCCCGTCCTCTCGATGCACGCGCTGTGGGAGGTTGCCAACAAGGCGGACATCTACGAGGCCTACCGCGGCTACAAGGCGTTCCTCGAGCGCGCCTAACGACGAAGCCGAGGGTGGAGGCCGCATCGCTCAACGCATGCGGCCTCAGACGCCCCGACACCTTAACGCACTCTCAACGCAAACGCGGGCCGAGCAGTTCATCATCTGCTCGGCCCGCGTTTTCCATCTCACGATTGCGTCTTTGCGCTTGCCCCCAACGGGCGGTGTCGCACAGCGGTTCTCCCCTTATTGAATCTTGTGCGCCAAACTCGTTGTGTCGGCGGCAAAGGACAACCTCCGTAACCACGCGGTCGTAAAGCCCTAGCCCAAAAGCCCGCGCTGCATGCGTGCGGCAAAAACCACGTTGTGCATCAGCATGGCGCGCGTCATGGGGCCCACGCCGCCCGGGACGGGCGTAATGGCGCCGGCGACCAGCTCAGCCGAATCGAAGTCAACGTCACCGCAGAGTTTACCGTCCTCATCGCGGTCCATGCCCACATCGATAACGGTAGCGCCGGGCTTAATCCACGGCCCCTTGATCATCTTGGGGATACCGCAAGCGGCAACCAGAATGTCAGCACCCTGGCAGATACGAGCGAGTTCGCGCGGATCGGTATGCGAATGCGCAACGGAGATGGTCGCATCGCGGGCGAGCAGCATGAGCGACATCGGCTTGCCCACAATGGAGGAACGGCCAACGATGACAGCATTCTTGCCAGCCGGGTCGATACCGTACTCATCGAGCATGGCCATAACGCCCGCAGGCGTGCAGGGACGAAGACCCGGAATGCCGCGAACCAGACGGCCCAGATTCTCGGGGTGAAAACCATCCACATCCTTCTCAGGCGAGATGGCGGCCACAACGGACTCCTCGTCCAAGTGGCGTGGCAGTGGCATCTGAACAAGGATGCCAGTCACCGCGTCATCGGCGTTCAGGCGTACCACCAGGTCCATCAGCTCTTCCTGCGTTGTCTCGGCAGGAAGCTTGTAGTCAAACGACGCGATGCCGCACTGCTCGCAGTCGCGCAGCTTAGAGCGCACATAGGTAGCGGAGGCCTGGTTGTCCCCCACCAGCACCACAGCGAGACCGGGCTCGATGCCCTGGGCTTTAAGCTCGCAAACATCAGCTGCGGCGCGCTCGCGCACGGCCGCGGCCAACGCCTTGCCATCGATTCGAATAGCCATGCTATCGACTCCTCTTCATACGTAAAACCCGGGCGACGCGATGCCGCCCGGGAGATCTGGCCAAACAGGCTCGTCTAGTTTAGGGCATACGGCCTAGAACAGACCCGTGATATTGCCGTTCTCGTCCACATCGATGTTCTCGGCGGCGGGAACCTTTGGCAGACCAGGCATCGTGAGGACACTGCCCGTAAGTGCAACGACAAAGTGAGCACCGGCCGAGACCTTAAGCTCGCGCACCGTAACACGGAAGCCCTCAGGCGCGCCCAGTGCCTTGGCATCATCACTAAACGAGTACTGGGTCTTGGCCACGCACACGGGAAGGTTGCCAAACCCGTTCTCACGCAGCTCGGCGAGCTGGCGCTTGGCAGCCGGCGTGAAATCAACGCCCTCAGCGCGGTAGATCTTGGTCGCAATGGCCTCGAGTGCGTCGGCGATGTCTGAGCCGGTCTCATAGGCGTACGAGAAGTTCTTGGGCTCCTCCACAAGCCTCATCACCTCGTCGGCAAGCTCAAGCGCGCCCTCGCCGCCCTTCGCCCAGACCTCAGAGAGACGCACGTTAACGCCATGAGCGGCGCATTCGTCCTCGATAAGCTTGAGCTCGGCCTCAGTGTCAGTCGGGAAGCGGTTAATCGCTACCACGCAGGGAAGCCCGAACACAGACTGAATGTTGTCAACGTGACGCAGCAGGTTGGGCATGCCCGCGTGCAGTGCATCGAGATTTTCGGTGTTCAGATCGGCCTTGGCCACGCCGCCGTTGTACTTGAGCGCACGGGCGGTGGCAACCACAACTACGGCGTCAGGGCAAAGACCCGTCATGCGGCACTTGATATCAAGGAACTTCTCGGCGCCAAGGTCTGCACCAAAACCGGCCTCGGTGATCGCAATGTCACCAAAACGCATGGCCATGCGCGTCGCCATAATGGAGTTGCAGCCGTGCGCGATGTTCGCAAAGGGTCCACCGTGCACAAACGCCGGGGTGTGCTCGAGGGTCTGCACGAGATTGGGCTTGAGAGCGTCCTTGAGCAGAGCCGCCATCGCGCCCTGAGCATGCAGGTCGCTCGCGTGAACCGGGGTGCCGTCGAAGGTGTAGCCAACAACGATCTCGCCCAGGCGCTCCTTGAGGTCGGTGATGGAGGTCGCGAGACAAAGGATAGCCATAACCTCGGAGGCCACGGTGATGTCAAAGCCGTCCTCGCGCGGCACGCCTTGAGCCTTGCCACCAATGCCATCGATCACGTGACGCAGCTGACGGTCGTTCATGTCCACCACGCGCTTCCACGTGATGCGCTTCACGTCAATGCCAAGCTTGTTGCCCTGCTGGATGTGGTTATCGAGCATTGCGGCAAGCAGGTTGTTAGCGGCACCGATAGCGTGGAAGTCACCGGTGAAGTGCAGGTTGATATCCTCCATAGGAATAACCTGTGCGTAGCCGCCGCCGGCCGCACCGCCCTTGACGCCGAACACAGGGCCGAGCGAGGGCTCGCGCAGAGCAACGGCGCTCTTCACGCCGCGACGCTGCAGTGCATCGGCCAAGCCGATAGTCGTGGTGGTCTTGCCCTCACCAGCCGGCGTGGGATTGATCGCGGTCACCAAAACGAGCTTGGCCGCATGGTCGGTCTCCTCGTTCAGCAGCGAGTAATCGATCTTGGCCTTATCGAAACCGTAAGGGATCAGATGGTCTTCGGCGACACCGGCTCGGCGCGCAACTTCAACGATAGGCAGCGGCTTAGCTGCGCGTGCAATCTCGATATCAGAGGGCATGGAAATCCTTCCTCACGGCGTATCAGCAATAACCTGACCAGCATACAACGAAACGCGACGGTCTACAGATCTGAAGGCGGCCTTATCCCCAAGTGGTTGAATGCCGCCGGGGTCGCCAAGCGTCCTTGGGGCGTTCGCACCATCAGGCCTCGCTGAAGTAGGTAGGGCTCGTAGACATCCTCGAGCGTCGAGGGATCCTCGCCCACCGCGCTCGCAAGCGTCGAGAGGCCCACGGCGCGCCCGCGGAAAGTCTTGACGAGGGTCTCCAGAATACGGATGTCCATCCAGTCAAGTCCCAGCTCATCGATCTCGAAGAATTCAAGCGCCTCGCGCGTGATACCGAGTTCAATCGCTCCCCCGCCACGCACCTGTGCATAATCGCGCACGCGCTTGAGCAGGCGGTTGGCCAGTCGAGGCGTTCCTCGCGAGCGCGAGGCGACCTCTTTGGCAGATTCAAGGTCAATCTCCACTCCAAGGATTCCCGCCGAACGCATAACGATCTGCGCCAGGTCATCAATGGAGTAGTAGTCGAGCCTAAACGAGATGCCAAAACGGTCGCGCAGGGGACCGGTCAGCATACCGGAGCGCGTGGTGGCGCCCACCAGCGTGAAGCGCGGAATATCGAGCCTGATCGAACGGGCAGCAGGGCCCTTACCGATCACGATGTCGAGCGCAAAGTCCTCCATCGCGGGATAGAGAATCTCCTCCACCGAGCGGTTAAGGCGATGAATCTCGTCGATGAACAGCACGTCGCCTGGCTGCAAGTTGGTAAGAATGGCCGCTAGATCGCCCGTGCGCGCAATAGCCGGACCGGAAGTCGTCTTGATCTGAGCGCCGAGTTCATTGGCGATAACGGCCGCAAGCGTCGTCTTGCCCAGACCCGGAGGGCCCGAGAAGATCACATGGTCTAGACACTCACCGCGATCCTGAGCCGCCTGAATCAAGATGCGCAAGCTCTGCTTGATATGTCCCTGGCCACAGTAGTCGTCCAGGCTCTGAGGCCTCAAGGTGCGCTCGACGTCCAAGTCGTCAGAGGTCAGCTCGCCTGTCACAAAGCGCTCCTGGGTATCTGGCGCCTTAACGGCGCGTCCGCCATGGGCCGGCGCCTCGTTCGCCCACAGGTCTTGCGATTCGTCTTCCCACATCAGGCATCCATCCCCAAACGCCTCAGGGCACCGGCCAGCAGGTCCTCAACGCGCACGCCGTCGCCAGAGACGCCATCCAACGCCAAGTCCGTCTCCTGCGAGCTAAAGCCCATGGAGAGCAGCGCCGCACGCGCGTCTTCGAGCGCAGAAGCCGGCTGCGTCAAGGCCATCGCCGTCTGCCCGGGCACCGCGGCCACCGGCGTGCCGGCGCCGCGATCCTTAGCGAACACGCTCTTGAGCTCCAAAATCAAACGCTGAGCTGTCTTTTTTCCCACGCCCGATACGGCAGCCATGGCTTTATCATCCTCAGCCATCACGATAGAGTACAACTGAGAGACGTCGTAACGCGAAAGGATAGCAAGCGCCAGGCGAGGTCCCACGCCCGAAACGGCCAAGAGCCGATCGAACATCGTCCGCTCGTCCTTGTTAGCAAAACCAAAAAGGGTCATCGAGTCCTCGCGTACCTGCATACGCGTATAAAGACGGCACTCCTCCCCAAGCGTGGGAAGGCTTGCCGCCGTACACGACGACATACCCACCTCAAAGCCAAGGCCGCCGACCTCTATAACGGCAACGCTCGGGCTCGCCTCCAAAAGCGTCCCGCGAATAGTTGCGATCATGAGTAACCGTTCCCCCTCTTCTCAACGTACTCGCCGCGTGTCAACTCACCGGTGCGTCGCAGATGCGCGTGACAGATTGCGCACGCCAATGCATCTGCCGCATGGTCGGGCTTGGGATCGTGATCGAGATGCAGCAGGTTTCTTACCATGTAGGTAACCTGCTGCTTGTCCGCAGCACCCGTTCCCACAACAGACTGCTTGATCTGCATAGGCGTGTACTCACCGATCTCTACGCCGCACATCGAAAGCGCCACCAGAGCCGCGCCGCGCGCATGGGCCGTAGGAATGGCGGAGCGAACATTGGCACCGAAATAGATGCTCTCGATGCACGCCTCTTGCGGATGGTAACGCTCGACCACGCTCGAAAGGTCGTCGGCGATGTGCCGCAGGCGCACAGCCAGGTCGCTTCCCGCAGAGGTCTCGATACAGCCGTACGCCCGGCAGCGAACGTCACCGGCACGCTCTTCAACGACTCCCCAGCCCGTGTGGGCAAGTCCGGGGTCGATCCCAAGGATAACCATGCGCCTCCTCCCTATTCGAACATTTGTTCTAGAGTACCACGGCGGATGCAATCAGCCAAGAATCAGTTTTGCGAGAAAAAGCGGAACTGCTTTGCGTTCAGGGCCGGCGAGGCCTCCATAGAGAACGAGACGGAGCCTTCGCGAGGCGCATCCCGGTCATCAGACGAATCAGAGGACGTCCGATCGAGAGCCTGCTCAAACATCTGCTTCATCTTGGAGCCAAGCCCCTCAAGGCCCTCCGGCACCCCGCGCACCTCGTCAGAAGAGGCAGCTTGTCTAAGCTGATCAGGAGAAATCCCAAAGAGGCTTCCCAGAAAGCCCATGAGCTCATTTTGCATCCGCTCTCCGGCGTCAGCAGCGTCCTCGCGCGCGCGGAGCTCTTCGGACTCCACAAAGTCGGCCACAGTCAGAAGCTTTTCATCCGACCTACCAAAGTCAGACCACTCAAGGGAACGCGGCCATAGGCGCTCATGCAGAGCCCGAGGCGAGACCACCGGAACAAGAGGCAGCTTGCGACGCGCACTCTCGCCTCCCTGGGCGAGAAGCAGCAGGGCGCGAACGGCTTGAGGGTTCTGCTTTGCAAGAGAAATCTCCTCAAAGGACCGGTTTCGGTCGACGTGAGCCTCAAGCGTTGCGTCCACATCGGCCGCATTAAGCGACAGTAGGATCTCGCCGATCTTCTCAGCGAACTCGGTGTCCTTCACGGCCTCACGAACCGAATAGGCCAGGATGCGACCCATAGCGTGCTCGACTGCCCTAAGAGAGACCAGCTGCTCGGGCACCACCGGAGAGCGCCTGTTGCGCCAACGCGCCAGGTACTCAAGCTGAGTAAGGTAAACATCACCAAACGGCAGGGCATCACACCAGCCCGCGCCGAAGTTTTGCACCAGACCGGGTGCAAGGGCCACGGCTGTCTTGCTAAACGGGGCAAGCGCACATGCCTCCAGCTGCTCCGCGGCAGAAGAAAGCACAAGCGCACCCATGCGCAAACGAAGCCGGTCAGAAGCTTGTCGAGAAAGGGTCGCGGTGCCAGGCTCATCATCATCGATACCGTGCAGCACGTCGGGCAATTCGCGCTCAACGATACGGATATGAAGATTGGCAGCCGTCTCACGCGCCAGCGAGATACGCTCCTCCTCATATGCCTCCTGAGCGGAGGTAACCATGTCTTGGCGAGCAAGCACCAGCCCGTACACGTTACGCGGACCGAGTGCATCCACCGCCAACGCAGCGAGCAGCGAAGAGGCCAGGTCCCCCTCGAGCGGCACCAAAGCCCTCGTGGAACCCCCTTGCGCAACGATAGAGCGAACCTGCAGACACAGCGCGCCCCACAACCATTCATCCTTGGAATAGCGCGGTAGCAGGTCGTCCTCAATGCGAGCCGTGCTCAGGCCTCGACGAACATCGCACACCAGCAGCGACTCCTCAAAACAAGGCGCATGGCCCACCACACGGCCGGAGTCGTCCATAACAAACGAGCCGCCCGTGTACACCGACTCGTCAAAGGCGCCAACAGGAGCCACGCAGGCGAGCCACATCCCGGACTTCTGCACCTCGGGAAGAAAATAGCCATCGCGCACAGCAGCCACGGCAGCTGTCGACTCGTCCGAAGCGTTAAAGCCATCGATCTGGAAATAGGCAACCACGTCAGTGCCGCCGGGAATGCTCTCAATATCTCGGCTCAGGTCGAATGTCACGGCAACGCGCGACCCGGCAACATCGAACACCGGGGGAAGCCAGGCGTTCTCAGACTGAAGACCGCGCTGCTTGGCCAAAAAACAACGCACCGGAATGGCGTTCCCCTCGCGCAACATGAAGATCTCGAGCACCGGCACGGACTCATAAGACACCACGGCCGGAACAAGACACACAAGATCGAGCTCGGCCATACGCTGAGCCTGCTCAGAGAGCATTTTGAGAACCGCGTGCGCAAAATTGTCGTAATCAATAAGGGTCGTAGGCATAAGCCCCGAAATCAATGGCGCCGGGAAGCAAAGCAGTTGCACGCCCTGCTCAGAGGCAAGCGAAGCCTGGGCAAAGATGCGCTCGCCGATAGCCTCAAGGTCTCCCAAGCGCGCATCGATCTGCGCGATTCCCATCTTCATGTCCGTCTCCCCTCTTCAGCACGACGCGATATTGCGAGCCGTGGCGTCGCGAGACCACCTCAAGCTCGCCCGTTGGAAAACAGGCCGCCCGCAAGCGGCCTGACTCAACTTGAGAATAAAACCCGATTCAGACCTACGCCTTAAGCGGCTCCAGCGCCTTCAGAACAAAGTCGCTGGCCTCCTGGCACAGATCCTCCGTGGGTGCCTCAGCAAGAACGCGAACGAGAGGTTCGGTTCCGCTTGCGCGCACCAGAACACGGCCACGATCGCCCAAAAACGTCTCGGCATCTTTAACGGAGGCGAGGACAACCTCGTCATTCATGGCGAGCTGTTTATCCTTCACGCGCACGTTGGTCAATAGCTGCGGATACATCTTCACCGGGGCACAGAGCTGCGAGAGCGTCTCACGCTCAGCACGCAGTGCCTCCATCACGCGCAGGCTGGTCATAATGCCATCACCGGTGCATTCAATGTCACCAAAGATAATATGGCCCGACTGTTCGCCGCCCAGGCTGTAGCCATGTTCGCGCATGCAGGCGTAAACGTTCTTGTCGCCTACGTCGGTCTTCTCGTAAGAAATGCAGGCCTCGTCAAACGCCTTGAACAGGCCGAAGTTACTCATAACGGTAGGAACAACCGTGCCGCCGGTCAGACGACCGTGCCTGTTGAGGTACACACCGCAGACGTAGAGAATCAGATCGCCATCAACCACGTTTCCGCATTCATCGACAGCGAGACAGCGGTCCGCATCGCCGTCGTAAGCAAAACCGACGTCCAATCCCTGCTCCACCACATGACGACGCAGACGATCAATATGCGTAGAACCACAGTCCACGTTGATGTTAAAGCCATCGGGATTGTTGTTGATGACACGAACATCGGCACCAAGTGCGTCGAACACGGGCTTAGCCACCGAAGAGGCGGAGCCGTTGGCGCAATCAAGGCCAACCTTCACACCCTGCAAAGAGAAGTTGGCGCTCGAAATGAGGTGAGCAATATAGCGATTGCGTCCCTGCATGTAATCAACCGTGGCGCCAATCGAGTCCCCTTGGGCGAGAGGAATCTCGATCCCGCCGTCGATATAGGCCTCAATCTGCTCGAGGACGGACTCCTCCATCTTGAAGCCATCGCCGTTAACGAGTTTGATGCCGTTGTCGGTATAGGGATTATGAGAGGCACTGATCATGACACCGCAGTCAAAGCGGCCGTCGACCGTCTCGTAGGCAACACCGGGCGTTGGAATAACATGCAGCATGTACGCATCGGCGCCAGAGGCAACAAGACCAGAAACGATAGCTGCCTCGAACATGTAGCTCGAGCGTCGCGTGTCCTTGCCCACAACTACGCGGGCCTTACGAGACAAGCGGGCACCGTAGTACCAGCCCACAAAGCGACCAATCTTAAAAGCATGTTCAACGTTCAGGCCGTTATTGGCTTCACCGCGAAAACCGTCGGTGCCAAAGTATTTCATAAGGAGTCCTCTCGATCCCATAAGAAAACGTCTCTCTATGGTACGACAGACCCCGCCCGAATCCCACAAAGCACACAGGCAAGCCCAAACGAAAAAAGCCCGAAAGGCCCCGAAAACGCAGGGCGCGGCACGGGAGAAGGAACGCGGAGAGCCCGTGCGGGCCCCGAAAACGCGAAAAGGGGCCCGTAAGGCCCCAGACACAGGAAGAGGGGGCGCCGCGGGGGATCCCCCGCGGCGCCCCCTCGCGCCAACCCTTTGAAAAAGGGAAAGCGCCGTCCACCGGTCAGCGGCGCCCTGCTCTCCCACGGT
>CAVEPV010000017.1:0-35484 GCA_963617695.1 Bacteroidaceae bacterium
TGAACGGTGTTGCCTTTGCCACCAAGGAGGAGCTTGACGAGCACCTGCGCCTGCTTGAGGAGGCCAAGAAGCGCGATCACCGCAAAATCGGCGCCGAGATGGACCTCTTCATGATGCGCGACGAGGCTCCCGGCTTCCCGTTCTTCCTTCCCAACGGCGTTACGCTCAAGAACACGCTGCTCGACTACTGGCGCGAGATTCACCACAAGGCCGGCTATGTCGAGATCTCCACGCCGCTCATCATGAACAAGCAGCTGTGGAAGACCTCGGGCCACTGGGATCACTACAAGGACAACATGTACTCCACCGTCATCGACGAGGAAGAGTACTGCATCAAGCCCATGAACTGCCCCGGCGGCGTGCTGGTGTATGCGGCCAAGCCCCATTCTTACCGCGAGCTGCCCATTCGCGCCGGCGAGATCGGCCTGGTGCACCGTCACGAGCTGCGCGGCGCCCTGCACGGTCTGTTCCGCGTGCGCTGCTTTAACCAGGACGATGCCCACCTGTTCGTGCGCCCCGACCAACTCACCGACGAGATTGTGGGCGTGGTCAACCTGATCGATTCCGTGTACCAGAAGTTCGGCTTTAAGTACCACGTCGAGCTCTCCACGCGTCCCGAGGACTCCATGGGTTCCGACGAGGACTGGGAGCGTGCCGAGGCCGGTCTTAAGACCGCTCTCGACCAGCTGGGCATGGCCTACGAGGTCAACGAGGGCGACGGCGCCTTCTATGGCCCCAAGATTGACTTCCATCTTGAGGACTCGCTCGGCCGCACCTGGCAGTGCGGTACCGTTCAGCTCGACTTCCAGATGCCGCTGAACTTCGACCTCGACTACACCGATGCCGACGGCTCCAAGAAGCGCCCCATCATGCTGCACCGTGTGTGCTTTGGTTCCATCGAGCGCTTCATCGGTATTCTGATCGAGCACTTTGCCGGCAAGTTCCCCACCTGGCTCGCTCCCGTTCAGGTCAAGGTGCTGCCCGTCTCCGAGAAGAGCCGCGCCTACGCCCACACGGTTGTTGAGCGCTTTGAGGCCGCTGGCGTGCGCGTGGTCTGCGACGACCGCGACGAGAAGATCGGCTACAAGATTCGCGAGGCCCGCTCCATCGATCGCGTTCCCTACATGCTCATCCTGGGTGAGAAGGAGGCCGAGAACGGCAACATCTCGGTCCGCGACCGTTCGGGCGAGACCACGCAGTACGAGGTCGATGAGTTTATCGCTCAGATCTCTGAGGAGATTCGCACCCGCGCCTAAGGTGCGTCCATTGTTCGTTGCGACCGCTCGCACATGCGGGCGGTCGTTTTTTATCTAAGGAGCACCCATGCCTCTTACCCTCGATGACTGCCGCTACAAGGGCGACGGCACCTTTAGTCTGGAGGACTACAAGACCTCTGCCAAGATGGACAAGGCCGAGCGCGAGAGCTATCGCCTCATGACGGCCGAGAACACCTCCAAGATCGCTTCGCTGCAAAATCGTCTGTACGCCGAGGGCAAGGAGGGCGTGGTCATTCTGTTCCAGGCTATGGACGCCGCCGGCAAGGACTCAACCATCAAGCATGTGATGAGCGGCGTGAACCCGCAGGGCTGCTTTGTCCACAGCTTTAAGCAACCCTCTAACGAGGAGCTCGCGCATACGTTCTTGTGGCGCGCGATGACACACGTGCCTCCGCGCGGCTACATCGGCGTGTTTAACCGTTCGTACTATGAGGACGTCCTGGTGGCACGCGTGCGCAACCTGCAGGAGAGCTACCAGATGCCCTCCCGCTGCACCGACATGGATCCCAAGGAGTTCTTTGAGCAGCGCTACCGCCAGATCGCGGACTTTGAGGAGCACCTGTGGGAAGAGGGCTACCGCGTCCTCAAGGTCTTTTTGCACCTGAGCCCCGAGGAGCAGGGCAAGCGCTTCCTGGCCCGCATCAACGACGAGACCAAGAACTGGAAGTTCTCTGAGTCCGACATGCGCGAGCGCGTGCTGTGGGACAAGTATCAGAAGGCCTATGAGCAGGCGATTGGTGCCACCTCAACCAAGCATGCGCCGTGGTACATCATCCCGGCCGACCAGAAGTGGTATGCCCGCTACCTGGTCTCTGAGGCCATCGTGCAGGTGCTTGAATCCTGCGACCCGCAGTTCCCTGAGCCGCCGGCCGGCCAGAAGGACACCCTTGCCGGCTACCGTGAACAGCTCCAGTCCGAGCTGGCTTAAGCCTTGTTCATCACGGCTGAGGACATATGCGAGAACTACCGCGCGCTTACGGGTGCGCGGTCGTGTGTTTTGATGCGGGCGAACGACCCGCGTGAGGCCTTTGAGCTTCTGGGTGGCATGACGGCAGGTGGCTTGCAGCCGCAGTTTGTCTCTGCCGTCGAGCTGGACGAGCTGCGTGTGACGGACATTCGCTCGCAAGCTCGTGAGGCCCATGAGCAGGGCGAGTGCCTGGTCGTGGACAACTCCGTGCCCACGGCATTTGGCTGCAACCCTCTTGCCTGCGGAGCCACAGTATCATTTGAGCGCTTGGGCGGGGGAGTGGCTGCCGTCGCTGTTGCCAAGCCGCGCGGTAAGCGGGCCTGCGCCGATGACCCTGCAGTGCGTGCCCACGCCTTTCTGCAAGAGGCCGGGTTACAAATCTCTCTTTCTGCCAATGAGGCCACTGCGCTCAAACAACATCTCGACACACTGCCCGAGCGCATGCAAAGGCGCTTTGACCATGCCCGTGCCCTTGCGGAGTATCTCGCTGCCAACGAGCACGTGGCCCGGGCGTGCTATCCGGGCCTCGAGGATCACCCCGACCACAGGGTTGCCGCCTCGGTGCTCCTCCACGGCTTTGGCGCCTATCTGGAGTTCGAGCCACGCACGCATACTGACATTCGAGCTCTTGCCGTCGCGTTTCCCCCGGAAGAAGGGGACTCAACCAAGACTCGTCTTGAAATCATCGAACGCAACCGCGCCCACATCGCGCGCTTGCAGGCGGGGGAGGACAACCCCCTTGCCGTCATCGATCGGCTCGATCCGATCCTTCGTGCGTAGCCCTCGTGTTCTTGCAACGCGTCAGCCGCGCTCGCGCCTTTCTGCGCTACCATGTTCTGCGTATTTCTATAGGGCGCCATGGTGGGGCTGAGTCCACGGGGCTTGCAGCTAGTCATGGGCAATGTTTGAAGGAGAAACATGGCAACGTTCTTTCCCGGTGAGTCCCATACGTTTTCGGAGTATCTGCTCGTCCCTGGCTATTCCTCATCGGAATGCATCCCTAACAACGTTTCTCTCAAAACGCCCCTGACGCGTTTCAAGCGCGGCGAGAAGCCCGCTATCACCCTGAACATCCCTATGGTTTCGGCCATCATGCAGTCCGTCTCCGGTGTCGACATGGGCGTTGCCCTTGCCACCGAGGGCGGCATGAGCTTCATTTACGGTTCCCAGACCCCCGAGGCCGAGGCCGCCATGGTCAAGGCCGTCAAGGATCACAAGGCCGGCTTTGTCGAGTCCGACTCGACCCTGACCCCCGACATGACCATGTCTGAGGTCATGCAGCTCAAGGAGAAGACCGGCCACTCCACCATGCCCGTCACCGACGACGGCACCCCGCGCGGCAAACTGCTCGGCATCGTCACCAGCCGCGACTACCGCCCCAGCCGCGACGACCACTCCGCCAAAGTCTCCACGTTCATGACCCCGCGCGAGAAGCTCATCGTGGGCGACAAGAACATCACTCTCAAGAAGGCCAACGACGTGATCTGGGAGAACAAGCTCAATGCTCTCCCCGTCGTCGATGACTACGATCACCTCATCGGCATCGTGTTCCGTAAGGACTACGACAGCCACAAGACCAATCCCAACGAGCTGCTCGATTCTGACAAGCGCTACATCGTGGGTGCGGGCATCAACACCCGTGACTACGCCGAGCGTGTGCCCCTGCTGATCGAGGCTGGCGCCGACGCCCTGTGCATCGACTCCTCCGAGGGCTTCTCTGAGTGGCAGAAGCGCACCATCGAGTGGATCCGCGCCAACTACGGCGAGGACGTCAAGGTTGGCGCTGGCAACGTCGTTGACGCCGAGGGCTTCCGCTTCCTGGCAGATTGCGGTGCGGACTTCATCAAGGTCGGTATCGGCGGCGGTTCCATCTGCATTACCCGCGAGACCAAGGGTATCGGCCGTGGTCAGGCCACCGCGCTCATCGACGTGTGCCGCGCTCGTGACGAGTACTTCGAGGAGACCGGCATCTACGTGCCCGTGTGCTCCGACGGCGGCATTGTCTACGACTACCACATGACCCTGGCCCTTGCCATGGGTGCCGACTTCATGATGCTCGGCCGTTACTTCGCTCGCTTTGACGAGTCCCCGACCGAGCGCGTGAACGTCAACGGTCAGTACATGAAGGAGTATTGGGGCGAGGGCTCCGCGCGTGCCCGCAACTGGCAGCGCTACGACCTGGGCGGCGCGGCCAAGCTGAGCTTTGTCGAGGGCGTCGACTCCTACGTGCCTTATGCCGGCTCCCTTAAGGACGGCGTGAACAGCACCCTGTACAAGGTCAAGTCCACCATGTGCAACTGCGGCGCACTATCCATCCCCGAGCTACAGGAGAAGGCTCGACTAACCCTCGTCTCCGCCACCTCGATCGTCGAGGGCGGCGCCCACGACGTCGTGGTGAAGGACACCCAGCAGAGCGTGAGCTACCGCTAGTTTTCGCTTTTTCGGGCGCAACACCTCGACCTTGGGGCGCACCCGCGCATCGAAGCGTGGCACCCCTTCGCGGTTTGTCTGCGACGCCCGGAATACTCGCTAGGGTCCCATACCCTGTTTTTAGATTAAGCGAGATGCCTGCGCGTCGTAGGCGTCTCGCTTTTCATGTTTTGCTATCATCATCCCCGTTAACGCTGCAGGCCATATGGCCTCAAGTATCAAAGGAGCTGATATGTGCGACCGCACAGATCATAAGGACGAGATCCCTGCCTACGACGCGCAGGCGATCGAGACCAAGTGGATGAAGGCGTGGGAGGACGCAGACCTCTTTGCCGTCGACACCGACCCCAACAAGCCCAAGAAGTACGTGCTCGAGATGTTCCCGTACCCCTCGGGCGACCTGCACATGGGTCACGCGCGCAACTACACCATCGGCGATGCCATGGCGCGCCAGGCTCGCATGCGCGGCTTTGACGTGCTGCACCCCATTGGCTTTGACGCCTTTGGCCTGCCCGCCGAGAACGCGGCCATCAAGCACGAGACCCAGGCCGCCGAGTGGACCTACAAGAACATGGATCAGGCGCTCGCCACCATGAAGCGCATGGGCTTCTCCTATGACATGGACCGCATGGTCAAGACCTGCAGCCCCGACTACTACAAGTGGGGTCAGTGGATCTTCGAGAAGCTCTGGGAGCGCGGTCTGGTTTACCGCAAGAAGAATCCCGTCAACTGGTGCCCCACGTGCAAGACCGTGCTCGCCAACGAGCAGGTCACTGAGGGTCACTGCTGGCGCTGCGGCAAGGTTCCCGAGAAGCGCGACCTTGAGCAGTGGTACTTCAAGATCACCGAGTACGCCCAAGAGCTGCTCGACGATCTGGAGAAGCTCCCCGGCTGGCCCGAGCGCGTCAAGCAGATGCAGGCCAACTGGATCGGTCGCTCCGAGGGCGCTGAGGTCGACTTTGTGCTTTGCGACGCCGCGGGTGAGGCTACCGACGAGAAGATCACCGTGTTCACCACGCGTGCCGACACCCTGTTCGGCGTGACCTTCTTTGTGCTGGCTCCTGAGTACGCTGCCCTGAAAGACCTTGTTGCCGGCACCGAGTACGAGGATGCCGTTGTCAAGATCATCGAGGACTCCAAGCACATCTCCCAGGTAGAGCGCGCCCAGGGTACCCTCGAGAAGCACGGTGCCTTTACCGGCCGCTACGTCGTGAATCCCATCAACGGCGAGAAGGTGCCCGTCTGGGTCGCCGACTACGTTGTTGCCGATTACGGCACCGGCGCTGTCATGGCCGTTCCCTGCGGTGACCAGCGCGACTTTGAGTTTGCGCGCAAGTACGACCTGCCCATCAAGCCCGTCGTGCTGAACGATGAGGACATCGCCGAGCTCAACGCCGCCGGTGGCGACATCGACACCTTCTGCGCCGACACCGTGGATTGGGACGCCGCCCACGCCGCCGAGGGCACGCTCGTGCAGTCCGGCAAGTACACCGGCCTGCGCGGCGGCAAGCACTCCGACGCCGAGGCCGCCATCGTGGCCGACCTTGAGGATGCCGGCACCGGTCGTCGCAAGGTGGAGTTCCGTCTGCGCGACTGGCTCATCTCTCGTCAGCGCTATTGGGGCAATCCCATTCCGGCCATCCACTGCGAGCACTGCGGTATCGTTCCCGTGCCCGAGGACCAGCTCCCGGTCATGCTGCCGGAAAACCTCGACCTCGGCGCCGGCGAGACCCTTGCCAAGTGTAAGGAGTTCTACGAGACCACCTGCCCCGTCTGCGGAGCCCCGGCTCGTCGCGAGACCGACACCATGGACACGTTCACTTGCTCCAGCTGGTACTACATCCGCTATTGCGACCCGCACAACACCGAGCTGCCGTTCAGTCGCGAGGCCGTGGACCGCTGGATGCCCGTCGACAACTACATCGGTGGTATCGAGCACGCCATTCTGCATCTGCTCTACAGCCGCTTCTTCACCAAGGCACTGCGTGACCTGGGCATGATCGGTGAGGACGAGCCTTTCACCAACCTGCTCTGCCAGGGCATGGTCAAGGACAAGAACGGCGAAACGATGTCCAAGTCCAAGGGCAACGTCGTGCCGCCTAGTTCGGTCATCGAGCCCTTTGGTGCCGACACGATGCGTCTGACGATCCTCTTTATCGCTCCGCCCGAGAAGGACTTTGACTGGGACGAGAAGGCCGTCGCTGGTGCCAACCGCTTCATCAAGCGCGCCTGGAACATCGTCTGGCAGCTCGCCTATTCCGGTGACGCCGCGGCCGTGCTCGACAAGTCCGCGCTGAACGAGGAGGCCCTCAAGCTCTACCGTGAGCGCCACCGCGCTGTTGCCAAGTGCACCGAGGACTACGACCGCCAGCAGTTCAACACCGCTATCTCGGCCGTAATGGAGCTCGTGAATGCCGCGAGCGCCTATCTCAACGCTGTTCCCGCCGATGCGCGCGACGCAGCCCTGTGCTACCTGGTCGCTACCGACATCGTTTCTGTTCTCTCGCCGGTTTGCCCCTTCTGGGCGGACGAGCTGTGGCACGAGGCTCTGCACAACGAGGGCAACGTCTACACCGCGCCTTGGCCCGAGTTCGACCTCGAGGAGACCAAGTGCGATGAGGTCGAGATCGCTGTTCAGGTGCTCGGCAAGATGCGCGCCCATGTCACCGTGGCCGCCGATGCCACGCCCGAGCAGATGCAGGCTGCCGCCGAGGTCGCAGCTGCCAAGTGGCTCGAGGGCAAGACGGTTGTCAAGGCCATCTGCGTCCCTGGCAAGCTCGTGAACCTCGTGGCCAAGTAGACCGCTGAATCATACACACATTCGCATAGGGCGGCCCATCCACTCGTATGGATGGGTCGCCCTTGTATACCGTTAAAGTTTCTCGATTTTGTGCGAAAAATGTGTTGCACGGTGCGGGGACAAACGGGAGAGCGAGGCGATTTGTTTGCATCTAGCTGCAGACTTGATATACTTGTGCAGCAATTGAAGTTGAGTCGTGAGGAGTGGGGTTTCGGCCCCGCTTCTTTTTTGTGTAAGGAGGTGTTGCATGGTCAAGACCAAGGTCGAGCAGGGCATCATCGATGCGCTTGAGGCCGTAGCCGCCGAGCATGGCATTGACGTTGTTGACGTCGAGGTCGTGGGCGCCACCAAGGCTCCTTGCGTTCGCGTGAGGATCGACAACCTCGATGGCGAGCCCATCTCGCTTGACGGCGTGACCGCACAGAGCAGCTGGGTGAGTGATGTCATCGAGGAGCTGGATCCTATTTCTAGCAGCTACACGCTCGAGGTGTCTTCTCCCGGTATGGCGCGCCCGCTTCGCCGCCCTGCTGACTTCCAGAAGTTCGTGGGCGAGAACTGCGAGCTTACGACCACCGCAACACAGGGCCAGCGCCGCTACAAGGGCGCCATCGCCGCGGCAGACGACACCACGGTGACGCTTGCGCTCGAGGGCGATGAGCAGGCCGTAATCTCCTTTGAAGACGTGAAGAAATGCACCTTGAAGCCGACGTTCGACTTCAAGAGCGAGAAGGGCGGAAACTAATATGGCAGCATCCGAGATGATGGAAGCGCTCATGGCCCTGTGCCAGGAGAAGCACATCGACCAGCTCTATCTGATCGACAGCCTTGAGCAGTCGCTCGCTAAGAGCTACGCCGAGCTCATGCACCTCGACTGGGGTGCCAAGGTCACGATCGACCGCACCACCGGCAAGATCTACGTGTACAAGCTCATTCCCGACGACGACTCCATGGACGAAGAGGGCAACTACACCCGCTTCGAGGAGGTCGACGTCACGCCCAAGGACACCTCCCGCATCGCGGCCCAGCATGCCAAGGCCGAGATCAACGCCATCGTGCGCAACTCCGCTCGCGAGCAGATCTACGAGGAGTTCTCCAGCCGTATCGGTGACATCATCACCGGTACCGTGCTGCAGTCCACGCCCGACTTCACCATCGTGAAGATTCGTGAGGGCGTCGAGGCCGAGCTTCCGCACTTCGACCTGCACCGCTACGAGGATGAGCGCAACGAGCGCCCGACCGGTGAGCGTTACCTGCACAACCAGCGCCTCAAGGCCGTCATCATCGACGTGCGCGATCCTAACTCCACCGTGCAGCCGGTTCGCGGCGAGCACAGCCGTCCGCCCATCGTTATCTCCCGTACTCACCCTGCGCTCATCAAGCGCCTCTTTGAGCAGGAGGTTCCTGAGGTCTACGAGGGCACCGTCGAGGTCAAGTCCATCGCCCGTGAGCCGGGTCAGCGCTCCAAGGTCGCCGTCCACTCCCTGGACGACCGCCTGGATCCTGTGGGCGCCTGCGTGGGCCCCAAGGGCAGCCGTGTGCGCGCCGTTGTTGGCGAGCTGCGCGGAGAGCGCGTCGACGTCATCCTGTGGGATGCCGACCCGTCCGTCTATGTCGCCAACGCTCTGTCTCCCGCTAAGGTCACTCGCGTGCTGATCGATACGGAGAAGAACTACGCCGGCGTTATCGTGCCTGACGACCAGCTTTCCCTCGCTATTGGCAAGGAGGGCCAGAATGCCCGTCTTGCTGCACGTCTGACCGGCTGGCACATCGACATCAAGAACGAGACGCTCGCTGCCGATATTCTCAAGAACGTCCCGCTGGTCGAGGAGCCCGAGACCGACGACCTGCTTTCCGACGACGAGCCCGAGCGTTGCGCTCACGTGAGTGACGAGGGCATTCGCTGCCGCAACCAGGCACGTCCCGGTTCGCGCTTCTGCGGCGTTCACGACCCCGTGAGCATGGACGCTGAGACTTCTGACTATATCTCCGACGCAGAGGACCTGATCTAACGGCTAGGCGCGCATGCGCCCGCATTCGATCGTGTCCCGCTCGTTGTTTGGTGGCGCCCAGGCGCCCGAGAGGTAGGTGTTTATGGCAAAGGTTCGAGTTTCCAGCCTGGCCAAGGAATTTGGTATGAGCTCCAAGGAGATGCTTGGTCATCTCGAGGAGATGAAGATCCCCGCCAAGGGCGCATCCTCTGCCCTTGAGGACGTGTACGTGAGCCTCGTGCGCAAGAAGCTCGCCCCCATCCTGGAGGCCCGCGCCGCCGAGCTCGAGGCCGCAAAGGCCGCTGAGGAAGAGGCCGCCCGCGCCGAGGAGGCCGCCCGCGCCGAGGAGGCGGAGCGTGAGCGTCTGGCCGCTGAGGCCCGCCGCGAGGAGGAACGCAAGATTTCTGAGGCCGCCCGCGCCGCCGAGGAGGCCGCCCGCGCCGCTGCCGCCGAGGCTGAGCGCAAGGCTCGTGAGAAGGCCGCTGCCGAGGCTCGCGAGGCCGAGCTCGAGGCCAAGCGCCGCGCCGTGCCTGCGAGCGACTCCGGTCAGCGCTTCCGCTCCCTGCTTGACCAGATCGCGGCTCAGGAGGTCGTGCTGAAGGAGAAGAAGCAGGAGGACGAGAAGAAGAAGGCTGAGGCTCGCGACAACCGCGGTCGCGGTCGCAACAACGACCGCCGTGGCGGCAACCGCGAGGCTGCGTCTTCCGACGCTCCGCGAAGCGCCCGTCGTTCGTCTGCTCCCTCCATGCCCGCCGGTATGGACTTCCCTAACCCCGATAAGCAGGGCAAGGGCAAGAAGCACAAGGGCCACGGTGCCGCCGAGGGCGAGGACCGCTACACCCGCATGGCTCGCGAGGCCGAGGAGTACAGCCGCGAGAAGGTCCTCGAGGACGCCCGCGCCGCCGTCGAGGAAGCCTCCCGCGAGTCCACCGGTCGCCGCAAGAAGCGCAAGGAGAAGCGTGAGCGCGAGGCCGCTCGTGCCCAGGAGGAGAAGAAGATAGAGGAGGCTCTGGCTCAGGGCATCAACCCCGAGGAGCTGGACGCCGTCCGTGTCTCCCAGGGCGTCACGGTCCAGGAGCTCGCTGAGGCCCTCGAGGTCCCCGCGAACGACATCATCAAGCGCCTCTTCCTGCTTGGCACTCCGCTGACCCTCACCCAGACCATGAGCGATGACCTCGTCGAGCTCGTGGCCGACGACCTTGGCCGCCAGGTGAAGATCATCACCCCTGAGGAGGAGAACTCCTTCACGTTCTACGATGACCCGACTGACCTCAAGGGCCGCGCGCCCGTCGTCACCGTCATGGGCCACGTCGACCACGGTAAGACCTCGCTGCTTGACGCTATTCGCCACACCGGCGTTGCCGAGGGCGAGGCCGGCGGCATCACGCAGGCCATCGGCGCCTCCCAGGTGTTCATCGGCGACCGCAAGATCACCTTCATCGACACCCCGGGCCACGCCACCTTCACGGCCATGCGTGCCCGCGGCGCCAAGGTGACCGACATCGTCATCCTGATCGTCGCCGCCGACGACGGCGTCATGCCGCAGACCGTCGAGTCCATCAACCACGCCAAGGCTGCCGGCGTGCCTATCGTGGTCGCCGTCAACAAGATCGATAAGCCCGGTGCCAACCCCGATAAGGTCCGCCAGGAGCTTACCGAGTACGGCATCATCCCCGAGGAGTGGGGCGGACAGAACATGTTCGTCAACATCTCCGCCAAGAAGAAGATCGGCATCGACGACCTGCTCGAGACCGTTCTGCTTCAGGCCGACGTGCTTGAGCTCAAGGCCAACCCCGACACCTTTGCTTCCGGTAATGTCCTCGAGGCCAAGCTCGACAAGGGCCGCGGCTCTGTGGCCACCGTGCTCGTCACTCGCGGTACTCTGCGCGTGGGAGACACGCTCGTGGCCGGCATGACCTACGGCCGCGTTCGCGCCATGCTCGACCCCAAGGGCAACAACGTCACCGAGGCCGGTCCTTCTGACGCCGTCGAGATCTTGGGTCTGCAGTCGGTCCCCAACGCGGGCGACGAGTTCCGCGTCTTTGAGGACGACCGCGACGCCCGTGCACTCGCTGAGCAGCGCGCCCTCAAGGCCCGCATCGAGGAGCAGACGCACGTCAAGCACGTCACCCTCGAGAACCTCTTCGACACCATCGCCGAGGCCGAGATCAAGGAACTCAACCTCATCATCAAGGCCGACGTCCAGGGTTCCATCGAGGCCCTTCAGGATTCGCTCGACAAGATGGATCAGTCCGAGGTCCGCATCAACACCATCCACGCCGCGGTCGGCGCCATCAACGAGACCGACGTCGTCCTGGCAGACGCATCCAACGCCATCATCATCGGCTTTGGCGTGCGTCCCGACGGCAAGGCCCGCAGCGCCGCTGAGCACCAGGGTGTCGAGATTCGTACCTACGACGTTATCTACAAGGCGCTCGAGGACCTCGACGCCGCTCGTATCGGTATGCTGAAGCCCACCGAGGTTGAGGTTTCCACCGGTATGGCCGTCGTCGTCGACACCTTCAAGGTGCCCAAGGTCGGTATCGCCGCCGGCGTTCGCATCGAGGAGGGCGAGATCGCCAACACCGACTCCGTGCGTCTGGTGCGTGACGGCATCGTGGTCTACAACGGCAAGATCGCCTCTATGCGTCACTACAAGGACGAGGCCAAGAGCCTGCGCAGCGGTACCGAGGGCGGTATCGGCCTGGAGAACTTCCAGGACATCAAGCCCGGCGACCAGATCGAGGCCTACCGCATCGACCAGGTTGCTCGTACCGAGTAAGTAGGAGCTGTCCGTATGAAGCAAAACGCCGCTACACGCCGCACCGCCGAGCAGTTGCGCGAGAAGCTCGGCACCATTCTGCTGTTCGAGATCTCTGATCCGCGCCTTGACCTGGTGACCCTTACGGGTTGCGAGGTCAGCGTGGACCGCTCGTTTGCCCGCGTCTACGTCTCGTGCGAGGCCGACCGCTACGACGAGGTTCTCGAGACCCTGAACAGCGCGAAGGGTCGCATTCGCAAGCTCCTCTCGCATGCGCTCGACTGGCGCGTGGTGCCCGAGCTGGACTTTAAAATCGACCGCTCGACCGACCAAGCCGAGGCCATCGCCGCTGCCCTCAAGCAGGTGCCCGAGACTATGGCAATCGAGAAGGACGAGGAGGGCTACCCTGTGGTGCCCGATGCGTCTGAAGACATCGATGGCGCCGAAGGCGAAGCGGACCATGAGTAGCATCTCCAGCTCGTGCGGGGAAGAGGGGCTTGAGGCTCCTGAACCCGCCTTTGTTTGGGATAACGTTATTGCGCTGGTCGAGGCGGCGAGCACTATCGCCATCTGCGGCCATGTGAATCCCGATGGCGATGCGATCGGCTCGACGCTTGCGTTGGGCCGATCCCTTCGCCGCCGTTATCCCGACAAGGCGATCACGTGCCTGCTGCCCAACAACAACCCGGTGCCGCGTGTCTACCGCTTCCTTGCGGGGGCGTCTGACATGACCCCGGCTTCGTCGTACCCGCTCGACCCGGATCTTTTCATCTCGGTCGATGTGCCTACGCTCGAGCGCTTGGGTGATGGCGCCGCGGTTGCTCTTCGATCCGAGCACGTTGTGACAATTGACCATCATCCCGCTCGTTCCGAGTTCGCAAATGTCGTGGTTCGCCGAACCGACGCCGCTGCATGCGCCGTCCTCATCGATGACTTCTTGATCTTTGCCGGCTATCCGGTTGATCCCGATGTCGCAAACTGCCTGCTCACCGGTCTTGTTACCGATACCGGCAGCTTCCAGTATCAAAACGCCAACGCTGCCGCGTTCACCTGCGCTTCGCGCCTGGTGCATGCCGGCGCCGATCCTGCTCTCGTGTCCCTGCGCGTCTATCAGAGCCAGCGACTCGAGTACCTCCATCTCGAGAGTATCGTCATGGGGCGCATCGATACGGTTGCCGACGGGCGCGTGGCGTACAGCTACGCCTATGCCTCCGACCTTGCCAAGCATGGCATCTCAGCGGACGATTGCGACGGTCTGGTTGACATCGTGCGATCCATCGACGGCGCCAAGGTCTGTCTGTTCCTGCGTGAGGTCGCTCCGGGGGAGATTCGTGGTAATCTGCGCTCCAAGTGCGCGATCGACGTCTCTGGTGTGGCCGTGAGCCATGGTGGCGGCGGCCATGTTGCCGCGGCAGGCTTTACCTTTTGCGGCAGCATCGAGGAAGCTCTCAAGGAAATGCTGCCTGAGCTGACGGAGCTGGTGGAATCCCAAGAAGAATAGATAGGATTCATGGCAAAACGCAAACCATCAAACATCAATCTGCTCTTTGCCGTGGACAAGCCCGCGGGCTGCACCTCGCACGACGTGGTCGCTCGCGCGCGTCGCGCGTTGGGTGAGCGCAGGATCGGCCATGCCGGCACGCTCGACCCGTTGGCTACCGGCGTCATGCTTTTGGGCGTGGGCCAGGCTACCCGCCTTCTGGGTATGCTGACGCTCGAGCGCAAGAGCTATATCGCCGCCATTGCCTTTGGCGCCGAGACCAATACCGATGACGCCGAGGGCGAGGTCACACGTACCGCGCCGTGTCCTTCTGAGCTTGCCGACGAGACGTTTGCAAGGAAGGCTCTCGAGGGCTTCTTGGGCTCTCAGATGCAGGTTCCGCCGGCGTTTTCGGCCATCTCGGTCAACGGCGTGCGCGCGTATAAGAGCGCTCGCGAGGGCGTCGACGTCGAGCTGCCCGCTCGTCCGGTCGAGGTGTACGAGGCGGCTCTGCTTTCTATCGATGCCGAAGGCGATTCCGTTATCTGGAACGTGGCATTCACGGTGAGCAAGGGCACCTATATTCGCTCTCTCGCGCGCGACATTGGCCGCCGTGTGGGTTCTGCGGCGCATATCTCGGCACTTCGCCGCACTGCTTCGGGTGCGGTGACGCTGGGAGACGCACTCGCGCTTGAAGACTTGAGCGTGGAGCATGTGCGCGCCCGTGCGCTCGATCCGCTTGCCCTTCTGGGCGCGGAGACGGTACATCTTGCGCCCGAGTCGCTCGACGACCTACTTTGCGGGAAGCGCATTCCCGTCTCTGCCGCCCTCGATCCCGCTTCGTCTGTCGGTATGTGCGGTCTTGTTGTCTTGGGAGAGCTCCGCGCCCTCGCCGACGAGGAAAATGGGTACTACCAAATGCGCAACGTCTTTCCACAGGGAATTGAAGGAGTGAAATAGATGTACGGAACTGCGGCCTTGCGACGCGACTTTCTTTTCTCGCAGCCGCGTGCGCGCATCTTGCATCTTGATTCTAACGACTGCGACCAGCAGCTTACCTGCGTTGTCGCCATCGGCGCGTTCGACGGGGTGCATCTGGGACACCGTCATCTGCTCCAGCAGGCTGTAAATGATGCTCGGGAGCGTGGGATTGCGGCCGTTGCCGTGACGTTCGATCCCGACCCGGACGTCGTTGTGAGCAAGGCGCCTGCGAAAAAGCTTATGGGCCTCGACGATCGCCTGCATGCTTTGGCATCGGTGGGCGTGGACGCTGTCGCGGTCGTTCCGTTCAATGCGGATGTCGCCGCGATGGATCACGAGACGTTTTTCGCCACTGTTCTGGCGCCGGCACTTTGCATTCGCGCAGTCCACGTGGGCAGCGACTTTCGCCTCGGTGCCCACGGTGCCGCCACGGTGGAGGTACTTCGCTCGTGGGGCGAGACGCAAGGCATCGAGGTCTTTGGTCACGAGCTCTTGCGCGAGGCCGGAGGTACCGTGAGCTCCTCACGCATTCGCGCCCTGCTTGCTCAGGGCCAGATTGAATCTGCTAACGCCGACTTGGGCCGCGCCTACATGGTTCGCGGTGCGGTTGTCCATGGCAGGGGAGAGGGCCGTAAGCTCGGTTTCCCAACGGCTAATATCGAGCTGTCTGGTTACATGGCCACGCCTCAGGAGGGTGTCTATGCAGGCTTTGCTTGCCTGGGAGGCTCCGCTTGGCCGGCGGCCATCAACGTGGGCGTACCGCCGATGTTCAAGGACTGCGAGGCTTCTGCCAAACTCGAGGCCAATATCGTGGGTTTTTCCGACGACATCTACGGCGAACAGATCGCTGTCTCGTTTATCAAGCAGCTGCGTCCCTCCCGCACCTTTGCCTCGCTCGATGAACTTGTGGCGACGGTTGAGGGCAATATCGAGGATGTGCGTCAGCTCTTTGGCGAGGGGAGGCGCGATCTTTCCCTATGATTTCTGACGAGGAGATCGGCCGCGTGCGTGCGGCCACGGATCTGGTTGCCTTGGCGCAGGAGACTGTGGAGCTGAGGCCTCGCGGCCATGAGTTCTGGGGCTGTTGCCCGTTCCACGGTGAGAAGACGCCTTCGTTCCATATCATTCCGGCTACGCAGTCTTGGTATTGCTTTGGCTGCAGCGAAGGCGGCGACTGCTTTAGCTATGTGATGAAGCGCGAGAACCTGACGTTCCCTGACTCCATTCGCTACCTGGCCGATCGTGCCGGTATCGAGCTTACCGAGGACAACTCGCACACGTCGCGCCGCTCCACCAAGCGCACGCGCATCATCGATGTGTGCGAGGCCACGAGCCAGTTCTACCACACCATGCTTATGCGCGGAAAAGACGCCCGCGGCCGCGAGTACTTCGCTTCGCGCGGGTTGGGTTCCGAGGTGTGCCAGCGCTACCGCTTGGGTTTTGCTCCGGGCCATGGTGCCTTGGTGGCCCAGCTGCGCTCGCAAGGCTTCTCGGATCGGGAGATGGTGGACGCAAACGTTGCGGTGCGCCGTGACCGAGGTGTTTCCGATCGCTTCTACGACCGTGATATGTTTCCCATCTTTGACGAACAAGGTCGCTGTATCGCTTTTGGCGGGCGCATCATGGGCGCCGGCGAGCCAAAGTACCTCAACACTTCCGAGACCCCGGTCTTTCACAAGAAGAAGAACCTCTACGGCTTCAACTGGGCCAAAGAGCACATCGTCGCCCAGAATGAGGCTATTGTTGTCGAGGGCTATACCGATGCCATTGCGTGCTGGGAAGGGGGCATTAAAAACGTGGTCGCGACGTTGGGCACGGCCCTGACCGAGTACCACGTCAAGACCCTTACACGCTTTGCCAAAAAGATCGTCTATCTCTTCGACGGAGACGCCGCAGGTCAAAAGGCCGCCGAGCGCGCCATTCAGTTCGTCGAGACAGGCTCGGTTGATCTTCGCTGCGTGATTTTGCCTGATGACATGGATCCCAACGATTACGTTCGTGCCAACGGCGGGCCTGCTCTGCGTGCTCTCCTGGACGACTCGCAGCCGCTGCTCGACTTTGTCTTCTCCAAGCTGGGGGAGCGCAGCGATGTCTCCTCACCGGCTGGGCGCGCCCGAGCGCTCGAGGACGCCTGCCGTCTGATCTACCCGCTCCGCGCGAGTTACATGATCGATAGCTACTACGTGCAGATTGCCGACCGGGTGGGCGTTGACGTCGAGACGGTTCGCTCCGCAGCGCCTCGCGTGTTCAAGGCGGTGCAACGCGAAGAGGAGCAGGCCCGCCAGCGCGAGACTGCTCGCGAGCGCTACCGCCAGCAGGGCTCTGCCCCTGCGGCCGCTCCGGCGTCTGTCCCTGCGACTCCCGATGAGGTCGAGGAGCCCTACGACTACCTGCCCGCCGAGGCTCAGGGGAGTGCGCCGAGCGCCCCGGCCGCCTCTCAGGCTCCGCAGGTACTGACCGATTTGGAGCGCCATTCGCTTAGGAGCGAGCGCGAGCTGCTTTGCCTTATGACGAGCTTCCCGGCTTCTTTCCGACCCTTTGCCGAGCGTATCACGCAGATCGACTGGGTCGATCCGCGTCACGAAGCGATCGCTTGGGCTGTGCTCGCAACTCCTGACACCGCCACCGCCGCCGACGCCATGGACGCCGCGCGCGCCGTATGCGACGAGGCTGCGAGCTTGGTGAGCGCTGGCACCATCGCCTCCACGAGCGGGCACCCTACCGAGACGAACGTGATCTTCTTGCTCGACACCCTTGAGCTCTACGGCCTGCGCCGCCGCATGCAGTCGGCCCAAGCACAGCTGCGCTCAGGCAGCGGCCTAGACTCGTCTCAGCGCCGTGAGCTTGCAATCGAGGCCTCGCAGAATGCCGCACGTATCCGTGAGCTTTCGCAAGCCGTTGAGGGCATTGCCGACCCGTTTCGCGAGCTTGGTCTGAAAGATTCCGATAGCTCGAATAATTAGGTAACGCATCTTTATCAATTGGGAACATATGATAAAGTAATGAGTCCTGTGTACCATGAAGGGAGTATCTGTGCCATATAAGACTGACGGCATGGGCGACGCCATCAAGTCCCAGATCGCTACGCTTCTTCTGAAGGGTTCAGAGTCCGGTAGCGTGACCGAAGAGGACGTTCAGGGCGTTCTCAAGGGCGTCGAGGTAAGTGAAGCACAGCTCAACTCCGTCTATGAGATTCTACGCGAGCAGGGCATCGACATCCTGAGTGCCGACGACCCGGAGCTTGAAGTCGATGGCGTCGATGTCGACGGCACCGATGACGACGAGGGTCTCGATGATGACGAGCTCGATGACGAGAATAGCGAAGACCACGATATCAAGGTCGCCAAGCGCGCCGACGCCGAGATGGCCTCTGCCAAGACCAAGAAGAAGTCCCGTTCGCGCACGAGCCGTTCGCGCTCTCGTACGCGCGGTGTGGACGCCTCGACCGTCATGCTCACCGGCGACCCCGTTCGCATGTACCTCAAGGAGATCGGTAAGGTCGACCTGCTGACTGCCTCCGACGAGGTCGATCTGGCTATGAAGATCGAGGCTGGTCTCGAGGCCACCAATAAGCTCGAGGCTGCCGACCGTGGCGAGATTGAGCTCACCCGTGCGGAGATTCGCCGCCTGACGCGCGTTGAGAACGTGGGTCTCGAGGCCAAGCAGGCCCTGATTTCTGCAAACCTGCGTCTGGTTGTCTCTATCGCCAAGCGCTACGTGGGCCGCGGCATGCTGTTCTTGGATCTGATTCAGGAGGGCAACCTGGGCCTCATTCGCGCGGTCGAGAAGTTCGACTACGAGAAGGGCTTCAAGTTCTCGACGTATGCCACCTGGTGGATTCGTCAGGCCATTACGCGCGCTATTGCCGACCAGGCCCGTACCATCCGCATTCCGGTTCATATGGTCGAGACCATCAACAAGCTTGTCCGCGTTCAGCGCCAGCTGTTGCAGGATCTCGGTCGTGACCCGACCCCCGAGGAGATCGGTGCTGAGATGGACATGAGCGCCGATCGCGTGCGCGAGATCCAGAAGATCAGCCAGGAGCCGGTCTCTCTCGAGACGCCTATCGGCGAGGAAGAGGACTCTCAGCTTGGCGACTTTATCGAGGACTCTCAGGCTGTTGTTCCGCCTGATGCTGCGAGCTTCTCGATGCTGCAGGAGCAGCTCACGCAGGTGCTCGATTCGCTTGCCGATCGTGAGCGCAAGGTCATCGAGCTGCGCTTTGGCTTGGTGGATGGTCACCCGCGCACCCTCGAAGAGGTCGGTCGCGAGTTCGGCGTGACGCGTGAGCGCATCCGTCAGATTGAGTCCAAGACGCTGGCCAAGCTGCGTCACCCGAGCCGTTCGAGCAAACTCAAGGATTACATCGAGTCCTAAGGCTCCGTTTGAGTTCTCTAGGTGTTTAGGCCCCGCACTGCGGGGCCTTTTCTTTTGTCCTATAAGCCGAAAACCTCTTTCGGTATGTTTTTAACCGTCCCAAAAAAGGTTATCTACCTGCACTTACAGTGCTAATCCAGACACACTTTCTGTCCGGGTGCTTAAAATCGCCTTCCAGATTTAAACAGCGCAAAAAGGGGCATCGACCTGCGTCGATACCCCTAAACCGGACACACATTTTGTCCTATAAGCCCCAAGTCCTTATGTTCAATCGGCCTTGGTCTCGCTGTAGTCGGACTTCGGATCGTCACGAGATAACAAAAAACCCGCCAGCGAACTGGCGGGTTGAACAATCTGGCTCCTCGAGTAGGACTCGAACCTACAACAACGCGGTTAACAGCCGCGGGCTCTACCATTGAGCTATCGAGGAATGGTATGTGCTGCTGAGCAACAAGAATTAGTATACGCAATACTTTTCGATGTGCAAGCACAAATTTGGAAAAATTTATTCGACATCCTTGTCGGGCTGAATCAGCTCCTCGTAGCGACTGATGTGTTCGCGGCCGCCCTCGATAATGGGGAGCAGGAAGTAGTAGATAACCTCGATGATCGCCATGGCGGAGATTTTGGAGAATGCAAAGTCGCCCGTGGTAAGTAGTGCCTCGTGGTTCACGGTGCGCAAGACATGGTCGGACATGCGCGCGAGCGGCGACTGTTCGTCGCTTGTGATGGTGACCACCGATGCCCCGCAGCTGCGTGCGGCCTCTACAACGCGCACCAGTCTCTGTGAACGCCCGGAGTTGGAAATCACAAGCAGCAGATCGTTCGGGTGCATGGTGAGGGCAAAGCCGGTGGCGATCTCGCTTACCTCATGCGTCATGCAGCGCAGGCCGAGCTGGCTGAATTTGAACGTTGCGTCCATCGCCACGGAATTGGTGTTGCCCACAGCAGCAATCTGCACCACGCCGGCGTTTGCCACCAGACCCACCACGGCGCGAACCGTTTGGGCGTCGAGTCCGCGCAAGGTCGCCTCGAGTTCTCCTGTCTTGGTGGCCAGAATGTTTCTGAGCGAGCCCTCTACGTTGTCGAGGGAGACCTCGCCGTCCAAGTCGAGGCCTCCGTTGTGGCGCGATAGGTCGCGACCCAGTGAGAACTGGAAGCCACGGTAGTTCTCAAATCCCAAATGCTTACAGAAGCGCGAGATGCTGGCCTCAGAGGTACCGCTTTTGCGCGCCAGCTGCGCGGCGGTAAGCGTTGGGGCCTCGCGGCGGTGCTCCAGGATGTAATCGACAACGCGCTGCTCGGTGCCCGAGAAGGTGCGCGTGGAGGTGATGAGCGAGAGCGCGCTCAGTTCGCCGCCGGCCATGGTCGTGCCTCCCTTAATTCGGTGAACGGTATGCATGAATATGCTGGTGGTTACAGTATTACCGGGTTTGAGCTGCAGGTTGACGAAATTCTTTCACACGCCGTTCACCGCTCTGAAAGAACCTTTCGCCCCATGAGGCCGTCTACTGTGAAGAAGGCGTGGTGGTGCATGCTATCCTTTCGGTGACGCAGAGGGCGGTTTATGCAACACCCTCGCGTCAAACGTTGGAACGCAGCGCCCGGATAGGGGAGGGCGCGCACTTCTTATAGAAGGAGGGACGTATGGCTCAGCACTATGACATTCTTGCGGCTACCGGTTGCCCTACCGGCATCGCGCATACCTTCATGGCTAAGGAGGCGCTTGAGAAGGCCGCCGCTGAGCGCGGGCTCACCATCAAGGTTGAGACCCACGGCCAGGTAGGAATCGAGAACGAGATCTCGTCTGCGGAGATCGCCGCGGCTCGCGCCGTCGTGATCGCCGCCGACAAGGACGTTCAGGCGGAGCGTTTCGCCGGTAAGCCGCAGGTCTCCGTGGGCGTCTCCAAGGCGCTCTCTGTCGAGGCCGCCGGTGCCCTGATCGACCGCGCGCTCGCCGCAAAGGGCGATGCCTCCAAGGTCACCGCTTCTGCCGATGAGGTTGTCGATGAGAAGGAGTCCATCGGACACCAGCTCTACAAGCACCTCATGAACGGTGTTTCCCACATGCTGGTCTTCGTGGTCGCCGGTGGCGTGCTCACCGCGGTCTCGTTCCTGTGGGGCATCTATTCCTACGACTCCACGAGCGAGCAGTACAACACGTTCGCCGCGATGCTCAAGATCATCGGCGGCATCGCCATGAACCTCATGGTGCCCGTGCTCTCGGCTTACATCGCTGAGTCCATCGGCAAGCGCCCGGCTCTCGTGCCCGGCTTTGTTGCCGGTATGATCGCTATCACCGGTCTGCCCGTCAACGCTGACACCGGTCTTATCGATGCCGGTGGCTCGGGCGTGGGCTTTGGCTTCCTCGGCGGTATCGTCGGCGGTTTTGTCTCCGGTTATGTGATCTTGCTGCTGGAGAAGGTCTTCGCCAAGCTGCCTGAGAACCTCAACGGCCTCAAGGCCATCTTCCTGTACCCGCTGTGCTCCACCTTCATCGTGGGCCTCATCATGCTCGGTATTTCCGGCCCCATGGCTTCGATCAACACCGCGATGATGGACTTCCTGAAGGGCCTGTCCACCTCCGGCCCGATCGTCCTCGGCCTGGCCATCGGCTGCATGTGCGCCTTTGACATGGGCGGCCCGGTCAACAAGGCCGCTTACGTCACCGGTACTGCTCTGCTCACCGAGGCCCTCTCTGCCGGCGTTGGCACCGACACCTACAACTTCGGCACCAATTTCATGGCTGCCGTCTCCGCCGCCTGCATCGTTCCTCCGCTGATCACCACCTTCGCCGTCATCGTCGGCAAGAAGTACTTCAGCCAGGAAGACCATGACGCCGGTATCGTCAACTTCATCCTGGGCTGCACCCACATCACCGAGGGCGCCATTCCGTTCATGACCAAGAACATCTGGCCTGTCATGCCCATCATGATGATCGGTTCTTCCATCGCTTCGATCCTCACCATCTTCTTTGGTGTCCACGATCCCGCGCCTCACGGTGGCTTCCTGGTGCTGCCCGTTGTTGACGGTGGCCTGATGTGGGTCGTCGCCATCCTGATCGGCGCTATCGTCGGCGGCATCCTGTTCGTTCTCTTCAAGCGTGTTGAGTACAACAAGAACCAGAAGGCCGCTCCTGCCGTCGAGGCTGCCCCCGCAGCTCCCGCCGTGGCCGCTGCCCCCGCTGCTCCTGCAGTCGAGGCTGCTCCTGCCGAGGCTCCCGTTGCCGAGGCTTTCGTCAAGGCCGAGAACGTGTTCTTGGGCCAGGACTTCGCCGGTCGCGATGACGCGCTCTCCTTCCTCTCCAACGAGGCTGTGAAGCTCGGTATCGCCGACGACGCCGATGCTCTTATGCAGGCGTTCCTCTCCCGTGAGTCCGAGGGCACCACGGGCATGATGGACGGCTTTGCCATCCCGCATGCCAAGTCCGCCGCCGTCAAGGAGGCTTCTGTCCTCGTCGTCAAGGACGATTCCGGCATCGCCGGTTGGGACACCATGGACGAGGCTCCGGTTAACGTTGCCATCGCCCTGCTGATCCCCGAGGCTCAGGCTGGCACCACGCACCTCAAGCTTCTCTCCAAGGTCGCTGAGGCGCTCATGGACGAGGGCTTCCGTGCCGCCGTCAAGGACGCCACCGAGGCTTCTGCCGTGGCCGACGCCATCAACGCTCGTCTGGCGTAAGGTGTCTGGGCTTAGGTCTTAGCTAGCCCCCTTTTAAGTGCCGCATCGGAATTTCCGGTGCGGCACTTTTTTGTGACTTTCGTATTCGAAAATGCGTAACTTTCGTTCTTGCGCTTTTCCATTCTGACTTTCGGTTCTCATACTGCTCATGAGGCACTTGGGGTACACTATGGGAGATTGAATCGTACTCGGTGCGAAGGCCCGTAGGTCTTCGTCGAGCAGAGGGGGTCGTTATGGTTTCCGAGAAGGTCACCCTGGTGAACAAGCAGGGTCTTCACATGCGTCCGGCCGGTTATTTTGCCCGCGAGATGGCGCCGTTTTCTTGCGATGTTAACGTTGTCGTCGCTGGTGAGAAGCCCGGTGATCCCGAGAAGGTCGTAAATGCCAAAACCCCGATGACGCTGATGGCTGCCGCCATCCGTTGCGGTGCCGAGATCGAGATTCGCTGTGATGGCGAGGACGAGAATGAGGCTCTGGCTCATGCGGTCGCTCTTATCAAGAGCGGTCTGGGCGAGTAGCATCCTCGGATAGGCGAATTGAAACCTAGGTAACATAGCGCGGGTGCCCCGTCCGTCAGGACGGAGTGCCTGCGCTGTTTTATGCGCGACCGGCGTGGCCGGTGGCGGAAGAGAGCGGTACCCGCAGAGCGGGTTGCCAAAGAGAGAGGACACGGAATGTACAAGGGAGTAGATGCTTCCGAGGGTATCGGTATCGGTGCTGTGGCCGTTGCCGTCGAGCCCGATCTGAGCTTCGAGCCGCACGCGGTTGAGGACGCCGCGGCCGAGAAGGATCGTTACGCCAAGGCGCTCGACGTTTTCTGTGCCAAGACCGAGGCTCAGGCTGAGGCTATGAAGACCTCCGTGGGCGAGCATGAGGCCGAGATCATGACCGGCCACATCGCGCTTGCGCAGGATCCGGGCATGACCGATGCCATCAATCAGGCTATCGACGGCGGTACCTGCGCCGAGCAGGCTCTCGTCGACACCACCACCATGTTCGAGAACATGTTCCTTTCCATGGACGACGAGATGTTCCGTCTGCGCGCGGCCGACATCGCCGACATCCGCACCGGCCTGCTCGCCGAGCTTCTGGGCCGCGAGGTCGTCGACCTCTCCGTGCTGCCCGCCGGCACCGTCATCTGCGTCCATGACCTCACTCCGTCCATGACGGCTACGATCGACAAGAAGAACGTCGCCGCCATCGTGACCGAGACCGGTGGCCGCACCTCGCACTCCGCTATCATCGCCCGCGCGCTCGAGATCCCCGCGGTTCTTTCCGTCGAGGGCGCTTGCGAGAACCTCAAGAACGGCATGACCGTCGTGGTTGACGGCTCCAAGGGCGTCGTTATCGCCGAGCCGGATGAGGCAACGCTTGCTGACTACACCGCTCGCGCTGAGGCTTTCGCTGCCGAGAAGAAGGCTCTCGAGGCCTACCGCGGCAAGGAGACCGTCACCGCTGACGGCATCAAGAAGATCCTTGCCTGCAACATCGGTAGCCCCGACGACGTGACCGGCGCTCTTGAGCACGACGCCGAGGCCATCGGTCTGTTCCGCTCTGAGTTCCTGTTCATGGACTCCGCTGAGCTCCCCACCGAGGAAGAGCAGTTCGAGGCTTACCGCAAGGTGGCCACCGCGCTCAAGGGCAACCCCGTCATCATCCGTACGCTCGACGTGGGTGGCGACAAGGCGATCCCGTATCTCCACATGCACGAGGAGGAGAACCCGTTTATGGGCTTCCGCGCCGTGCGTTACTGCCTCGCCAACCCCGATCAGTACAAGGTGCAGCTGCGCGCCCTGCTGCGTGCCAGCGCCTTTGGCGACGTTAAGATCATGATCCCGCTCGTGACCTGCGTCGAGGAGGTTCGCGCCGTCAAGGCTCTCGTTGAGGAGTGCAAGGCCGAGCTGCGCGCCGAGGGCGTGGAGTTCGACGAGAACATCGAGGTCGGCATCATGGTCGAGACGCCTGCTGCCTCCCTCATCGCCGACAAGCTGGCCCAGGAGGCCGACTTCTTCTCCATCGGCACCAACGACCTGATCGGCTACACCATGTGCGCCGACCGTGGTAACGACTCCATCTCCAACCTGTATCAGGTGTACTACCCGGCCGTTCTGCGTTCCATCAAGAACGTCATCGAGAGCGGCGTGACCGCTGGCATCATGGTCGGCATGTGCGGCGAGGCTGCTGCCGATCCGCTGCTGGAGCCGCTGCTGATCTCGTTCGGCCTGGAGGAGTTCTCCATGTCTGCGCCGAGCATCCTGCGTGCCCGCAAGACCATCTCCCAGTGGACCAAGGCCGAGGCCGATGCTCTGGCCGAGAAGGCGCTCGCCCTCACCACGGCCGAAGAGGTCAAGGAACTGCTCGAGGCCAACGCTCGCTAACCGCGCGACCTTGAGATAGCTATTTGCAGGGCCGTGCGGTGCCATAGCGCGCCGTACGGCCCTGTACTCATGAAAGGGGAGACCATGTTCTACACGCTCACCGCAAATCCCGCCGTCGACATGACGGTCTCGTGCCCGGCTCTGATTCCCGACGAGAACATCCGCTCCGGCTCTGCAAGCTACACGCCTAACGGCAAGGGTCTGGACGTTTCGTTCGCCCTCAAGAAGTTCGGTATCGACTCGGTTGCTCTGGGCTTCTTTGCAGGCTTTACCGGGCATTTTATTGTCGATGAGACCATGAACATGGGATGTTTGTGCCGCCCGGTCTGGACCGACGGCATCACGCGCATCAACTCCTACCTGAACGACGGAGAGCACGAGTACGGCGTGCTTAACCCCGGTGCGCCCTTGACGCTCGAGAAGCAGATGGAGCTCTACGACATCTTGGACACCGCCGGCAATCTCGACTGCCTGGTTGTCTCTGGTTCCGTGCCGCCCAAGGCAACGCCGGACTTCCTCGACCAGGTGGTCGACCATGCGCACGCTCGCGGTGCAGACGTGGTGCTTGACCTTTCGAGCTCCAAGCTCAAGACACTTGCCGCCAAAAAGCCGCTGCTCATCAAGCCGAACCACCACGAGATGCGCGAGATCTTCGGCGTGAAGATCGATACCGACGACGATGCCCGTCGCGCCATGGCCATGGCTCACGAGGTGGGCGTGCAAAACGTTCTGCTCACCATGGGCAGCCGTGGCTCGGCCTACTTCTCTAACGGCGAGGACATCTGGTACGCCCAGCGTCAGTTCAACATCAAGCTCGTCTCTTCCGTGTGCGCGGGCGACTGCACCCTAGCGGCCTTCCTTACCAAGTGGTACCAGAGCCGCGACAACGTTGAGGACGCCCTCAAGCTCGCCCTGGCGACCGGTGCGAACGTCGCCGAGAGCGTGGGTCTGGGCGACTTCTCGCATGTGGACGAGTACAGCAAGCGCATCACCGTCCGCAAGCTCTCCAAGTAAATCCGTTTAGCTGCGTCTGAAGGAGACAGCATGATCTATACGCTGACTGCCAACCCTGCCATCGATTACAACATCACCTGCGACGGCCTTGAGCCTAACTGCGTTACGCGCACTCGCGACGCCGTGTACAGCCCCAACGGCAAGGGCCTGAACGTCTCCTTCGCCCTGAACCACTTTGGCAAGGACACCGCTATCCTTGGCTTCTTTGCCGGTTTTTCGGGCCGCTTTATCGTTGAGGGCGCCGAGGCCAAGGGCGTGGCCGTCAAACCTGTGTGGACCGATGGCATCACCCGCGTGAACGTCTTTTTGAACGCGCAGGATCGCGAGTTCAACATGGTGAATGCCGGTGCTCCTGTGACGCCCGCTAACGAGCAGGAGATGTACGATCTCATTGACTCGCTCGACGACATGGAGTGTCTGGTTATCTCGGGCTCGCTTCCCCCGCACACCTCCGAGGACTTCCTTGCGCAGGTCATTTCTCGCGTAAAAGCCAAGGGTGCCGAGTTCGTGCTCGATATCTCCAGCCCGCAGCTGGCGACGCTCATCGCCGAGCAGCCGCTGCTCATCAAGCCTAATGATGACGAGCTGCTGGACATCTTTGGCCTCGAAGTCGATCTGGACAACGAGGAGACCGTGAAGGCGGCTATGGCCGAGCTGCACGCCAAGGGCGCCAAGAACGTCCTGCTCACGCTCGGTGGCAAGGGCGCCTACTTCTCTAACGGCGAGCACATCTGGTACGCGCGCACGCAGGTGGACGTGCAGGTGCTTTCCACCGTGTGTGCTGGTGACTCCACGCTGGCCGCATTCCTCTCCATGTGGCACGATGACCGCGAGCACGTTGAGGACGCCCTGCGCCTTGCCATGGCTACCGGCTCCAACGTGGTTGAGTGCGCCGGTCAGGGCGACTTTGGCCATGTTGAGGAGTATCGTAAGCACGTTGAGGTGCGCGAGCTGGTGTAGCCTCTGTTTACGGCTCATACGCCTGCGCATGATAGGTGCGGCCTTGCTCGATAGGTAAAACTATGGGCCCGTCGGAATCGTCCGGCGGGCCCATTCTCGTTTGAGTCTTTTATGCTGCAAGGCGCGTTGCCTGCACTCGCTGTTGCTTCCTTAGGCGAGGGAGCCCATGGGATCCCAGGGGGCAAGCTCCACGGGCTCGCTCTCGTAGGCGGCAAGCTCCTCGGCGGTCAGGTACTTCTTGTCGACAACTACCTGGTAGACGTACTCGTCGAACCATGCGGCGGAGCCTACGTCGTAGCCCTTCTTGCCGTGATCCTCGCCCCAGCTGTTTTCGATGCGCCAAGAGATGGGCTCGCCGGACTCGTTCAGGCTCACTCCCTGCAGCGTCATGGCGTGCGTCATGAGCGACTCGCCGTACATCAGGCGGTCAGACTTGGAAAGACCGCTCTCGATGGGTAGGCGGAAGAGCGTATCCACGTCAACCACAGCCGGGTCGAGCAGGCCGGACTCACGGTCAAAGCCCTGGTCGACATCAGAGCCAAACCATACGGGCAGACCGTCCTTAAGCTGGGCCACCGCAACGCGCTTGAGCGACTCGATGGGAAGGTTGACGTAACGAACACCGCCGTCCTCGGCGATGTTGCCCAGGTACTTCACGGTATACGAGCGGAAAAACGGCTTGTCGGGCGTAGGGGCGTTGATGACGGAGATGTAGTCGTCGACGTTCATGTCAACGAACTCCGCAAAGAACTGCTGCGGCGTGTAGGTTCCGGAGGCCTTGAGGTCGCCCTTCTCGTCGCGGATGCGCACGTCGAAGCTTACGGGCGGCTCGCCCAGGCAGATGGCCAGAACGCGGTAGACGCCGCGCAAAAGCTCGGCCTTGAGCGTATCGAGGGCGGCGCGGTCTGAACCGGACTCGATAGCGCCACGCAGCTCGCGGGCGCCATGGCGCAGGTAGCGCGTGAGATACTTGTCCAGGTCGCTCGTATTGGAAGAGTTCGCGGACTCGGGCATGGCCTCCTTGGGGCACACGCCGTACTTTTTGACGAGCGAGCGGAACATGTCCCACTGTCCGCCGTCGCACAGGGGGTCGGCCAGTAGGAAGGCTACCTCGCGGCTGCCCAGGTCTTCGTCAGCGCTCTCGATGATGTTCTCAAAGAACCAGTTTGCGCGTTCGTACTTGTCCCAGAACAGGGGATAGGCTTGCGAGAGCTCGAAGGTCTTGAGGCCGAGCTTCTTCATGATACGGAAGCGCATGGTGTTCAGGCTGGCGAACATCCAGCAGCGGCCGGAGCGCTTCTGGTTGGTAATCTCGCCCTGGGCGAGCTGCACATCAAACGTGGTGCTGGCGAGTGCCGCGGCCTGCGGATCGTGCGCGGCGGCGCGAACTCCGCATGAGCTCACAGCGTTGCGGGCGATGCGGTTGGCGGTGCTTGCTACAAACTCCTCGTGCGCGGCTTGTGTGACCTGGGGATCGATTGCGGGCATGGTCATGTAAAAACTCCAATCTTGGTGTTTGGGCGGGGCGCCCAGAAGGTTAACCGGGGCTAATATACCCCTCTGAGGCAAAGGCGACGGGAGAACTTCTGTAAGAGCGCGGAAGCGTCATGGCAGGGCCTCGCAAAGGCGCGCCGGCTGGACGCGGACGGGCGGTTCCCGCCCATGCGCCCGCTCGGCGCGCGCTGCTCTTTCGCTATACTGGTGCGTATACGACTTTTGAGGAGACCGCGTGGCGTATACCCAACCACAACAGACCGAAGCCAAGCTTAACGGCACCGCTCTGAACGCGCCCGCCCTGCGCGTGCTGCAGGCGCTCGAAGCGGCCGGTCTTGAAGCGTGGGTTGTGGGCGGTTGGGTTCGCGACGCACTGATGGGGTCGCCCGTCCACGATGTGGATATGTGCTGTTCAGGCACCTGGCAAGAGAGTGCGGCGGCGCTTAAGGCTGCGGGCATCGGTGTGGTGGAGTCGGGCATCAAATTCGGTGGAATTACGGCCGTGGCGGACGGTGAGCGCATCGAGGTCACTACCTATCGTCTTGACGGCTTTTACACCGATGGACGCCATCCCGAGAGCGTTGAGCGTGCCGCTTGCGTGCAAGACGACCTTGCTCGCAGGGACTTTACGGTCAACGCCATGGCATGGCATCCGGTGCGCGGGCTGCTCGATCTGTACGGCGGTACCGGAGACCTGCGACGCCATGTGATTCGCGCCGTGGGCGAGCCGCGTCGTCGCTTTGAAGAAGACGCCTTGCGCATGCTGAGGGCCGTGCGCTTTGCCTGCCGCCTTGACTTTGAGATTGAGTCCCAGACGGCAGACGCGCTTGCCACCTGCGCGCCCCTGCTCGATGCCGTGGCGCGTGAGCGCGTGGGAATCGAGCTTGCGGGCATTCTCGCAACAGGTCGCGGCAGTGAGGCTCTGCTGCGCTATCCCGAGCTCATGTGCGCCGCCGTGCCGGAGCTTGCCGCCTGTCGTGGCTTTGATCAATGCAGTGTCTACCATGTGTATGACGTTTACGAACACACCGCCTATGTGCTTAAGGCGGCCTGTGAGTTTTTGGCTCCGCGTATCGACGGCACCACCCCGAGCGGCGCGCCGTCTCAAACCCTTGCGTGGGCGGCTTTGCTGCATGACATCGCCAAACCCGCGTGTTTCACGCTCGATGAGCGCGGTTGCGGCCACTTTTACGGTCATCCCGAGCAGGGAGCCGATGTCGCTCGCGACATCATGCGCCGTCTGGCTGTGCCTGGTGACGTGATTCGCGACACATGCCAGCTTATCGCCTTGCATGACCTGCCCATGGAGGCCGAGCGCACCTCGCTTCTTAAAGCGATGCGCCGTCTTTCTGGCGAGGGTATGGATACCGCGCGCTTGATGGGCGAGCTGTTCGACCTTAAACGGGCTGATGCGCTGGGCAAGGCGCCGTCGTGTTTCTCCTATATCGAGGAGATCGAGCGTATGCGCGAGATGACGCGTGAGCTCATCGCGAACGGCGAGGCCTACAGCGTGAAGACCCTAGCACTTACCGGCCGCGACCTTATTGCCGCGGGAGTCGCCCCGGGGCGCGGTATCGGAGAGCTGCTGGAGCGTGCGCTTGCGGCGACCATGGCAGGCAAGGTCTCCAATAACACCGCGGCTCTGCTTGCATATCTTGACCTGTAAGGACATTTCTTGAATCTGAATGACACCTTGATTGCCCGCCGCGGTGTGGTGGTGGGGCTTTTTGGCGGCCTGTCTGCCGGTATGCTTTCGGGCTGCGCGACGGACGGCGTGACTTCGGGCTCCGATTCGGCTACCGGCGGCACCGCGCAGGTTGTCGTTGCCATGAGCACGGCAAACGAGCCCGATGCGGGTTTTGACCCCTGTATCAACTGGGGCTGCGGCGAGCATGTGCACGAGCCGCTCATCCAATCCACGCTTGTGGTCACCACGCCCGACATGGGCTTTGAAAACGATCTGGCCGTCTCATATGAATGCTCGAGCGACCATCTGACCTGGACGTTCGAGATCCGAGATGATGTTGTCTTCAGCGACGGCGTGGCTCTTACGGCTCATGACGTTGCTTTTACGATAAATACCATTCGCACGAGCAAGGTGGCTCAGGCCGACTTTTCTTGTGTGGAGCGCGCCGAGGCGCTCTCCGACACCGTGGTGGAACTGCACCTCTCTAAGCCGTTCAACGCCCTTCTGTATACCCTGGCGGTTATGGGCATCGTGCCCGAGCACGCCTACGGTGACGATTACGGCGAGAACCCCATCGGCTCGGGGCGTTATACGCTCGCTCAGTGGGATCGCAGCCAGCAGGCAATTTTTGAGGCCAATCCTGCCTACTACGGCGATGCGCCCTCAATTGAGCGGGTCGTTGTCCTCTTTATGGAAGAGGATGCGGCGCTCGCGGCCGTGCGCGCGGGCGAGGCAGATGTGGCCTACACCTCTGCAACCTTTGCCGACCAGTCGGTTGAAGGGTATGAGCTTCAGTCGTTCAAGACCGTCGACTCGCGCGGCATTAATCTGCCGGTGATCCCCGCGGGCTCAACGCGTGAGGACGGTGCCAATACCTATGCGGCGGGCAATGACGTTACGAGCTGTCTGGAGATTCGCCAGGCTATCAACTACGGTATCGACCGCGATGCCCTGATTGATAACGTGCTCTCTGGTCACGGCCGCGCGGCCTATAGCATCGGCGACGGCCTGCCGTGGGCGAGTGACGACATGAAGGCTGCCTACGATCAAGACCGGGCTAAAGACCTGCTTGAGGGCGCCGGATGGAAGCTCGCTGACGACGGCATTCGTGTCCGCGAGGGCCTGCGCGCCGCGTTTGATCTCTACTATGCGAGCGGCGACACTGTGCGCCAGGCGATGGCGAACGAGTTCGCCAATCAAGTGCGCGAGCTCGGCATCGAGGTCAATATCGTGGGCACCAGCTGGGACGACATATATCCCCATGAGTTCTCCGACCCTGTGATGTGGGGCTGGGGTTCCAATTCGCCTACGGACGTCTACGAGCTCTGCCGTTCGGACGGCACGATGAACTTTTCCTGCTACGAGGACGAGATGACCGACTCCTATCTCGACTGCGCCCTGGCTCAGGACAGCGTGGAAGACTCCTATCCGTATTGGCACAAGGCGGAATGGGACGGAGAAGGCGGCGTGGCCCCGCAGGGTGCGGCCGCATGGGTGTGGCTTGCGAACATCGACCATCTCTACTGGGTGCGTGAAGGCCTCTCGACGGGCGAGCAGAAGCTGCAGCCGCACGGACACGGCTGGTCGCTTTTGAACAACGTAGACAGCTGGAGTTGGGCTTAGTGCTCAAGGGACTTCTCAGGGGTGCGCTGCGCTTGGCTTTGCTGCTTATTGCGGTTAGCGTGCTTGCGTTCGCGCTGGTCGGCGCCTCACCGATAGACCCGGTGCGCGCCAATACGGGCCAGGCCTCATATGCGCACATGAGTGAGGAGAAACGCGCCGAGCTTGCCGAGTACTGGGGGAGCGATCGTCCCATCGTCGAGCGCTATCTGCATTGGGCTGGCGGTGTGCTGAGGGGAGACTGGGGCGAGAGCCTGCGGTTTAACCGTCCCGTGGCGACGGTTCTTGTCGAGCGTGCCGGCAATACGGCTTTGCTCATGCTGACGTCTTGGCTTCTTTCTGGAGTGCTGGGCTGTGTGCTCGGTGTCCTTGCCGGCATGTATCGCGGACGTGCGCCCGATCGCGTGGTCGGTGCCTATTGTGCCCTGCTCAGCGCGACGCCGGCGTTTTGGCTCGGCCTGGTGGCGCTTATGATGTTCTCCGTGGCTCTGGGTTGGTTTCCCTTTGGCTTCTCGGTGCCCGTGGGCGTCGATGCTGCGAGAGTGACCCTGTCGCAGCGCCTCTATCATATGGTGCTGCCTGCTCTCGTGCTTTCGTGCACAGGGGTCGCTGCTGTGGCCCTGCATGTGCGTGAGAAGGTCATCGACGTGCTGGATAGCGAGTACGCGCGCTTTGCTATGAGCCGTGGTCTTACGGCCTCTCAGGTGGTGCTTCGCCATGGCCTGCGTAACCTGATGCTTCCGGTCATCGTGCTGCAATTTGCTCAGTTAGGCGAGATTTTTGGTGGCTCCGTTCTGGTGGAACAGGTGTTTTCGTACCCCGGTCTAGGCCAGGCGGCCGTGACAGCTGGTGTGGGCGGAGATGCACCGCTGCTCGTTGGCATCGCGGTGGTTTCGGCTGCCATCGTTTTTTGCGGCAATACCCTAGCCGACCTTCTTTGCGGCTTGCTTGACCATCGTGTTCTAAGGGAGGGGAGCGGATATGAGTGATTCCGTACTTCACGCTTTGCATGTCCGGCGCCCCTTTGTCCGCCGTCGTCTCGTGCGGTCACTGATCGCCTGCGCCGTAGTGGCCCTGCTGCTTGCGGTGGCGGGCCCAGCACTCATGCCGACGGCCGTGGCGACCGACTTCTCGAGCAAGAATCTGGCTCCGAGCCTTTCTCATCTGTTCGGTACCGATTGGATGGGCCGCGACATGTTCTCGCGCACCGTGTGCGGGCTTGGGATTTCTGGTCTTATCGGCGCTGTCTCGACCGCGCTTTCCGTCCTTATCGCATTGCTACTTGCCGCACTTTCCGCGTTTGGCGGTAAGCGTGTGGACGCGGCCGTAACTTGGCTTATTGATCTGGTGCTGGGCATCCCGCATATCGTGCTTCTGATTCTTGTCAGCTATGCCTTGGGGCGTGGTGTGCCCGGCGTGGCGGTGGGCGTTGCGCTCACGCATTGGCCCAGTCTCGCGCGCGTTTTGCGCACCGAGATGATCTCCTGTCTTTCGCAACCCTATGTTCAGGCTTCGCGCGCGCTGGGGACGAGCCGCCGGCGCATGTTCATCACCCATGTCCTGCCGGCCGTGTTGCCGCAGCTTATCTGCGGTGCGGTACTGGCGTTTCCCCATGCCATTTTGCATGAGGCGTCCATCACGTTTCTGGGCTTTGGTCTGCCGTCCGAGATGCCTGCCATCGGCGTGATTCTCTCTGAATCTATGGGATACCTCTCTGCCGGCATGTGGTGGCTGGCGTTCTTCCCGGGCCTCGCCTTGGTTGCCTTGACGCTCGGATTGAACCACGTGGGGTCTCTCGTTCGTAGGGCTACTTCCGCCTCGACGGTGCAGGAGTGATCGCGATGCAACATTTTGATGCCGAGTTCCATCATCACCATTCGCATGCGTCCGCATCGCATCATCCCGGTCATCACCACCTGCTGACCGTCGAGAACCTATGTGTATCCTTTGACATGTATGACCAGACTGAGACTTACTTCTCGGCACATCGAACCTGCCAGGAGGTTTTGCACAGCCTCACATTTTCGGTGCATGAGGGAGAGATCTTGGCGCTCGTGGGGGCATCGGGCTCGGGAAAGACGGTTCTGGCCGACTGCCTGCTCGGCACCTTTCAGCGCAACGAGGCTGTCTCCGGCTGCATCTGGTTTGACGGTGAACCCTGCGATGCAAAGCGTCTAGAAGCGCTTCGTGGTCATGGTATCGCGTTGGTGCCCCAGGGCGTGAACGCGCTGGATCCGCTCATGCGCGTGGGAGAGCAGGTGCGCGGGCTTGCCCGCGGGTGCACGCGTGCCGAACGCCGTGTCGATGCTGAACGTCGCTGCAGGCGCCAACGTGATCTTTTCTCTGCTTATGGCTTTGATGAGTCGGTCGAGCGCCTGTACTCCGATCAGCTTTCTGGCGGCATGGCCCGGCGTGTTTTGCTTATGTGCGCGCTTATGGAGGAGCCTCGTCTGCTGATTGCGGACGAGCCGACGCCCGGCCTCGATTTGGAGCTTGCCGTGCAAGCTCTGGGTGACCTGCGTTCCTTTGCCGACTCAAATGGTGGCGTGCTGCTGATCACGCATGACATCGAACTTGCCCTGCGTGTGGCTGACCGCATTGCGGTCTTTCAGAACGGCACGGTGGTGGAGGAGACGGCGGCGGCATCGTTTGCAGACCCGGCGCTGCTAAAACATCCGTTTTCTCGCTCGCTCTGGCATGCGATGCCCGAGCATGATTTCGCCGGACCGGTTGACTTTCTGGGGAAGGAGCGCGCATGAGCCTTACAGCGGAGCATCTGGCGTTTTCCTATCCACGTGGGCGCGAGCTATTTCGCGACCTCTCTCTTGATGTCGACCCGGGGGAACGCGTGGCGATAACAGCTCCTTCGGGTAGCGGCAAGACAACACTCTGTCGTCTTCTGGCGGGCTACCTTGCTCCGCAGACGGGGGATGTGCGTGTTGACGGCACTTCTCTTGCGAAGATCCGCGGTGCGCGCCCTGTGCAGCTGCTGATGCAGCATCCCGAGCAGGCCTTTGACCCTCGCATGCGCATGTCCGCTTCACTTGCCGAGGCAGGAGATGCGGCAGGGGAGCGTGCCGCCCGATTGACCGAGTGCTTTGGTCTGCGCGATACGTGGATGAGCCGTCTGCCGCACGAGCTCTCCGGCGGCGAACTTATGCGCTTCGCTTTTGTTCGCGCCTGCCTGGTGCGTCCTCGCTATCTGATTGCAGACGAGGCCACGGCCATGCTCGATGCCGCGACGCAGGCCGAGTTGTGGCGTGCTCTGATTGACCTTGCTGAAGAAGAGGGAATGGGGATGGTCATCGTCTCCCATTCGCCGGCTTTGCTCGCTCGAGTTGCCACCAGTGAGATTTCGTTGTCCGCGTTGGTTTCTTAACGGGCGCTCTGACCTGCGCTCTTCATGAGCTGCCCACAACTTGACGTTTTTAGAAAAACCTCTTGCGCGCAGCGCAGTCTATCCCGTAATATACATACCTGCCTTGAGGTGAACACCTCAAACGCATGGCCCGTTCGTCTAGCGGTCTTGGACGCCGCCCTCTCAAGGCGGAGATCACCGGTTCGAATCCGGTACGGGCTACCATCGAAT
>CAVEPV010000018.1:0-34260 GCA_963617695.1 Bacteroidaceae bacterium
ATGGTCAACGAGCCGCCGTTCTCGATGTTGCGGGCGGCGCCCAAGAAGCGCTTGGGCGGGTACAGTGCCGCGGAGTCCACACCGCCGGAGAGGATGCGCCCGGAGGCCGGAGCCGCCAGGTTGTACGCACGTGCCAGACGGGTGATGGAGTCGAGCACGACCACCACGTCGCCACCCAGCTCCACGATGCGCTTGGCGCGCTCGATCACGAGCTCAGAGACGCGCGTGTGGTTGTCGGCGGGCATGTCGAAGGTCGAGGCCACCACGTCGCCCTTGATAGAGCGCTCCATGTCGGTAACCTCCTCGGGGCGCTCGTCCACCAGCAGGCAGATGAGATAGACCTCGGGGTTGTTGGCCGCAATGGACTGGCAGATCTTCTTCAGGATTGTGGTCTTACCGGCCTTGGGCGGCGAGACGATCAGACCGCGCTGACCCTTACCGATGGGCGAGACGATGTCGATGGCGCGGCCGGTAATCGAGTCGCGGCCGTGCTCCATCTTGAGCGGCTCGTTGGGGTAGATGGGCGTGAGCTCGGCAAACTTGGGGCGCTGACGAATCTCCTCGGGGTCAAGCCCGTTAATGGTGCGAATCTTGGCCAGACCGGGGAACTTGTCGTTCGCGCGCGAGGGGCGCAGCGTGCCCTCGATCAGGTCGCCGGCGCGCAGGCGAGCGGCGCGGATCATGTTGGCGGGCACAAAGGCGTCGTCGCGGCTGGGCATGTAGCCATGGGCGCGGATATAACCAAAGCCGTCGTTCGCAATGTCGAGGATACCCTTGATGTCGCGGAAGCCCTCGGCGCGGGCGGCTGCGGCGTAGATTTCCTCGACAAGCTCGGCCTTCTTCTTGCCGGCAACGTCGAGGTCGAACTCCTTGCCCTTCTCGCGCAGTTCGGCGACCTTCATCTCGGAGAGTTCCTCGCGCGTAAGGCTCGGCTCGACGGGCGCGTTGTTGTAGCGGCTGTTGCGCTGCTTGTTACGCTGCTGACGCTCGCGGCGGCGATCATTGCGGTCGCCACGGTCGCTGCGATCGCGGTTCTTGTCATCGCGATTCTTGTCATCGCGGTCGCGGCGATCCTTGTGCTGACGGCGCTTGCCCTCGCGTGCGGGCTCGGCGGAGTCGGCATCAGAAGCGGCCGCGGGCTCGGTAGCCTCTGCGACCGCGGCAGGCGTATCGGCCTTGGCGGCAGCGGCATCATCGCTCACGACAGCATCGGCCTGAGCCTCGGCTGCGGGCTTGCGCCCACGGCGGGCGCGGCCAGGGCGCACGTCCTCGGCGGGAGCGGCCTCGGCAGACACGGACGCAGCAACAGCCTCAGGCGCAGCGGCAGGCGCAGCCTCGCCCTCAGGAGCGGACGCAGCAGCTACAACAGCAGCCGCCTCGGCCTCAACGACGGCCTTGGGCTTGCGGCCACGACGAGCCGGCTTGGCGGGAGCCTCGGCAGCATCCGCCGCAGGAGCCTCGCTCATAGCGGTCGGGGCCTCTTGAGCCTCGGCAACCTCGGCATCGGCCTTCTTGCGGCGCGTGTAGGTGCGCTTTTTGGGCGTAGCCGGGGCGCCCTCGCCGGCAAGCAACTCCTCGGTGCGCTCAGCGCGCTTGCGCTCCTCGCGGGCAACCTGGGCCTGCGAGACCTGCGCCAGAGCGCGCGCCTGAGCGATCTCAGGAGAAACCTCGGCGTCGGCCTCAACCTTCTTGCGACGCGTGTAGGTGCGCTTCTTGGGCGCTGCGGCCTCGTCCGCAGCAGCGGCCTCTACGGGTGCGTCCTCAGACGCAGCCTTAGGCTTACGACCACGGCGAGCGGGCTTTGCGGGAGCGTCCTCAGAACCCGCAGAGGCTGCCGCAAGAGCGGGCGCAGGCGTAGCCGCGAAGAGGTCAAGGGGAAGGGTGTTCTCTTCGGTTGCCACTATGCCTGCTCAACTACTTTCTTCCAGTCGGCCTCAAAGCTTGCCAGACCGCGGTCGGTCAGCGGGTGCTGCAAGCACTTCTTGAGGGCGGCAAAGGGCACCGTGGCGATGTCTGCACCCAGCAGCGCAGCCTGGGTCACATGGTTGGGCGTGCGCACAGAGGCGGTAATGATCTCGACCTGGTTGTCGACGTTCTTGCCGGACCAGTCGTAGTTCTGGATGCAGTTCACCACGTTGGCGAGCTGCTCGATGCCGTCCTCGGCGATGTCGTCAAAGCGGCCCACGAACGGCGAGATGTAGCGCGCGCCGGCGTTGGCGGCGAGCAGCGCCTGGGTGGCGGAGAAGACGAGCGTCATGTTGATGCGAACGCCCTCGGCAGCCAGCGCATGAGTGGCGGCCAAACCGGCCTCGCACACGGGAAGCTTGACCACGATGTTGGGGGCGAGTGAGGCCAGACGACGGCCCTCCTCGATCATGCCCTCCTTGGTGGTGGCGGTGGACTCAGCCGAAACCGGCAGACCCTCGCAAAGCTCGGCGATCTTGAGCATATGCGGCTCAAAGTCGGCCAGCTTGCCGCCCGTGCGGGCGTACAGGGACGGGTTGGTGGTGACGCCGGCCAGGCAACCCCAGCTCTTGGCCTCGGCGATCTCGTCAAGATCGGCGGTGTCGATGAAGAACTTCATGCGAAATACCTTCCTATATGCAGCCGCCCGTTGCGGCTGATGTCCAATGTAAAAACAGGTGAGTGCAGGTGCGCGTATGCGCGATTCGCGCAGGTAAACAAAGGCGATTCAAGAAAATATGACTCTATAAAAAGGGGCTTAGCGCTTTTCGCTGCCCACACTATAGCACAACGCATGAAAAAGGGGCCGAAACCTCAGTTCCAGCCCCTCACGGTGCAATTGCCACTCGCGGCGCGCCAGGCGCCGATTCGCTCTACTCGAGCTACTTATACTTGTACGTGGTCTGCGGCTGACGCTTCTCGCCCTTCTTGAGAACGCCGTTTTCCGTCACGTACAGGTGACCCTCAGTATCGGGCGTCCAGTACGTGTTCTCCATCCAGCTCTTAATAAGTTCGGGAGACTGATCGTTGGCATAGAAGACGTTCAGATGCCTCCATGCAAAGATATTTTCGTCGGTGTTGGCCATGTTGCCGTTCCACTCGCCCGTCTCGATGGTCGCGGTCGTTCCGTCCAGGTTGTATACGCCAAAGGCATAGAACTCCGCCCTGTTGATCCAGGTGTAGTCCATCATGCTGCACCAAAGCTGGGTGAGCCAGTTGCCGGTGTCGTACCACTTGTACAGGTGCGCGTAGAACTCGGTATCAAAGGTGTAGAGGAACTGGTTTTGCCTAATGTCGCCGGTCTCGTAGTTGACCACCGTGCCGTAACGCGTCGCGTTGTGGTAGTTGCAGTCCTTCTCGCGCCCAGACATCTGCGTCACGCTGTCGCAAGACGTGACCACCCATTTGTTGGAGTCCGTGATCCTGGTGCCGATGTTGGTGCCCAAAAGACGCTGGGAGCTGCCCAGCTCAGTCCACAGGCTTGTGCGGATGCAACCCTCGTAGCTCGTGACCGTGCCGTGCTTGGCCACGGAGTACACCAGACTGTAGCCGATGTCGGTCATGATGAACGGCCAGGTCTGGTTCTCATCTGCTTTACGGTCGAGCGCCTTCTCGTCGCTTGTGGCCGTAGGGTTAGAAGACGTGCCCTTATCGACAACGGTATACAGCCTGTAGCTCATGCTCGTGTTGTCGTTGCTGATATCCAGAATCGAGTGCCTGGCCGGCGTAGAGCTATCCTGCCCCACGTACTTGAGCTGGTAGTTCTTCTCGGGCGACGTGTTGATCGTCTTCCAACCGAGCGTCTGCAACTCCTCATCGATGTTCTTCACCGCGCGCGTGACCTCTTTGCCGTCGCCGTCCGTGGTAGTGATGACGGGGCGCAGCGCCGCGGGCAGGGCATTCAGGCGCTTGACCATCTGTTTGATCTGCCAGGCCTCAAAGCTCGAACTGGGCGACCAGGACGAGTTCTTCGCGTACTTCATGATGGAGTTTGCCGACGAGAACAGGTCGTCATGAATCTCATGCGTATAGGAAAGCGCAAAGCACGTCTTATCGTAAGCCGCCGTACGCGCATACCTAGAGCTGGAACCGTAGCTGGGCGAGAACACCGTACGCGACTTGTCATCTGCAACAAGAAGCGTCTCGTTCTTTGATCCGTCGCTGTGCGTCCGCTTTGCGATGGCCGACTCCGTGAAATAATGCGCATCGATCAGGTCTTGGACGGCAAGGCGTTCAGCCTCGGACTCGTCCTTGACCTCCTTTTGGCGCTGAGCCTTGTACTTAGCGAACTCAGAGGCGTACTTGGCCTTGAGCTTAGCGGGATCGTAGGCGTGCTTGTAGGTGGTCTGCTGATCGTTGTCGCCCTCGGACTGCGCAGCCACAAGCGCTGCGGACTCGGTCTCCCCCGTCTCCTCGCCATCGGCGTCCTGCGTGCTTGCCTCGGCCTCCACATCGTCACTCGCGGAGTCATCGGCCGACTTGGAGTCGTCCTCGGAGGCCTCGTCGCCCTCGGTGCCGTCAGTGCTGGCGTCGGCCTCATCGGCTCCGACGCTCTTGGAGTCGCCGGCGTCTCCGGAGCCGTCGGTCGCCTCGGCGGCGTCCGCCTCCACAGCTGCAGCGTCCTCGGACTGAGCAGCCTCTTCGTCGGCCGTCGTTACGGCCTCGGACGTAGTGGCGTCGTTCGGGCAGTCCTTGGCAAGCTGGTTCCAGTCGTAGGAGCCGTACATCTTCTGCATGGACTTATCCATGCGGTCAACCAGGCTGTCAATCTGGCTCTTAATGGCCTTCTTGTCCAGCTCGTCCTTGTCGCGAGCGTCATAGGCCTGAAGGGACAGGTCGGCGTTGGCGATGATATAGCCGTTCATCCACATCTGAGTGAGCGTCGCCAAGAACGAGAGACGCGCGGTGTAGGTCTCAGACTCCCAGTTAAAGAAGTTCTTGGTGTAGTTGAAGTAGGCGTCCAGAAGGTTGCCTGAGAGGGCCGCCGAGCCGCCCTGAATCATCTGGTCGAGCTGGTATAGAGCAGCCTGCGCGCTATCGCAGCCCGTCTGTAGCTTTGCGTACTTGTTGCCGTACGCAACAAACTTGCGCACGAGCTTGATGGCATCCTCGGGCATGTCGGCAATCGGTGTAGCCAACGTACAGGCATTGCCGTTCTTGTCCGTCTTCTTGGCGAGCTCCTCCTGCAGGTTGCTGATGAGGTCGCTCATCTCCTTGCCAGCAAAATACGAGTTGAGCGCCGTCAGGGTCGCCTCGCTCTTCTGGTACGAGAACGTGGAGTCAAGCTCCGCCAGGCCAAGGGTGAGCAGGCTCGTGTTGGTGGAGATGGCGTTGACCGTCTGCTCCAGCTCGTTGAGCTTGTTCATGATGTCACCGGTAGTGTAGGTCTTCACATAGTCGGTAGGCATGAGCTTGCTGATGAGCGTGACGGCCGAACCGATGATCGAGGCCACGCTGCTGAGGTTCGCGGTGGTGAGCAGCTCGCCGTTCTCCTTGATCGCCTGGATCATGTCGCTGATGGCGGCATAGATCTCCTTGCCCGTGCTGATCGATTCCTTGGCCGCGGTTTTCAGATCGTCTGTCACCAGCTCGTTGACCTTATCGGCAATACCGCTGGTCTTTTCCTTGACGGTCTCGGGATTCACCAAATCCGAACCGCTGCCCGAGGCCGTAGCCATCGCGCCGCCGGAAAGGTTGCTCTCGAGAGCCGCGCCGTCGACAAGCCTCACATATTCGTCGGCCGAAGAGATGCCAAACGTGTTTGAGCTGCCGTTGGTCATAAGAAGGTTCGCGCCGCTGATATAGGAATAGAGGGACTCGAGCTTCTCGGCCTCAGAGGCATCGTCGAGCCCCAGCGCCGAGAGCGACTCGTTGAACTCATCGGTGGGAACGCTCACCGTAAGCTCGATGACGTTCTTCTTGGCGTCCTTCACCTTGACGTCTTTGATCGTCGCGCCGGAGTCGTCCCCATCCCCCGATTCGTCGCCGGAATCGGAGGCAAGGCTGATGCCCTCTTCCCCGCTCGTGCCGTCGTCGGTCGAGTTCTCGGGCAGGCTGGCCTCAAGCTCGGTTTCCTTCGTCAGGTTGACCTCGGCATCGGCGTCATCGGTTCCCATGATGTCCGCCGTTCCCTGCACGCTTGCCAGGTAGGTGATCACCGTGTTGCTACCGCTGGTCTTGTAGCCCGAAGCCCACACGAGCGCCAAGGGATTGCTCTCCGCGTAACCAAAGCCGTCAACATCGTCGCCGGTCTCGGTATTCGGATCCACGCCCACGGGATAGGCGCGAATGTCATAGGTAGTGGCGGTAAGAACGCGCCCAATGCGTACGCCCTTGCTGATGGCAGAGGTAAACGAGCTGTACGCATCTTCGCCCGTCTTGCCCTCAACGGTAAAAGTCACCCAAAGGTTCTGGTCGCTGAGGTCGTAGTCGGTCGCCGTGACGGACGCATCGGTAACGCCATCGAGAATGATATTGTTGAGAATGTCGGCATCGGTGGGGGTCTTAAAGTAATGATCGCCACAGCCTTCAATCTGGTACGGCTCGGCGGTAAGGGAGTCGTAGCCGTAGGCATCATCGCGCACGGGCATGCCCGGGCACAGGCCGCCCAGGTCGACAGCAATCTTAAAGCTGCTCTTCCCGTCCCAGAACTCACCGTTATCAAAGGTGTGCACCTTGGTGTCGGATCCGATCGGGTCAGTCTTGCTGTTCATCTCGGGTATGCTCGCGTCGACATCGACAAACGCCACGCAAGCCGTTCCCGTGTAGTTCTCGTCGGCCTCGTCACTCTTAGCAAAGGAGCCCGCGGCAAAGTCGATATAGCCGTAGTCGGTCTCGTCGTCTTCCGAGATCTTGCTGGTGTCAATGCCGTCGACAGCAAGCCACATCTCGTAGTGCGTCTTGTCGTCGCCCTCGATGCTGTTCTCGGCAAAATCATCGGTGTCGTCGGTCTTCAGCACGATGGGGTTGCCGCGCACCGTGACACCTTCCAGGGCAGAGGAGAACGTGAGCAAGCTCGCGTCGAACTCACCGGCGTCCAGGTCGGCGAATTTGCCGTCGGCGCTCAAGTCATCAGCGGCATCGACCGAAAGATTCCGCACAGCCTGTTCGGTCTCTTTAGCGCTGAGGCTCTTGGTGCGCGCAAATGGCGTGCTGGACTCGAGCTTGATAAACGCACTGGTCGCAGTCTTCTCGATCGTCTTTGAAGTGTCGACGTTCACCACGCCCGTATCCTCGTGCTCGGCGGCGGCCAAAAACGTAAGGGTCGCCTGAACGTTGAGGGTCTCGTCGCCGGCGGCAAGCTCGAGGGTATCGGTCGCGGTGACCGGCTGGGTAAAGACGGTGTCGGTGCCGCCCTCGGTCTCGCTCTCTTGCTCGCCTTGGGTGGCGGAGACCTCCTCGGCCACAGCCTTGAGCACGGGCATCGGGTAGTTCGACGCCACGAGGGCGACCGTCACCACGATGAGCATCATGCCCTTAAAACGCAGCTTGCGCGCCATCAGGATAAGAAGCGCGCCCGCGACGGCGCACACAAGAATGATGCCCGCATGGTCGAGCATATCGCCCGTACTGGGAAGACCATCCTTGCTGTTCGACTTCTTCTTGGAGCTGTCGCCGCCGGAACCATCGCCCGTCGCCTTTTGGAACACGGCCGTGGTGCTCACCGCGGCGCCGTCCTCGGTGTTCGCTACGCCGGACTTAAGCGATCCGCTTACCAGCTCCCAACCGTCGGGGGTCTTGAACTCAACCATATGGCCCGGCAGGGTACTGCCCGTGCCGTTGGTGCTCGTGACGGTAACCTGTACCTGGCCATTAGGCAGGTTCTCGGTCGTGGCCGCACCCGTTATGGGAACGTACTCGAGAATCATGTCGTTGGTCGACTCGCTCTCCTCCTCCGCCAGGGCAGGAGCGGGAGCGAGCGCGCACATGACGAGCGCCGCCAGAATCGCCAGCCAGCACAATCTCAGCAAGCTCTTAGTCTTGCCGTTCGCCGCCGGCACCGTTGCGTAATCGACCATGGGCATCCCCAACTCTCCCGCGCAACATCCCAGCTGGGAACATGCGCGTACCACATGCTTGGTAAAGCACTTCATTCTACCGCGCGCGATGCGGCGTCTTAAGTAAACAAAGAAACAATTTGCTTGTCGGTAAAACGTTTTTACCGGTAATAGGTACTGGTTCCAATTGTTACAAGCCGATTAAAACGACCGGTCAGCCCATCTGTGTGCAGGATGCACGCGCAGCGTGCGCAGGCGCGTGGAAACTGGTCTCAAGCAACTTCACTAGCAAGAATCAAATCAGCTAGCCAAAAGCATGTGTACAAGGTTTGCGGTCGGAAGGGAGGCCACCGTGAAACTTGAGGACACGGGCATCTACCCGTTTATCAAGGACTGCCCCGAATGTCAGATTCTCTATAGGTTTGGCAAGGGCGAATGCATCACCAATTCCGTGGCAAGAAACGAGGACTACTGGTACATCATCGAGGGGAATATCGAGGTTGTCGCCAGCTCGCATAGTGGCAAACGCGTGCATGTCGATGACAACATGGAGGACGAGTTCACCGGGCATCTGAGCAAGTACTGGGGCCAAAACTTCTACTGCGACTGCGTAGCGGCCACGCCCTGCACGCTCATCCGCATACCAAACTCGTTGTTCGCCAAACTCATCAAGCAAGACGACTTTAGGCTGTTCTTCTACTTCAAGATGAGCTCACGCCTGTACGAAATGTATCGCCGCAGGCTCTCCTACGACCTGTTCACCCCGCGCCAGCGCTTTGCCACGCACCTCTTGGTAGAGCAACGCGACGGCGAATGCTACATCAGCAATCTGTCCAAGGAGTGCTCTGAGTTGGGCATCAGCAGGAGAAACCTCTACAACATCCTCGACGACTTTGAGGGTGGCGGGGTCATCTCCTACGAGCAGACCGGTCTGATCAAGATCAAAAGCATGGAGAGACTGCTCGAGATTGCCCGGCCGGCAGCCGAGTTCATGGAAAACAACTAAGCGAGGATCACCATGGCACAAGAGAACGCACCCATCAACATCGAGTACGACGGCTTTCAGATCGCCGTCCAGCTCGCCGACTACCGCTCAATCAAGTTGACAGACGAAGACCGCAACGTGGCCGAGACCCAGGCGACGACCGCCGGCGGCGCGGACACTGAGCAGACGCGTGCCTACCTGCTGCAGGCCGCGCTCATCGGCCGCATTGCCGCTGCAAGCGTCTTTCGCGTACCCAAGCCGCTTGCCCACGAGCGAGCGCTCGCCATGGGCCGTGCCCTCGAGCAAAAGCTCGAGATGGATCAGCTCACCCTCGACGGCTACCTGGAGGCCATGAAGACCACCAAAGAGGCTCTGATCAGCGACTTTGAGGTTCAAGCCAAGCAGCAGCTCCGCCAACGCATCTGCCTGCTCGCCATCGCCAAGACCGAGGGTCTTGAAGCCACCGACGCCGAATACGCCGCTGAGCTAGAGCGCCTGAGCAGCGCCTATCTTGTCTCTGAGGAGGAACTGGTAGCCCTCTTCTCCACCAGCGGCGAGTCCGTGAGCATCAAGCAAGACATAGCCATCAACAAAGCAGCAACTTACATCTCAGCCCTCGTATAAGCAGCGCCCAGTCCCCGCCCCAACAACGTCCCCCACACAGGTCGCCCCATCCGCTGAACCCCGGATGGGGCGACCTTTTGCGCGCTCCACAGGTAGCACGCCCTATCGACCAGAGAGGCCCTCCTGTGTTTCGCTGAAAAACTGTCTGGAGCGCAGCGACCAGTTTTTCAGGGAAACACAGGAGGGCCATCCCCTTACATCAAAGGGGCAAAACGACCAAGCAGGCGCGCACAAAAAGGCCGGCTCATCGGTACCTGTCAGGCGCTGGTACCGACGGCCGGCCTCACGAGAGGGGACGTATTTCATGCGGGGCCTAACCCCGCGCAGCGATTACTCCTCGCCCTTGATCTTCTTGGGAAGCAGCAGGGCCGCGACGGTGGAGAGCACGTAGGCGCCCAGGGCAAAGTAGAGCGACGTGGTGTAGGTGCCCGTCATGTCGTAGAGGAAGGCGCCCATGAAGGTACCAAACGAGGGGCCGATACCCATGATCACGAGCGTGGCGAGGCCCCAGATGCGGCCCAGGGAAGCACCACCAAAGACGGTGCCCGCGTAGCCGGCGGCGCCGCCGGGCTCGATGCCCCAGTACACGGCCAAAAGAACCATGCCAAGGATAACGATCGGGAGGTTGCCGGTAAGCGAGCAGGCGCAGCCGGCGATACCGAAGATCGGGGACGCGATCAGCATGATGCGGCGGGCCGGGCGCTCCACGCCCATCTTGACGACCAGGGCGTCAGAGACCTTACCGGTGATAGGCATAGCGAAGATGCCCGCGAAGCCGATCAACATGTAGATGACGTTGGCGAGCGGCAGACCGAAGAGCGACTCCTGGGTCCAGCCAAGGTCGATGGAGAAGAAACGCACGACCTGCGACCAGATGAGGAACTCACCCACGGCGGCGAACATGAAGGCAAAGATGTCGCACCACAGGGCACGGGTCTTGAAGGCCTCGCCCACCGTCCACTCATGAGCGGGCTTGGCAGGAGCGTTGTCCTTCTTGGGCAGCGAGTCCAGACCAAAGGGCTGGGCGCCCACCTTGTCGGGCATGGGCTTGGCCACGGCGGCGGCGATGAGCAGCATGATGGCCATGATGACCGAGAGGAGCTTCATGCCCACAGACCAGCCGGCGCTCTTGAGCACGGGCGAGACCACGATGGTGAGCAGCAGCTGAGCCATGGGTGCACCCATGAAGGCCAGACCCCACTTGGAGCCGTACTCGGCGCCCACGTACCACTTGCGGCAGGAGATGGTCGAGGAGACCCAGAGCATACCGGTGCCGACGCCGGCGAACACGCCGTAGCTCAGCAGGTAAACCGGGAAGGACCAGGGAGCGCCCTCAGGGATGAACGAGGTGAGGAAGAAGCCCAAGAAGCAGCAGACGGCGCCGATAAGGTAGGTGGGCTTGGTGCCGCGCTTATCGATCAGCGTGCCGGAGAGGAACGCGGTAATGGCGTAGAACGTCATCATGAAGCAGTAGCCGAGCGAGGCCTGCGTGGAGGTCCAGCCCATGCCCTCGACGAGCGAGGTCTGCATAATCGAGAACGAGGAACGGTAGCCAAAGAGGCAGAACACGGCAAGCCATGCGGCGGCTACGGTGCACAGGCCGTACTTTTTGGCCGTTTCTTTGGTAATAGAGGCCATAAGAGGTACCTCAGCTTTCCAATTGATCAGCCAACGATGCGAGTGCTTGCGCACGCTCGGTCTCGCCGGCACGGGTATACATAGTCGCCGCGTTGCGGGCAAGCGACGGCAGCTGGGCCGCAAGTCCGCCCTCGGCACGGGCGCGGTCGATAAGCTCGAGGAGCGCGTCGCCGGCCTCGCAGAAGCGCTTGGCGCGATAGAGCACCATCGCCTTGAGGTTCATCAGGGTGTAGCGGGCGTCAGCCGCAAGCGCATCGGAGTCGTCGAGCGCCTCGCCGAGCATAGCGAGGGCGCAATCGGCCTGTCCGATCTGCGCGAGGGTGACCACATGGTTCGAGAGCGCCCCGACAAAGTCCTCGCCGACCTCGGCGCTGGCGGCAACAGAATCGGCCGCAACCTCGGCCTCATGGGCCGCCTGCTCGCCAAAGCCGCGCATCGCCCAGGAGACGGCCATCGCGTCGTGGGCACGGGCGCGAAGGACGTTCACGGGCATGTCGTCCTCGGACTCGTCGATCGCGCAGAGGGCATCGCCCAGAAGGCGCGCGGCGCGCTCGGGGTCGGTGGCGTCAAGGCACGCGTAGGCCGCGTTAACGAGCGCGCTCGCGTAGGCGGACGTGCCTTCGAGGCCCGCGTCCACCAGCACCAGGCGCAAGTCCTCGTAGGCCTGCAGGCACTTTACCCAGGCGCCGGAGCCGCGGTAGAGGTCTGCCAAGTCAGACAGGGCCGTCACCAGGCCATGCTCGCGGTTGTGCTGCCACTCGGCGTCTTCGTGCTCGAGCGTGGCCTGGTCCTTGCCGCAGCAGCAGGAGCCGCCCGCGCAGATCTCGGCCGCCTCGCGCAGGCGATCGACCTCGGAGGTCAGGTACTGCTCAAGTGCCGACAAATCCCCCCGACGCCGGTAATCGTTCACCGTCGCCGCGTATGCGGTTGCGTCGAAAACCATGTTCAACGCTCCCTTCCTTCTGTTGTCTCTATCGGTTAGAACGGCGTGTCGTCGCCCACATAGCAGGCGATGTCGTTTTCGAGGAACAGATCCTGCAGCTCGCTCATGCGCTCCAGGGTCATGTCGCCATGGTCGGCATACTCGTAGGTCTTGCCGAGCTGCTCCCACTTGGTCTGACCCAGGCGATGGAACTTGAGCAGGTTGACCTCGTACAGGCCGTTCTCGTTCATGAACTCAATCAGGCGCTTGGCGTTCTCGTCGCTGTCGTTGTAGCCGTGGATCGTGGGCTGGCGCAAAACCAGGCGACCGGGCCAACCGGACTTCTTGAGGGCACGAATGTTGTTGAGCGTGCGCTCGTTGGAGACACCGGTCCCCCACTTGTGCGCCTCGTCGTCCATGTTCTTGACATCGATGAACGCGAAATCGATGCGGCGGAAGATCTTCATGAAGATCTCCTCGGTGGTGTGCGCGCTCGTCTCGATGGCGGTGTGCATCGAGAGCTTCTTGCACTCCTTGAGGACCTCGTCCAAAAAGGCGTGGTGCATAAGCGGCTCGCCACCGGTAAAGGTCACGCCGCCCTCGGAGCCCCAGTTGTTGTAGTCGCGGCGCAGCGTGTTTACCAGCTCAGAGACCGTCATGATGCGCACGCACTGTTTGAGGGCGCCGGCCGCGCAGGCCTTGGTGCACTCGATGGTCTCGCAGTCATGGCAGATCTTCCAGTCAACATGCGGTCGGCCGTCGGCATCAAAGGTGAGCGAGCCGTTGGGGCACGCGTCGCGGCACGCGGAGCAGCCTTGTTCCCACTTGCAGACGCGCTCGGCGAACATGAACTGCAGCTTGGGCCGCCAGCTCTCGGGATTGGCGCACCAGCGGCACTTAAGCGGGCAGCCCGTAAAGAACACGTTGGTACGGCAACCGGGGCCGTCGTGCACCGAGTAGCTTTGGATATCGAAAATCATGCCCGTGGGCTCGGCGCTCATAGGGACCCCTCCGATCGCGTCTTTGCAAAAAAGAAGTCCCGACCGGCCAGGCGAAGGGCCGGCCGGGACAGATACTGTCCGCGGTGGACAGATTAGTTAGCAGCTACTCCTTGGCAGCGAATTTCTCGCAGCAGAAGGCGCCGCAGTCACCATAGGCCCAGTCCTCGACGTCAAAGCCCGAGCAGGTGCCGATACCGTGGTTGTCGGCATCGTGGAACTTGGCGCAGAACTTGCACAGCTTGCCGCACTCAAAGTTGGGGCAGGCGTCGGAGCCCTCGCCGTCGAGCGGCACCATCATCTTGCTGAGGGCGCACATACCCTTCTCGCAGTCGAGAGCCAGGAAGTGCTTGCACTCGTAATGTTTCATCTAAAACAGCTCCTCTTAACTACATCTCGTACTCGGTGCGGTAGATGACCTCATCCTGGATGGGCTTACCGATCTCGCACCAGTACTGGGTGAAGCCGGCCACGCGAACCATGAGGTCACGATAGTCGTCGGGCTTCTTCTGCGCATCGCGCAGGGTCTTGGACGACGTGATGTTGAACTGCACGTGGAAGCCGCCCTTGCGCATGTAGGCGCGGATGACGTCCAGCAGCTTGCGGGTACCGTTGATGCCGGCCACGGCGCTCGGGTGGATCTTGACGTTCATCTGAGCGTTCTGGTTCCTGGAGTGGTCGTAGCAGGTGGCAGAGGTGAACACCGCGTAGATGCCGTTCTTGTCGGTGTTGGCCGCAGGCGAGACGGAACCGTCGGAGTAGGTGACGCCGGCCAGGCGACCGTCGGCGGTAGCGAGGGTGATAGCACCCTGCGGGCCGTGCGTAGACACCGAGATCTGGCACATGTAGTACTTCTTGCCGTAGTAGCTCTTGAGCGTCGGCAGGTACTCGCCCATGAGGTCCTGGTAGTGAACCATCAGGCTGTCGACGTAGTCGTCAGCGTTGCCGAACTTGGGCGCGTTGACGCAAGCCGTGAAGACCTTCTCGTACTTGGGCGCCAGATCGGTAGCCTCGCGGCGGTCGGGCGAGAAGACGCCGGTCTCGAAGGCGGTCTTGAAGCCGAAGTTGTTCAGCATGGCGTCGACCATCTCGTCGAGCGTGAAGGCCTTGTCGTCAAAGACGTTCTTCTTGAGCGAGGCCATGGCGTTGATGAAGGTCACCGTGCCGCAGGACTCGAAGTTGATGGTGCCGTTGAAGCGCGAACCCATGTTGGCGATCGTCTGGCCCTTGGTGAAGCAGTCGGGCTTGAGCAGGGAGGCAACCACAGGCGGGTTGTTCTTGCGCCAGATGTCCATCTGGATGTTGTTGACCTTGAGCGAGATGTCGCACAGCTCGCGCATGTAGTCCATCCAGACTTCCCAGACGTCGTCGAGGGTCTCGAGCTTACGGTTGTGCGGCTCAAAGACCTTGATGCCGGTGCGCTTGTCGGTACCGTTGGTGAGGACGAGCTCGAGCAGCTTGGGCAGGCCGGTGAAGTGGATGCCGGTACCGGCGGTCGGGCCGGCGCCACCGGGGATCCAGGTGGTCTTGCCGTCGTAGTGCAGCGGCTGGAAGCAGCCGGGCGAGCTCTCGAGGCAGCCGCCGAGCGACCAAGCGCGGGCGTCCTCGACCGTCATACCCTCTTCGCGGTACTGGCGCAGCATGAAGTTCATGCCGGTCTGGTTGTTCATCCATGCAGGATAGCCCTGACCGCCCTTGCAGCAGCGGGCCGCCTTCATGAGGAACTCCTCGGGGGTCTTCTCATCGTAGAGGATGGAGAGCGTAGGCTGCGGGGTGCGAGCACGCGTACCGGCCTCGACGATGATGTAGTCCACCGGGTTCACGGCGGTCAGGCCGTCGCGGCCAAGACCGGCGAGAGCCAGGTTGTTGAAGGTGTTGCCGGAAAGAACGCCGCCAGTGACGCCGGAGGAGGCGAAGCACTCGATGGAGGTGATCTTCACGCGGTAGAGCTCCATGAGCTCAATGGCCTCTTCCTCGGTGATGGTACCGTCGGCCAGGTCCTTCTCATAGAAGGGCACGAGCACCTGGCCCAGACGACCGATGGACTGACCGGACTGCGGGTCCTCGTTAACAACACCCAGGTGGCACAGGAAGGTCATCTGCAGGGCCTCGCGGAAGGTCGCGGGCTGCTTGTGGGCGATATTGTGCATGACCTGCGCGATGTCGAGGTAATCCTGCTTCTGGGCGGGATCGGGCTCGCTGGCGGCCAGCTCCTCGGCGCGCTTGCCGTAGTTGTCGGCCCAGGCGGAGAGACCCTTGGTGATCTCCTTCATGGCCACGTAGTAGTAACCGCGGCTCATGCCCAGGATGCCGTCGCCGTCCTCGGCAAGGCCCATGATGGAGGCGATCTTCTCGTCGCACAGCTCGATGATCTTATCGAAGCCGTACTCGAGGGGCAGGTAGTAGTTGATGATCTCGCGGCCCTGAGGGATGGCCCAAGAGTCGAACATGACCAGAACGGTGTCGCGGTACGCCTTGTACTTGTAGTAATCTGGGATGGTCTCGGAGTAGCGCTGGGTAACAACCTCGACAGAACAGTTATCCCAATACTTCGACACCTTCACGAGGACGGGGATCTCCTCCTTGCGCATGCCGAACTTCTGCGCGATGGAGATGACGTTGCCGTAGCTCTCGGTGACGTTGCCGCCGCCGGCGCCGACGACCGACATACGATCGGACTCGGAAAGCGCCGGTGCCTCGGCCTCGGCCAGAAGAGCCTCAGCCTGAGCGTTGAAGAACGACGCGTCGACCCAGGGGAACGGGAAGGCGCCACGCCAGTTCTTGGTCTTGTTCATGACGAGCAGCTCGCCGGGCCAGATGGTCGGGGTGGTGTGCGCAAGCGCGGCACCATAGGCCTTGGCGCGACGGATCTCGGGCACGTCGCCCTCGTTCTGCCACCAAACACGGTTGTACCAGTACGGAATCTCCATGTCGATGGTGTTCTTCATCTGGTAGTAGATGTTGATGAGCTTCTCAAAGCGAGGGCTCGCAGCGGGGATCTCTTCCTCGGTGTAGCCCTGGCCGACCTTAACGTCCAGGCTCTTGTCCTGCTTGCCGCGCGTCTCGAGAATCTCGTAGATCCTTGTCTGTTTGTCCACGGTGTACCTCCTTGTGAAAACATCAGACACAAAACACTCCGTCGCGGACGGCCGTCATATCCCTCCTTCGGGCCCTCCGCGTCGTTGAGCCCATAGTCGCGGCGAAACAAGTTAGAAACATGTGCAGTCTGCCCAACACGATGCTGAACGGTTGATTGGCAGGCGCTCGCGGAAGGCGTTTTGCGCACGGTGCACGAGTTAGATTTTGGTAATTTGCTTTGCATAACATGGGCTTTACGCAGGTAAAGCGTGCATTCTTCACAGGTCGGCGGCCGCAAACGCGAAAACCCGCCCGGCGCGGATGCCGGACGGGTTTTGCTGAAGACGTTTTATTGAGGGGGTCTGCTCAGGCCCCCGACGCGCTTTGCGGCTACATCTGCTGCGGTGCGGAGACGCCCACGAGCGACAGGACGAGCGCGAGCACAGAGCGCACGGCGTCGCAGGCGGCCAGGCGCGCACGGGAAAGCTCGGCGTCGACCGGACGGCCCTCGCTCGGCAGAACCTGGCAGGCGGCATAGAAGCCGTGGAAGTCGCCCGCAAGCTCCTCGGCATAGTGCGTGAGGCGGAACGGAGCACGGTCGCGCGCGCAGCCAGCGATAAGCTCGGAGAGCTCGGCGATCTTGCGCGAGAGGGCAAGCTCGGTGGGGTCGGTCAGCAGCGCGTAGTCGACGTTCTCGCCGATAGCGCGGGCGGCCACGGCCTCCATGCCCAGCTCCGCGGCCTCCTCGGCCGTGAGGCCGGCAGCGCGACGCAGGATCGAGCAGATGCGCGCATGGGCGTACTGCACGTAGTAGACGGGGTTGTCCTGCGTCTTGGCCTTGACCTTCTCGATGTCGAAGTCGATCTCCTGGTTGCTGGAGCGCGAGATAAGCGTGTAGCGCGCGGCGTCGGCGCCGACCTCGTCCACCAGCTCGCGGAAGGTGATCATGGTGCCGCGACGCTTGGACATACGCACAGGCTTGCCGTTGCGCAGCAGGTTCACGAGTTGGCCGAGCAGAACCTCAAAGCGGCCGGGGTAACCCAGGGCGTCGCAAGCGCTCTCCACGCGCTTGATGTAGCCGTGGTGGTCGCAACCCCAGATGTCGATGACGTGCTCGACGCGCTGGAACTTGTCCCAGTGATAGGCCACGTCGGAGGCGAAGTAGGTGTACTCGCCGTCACCCTTGATGAGCACGCGGTCTTTGTCGTCGCCCAGGTCGGTAGAACGGAACCACAGGGCGCCGTCCTTCTTGTAGAGATAGCCCATCTCGTCGAGCTTGGCGAAGGCGCGATCGACCGGCGAGGTGCCCGCACTCTCCCCTTCCGTGTCCTTGACATAGAGGGTGCGCTCCGAGAACCAGTTGTCAAAGTCGCAGTTCACGTCGTGGCAAAGCTCCTTGATGCCCTCGAGCATGCGCAGGTAGCCGCGCTCGCGGAACTCCATCATGCGCTCATCGGCGTCTGCCGTAACCCACTTGTCGCCGTCGGTGCGGTAGAAGTAGGCGGCCTCGTCGATGATGTAGGTGCCGCCGTAGGAGTCCTTGCCCAGGGTCTCGGCGAACTCGTTTTGGTACGGGTGGGTCTCGGGGTGCTCGTCGGCCTCATCGGCGGCAAAGGCGTCGCGGTCGGCCGTGAGGATCTGCTGGGCGGCGTCGATGTCCACGCCCTGTTTGGCGATGATGTCGGCAAGCTGCAGGTAGCGCACCGAGACCGAATTGCCAAAGGTATTCATCTGGTTGCCGTGGTCATTGATGTAGTACTCGCGCTGGATGTCATAGCCGGCGTGCTCCATCACACGGCAGAGCGAGTCGCCGAGCGCGGCCCAACGGCCGTGGCCGATGTGCATGGGGCCCACGGGGTTTGCAGAGACAAACTCGACCTGCGTCTTTTGACCGGCACCGATGTTGGAGCGAGCAAAGTCCATGCCCCGGGTGCGCGCCTCGCCGAACACAGCGTTCTTGGCGGCGGCGGAGAGGTAGAAGTTGATAAAGCCCGGACCTGCGATCTCGACCTTCTCGATGGAATCGGTCGGCTCGAGGTGCGCCACGATGGCCTCGGCGATCTTGCGCGGCGCGCAGTGCGCAAGCTTGGCGGACTTCATGGCGAGGGTGGAAGTCCACTCACCATGCGACGTGTCGGCCGGGCGCTCGAGCGCGCAGTCCTCAAGCTCAAAGGCGGGCAGCTCGCCAGCCTCGACGGCAGCGTTCAGCGCGAAGCGCAGCAGCTTCTCAATATCCTGGGACATAGGTCCTCCTCGGTATCGCACCCCACGGGCTCTTGGTCGCCCGCGCCGGGTGGTGCCAGATTTTTGGCGTAAACGCAAACACTCTAGCACACCGCCCCGCAGGCGGCCTTTTTTCTTGGCTGACCATACAATTTCCCAGCGCTTCGCCCGGTACGGCGCCGTCTTGAAATGCTATCTTTAACAGCAAGTTTTAGAAGCCTTGCTGCCAGGTCTTCGAAGAAAGGAACCACCATGCCACAGACATGCAATCCGCCTTATGCGCGCGCGTGGCGCACAGCGGCGATGGCTCTCGCCGCTGTTGCAGTGGCGCTCGCCTGCACGGCGGCGCTCCCCCAGCGCGCCTTTGCCTACAGCACAAATCCGACCGGCGCCATCGGCAAGGTGACCGGCAAAAAGCACGGCAACACCTACTACGGCACCAGCGTGGCCGACGTCATGCATGCCGTGGACGACATGATCTCCACAACCCGCAACCCCGCCCACGAGGACGAGGTGACCATCGACCTTCTGGCCGACTGGAACACCAAGTCCTACGGCCGCATCAAGGTTCCCAACGGCTACACCTTCCACATCAACCTGCACGGCCACATGATCAACCGCGACCGCGCCAGGAAGCTCAAATCAGACGACGAGTGGTACGCGGACGGCTCGGGCGAGGTCATCTATGTCGATCGCGGCACGCTCTACCTGGACGGCGGCACGGGTGAGGAGGCCCAGATCGCGCACGGGGGCACCGTGGATGAAACGGACGGCCCGGAAACATCGTTCCCGATCGATTTTTGGCAGTACGACGAAACAGGCAAGGACGTCATCAAGGGCGGCCTGATCACCGGCGGCGCCTGCGACGACTGGCACGGATCGGGCGGCATCTCGCTTGCGGGTAGCTATGCACGCGCCTACATCAAAAACGTCACCATCGCCGGTAACGTCACCGACCAGGTGGACAACAGCCGATACGGCCACGGCGCGGGCATCGCCGTGCATGGCAGCCACGACACGCTCAGCCTCGACAACGTCACGGTGAAAATGAACCACGCGGAGGGCTACGGCGGCGGCATCTACGTGCGCGAAACGGACTGTTCCCTTTCCATCAGCAACTCGGACATCTCGAACAACTATGCCGATAGCAGCGGCGGCGCTATCTACCTCGACTCCAAGGCCTCGCTCAGCATCTCCAAGACCACCATCTCAAAGAACTACAGCGATAAGCACGGCGGCGGCATCTACGTCAACGCCTCGGGCAGCAAGCTCTCCCTCTCTGAGGTAGACGTGACAACCAACCAGTCGAAGAAGGACGGCGGCGGCATCTACACCGATGGCTCCGATACGATTATCGAGCTCAACGAGTCCCACATCATGTCCAACCAAACCGCCTCCATCCCGTCCAGCGGCGCCGGCATGTACATCAACGGCAATAAATCCAAGGTGACCCTTACGGCCTCTTCCATGTACTACAACCATCTCTTCAGCAGCGACGACTTCTTGAGCTGGTGGACCCCCTCGCGCGGTGCCGCCATCTACATCAACGGCAACGACGTGGAACTCACCCTGAAGGAGAAATCTTCTATCTGGAAGAACACCATCACCGGAACAGGCGGACAGGGCGCCGCTATCTACCACAACGGTAAAAACGGCACCGTCACCCTGACCGATTCCAGGATCAGCGGAAACTCTACGAACGACTCGTATAACGAGGGCAAGGGCATGGGTGGCGCCATCTACAGCAACTGGTCTGGCACCACGTTCAAGCTCGTCAACTCGACCATCAGGGAGAACGCGGCCGAGCAGGGCGGAGCCTTCTACTTCAACAACACCTCGACGCTGATCCTCGACGCCTCGACCGTCAGGGACAACACCGCCGGCGACGCCAAGGGCAAAGGACTGGGCGGCGCCATCTACAACGATGACTCCGGCACCAAGATCAGCCTGATCAACGGCAGCAAGATCGACTCCAACCACGCCAACAACTCCAGCGGCAACGTGGCCAACGGCGGCGGCATCTACTCCTCCAACCACACGATGACCATCTCGTCCGACGACGGCACGGGCGTCATCTCGTACAACTCGGCCAACGATAACGGCGGCGGCATCTACACAGAGGGCGAGCTGTACCTGGACAACGTGAGCCTGGTCAACAACAACGTCAACACCGGCAACGGCGGCGGCATCTACTACGACACGAGCAGCTACAAGAACTTCGAGGCGGCGCGCACGGTCAAGATCACGGACAACAAGTCCGGCAAGAAGGTGAGCAACCTGTATCTCTCCGCTAAGCAGGAGATCTGCAGCGCAGAGGGCGACCGCGCCCTTACGGCAGACAGCCGCATCGGCGTGACCAAGAGCGGTGGTACGGGTCGTATCGTGGGCAACCAGGTCGTGCTGCGCAAACTCGGGGACGCCTTCAAGACCGTCTTCTCCTCCGACGACGAGACTTATCAGGTGACCTCGGCAGACAACAACTACGTCTATCTGACGAAACCCGAGAACAGCACCACCGGTAACGACGCCGACGCTCAGGCCTCCGCGGTAATCGACACGGAGGATGCCGATGCCGTCGGTATCGACCTTGAGGACGAGACCCGAGCCGTGGAGGACGGCGAAGCCGTCGAGGACGAGACGGCCGGCGATGCGGCTGATGGCGCGGCCGATGAAGCTACGAACGAGGACGAGACCGGTTTGAGCAATGAGGCCACGCAGCCCGTCACGCTTGCAGCCGCCCTTTCTTCGAACGACGACGAGGCTGAGGACGGCATCGACCCGCAGGCCAACGAGTGCACCATCACCTTCGACACCAACGGCGGCGAGACGGAGTACCACTCCATGACGGTTCCCGCGGGCACCGTCATCACTGTCTCCGACCTGCCCAAGGCCGTGCGGGAGAATTACCGCTTCCGCGGCTGGAACAACGGCGACACGCAGGTGACAGAAGACCTGACCGTCAACGAGAACATGACCCTTACCGCCCGCTGGGTTGGCAAGACCGTCTTTGTTTGGATGCACAACGTCGAGGACAAGTACTCCTTTGACGAGAGCGACACCCAGGGCAAGGACATCTACACCCTGCTTCACTACGGCGACAAACTCACAGCAGACGATCTTTGGATCAAGGTCGATCAGCAGTACCCGGTTCGCACCGGCTATACCTTTGCCGGCTGGTATACGGACGAGGCCTGCACCACGCCGCTCACCTTTGGCTGGACGCTCACCGAGGACGCAGACGTCTACGCCAAGTGGGAGGCCAACCCCTGCACCGTGACCTTTGAGAGCAACGGCGGCAGCGCGGTCGATGCGCAGTCCGTGAACTACGACGAGGCGGCCACGGAGCCCGAGGCCCCCACCAAGAAGGGCTACGTCTTTGGAGGCTGGTACACCGACGAAGCGCTCACAGAGCCCTATACCTTTGATGAGGACGTTCAAGGCGACAAGACCCTCTACGCCAAGTGGAACGAGGCCGTGACCGTGACCTTCGATGCCGCAGGCGGCGAGACGACCGACCCGGCAAGCGTGACCATCGCGCGCGGCACGGCCATCGGCAACCTTCCGAGCACCCGTCGCGGCCGTGCCACGGGCGACTCCACCGCCTCTGACAAGGACGCTTACACCTTCCTCGGCTGGTTCACAGCCGACGGTGAGCAGGTGAATGCCGAGACCGTCTTCGATGCGGACACGACGATCTATGCCCACTGGTCTACCAACGACAGCGGCAACGTCCCCGACGACGATGACGACACCCCTGGAAAGAAGGACGACCAGCCCAAGGCAAACAATGGCGCCCTGCCCAAGACGGGCGACAACGCCCTTATCGCCATCGCAGCCGTAGCCGTTGTGGGCGTGGCGATCGCAGGCATCGGCATCGTGTCTAAGCGTCGCATCCGCTAAAACATCCTGCCTGGCCGCGAAACGGCTTAGCACGAGCGTCTGAAGCACCTCCCATCCCCCCTCGCCCGGGAGATGGGAGGTGTTCTTATTTTGTGCTCTACCTCGCGGAATGTGGCAAAATAGACAGGACTCAAAATTTGACACACTGCATAGAAGACGGAGGAAGCATGTTTAACATCGGCGAGCACGTCGTACATCCGGGTCAGGGAGTCTGCACCGTGGTGGGCTTTAAGGACGAGCCCACGCCCATGATCGAGCTCGAGGCTCATTCGGGCCACGCCTGCACGAAGCTCCTCTACCCCACTTCCCAAGCCGACCGTCTTCACCTGTGCATCGACAAGGAGCAGGCCGAGGCCCTGCTTTCTGACTACGCGAGCATCGAGTGCGACCCGTTCACCGAGCGCAACAGCTCCCTGGAAGAGACGCACTTCAAGCAGCTCATCAAAGAAGGCGCACCCGCGACCGTGCGCGTAGCCAAGACCATGCGTTGCCGCATCCAGGCTGCCGAGAGCATTGGGAAAAAGCCCAGCAGCTACTACCAGCGCATCTTAAAGGAGGCGCACCGCCGCTCGGTGCAGGAACTCGCCGTGGCTCTGGGCACGAGCGAAGACGATGTTGAGGTTCGCATGGAAGAGAGCCTCTCGAGCGTCTTCAACGCGAACTAAGACGAACGGCTCGCAGCCCCACACGGGTTGCGAGCCGTTCTCGTATGCACGTATGTGCAGCGCCGGCGAGCCCTTAGGGGCTCGTTTGCTATGCGGCAGGAACAGAAAGCCAGGAGGCCGAGGCCTACGGGCGCACCTGGCCGGTACCGCGCACCTCGTACTTGTAGGTAGTGAGAGCCTCGGCGGCAAAGGGGCCGCGCGCGTGGAGCTTCTGGGTCGAGATGCCGATCTCTGCTCCCAAGCCGAACTCGCCACCATCGGTAAAGCGCGTGCTGGCGTTGACGTAGACAGAGGAGGCGTCGACCTCGCGCAAGAAGCGCTCCTGTGCCTGCGCGTCCTCGCTCACGATGGCCTCGGAATGACCGGTGCCGTAGCGATTGATGTGTGCGATGGCCTCGTCGAGACCCGAGACGGCCTTGACGCTCATCTCGAGTGCCAGGTACTCACGGCCCCAGTCCTCCTCGGTGGCGTCAGCAAAGTGGCCGTCAAGCACCACGGGCGAGGCAGCTGCGCGTGCGGCGGCATCTCCGTGAATGAGCACGCCCGCCTCGGCCAGCTCGTCGAGCATCTGCGGCAAAAACGCCTCCGCGACAGACTCGTCCACCAGCAGGGACTCAGCCGCGTTGCACACGCCCACGCGTTGGGTCTTGGCGTTCATAACGATAGCGCGCGCCTTTTCAAAGTCGGCGGTCTTATGCGCATAGATATGGCAGTTGCCCGTGCCCGTCTCGATCACCGGAACCAGGCTCTCGCGCACGCAGCGGGAGATAAGGCCGGCTCCGCCACGCGGAATGAGCAGGTCGACGGTGCCGCGCAGGCTCATAAGGGCGCCCGTGGCCGCACGGTCGGTAGTCTCGATGATGCTCACCGCGGCGCGCGGGAAGCCCGCCGTCTCCACGGCGTCGGCAAGCACATGGGCGATGGCCACGCAGGAGCGCTGGGCCAGCGAGCCACCGCGCAGGATGCAGGCGTTGCCCGTGCGGATGCAGATGCCCGCGGCGTCCGCCGTCACGTTGGGGCGCGCCTCGTACACCATGGCCACAAGACCCAACGGCACGCTCACCTTTTGCAGGTCAAGACCGCAATCGATGGTGCGATGCTCGAGTACGCGGCCCACCGGGTCGGGCAGGTCGGCGAGCTTCTCAAGACCAGCTGCCATGGAGTCGATGCGCTCGGATGTGAGCAGCAAGCGGTCGAGAAGTCCGGCGGCGGTACCCGCCTCGCGGGCAGCCTCCATATCCTGCGCGTTGGCGGCAAGAACCTCATCTGCGTGCTCGCGCAGGGCCGCGGCCATCTGGCGCACGGTCGCCTGGCGCGCCTCGTTAGGAGCAAAGCCCAACGAGCGCGAGGCCTCCTTTGCGCTTAGGGCCAGCTGCTCAACGTATGCGGCGACGTCTTCCATGGGTGCTCCTTTGTGCGGGTGCTCAGCGGATGGTCGATTGGCAGATATGGTACCCGATGCCGGATGTGCTTGGGGGCGCGGCGTGCACCCGAAATGGAGTTGCAAAACCGCCGGCGCCCACACGAGAGCGGGCTATCATGGGGAGGTCACAAGACCCAAGAAGGAGCATCCATGAAGCTTGCAAGCTATTACGTCCCCGGCCTGTATGTGGAAGACCACTCGATCGACGTGCCGCTCGACTGGCGCGGCCTGGAGCCGGCGTTGCTCGCCGTGGGCAGCACCATGCGCCGCGGCGCCATCGCCGCCCCCATCGCCGGTGCGCCCGAGAGCGCGAAGCTCTTCTACCGCGTGGTCTGCTCGCCCGAAAACATCAACGCCGACCTGCCGCTGCTCGTCTACCTGCAGGGAGGCCCGGGTGGCGAATCGCCACGCCCGCTTTCGCCCACCTCTGACGGCTGGATGGCCGAGGCCGTAAAGCACTTCCGCATCGTGCTTCCTGACCAGCGCGGCACCGGCCGCAGCGGGCGCGTGAGCGGTAAGAGCATCGAGGCTTTGGGGCGGCGCGCCGAGGCCGCAGGCGCTAACGGCGCCCGCGCGCAGGCGGACTTCCTCAAGCGCTATCTCGCCAGCTCGATCGTGCGCGACTTTGAGTACCTGCGCCTCACGCAGTTCGGCGGCAAGCCGTGGGTCACGCTGGGCCAGAGCTACGGCGGCTTTTTGACGCTCACGTACCTGTCGCTGTTCCCCGAGGGCGTGGCCGCAAGCTTTACCTGCGGCGGCATTCCCCACGTGCCGGCAAACGCTGCCGAGGTCTACGCGCACACCTTCCCGCGCATGGTGGCCAAGACCAAGCAGTTCTACGAGCGCTACCCGCAAGACGTCGAGCGTCTGAGCGCTCTCGCAGACGCAATCGCCGAACAGCAGCCGACACTCCCCGACGGCAGTCCTATGACAGTGGAGCGTCTGCAGCTCTTTGGCAGCGACTTTGGCATGAAGCCCTGCTTTGAGCGCATGCACTGGGCGCTCGACCACGCCTTTGAGGATGGCGACGGAACCCTGAGCGAGGAGCCTGTCATCTCGGACGGCTTTTTGATGAGTGCGCTTTCGCGCACCACCACGGCCACCAACCCGCTCTACTGGACGCTGCAGGAGTTCATCTACGCCGACGGTGACACGATGCCCATCCGCTGGGCGGCTGCGGCTGAGAAGGCCAAGCGCCCCGAGTTCGACCCTGCCGCGCGCCCGCTTATGCTCACCGGCGAGGCGATGTTCCCCTGGATGTTCGAGCAGATGCCCGAGCTCAAGCCCTTCCGTGCCGCAATGGACCTGCTGATGGAAGACACCGATTGGGACAAGATCTATGACCCGCAGCGCTTGGCCGCAAACGAGGTGCCCTTGCAGGCGGCCGTCTACTTTGACGACATGTACGTGGACTCCGGTATGCAGCTCGACACGCTGAGCCGCGTGGGCACGAGCCACGCCTGGGTCACCAACGAGTTCGAGCACGACGGCAACCACGACACCGAGGTCTTCAAGCACCTCTACGAGGAGGCCCTGGGCCGCGGGGACTTGGCACGACTGTTCTAGGAGAAAAGGCCGCAGGTCACCTGGTGGCGCAACGCTGGGGCGAGCGCGCGACCCGAGCCCCAAGAGCCGCGGCTAGGGGCTGCTCGCGAGGCCGCGGAACTCGGGACCGAGACCGGAAAGCCACCCTAAGGCCGCACGCCAAAATCGCGAGGCCGGACAGAACGAGGCGCCGATCTGCCGTAAAACAGCAGGTCGGCGCCTCGCCTCGTTTCAGCTATCCGTGCTCGGAACAGCGGGCAGAAAGTCCTTACGCGAACAGGATCAGGTTGTCGCGGTGAATCGCCGGACGCTCCCCCAGCTGCGAGAGCAGGCGATTCGACTCGATCTCTTCCTGTCGACGGCCGGCGGCCAGCGTAAGCGTGTCGCGGTCGGCCTCAGCGATACCGCGGGCAAGCACAAAGCCAGACTCATCGCGTACATCGAGTACGTCCCCGGCGGCAAACTGGCCTTCCACGCTGCGGATACCCACCGCGAGCAGCGAGGAGCCCTTAGCGCGCAGGGCGCGAGCCGCGCCCGCATCAACCGTGACGGAACCGTGGGCAGAATCGCCCAGCGCGATCCAGAGCTTGCGGGGCGCGATCTCGGGTTGATCAGCCGGCGGCACGAACAACGTGCCCACGCTCTCCCCGCGCGCCAGGCGCACCAGAGCATCGGCCTCCTGGCCAGAGCAGATCACGCTCGAGATGCCCGCCGTCATGAGGATACGGGCCGCGCGGATCTTGGTGATCATGCCGCCCGTGCCCACCGAGGTGGACGAGTCGCCCGCGCTCTCGATGATCGCGGCGTCGATCTTCTCCACGCGCGGAATAAAGCGCGCGTCGGGGTCGGTCGAGGGGTTCGCGGTGTACAGGCCGTCGATGTCCGAGAGCGTGACGCACAGGTCAGCCGAGACAAGGCAGCTCACAAGGGCCGCCAGCGTATCGTTGTCGCCAAAGCGAATCTCATCGACCGAGACGGTATCGTTCTCGTTCACAACGGGCACCACGCCCAGTTCCACCAGGCGCAGCAGGGCGTCGCGCGCATGCAGGTAGGAGGAACGGCGCGCGGTGTCGTGCCGTGTGAGCAGCACGAGCGAGGTCAGAAGGTCGCGCGCGTGGAATTCCTCGTCGTAGGCGGCCGAGAGCAGGCACTGACCGGCCGAAGCGCACGCCTGCAGGCTCGGCAGGTCGCCCTTGGGCTTTTCCTCAAAGCCCAGCACCTTGTAGCCGCACGCCATAGCGCCCGAGCTCACCACTACCAGATTCCAGCCCAGGCGGCGCAGCTCGGCAGCCTGGTCTGCCAGGTCTCTGATAAACGCTCGGTCGGCACGACCGTCCTCCCCCACCACGGTGGAGGAACCGATCTTCACGACCATCGTCTTCATGTCGCGACCCATGCTCTACCCCTGCCTCTTCCACATCAGGGCCGAGGTCGTCTCGGCCATGCGCTCGCGCACCAGCTCGTCGCGCAGGCGAGCAAGGTTCTCCTCCATGCCCACCGTGTAGGACTGCGGGTAAAGAAAGCGCTTGTACACGCGATCGAGCGAGCCCAGAGCCGCCTTGCAGCGGGCGCGGGCGTCCTCGATGGATTCGCGCGGAGCCACGGCGGCGCCGTCGCGCACGATGGGCACCATGACCTCGCGGCCCTCCAGACCCGAAACATCGGCCACCAGCGCCGCGTCGTCCACCGAGACGATGGTCGTGCCGGCAGGCGCCGTGCAGGCCTCGTCATAGATCATGTCGCACACCGGGCTGCCCGACTCGTCGTAAAAACGGCGAATCTTCTGCAGGCCGGGGATGGTGCGCTTGTAGGGCTGCTCGGAGAGCTTAACCACGGGCGTCCAGCTCGCGTCTCCCGCCTCGCGGCGCGCGGAGAGCTTGTAGACCCCGCCCAGCGCCGGCTGGTCATAGCAGGTAGAGAGCTTGGTGCCCACACCGAACGAGTCGATGGGCGCGCCCTGCGAGAGGAGCGACTGAATGGTGTACTCGTCCAGGTCATTGGAGACCGAGATCTTGACGTAAGGCAGCCCTTCCGCGTCAAAGCGCTCGCGCACGTAGGCCGAAAGCTTGGCCAGGTCACCCGAGTCGATGCGGATGGCCGCCAGGCGCTGACCGCGCGCTTCCATCTCCTTGGCGACGGTGATGGCGTTCTCGGTGCCCTCGCGCACGTCGTAGGTGTCGATGAGCAGTGTGCAGTTGTTGGGCATAGAGGCGGCGAAGGCGCGGAAGGCCTCGAGCTCGGTGTCGAAGCTCATCACCCAGCTGTGCGCGTGCGTGCCAAACACGGGAATGCCGTACTTGCGGCCGGCCAGCACATTGGAGGTGCTGGCGGCACCGGCCACATAGCTCGCGCGCGCGACAGCCATGCCGCCATCCGGCCCCTGGGCACGGCGCAGGCCGAACTCCGCCACGGGACGGCCCTTGGCGGCCGAGACCACGCGCGCCGTCTTGGTGGCAACGAGCGTCTGGAAGCCGATGGTGTTGAGCAGCGCCGTCTCGAGCAGCTGGCACTCGAGCGCCGGGCCCACCACGCGCACCATGGGCTCGCGCGGGAACACGAGCTCGCCCTCGGGCACGGCGTCGATGTCCACGTGGGCGCGGAATCCGCGCAGGTACTCCAAGAACTCAGGGTTGAACATGCGGCCGCCGGCCGGGGCCTCGAGCGAGGTCAGGTAGTCGACGTCCTCATCGCTAAAGCGCAGGTTCTCCACCAGATCGGGCAGGTCGGACGTGCCGCACATCACGGCATAAGCGCTGCCAAAGGGCTTGTCGCGGTAGAAAGCGGTAAAGCAGCCCTGCTCTTCGAGCTTGCCGTTTTCCCAAAGGCCCTGGGCCATGGTGAGCTCGTAGAGGTCGGTGAGCATCGCCACGTCGGTGGGGCGCGATACGTCTGTCAAAGCCATGCTGTCTCCAATGATTGCTGCGGCGAGCGCGAAGCGGGCGGGCCGCGGATGGGGCGGGCGCGCTTGCCGGGTGAGGCAAGGTCTGGGGCGCTACGTGCGGGCGCAGGACCGGCGGCAAGGGCACCTACAAGATGCGGGCACCAGGGCCAGCAGCCACAAGAGACGAGCCCGCGAGCGCCACCCGGTCGCGCGCGCTACCGGTTGAGGAACATCCAGATGCCAAAGCCGATCACGCAGGCAATCGCCAGGATGACGATGATCTTCTGCGCGGGCGGCATGCCGGGAATCTCGTCCTCCTCGGCCTGCGCGCTATCGCCCAGAACCATGCGCTGGGCAAAGGTGAGGTTCTCGGGGTCAACAACCGGCTTCTCGTCGCGCGGGGCGGGCGCAGGGCGGGCCGCCGCAGGCGCAGGAGCCGCCGCAGGGGCAGGCGCGGCCTTGGACGCCGCAGCCGACTCAGGCGCGGAGGCCGCGGGTTCGGCCGGAGCCGACTCGGCAGCCTCTCGCTCGGCGCGAAGGGCCTCGAGCTCGGCGCGCTCACGGCGGGCGCGCTCCTCTTCCTCACGCTGGGCCTTCAGGGCGCGCAGCTCTTCGAGCTCGGCGCGCTCATCGTCGGTCAGCGGCGCTGTTTGGGATTCAGCCATGCGCGAACCTCTCTCGCTATACGCGTTATACGCAAAAGCCCGCGAACGATGCCGCAGGCCCGATAAGACTGGATAGAGTATAGCCGTTGCCGCGCGCGTTGATGCCCCGCGCCCACGATGAGCACGAGCGCAACAAGGCGCGCCCTACTCGAGCTCCGGGCCAAGGACGCCCGTGGTATCGAAGGCGGGCGTGAAGCTCTCGTCCACAGCTCCCCCCTCCTGCCAGAACAAGGTGGTAAAGCCCAGCTCATCGGCATGGTCGAGCACCTGCTCGTACTCGTCCTCGGTCACCGCGCGGGCCAGATCGCCGCCCTGCGCGCGCATGAGCGCATTGGGCGTGTACTGATTCATGACCGAAATAGGCACGTCGCCGGCCGTGCGCCAAACGGCATCGAGCACCGCACAGGAGTCGTCCGCGTGCGCGGGGAGCACCAGATGGCGCACGATGATGCCTCGCTGCATAATGCCGTCCTCGTCGTAGGCGATGCCGCCACGACGTTCAATCTCGGCGCGCATCTGCGCGAGCGCGCGTTCGGCCTGGGCAGGATAGTCCTCCACACGCGAAAGCTCGCGGGCAAGTAGCGCGGAGGCATACTTGAAGTCCGTGAGCCACACGTCAACCAGGTCGCCCAGCTCACGCACGGCACTCACGCGCTCGTAGCCGCTCGTGTTGTAGACGATGGGCACGGAGAGCCCCCGGGCACGCGCCCGGGCGATGGCGTCGGGCAGCAGGTGCGCATAGTGCGTCGCCGTGACCAGATTGATGTTGAGCGCGCCTTGGTCTTGCAGCTCGAGCATGATTTGAGAGAGACGGGCAGGCGTGACCTCGAGCCCAAAGTTGCCGGTCGAGATCTCGTGGTTTTGGCAGTAGACGCACTTGAGTGGGCACCCGCTGAAAAAGATGGTTCCCGAGCCCGCCTCACCGGAAACGGGCGGCTCCTCCCACATATGAAGTGCCGCGCGCGCGATTTTGAGTGTGTCGGTTGCCCCGCAGGCGCCCGACATTCCCTGCGCACGCCTGGCTCCGCAGCGGCGCGGGCACAGCTCGCACGATGCGAGCGCGGCGGGGGCAAGCAAGGCAGACACAGGGGGCACACGTCCTTTCGGCAAGCTGTCGGCAAGCGCCTCTGCAAGCGCTCTGCGAATACAAAAAACGCCGCACAAGCTGCGGCGTTGATAGAAGCGATGTTCATGCACGCGAGCAAATCGAAACATGCGCGAGTGCTCCCCCATCTTCGGCCAAGGGAATTTATAAGTCAAGACTGGTATTGAATTTGGGCTGGCCTATGATGAAGGTGTTCCGCCCCACACGGAGCAACTGGGTGAACCGTCGAGTTTATTTAGGGAGCCCACACAGTCGTTGTCGGTACAGGTATCCTTCGTTGTTGAGGACGCTGGAGGACGCGATGAGGGCGCCCACCTTGTAGAGGTGGGTTCATTTTCGTGAAGTGTGGGGCGGCCCTTTTTTGGCTATTTCCATTGACAGCACGCCGCTGCTTGCTATCATGAACACTTGTCTTGGGGACGTAGCTCAGCTGGGAGAGCGCTGCCGTCGCATGGCAGAGGCCGAGGGTTCGATTCCCTTCGTCTCCACCCTTGATTGTTAAAGCCCCAACCCAGTTGGGGCTTTTTTCATGCCGCTTGGATGGCCGGACGGAGGAGCTCAATGGCAAGTCTGTTCTTATCGCTCGTTTGCTCCGCGGATCTCCTCGCTCACTCCATCGCCTCGCTACGCGCGCGAGGGGTTTCTGTCATCGCGATTCTGGGAATCGTGGGCGCGGCGTTACTGGTCGCCTGCGGTGCCACCCCCGCAGCAGCCATCGCCTTCGGCTGGCACGGGGCCGTGCGTGCATTCGCCTATATAGCCGGCAGCTGCTCCGTATGGTTTAGCCTCTCGGTTCTGGCCTTGAACGTGCATTCTGCCCGACACCGTTCCGATCCCGATTCGTCCGTGGACTTCATCATCGTCCCCGGTGCCGCACTCAGGGGAGCCGCCCCCTCCCCCATTCTGGAAGCGCGCCTCGACCGTGCACTCGAGCTGTGGGATTCGTGCGGATGCCACGCTCACTTCGTAGTCTCCGGCGGGCAAGGCGCCGACGAATGCATCAGCGAGGCTGGCGCGATGAAGACCTATCTGCTGGATCACAACGTGCCCGCAGACCTCATTTGGACAGAGGCGCGCTCTACGACCACCCAGGAAAACATGCGCCTCTCGCTTGAACTGCTCAAAAACAAAAAGTCATTTACGGTCAGCTCGACCGTCGCCGTAGTCTCGACGGACTATCACCTCGCACGCTGTCTGCACTATGCTCGCAAATGCGGTCTGCACGCCAAAGGGGTTGGTGCGTCATCCGCAGGACACCTGTGGTCGCGCGGATACCTCAGGGAAGTCGCTGCCTTCACAAAAATGCTGCTTCCAAGTTACATATTCCCCGTAGCTGCAGGAATCCTCCTCCACTTGCACGGCTAAACTCTTAGCGCAATGGCAACGCGCGCCGCGCCCCCGGTCACGTGGTCCCGCGCCCAGTCTGACGAACGATTAAGGGGGGGTCGCGCGGGGACAACGCGATTCCCGCCCGCAACCCCAGACCCCCCTTGCACTCGGCGGATCAGATCCGCCTGCTTCACCAACGAGCGTGCCCGTGAGCCGGCTCCGTCTCTTACTCCCGGGCCAAGCCCGCACACGCCATCAACACAAACCGCGCGCACGGCCAGAGAGCTCCCTCCGCTTTTCTGCTGGTCAAGCTCTCGATTGGAATTGCAGCAGAGCCAGACGCAGACCCGTGTAAGCAAGTTAGCCAAAATCTGTAAGACCAGCGGTCAAAACCTTAAAAAGCCGCAGCGTATCGCCCCTGCGCGCGGGACACTCATGTTATGGCGATCATTTTTTCACATAGCACCGCGCGTAGCATCCACCGGCTCCAATCCAAGCCGCTCAAGAACGCTTGGCCGCTCGACCCCAACGAACTCACCGCCGCCACGCCAAACGAAAAGGACCTTAAACGTGCCCAGCACTATCTACGGGCGCTCGGCCTCCGGGGAGAAGACAATGCGCCAATCGACCTTCTTCTCCTTCGAACTCCCAACAGGAGAAAGCTTCCTGGTTGCTCGATGCATCTGAACAACTTTGTAAATGCCTACGAAGATATTGTCTTTCTGGAAGAGGAGTTATTTATCCCCTGTGTAGAGCTTTGCGCCCTTCAAGCCGCGACAGAAATGAACTTTCGAGAGCTTGTTGAATACTACTTTGAGCTCTGTTCAGCCTATACGCTCCCCATTGGAGAAAGCGGGGAATACCGAGAGCGACCGGCCTTAACGTCGCCACAAGAGCTTGCCTCGTACTTTGATGGAGCAGCGCCTATGCGCGGCAGCAAGCTTGCGCGCCGTGCAATCAAATACGTTCGGGGAGGATGCCGCTCGCCGCTGGAGACAGCCTTCACCCTGATGCTTTGCCTCCCGAAGTCTGAGGGAGGGTTGGGCATCAAGAAGCTTGATGTAGACCGATGCGTTGCAGTCACGGCTTCAGCCCGGCAGCTCACGCGCAGGAGATTTTTCTATTTCGACATCTATCTCCCGCGCTCGAAAACGGACATTGAGTACAACGGTTTTTACCACGATGCCGAAGGGGTGCAGACCGTGGATGAGGAGCGCAAGAATGCGCTTTCGGCTATGGGATACGAGGTCATCAATATCAATCGACACACCTTTTTCGACAAGACGGCCTTTCCGCGAGTCACGGCGGCAATCATGCGCAAGGAAGGTATCAGGCCTTCAAGTCTGCCCAGTGGCTTCTTCATTGCGCAGGAGCAGCTGAGGCGGTTTGTGTTGCGCCGTTACCTAGATGCTCGAAAGGCGGAGCGATGCAGCGAACGCGAGCAGGGCGAGCCTTTCTCCAATGAACCTGACCCGTATTTTGACGATATGCAGTTTTGGTCTTAGATGAACCTGTTTTATGCACCAAAAATGCCCGGATCTGCCTCGGGAGAAACCACACCGGAGGATTTTTACCTTTTTGTACGTTTATGCGATACGTGAACACCGTTCAATGCTCCAACGAGCCAAGAATCTGACCGCAAAAAGGACTCGGATAGGCTCCCGGCACACGAAATCGCTGTCCCCACCCATGCATAACGTACAAAAAGGTAAAAATCCTCCGGTAGTCAATCGATGCGGAACCAAAACGTTGCCCCCCGGCCGATTGCGACAGGGCGAACAGCGTTGCGGGCGGGACGGCGAACAGTCAGCAGCAGTCGGAAGCTACAGGCGGAACGGCAGACGGCGGCAGCACTCGGAAACAGCGGACGGGGCGGCGGACAGCCAGGGGCACTCGGAAGCAGCTGGCAGAATATCAACCAGACACCAAGTAAAATCATACAAGCCCGCACTCGGCCAGACGATCAGGTGAGCAGGCAAGCAAGGCCGCGGGTGATGCAAAAGCGCAGGCGAGATTAGATACCCAAAATCCGAAAAATACCATTGACATATGAACAGGTGCTCATACAATGAAGGCGTAAAAGTATGAGCGCCTGTTCATATGAAGGGATGTCAGTATGGACGAGCAGAACCAGACTGAACTCGAGGGCCCCTGCCCGCTTGAAGACATGCCGGACGAAGAGTTGCTCTACGACCTCGCTGACCTGTTTAAGGTCTTCAGCGACACCACTCGCATCAAGATCCTCTACACCCTCATGGGCCGTGAGCTCTGCGTCGCCGACATCGCCGACACCACGGAGACCTCGCAGTCGGCGGTCT
>CAVEPV010000019.1:0-34200 GCA_963617695.1 Bacteroidaceae bacterium
CTGGCTTTGGATCAGGCGGCGCCACCTATGCCGTGCAGCTCGTCATCCCCGAGCCTGCTGAGGGCCTCAAGCCCGGCATGACGGCCAACGTCAACATCACCACCAGCTCCTTTGAGTCGACCCTCATCGTTCCCAGCGCCGCGCTCACCACCTATGGCGACGGCACCGGCTCGGTCTATGTCGAGACCAACCCCAACACCCACGAGGGCACCACCGTCACCGTTGAGGTGCTCGCCGACAACGGCAACGAGGCCGCGGTCAAGCCCACCGACGGCTCGCTTTCCGACGGCGACCTCGTCGTCATAAGCGGCATGGTGGACGCCAGCATGGACGCTTCCGGCGATTACTCGGGCGAAGTGGCCGGCTACGACGAATCCTCGATTGGCTAAGCCATGTCAGTCATCGACATCCAAAACGTCCACCGCATCTTCGAGAACGGCCCCGTCCTCAACCATGTCCTGCGCGGCGTTTCGCTGACGGTCGAGAAGGGCGAGTTCGTGGCCATCATGGGCCCCTCGGGCTCGGGCAAGTCGACCCTCATGAACATCCTCGGCCTGCTCGACACCCCCACCACGGGCACCTATCGCCTCGAGGGCGTGGACGTCTCGACGCTATCCGACGACGACCTCTCCTTTGTGCGAGGCCAGCGCATCGGCTTTGTCTTCCAGAGCTTCAACCTGTTGCCGCGCGCCACGGTGCTGCGCAACGTCATGCTGCCACTCGTCTACGGCGACGTTCCCGTGCGCGAGCGCGAGCCGCGCGCCGTTGCGGCGCTCACGGCCGTTGACCTGCCGGTTGACCACTTCGACCACCAGGTCAACGAGCTTTCCGGCGGACAGATGCAGCGCGTCGCCATCGCACGTGCCCTCGTGTGCGACCCTGCCATCATCTTGGCCGACGAGCCCACGGGCAACCTCGACTCCGCCACCGGCGAGATGGTCATGCAGACCTTTGAGCGTCTGCGCGACCGCGGCAAGACCATCGTGCTCATCACCCACGACCCGAACGTGGCCGCCCGCGCCGACCGCGCCCTGCACATCCTCGACGGCCGCCTGGCACAGGGTGCCTTCGTGAGCGAGGGCCGCGTCGGCGGCACGCTCGGCGGGCCTGCTCATGGCGGCGTGCCCGTTGCGCCCGTGCAGGCCGTGCCCTCCCCCGTCGCGCAAACCGCACGCAAGCGCAACCTCGACCTTCCGGAGGTCTAGCCATGACGCCTCGTGACCTCATGAAAGAGACCGCCACGGCGCTCGACGCCAACCGCGGCCGCAGCCTGCTCACGGTGCTCGGCATTGTCATCGGCATCGCGGCCGTTATCGCCATGACCTCGCTCATCGGCGGCATTCGCAACTCACTCGTGGGCGAGCTCGGCCTCAATGCAGCCAAGCGCGTGAACATCTACGCCCCCTACGGCTTTTCCGAGGCAAACCTCGACACGCTCGAGAAGACCATCCCCGAGTACGAGTTTGTCGCCGGCGAGCTCGATACCGGCGGCACCGCCAAGACCGACAAGGGCAGCATCAACCTCTCGATCATCGGCTGCGAGAGCGACTACCTCACCGCCACCGGCGTCACTGTCTCCAAGGGCCGTGAGTGGACGAGCGAGGAGTGCTCGCGCGGAGCCCAGGTCTGCATCGTCACCTCCGATGTCATGCGCCAGCTCTTCGGCGACGCCGAGGCCGATCCAACCGGCAAGACCATCAAGATTGACGAGGGCGTCTACACCATCGTCGGCGTCACCGGCCAGGGCTCCGAGTATTCCATGGGCGATGGCTATGGCGCGGCATGGCTGCCCCACAAGTGCGTTCAGAGCCGCTTCTCTCACGGAACGACCGACTACAGCGGCGCGGTGGGCTATACCCGCGACGAGCAGGACATGGACTCCATCGTCCAGAAGACCACCAGCCAGATCATCAAGATGCAGAATCTCTCCGATGACATGCAGGATGCCGTCTACGTCTACTCCATGAAGGACAGCATCGACTCGATGAACGGGTTCATGAACTCGTTTTCGCTGATGGCGGGCGCCGTAGCAGGCATTTCGCTTCTCGTGGGCGGCATTGGCATCATGAACATGATGCTCACCAACGTCACCGAGCGCATCCGAGAGATTGGCTTGCGCCGGGCCCTTGGCGCCACGCGCTCCGACATCACCACGCAGTTCTTGGCCGAGTCCATCGCCATCAGCCTTGCCGGCGGCGTCATCGGCGCAGCCGTAGGATATGCCGGCGCGTGGGGCCTGGCCTGGGCCGCAAGCCAAAGCGGGCTTGCCTCGGCGCTCGGCGTCTCCGTGAACTCGACCATCTCGCCGGCCATCTCGCCTGACGCCGTGGCGCTGGCCACTGGGATCTGCGTGCTCATCGGCCTCATATTTGGGTACTACCCCGCCCGCCGCGCGGCCAAGCTCGATCCGGTTGAGGCGCTGAGGTACCAGTAGCCACGAGCGTTCTAGTGGCAGCTTTAGAGATGACTTTGTAGCAAACAACCGCTCTCGCCGCGCAAGGGGGGGGCATTACGCGCCGCTCGGGCAGTCCTGCGCTCGCACGAAGGCCACATTTAGTGGCCTTCGGCTCATGCGGAATCTCGCGGCGCGCAACGCCCCCTTGCGCTTTGGGGTACGTTGTGGCTGCGCCAACGTACTTGCTGCCGGCCGCGCGAAGTCTCATGGCCAGCTGCGCCTCAACAAGGAAAGACCCCGCGGTGGGCGGGGTCTTTGGGGTCAACCTTTTAGGGTCTGTTAGTTGCCGGCGGCGGCTAGGCCGGAGCCGGTGTTGGAGGTGGAGCCGGAAGGCGCATGCCAGGTTGAGGAGGCGTCGGGCAACTCCATGTGCTCGCGCTCGGTGCGCTCGGGGATGGCGCCGGCCGTCTTGGTGAAGGCGAGCTTGCCGTCCTCGCCCACATCTACCAGCACGATGTCACCCGCAGACCAGCCACCGGAGAGCAGCTGCTCGGCCAGCGGGTCCTCGACGTGGGTCTGGATGGCGCGGCGCAGCGGACGGGCACCATAGATCGGGTCGGTGCCTTCCTTGGCGAGCAGGTCCTTGGCGGCATCGGTGAGCTCGATGGACATGCCCTGGCCGATGAGGCGGTTGCGCAGGTTGATGACCAGCAGGTCCACAATGCCGCGAATCTGCTCGGACGTGAGCGACTTGAAGACCACAATCTCGTCCACGCGGTTGATGAACTCCGGGCGGAAGAGCTTCTTGAGCTCACCCATGGCACGGCTCTTGATCTCTTCGTCAGAGAGCTGGCCGGAGGTGGAGCCAAAGCCCATGGCGCCGGGCTTGGCAATCTCGCGCGCACCGACGTTGCTCGTCATGATGATGACGGTGTTGGAGAAATCGACCTTGCGGCCCTGGCCGTCGGTGAGCCTGCCCTCGTCAAGGATCTGGAGCAGGATGTTAAAGACGTCGGGATGGGCCTTCTCGATCTCATCGAACAGCACCACGGAGTAGGGCCTGCGACGCACGGCCTTGGTAAGCTCGCCGCCCTCGTCATAGCCCACGTATCCCGGAGGGGCACCGACGAGCTTGCTCACTGCGAACTTCTCCATGTACTCGCTCATATCGAAGGTGATGAGCGAATCCTCGGAGCCGAAGAGGAACTCGGCAAGCGACTTGGCAAGCTCGGTCTTGCCCACGCCCGAGGGGCCCAGGAAGATGAACGAGCCGCCCGGGCGGCGCGGATCCTTGAGCGGGCTGCGGCTACGGCGGATAGCACGGGCCACGGCGCTCACGGCCTCGTCCTGGCCAACCACGCGCTCGTGCAGCACGCTCTCGCAACGCAGCAGCTTGGAGGCCTCGGCCTCGGAGAGGTTGGAGACGGGCACGCCGGTGATGGAAGAGACGACGTCGGCGATGGCGTTCTCGTCCACCGTGACGACGTTTTCGCTCATGCGCTTGTGCCAGGCGTCCTCGAGCTCGCTGCGGCGAGCGCAAAGCTCCTTCTCGCGGTCGCGCAGGCGGGCGGCCTCCTCAAACTCCTGGGCGGCAGCGGCAGCCTTCTTGTCGGTGCGGACGCGGGAAAGCTCCTCGTCGACCTCGGCAACCTCGGGCGGCAGCACCATGTTGTGCACGCGGGTGCGTGCGCCGGCCTCGTCGAGCACGTCGATGGCCTTGTCGGGAAGGAAGCGGTCCTGGATATAGCGATCCGAAAGCGTCACCGCAGCCTCGAGGGCCTCCTCGGTGTAGCGCACGTGGTGGTGCTTCTCGTAGGCGGCACGCAGGCCCAAGATGATCTGCAGCGTGTCAGCGCAGCTCGGCTCGTTGATGTTCACCGGCTGGAAGCGGCGCTCGAGGGCAGAGTCCTTCTCGATGTGCTTGCGGTACTCCTCGGCCGTGGTGGCGCCGATGACCTGAATCTCGCCGCGGGAAAGAGGTGGCTTGAGAATGCTCGCGGCGTCGATGGAGCCCTCAGCCGAGCCAGCACCGATGATGGTGTGCATCTCGTCGATGAACAGGATGATGTTGCCGTCCTGCTGCACCTCGGCGATGACCTTCTTGAGGCGGTCCTCGAACTCACCGCGGTACTTGGAACCGGCCACGAGCGAGGAGACGTCGAGCGTCCAGATGGACTTGCCACGCAGCATGTCAGGCACCGTGCCGGCAGCCACGAGCTGCGCCAGGCCCTCGACGATGGCCGTCTTGCCCACGCCCGGGTCACCCAGGATGAGCGGGTTGTTCTTCTGGCGACGTGCGAGCACCTGCATCACGCGCTCGACCTCGCGGTCGCGGCCGATCACCGGGTCGAGCTTGCCCTCGGCGGCAAGCGCCGTGAGGTTCTTGCCGTAGCTCTCGAGCACCGAGGCCTCGTCACCAGCGGAAGCGGCGCTGCGGGCAGGGCCCACGCTCACGCCGTCGGGCCCGATGCGGACCTCCTGGACCTGTGGCGCCTCGTCTGCCGGGGAGTTCTTCTGGATAAGCTCGTTGACGGCGTTGCGGACGGCGTCGCCCGAGACGCCCATGCGGCTCAGGGTCTCCATGGCCACGCCGTTGCCCTCGCGCACGATGCCAAGCAGCAGGTGCTCGGTGGAGATGTAGGTGGCGCCGCGGCTCATGGTCTCGCGGTAGGCGCCCTCGAGCACGCGCTTGGCGCGCGGCGTGAACGGGATGTGGCCGCCCGGCACCGGCTCGCTGGCGCGCTCCGTGACCTCACGCACGGCCTCAACGGCCTCGTCATAGGTGATGTCGAGCTGGGCGAGCGCCTGGGCGGCGATGCCCTCGCCCTCCTTGATGAGGCCAAGCAGCAGGTGCTCGGTGCCCACGTACATCTGTCCCAGCGCGCGGGCCTCGTCCTGAGCCAGGCTCATGACCTTACGCGCCTTGTCAGTAAACTTGTCGAACATTCGGGCTTCCCCTCGGGTTTTGTCCCTTAAACCACGTGCCCGCGCGCCACAAGGCGAACGGGCACGTATCCAGCTTACCCAAGCATGTGCCTGGGGATACCTTCTTGCCTAGTACAGCTTGGCGCCGGCCGGGATGGCGTCGTCAATCTGCAGCAGGTTGAGGCGCTCCTCCTCGCCCTCCTTGTGGATGGCGGAGAGCAGCATGCCGCAGGAGTCGATGCCCATCATGGCTCGCGGCGGCAGGTTGGTGATGGCGACGAGCGTCTTGCCCACCAGCTCCTCAGGCTCGTAGAAGCCGTGGATGCCGGAGAGGATCGTGCGGTCGTTGCCGGTGCCGTCGTCGAGCGTGAAGTTGAGGAGCTTCTTGCTCTTCTTCACGGCCTCGCAGGCCTTGACCTTCACGGCGCGGAAATCGGACTTGCTGAACGTCTCGAAGTCGACGAACTCCTCGAACAGCGGCTCCACGGCGACCTTGGAAAGATCAAGCGTCGGCTGTTTGTTCTCGGCGTACGACGCAGCGGCGCGAGCCTCGGCAGCAGCGGCCTCGTCGGCCTTGCGCGCGGCGGCGGCCCCGCTCTTGGTGCCGGCCTCGGGCTTCATGTGCGGGAACAGCAGCACGTCGCGGATGCTCGCGGAGTCGGTGAGCAGCATGACCACGCGGTCGATGCCGATGCCGATTCCGCCGGCGGGCGGCATACCGTACTCGAGCGCGCGCACGTAGTCCTCGTCGTACTCCATGGCCTCGTCGTCGCCGGCGAACTTCTCCTCGACCTGCTTGCGGAAGCGCTCTGCCTGGTCAACGGGATCGTTAAGCTCAGAGAAAGCGTTGGCGTACTCGTGGCCGGCGATGACCAGCTCAAAGCGGTGCGTCAGGCGCGGGTCGTCCTCAAAGCGCTTGGCCAGCGGGCTGACCTCGATGGGGTAATCGCACACAAAGGTGGGGTTCACGATGGATGCCTCGCCCAGCTCGTCATAGAGCTCGGCGATCAGCTTGCCAGAAGTCCACTCAGGCTTGACCTCGATGCCGTGGGCACGGCAGTCCTCAGCGAGCTCCTCGGCCGGCGTGTCGATGGTCACGGTGCGGCCCAGCACGTCAGAGACAATCTCGGTCATGGGGCGGCTCGGCCAGGTGCCGGAAAGGTCGATGATCTGACCCTGGTACTCGATCTGCTCGGAGTCGTTCACGGCGGCGTTCGCGGCCTTGATCACGCCCTCGGCAAGCTCCTTCATGCCGTCAAGGTCGGAGTAGGCGCGGTAGGCCTCCATGGTGGTGAACTCGGGGTTGTGGGTCTGGTCCATGCCCTCGTTGCGGAAGATGCGGCCGATCTCGAACACGCGCTCAAAGCCGCCCACCAGCAGGCGCTTAAGGTGCAGCTCGGTGGCGATACGCAGGTAGTTCTCCTGGTTCAGGGCATTGAAGTGCGTGATGAACGGCTTAGCCGTGGCACCGCCCTGGATGGTCTGCAGGATGGGGGTCTCTACTTCCATGAAGCCGTCGGCCTCCATGTAACGGCGGAAGGCGCTCACAATGGCCGAACGCTTGCGGAAGGTCTCGCGCACGTCCTCGTTGACGATCAGGTCAACGTAGCGGCGACGATAGCGGGTCTCCTTGTCGGAGAGGCCGTGGAACTTCTCGGGCAGCGGGCGCACGGCCTTGGAGAGCAGCGTCAGGCTCGTGGGCGCAATGGAGAGCTGGCCGCGGCGGGTGCGCACCACGTTGCCGGTCACGCCGATGATGTCGCCCAGGTCGAGCTCGCCGAGCAGCGACCAGTCCTGCTCGCTCATGTCGTTGATGCGACAGAAGAGCTGGATGTCGCCCGTCGGGTCGCGCAGCACCACGAACATGATCTTGCCCTGGCCGCGCTTGGCCACTACACGGCCGCCGATCTTCACGGAGTCGGTAGTGTCCTCGCCATCGGCAAGGTCGGCGTACTCGGTCTCAATGTCGACTACGTAATCCTCGACATCGGAGTGCTCGGGATAGGGGTTGTGCCCGGCGGCAAGCATGGCCTCGCGGTCTGCAAGGCGACGCGCGCGCTCGTCGTTCAAGGTGTCGGCAGCGCCCTCGATCTGGTTTTCTGACATCGGTGATGCCCTCCTGTTAACGCGAAAAGGCTCCCTGAACCAAAACGGTCCCAGGGAGCCAATACAATACGGGACCTGCGGCTTAGCGCGAGATCTTAGTGATGGTGTAGGTGCGAGACTTGCCGGAGGGAGTCACGACCTCCACGGTCTCGCCCTCGGCGTGGCCGATGATGGCGCGGCCCACGGGGGACTCGTTGGAGATCTTGTGCTCCAGCGAGTTGGTCTCGGTGGTACCCACGAGCGTGATCTCGGTGGCAACGCCGTCGCCGTCAACAAGCGCGACGGTGCAGCCAATGGAGACGGTCATGTTAGAAGACGAGCCGGCGTCCTGAGCGTTGGCAAGGATGGCCTGGATCTCGGCGATGCGAGCGGCGTTCTTGGCCTGCTCCTCCTTGGCGGCATCGTACTCGGAGTTCTCGGAGAGGTCGCCAAACGCACGGGCTTCCTTGATGTGCTCGATGATCTCTTTGCTCTTCTCGCCCTCGCGCCACTCGAGCTCCTCGATGAGCTTCTGGCGGCCTTCGGCTGTCAGTACGATCTCGCTAGCATCCATGCGCACAAACTCCTTGCGTCTCGCGTGTGGCTATTGCCACGTAAACACACAAAAGACCGGCTGGCCCCAAGGGTAAGCCGGTCGATGATCACCCCGTTGCTACAGGGCAAAACCTACTCAGCGTCGCTGTCGGCCTTCTTCTTCTTGGCCGCGGCCAGCTTAGCCTCGAGCTCGGCGATCTCGTCGTCGTCCTCGTCCTCGGCGTCGACGGTGGTCTCCTCAGCCTCGGGCTTCTCGTCGCCCTCCATGCCCTCACGGATGTTCTTGACCGTGGAACCAAGCGACTTACCGAGCTTCGGCAGGTTCTTGGGGCCAAAGATCAGCAGAGCGACGATCAGGATGACGATCCATTCCATACCCTTAGGGAACATGCGGTTTCCTCCCAGTGATTTGCAAACAAGCAGATGGAAGTATACCGCGATGCCCACAACCGAACAACCGCGCCATATTTCCCCTACTTGTTTTTCCCGAGCCGAAATATTCGGAATGCGGGGGAGATATGGCGCGAGCGCCGATCGAAATTTGAGCCCCAAACGCAAAAAGGCCGCCCGAAGGCGACCTCTTACATGCAATGGTCGGGTTGACTGGATTTGAACCAGCGACCCCTGCGTCCCGAACGCAGTGCTCTACCAAACTGAGCCACAACCCGATAGCCAAGCTATAGTAACAAAAGTTTCCCGCGAATGCTAGCAATCAAAACGATTCGATTCGCACATCTCCATCTTGGTCGCACATGACCACCAACCGCGCTGGTCACGGGCGGCGTCGGCAATCGTCCGTGCGGCCGCAGACGAGTCACAAACAGCAAAACAGCACGAGCCGGAACCAGAAACCTCGGCCACAAGCACACCTGGCTGAGCGTTGAGCCACGCCAAAACGTCGTCGATCTCGGGCGCAATCTCGCGCGCAGCAGCGGCCAGGTTGTTGGCTACGCAGGCAGCAACGGCACGAGTGTCGCCAGCGCGCAGGGCCTCGAGCACCGGCTCGATCGTGGGCACCGGCTGCGGATTCACGTCAAAATGCTGGTAGGCTGCGGCAGCCGTAACGCCCTCAGAGGGAGCACGCACGAGCACCACGTCGGCATCGTGGAGCGGCTCGAAGGTCTCTTCCATCACATCGCCCGCGCCAGAGAAGTACGCCGGCGGGCCGTAAAGGAAGAACGGCACGTCAGCGCCAATGGCGCGCGCGACGGACTCCACGCGCTCATCATGCGGGTCGATCTCCCAGGCGCGGCACAGAGCCAAAATGGCTGCGGCCGCATCGGTGGAAGGCCCGCCCAAGCCGGCACGGATGGGAATGTGCTTCTCGATCGTGAAGGCAAAGTTCGGCTCGCGGCCAAATACCTCGCCCATGGCCACGGCAGCACGCCAGACGGTGTTCTGCTGTGGCGGAAAATCGGCCGCAGGGATGCAGGAGACCGAAAGCTCCTTGGCAGGCGCCACGGTAAGCTCGTCAGCCAAGCCGACCGCAGACATGACCGAATCGACCCGATGATAGCCGCGCTCGTCTGTTTTGGTGTTCACGCCCAAGTAGAGGTTTACCTTAGCGGGCGCAGACACCTTGAACAACGGATCTGCGGGCATGATTAGTGCTCTTCGAGTTGGTTGCCCAGAGGCGTAAAGAGGTGCTCACCCGTCTCAGGGTCAAACAGCTCGACGGTGCCGGTGAGCACGTCGACGTACTGATAGGACTGGCGCGACTTGCGGCCTCGACGCTCTTCGACCTCGACGATAAAGACGGCCGGATGCACGGTCTTGATGACACCCATGCGCTCGACGACGCGCGTGCGTCCCATGTTGGCGAGCACCTTTACGCGCTGACCAAGCATGCCCTCGAGCTTGCTATGGATATCCTCGACGTGATTGACTTCCAGCTCTTCCATTAGGCCTCCAACAGGCGTGTGCGCGACGGCGCATAAACCGCCCAAAATAGCTACAAACGAACGAATTATAGCAGCCGACAGTATCAATTGCACATTGTGTGGAGAACCTGCGGAGGACGGGCCGCGGGTACGGGCGCATGACACCGCGAGACAAAAGATGCCGCACGCCAGGTCATGGCGCGCGGCATCCGGTTCACCAAAGTCAGTAGCTCAAATTGCGGGCGCGAGTGCATGCCCTGTGCCCGCGGCGCATGCCCTGTGCTCGCGACCAACCGGAAGCCAGAAGCCCGCCCTTTACGACTCGTCGCCGGAGAGCTGCGCCGCCAAGTCCTGCAGTGCGTGGAAACGGTGGCTGATGGCGTTCTTCTCGGCAGGCGTAAGCTCGGCCATGGTCTTGCCCGGGGTATCGACCGGCAAAAACAGCGGGTCGTAGCCAAAGCCGTGCTCGCCGCGCAGCTCGTGGCCAATCACGCCCTCGCAGGCACCGGTGCCCGTAAGCACCATGCCGCTAGCATCTACCAGCGCAATCACGCTCATAAAACGCGCCGTGCGCTCGACGTCTGCCACGCCGTCGAGCTTCTCGAGCAGCTTGGCGTTGTTGGCAGCGTCGTCACCGTGAACACCGGCGTAGCGGGCCGAGTACACGCCCGGCTCTCCATTAAGCGCGTCCACCACCAGGCCAGAATCGTCAGCGATGGAGGTGAAGCCCGTCTGGGCCACAGCAGCCTCGGCCTTGATGAGAGCGTTCTCCAAAAACGTGGTACCCGTCTCCTCGGGATCCTCAAAGTCACCCAGCTGGCCGAGTGCTACAAAGGACACGTCGGGCAGCACGCGCGAGAGGATGTCCTCTATCTCGGTGAGCTTGTGGGCGTTACCCGTCGCCACCACGATGGTGCGCGCGGGATCTAGGGTCTCGATATCGATGCTCGGCAGCGCCATGGTTCTCCCCTACTCCTCGTCCCTAAAGCACGTAACCTGGTTTTGCAGGTCAATCAGCTGCTTGATGCCAAGATCACCCAGGTCGAGCAGGTTGTTCAGACGCTTGCGATCGAACGGCGTCTGCTCGCCGGTTCCCTGGAGCTCCACGATCTCGCCCGTGTCGGTCGCCACGAGGTTCATATCGACCTCGGCGTGGCTGTCCTCGGAGTAATCGAGGTCGAGCAGCTCGTTGCCGTCCACCACGCCCATGGAAACGGCGGCCACCTGGCCGGTCAGCGGTAGACGGGGAATCTTGCCGGCCTCGACCCAAGCCATGAGGGCGTCGTGCAGGGCCACCCAGGCGCCCGTGATGCTCGCCGTGCGTGTGCCGCCGTCGGCCTGCAGAACGTCGCAGTCAACGGTGACGGTGTACTCGCCCAGCGCGCGCATGTTGCAGACGGTGCGCAGGCTGCGGCCAATCAGGCGCTCGATCTCCATGCTGCGGCCCTTGCGCGAACCGGTCTCGCGCTTGGTGCGGCGGTTGGTGGCGGCGGGCAGCATGGCGTACTCGGCCGTGACCCAACCGAGCTTGGAAGCGCGGCGCCACGCGGGCAGCCCCTCCTCGATGGTGGCGGCACACAGCACGCGGGTGTCGCCAAACTCGACCATGCACGAGCCCAGGGCGTTCTTCATGACCTCGCGCGTGAGGGTCACGGGGCGCATCTGGTTGGCGGCGCGATCCTGTGCGCGCTTGATCTCTACGTAATCCATGGGTGCAAATCCTTTCTGACGCTGAGGCTGGGGCTAGCTTGCGCCCAGCTCGTCAAGCGCAACGTGTTCGATGCTTTTAAGCGGCTGGCCAAAGATAAAGCTGCCCGCCGCGGCGAATTCCGCCAGGTTGTCGGAGGTGGTAGCAAAGCGGTGCTGAGGCAGGGCGTCGGCCTCTGCGAGCTGCTCGCGGCGCTGCAGGATGTCAATCAGCTCGCGAGTTGTCTCCTCGGCAGAAGAAACCACGCGTACCTCGGGCCCCAGCTCATGGCGGATAGGCCCCACCAGCAGCGGAAAGTGTGTGCAGCCGAGTACCACCGTGTCGATGCCACGACCATGCAGGGGTTCCACGACCTCGCGCACGCAGGCGCGCACGTCGGGCGTGTCGAAGATGTCCTCGTCCTCGAGCCAGCGCTCCTGCAGGTGAGCGCCCGTTGCCAGCTCGCCCTCTACCAGCTCCACAAAGCGCGAGGCGGGGCAGCCGTAAACGTCAACACCCGCATCCAGATCCTGGATGGCACGCGTGTAGGCGCCCGAGCGCACGGTAAGGTCGGTGGCCAGAACGCCCACCTTGCGGGTACGCGTGCTGTTGATGGCCGCGCGGGCACCCGGAGCGATAACGCCGATCACCGGCACATCGAGCGTCTGCTGCAGAACGCGCAAGGCGGCCGCCGTGGCCGTGTTGCACGCGATGACGATAATCTTGACGTCATGGCGCGAGAGCCAGCGGCCAGCCTGCAACGCAAAGCTGCGAACCTCGTTCTCGCTGCGCGTGCCGTAGGGGCAGCGCTTGGTGTCGCCAAAGTAGTAGACCGACTCATGCGGCAGGGCCGAGGCGATGACGCGCGCCACCGTAAGGCCGCCCAGACCCGAGTCGAACACCCCGATGGGACGTGCGTTTTCCCGCGTGCTCATAGCCGTGCCTCCATCGCTTAGCGCTTGGCCGCAAGCAGAGTGCGCATGGACGAGACCCAGCCGTCAACATTGCGCCCCTGCGTGACGTAGGCGTGCTCGTGCGTGGCCAAGAACTCGTCCACACCGGCCGCGTTCAGGCCGTTTTCGACCAAGAAGAACGTATCCGTGGCGTCGGCCATGAGGAAGTCCGAAGACGCGTCGCCGATGGAGAGGGTCTCGGCCGGGTCGATGCCGCGCAGCTCGCAGAAACGCGCGATGCCGCGGCCCTTGTTGAGGCCGGCCGGGCTCACGTTGAACGCGCGGCCGGGCACGCCCTCGGGCAGGTCGAGCGTGGTCGGGCGCGAGATGTGCGGCAGGTAGCCGTTATAGCCCCAGTCGAGGTTCAGGCCAGACTCGGCAAGCATGGCCGTGGCCTCCTCGTCAGGCACCTCGCCGCGCATGGCCACCGTGACCTCGCGGTACTTGTAGCCCTGCTGCATGTCGTTGTGATACTCGAGCAGGCCCGGGTAGCGCTCGACAATTCGGTCGCACACGCCCGTCTGCTCGATCACCTGATGCGGCGTAAGACCGCAGGACGGGTCGTACTCCATGTCTGCCGTGTAGTAGCACCACTCGCTTTTGCCCTGGTCGAGCATGAGCAGGCCACCCATCTCTCCAATGTAGGAGTGGAGGTCGAGCAGGCGCGCATCCTCGTGAAGCATGGCACGGTTGCGCCCCGAGCACGGAATGACCTCGACACCGGCCTCGCGCAGCTCAAGCAGCGTCTGCACGCAGGCAAGGCTCGGCGCGCCCGACGTATCCGCCAGCACATGGGAACCCGACGCAAGCATCGTGCCGTCCAGATCGGTAAACACATAACGCACGCGCGACAAACGCGCCTTAAGCTCGCCCAAAGGCTCGCCAGGAAGCACCGAAGACGTCATAAGCCCCCTTCGTTCGACAAAATAGCGCATCCCATTGTAGCCGTGCGCCGCACATTTCGATATACTGTCTTCTCACGGGCGATTGGCGCAACGGTTAGCGCAGGTGCTTTACACGCACAAGGCTGGGGGTTCGAATCCCTCATCGCCCACCAGAGAACAGAGAGCGGCTCCAGCAATGGAGCCGTTTTTGTTGCGTGCCCCTTACACAGGGATTCGAACCCGACAGGGTGCGGAGCTGAGGAAACGCCGAAGGCGTTTTCCAGCGCAGCCCGCAAGGCGCGGAGCGCCGCAGCGGATGCGGGTTCGCGCAGCGAACACGCAGACATCCCTCATCGCCCACCCCAACAACGTTAGAGAGCAGCAGCGAGTAACCAAGGGCCCGCAGCATAAAACGAACCCGACAGGGTGCGGGTCTTCGAACGGCATAATGTGTGACGAACATGTGTTTGCTTATCCATTCAGCGGCGCTTGCCGTTGGCGCATGCTATAAAGAAGTAAACTCATACCCAACGGCATCGCCCAAGCGCACCGGTTGATGGCGTCAAGCTCTTCCGAAAGGAGTCACCATGGCACCTGCAGTCCTCGAGCAAGAACGAATCGAAAAGCTCACGGAAGAACAAAAAAAGATGATTCTCGAAGCGTACGCCGAGTCTCTTCATGACGAAGGCATCGACGCGGCAGCCGCTATAAAAGAAATTCGCATTGCCCATGGCCTTTGATGTCAGAATGACGGCTTACGCTCGTCATAGGCTCAATGAGACCATTAGCTATATCCAATACGTCTGCGGAAATCCAACTTATGCAACGAAGCTTCTTCACGCCGCTCTTGCCAGCGTGAAGAAGCTTGAAACCCAGGAGAGCTTCAGGATTGTCGACCATGCCCTCAGCGATTTTGTAGGGGAGACCGTCTATCGCATAAAGTTAGATAAGTACAAAATTGTCTATCGTCTAAAACAAGACCAAGGCATTGTCCTCATCTTCTTGTTCATGCACGAATCACATCCTCTAGACGAGGCCATATTCGCCAGCTTCAAAAGCGAAAACTAGACAATGGGGGACGAGGCCATGTTTCTCGGCCCCCATTGTCTAAAAGCGGAAGGGAAGGCCTCCCGCAAATGTCCTCAGTCCAAATCTTCTGTTTGAAACGAGCCTGCCGGATAGACGAGAACGGCTCCGAAGTCGGAGCCGTTCTCGTCTATCCCAAAATCTTGCTCAGCGCGGCAACAAGCGCGTCAACATCTGCCTCGGTGCAGATGAGGGGCGGCAGGAAACGCAGGGTGTGAGCGCCGGTGGCGTTGATCACAAAGCCAGCCTCAAGCGCCGCGGCCACCACATCGTGGGCATCGGTCACGGTGTCGTCCACGTCGCAGCCCACCATCAGGCCGCACCCACGCACCTCGGTCACGTGCGGCACAGCCGCAAGCGCCTTCTGGAAATACGCGCCAACCTTAGCTGCATGCGCCGCATAGTCGCCGCGCACCAGCTCGGCCAGCACGCTTGCAGAGGCCGCGACGGCCAGGTTGCTGCCGCCAAAGGTGGAGCCGTGGTCGCCCGGGCGAAATACCGAGGCGATCTCCTGCTTGGCTACAAAGGCACCCATGGGCACGCCGCCCGCGATACCCTTGGCGAGGCTCATGATGTCGGGCTCCACGCCGTAGGTCTGGAACGCAAAGGGCTTACCGGAGCGGAAGACGCCCGTCTGAACCTCGTCGGCAATCAGCAGGCCGCCGTGCTCGTGGGCCAGGTCGCGCGCGGTCTCCAGGAACTCCTGGGTGAGCGGATGCACGCCGGACTCACCCTGGATAGGTTCGAGCATCACGGCGCAGATCTCGTCGCCATAGGCCTCGAAAATACCCTTGAGCTGATCAATGTCGTTGGGATCACACGCCACAAAACCGCCAGGCAGGGGCTTAAAGCTGTCCTGCAGCCAGTCCTGCATGGTAGCGGCAATGGTCTCGAGCGTACGGCCGTGGAAGCCGCCGCGCAGGCACACGATGGTGTTGCCACCGTTGCCGGCGCGCTTGGCATAGAGGCGCGCAAGCTTCATCGAACCCTCGTTAGCTTCGGCACCGGAGTTGGCAAAGAACGCCTGCCAGACCTGCTCGCCCTCCGCGGGAGCGGCGGCCGCAAGCAGCGCCTCGTCGTCGCCGGCATCGATCGCGTCCACGATCTTCTTGGCACCGGCAAGGTCGGCGTTAGCAAGCTTGGAGAGCAGCGCCGCCACCTGGCCGCGGTGCTCGATGTAGAAGTAGTTGGACACGTGCGTGAGGGCCGAGGCCTGTTCAGACACGGCGTTCACAACAGCCGGCGCCCCGTGACCCAGGCAGCACACGCCGATGCCGGCCAAAAAGTCGAGGTACTCGCGGCCGTCGTCGCCCACGAGCGTCATGCCGTGGCCACCCGTGAACTCCACCTCCGAGCGGCCAAAGGTGTGCATAACGTAGGTTGACTCAAGAGATTTCTGCGTAGCGAGAGACATAAGTGGGCCTTTCGGTCGGGCGGATGCGGGCGCGCAAGCGCGCGGGAAGGTCTAGGAGAGGGACTGGAGCTTGGCGACCTCGTCGAGGTTCTCAAAGAGGCGCGCGGCGAACGTGGAGAGCGGGTGCGGGTGCGTGTCGTACTCGTAGCTCGTCTCGCTCGAGTGCAGCACGGTACCCACGCCGGCGTCAGTGAGGAGTTCCAGCAGCAGCGAGTGCGGTGTGGTGCCGTTGATGATGTGCGCACGGAACACGCCGGCCTGCAGGGCCTCGATGCACGCGCCCAGCTTGGGAATCATGCCCTTGTCGACCTCGCCGCGGTCGAGCATGCCCTGGCACTCCTCCATGGTGAGGTTGGAAATGAGCGAACCCTTGTCCGAGAAGTCCTCGTACAGGCCGTCGACGTCGGTAAGGAAGATCACCTTGTGCGCGCGCAGGGCCGCGGCGATGCTGCCGGCGGCGATGTCGGCGTTAATGTTGTAGAAGCCGCCGTCGGTACCCTGGGCGACCGTCGCAATCACGGGGATAAAGTCGCCCGCGAGCAGGCGCTCGATGTACTCGATGTTCACGCTCTCGATCTTGCCCACGCGGCCCAGCTCAGGATCGAGCTGCGAGGCCAAGATGGTGCCGGCATCGGAGCCAGAAACGCCCACGGCCAGGTTACCGTGCTGGTTGATAGCCGCGACCAGCTCCTGGTTCACGCGGCCGCCGAGCACCTCGCGCACGATGTCCATGGTCTCGGGCGTGGTCACGCGCTGACCGCCTTTGAACTCAACGGGCAGGTCATAGTGCGAAAGAGCCTCGTTGATGGCCTTGCCGCCGCCGTGCACAATCACGGGGCGCATGCCCATGATCTTGAGCAGGACGATGTCGCTCATCACGTCCTCGCGCAGCTTGGCATCCACCATGGCGGCGCCACCGTATTTGATGACGACAGTCTTACCCGTCAGGTTCTTAATCCACGGCAGGGTCTCGAACAGAACCTGCGCGGTGTCCTCGTTCAACAGCGAGAGCTGCGCATCGCGTGCGTACTTCATGATTGCTTCCCTATCTGGTTAGATGCCCCGCGCGAAGTGAACGGCGGGGCGGGAGTCTGCTTGGCGAGTGGAGGCCTAGGTGCGGTAGTCGCCGTTGATGGTGACGTACTCGTGAGTCAGGTCGCACGTCCAGACCGTGGTCGAGGCCTCGCCCGCGCCCAGGTCTGCCGAGATCACAATCTCGGGCGCCTCGAATCGTCGCAGGGCCTCGTCCTCGTCAAAGGGCACGGTCAGGCCGGCGCGGCACACGGGCATACCCATGATGTCGATGGAGACGTTCTCCTGATCAAAGGCAGCACCGCACTTGCCGAGTGCCATGGCGATACGGCCCCAATTGCAGTCGTGACCCGAGATGGCGGTCTTGACAAGCGGCGAGTTGGCCACGGCGCGCGCGGCGGTATCGGCGTCGGCATCGGAGGCGGCGCCCGTCACGTTGACGGTCACCAGACGCGAGGCACCCTCGCCGTCAGAAGCGATGCCACGAGCCAGACTCTCGCACACCTCGTGCACGGCGTAGCGCAGTTCCTCGTAGGCATCGCTGCCCAGCTCGATCGCAGCGGCGTCGGGAGCGGCAGCGCCCGAGGCAAGCAGGATGCAGGTATCGTTGGTGGAGGTGTCGGAATCGACCGTCACCTTGTTAAAGGTCTGGTTGACGCAGCCCACCAGAATCTCGTGCAGGCAGGCGGGAGCGACGGGAGCGTCGGTGGTGATAACGGCGATCATCGTGGCCATGTTGGGCATGATCATGCCCGAGCCCTTGCACATGCCGCCCACGGTAAAGTGGCAACCCTCGTAGCCCGCCGCAGCGCTCTCGTAGCAGACGGCGTACTCCTTGGGATGCGTATCGGTGGTCATGATAGCGCGGGCGGCGGCCGCACCACCCTCTGCGGAGAGCTGCTCGACGGCCTGCGGAATGCCGGTCTCAAAGCACTCGATGCCCAGCTGCTGGCCGATTACGCCCGTGGAGGCCACGAGTACCTGACCGGGCTCGCAGCCAAGCACCTGCGAGGCAATCTCGCAGGTATCGTGCACGAGCTTGATACCCGGCTCGCCGGTAGCGGCGTTGGCGTTACCCGAGTTGATGACGATGCCGCGCACCGTGCCGTAGCCCTGCTTGCGGCCACCCAGCAGCTCGCGGCTCACCTGCACGGGAGCGGCGCAGAAGCGGTTGGTGGTAAAAACGCCGGCAGCGGAGGCGGGCCCGTCTGCCACGAGCATGGCGAAATCCAGGCGCTCCGGGTCTTTACGGAAGCCGGCATGAATGCCTGCGGCGGTAAAACCGGCGGCGCTCGTCACGCCGCCATCGGGCACCGCGCGCAGGCGCGAATCGAACGAATCTATATCAATCAACGAAGAACTCCCCACGTAAGGCAATGTGTGCGTACCAGTGTAGCCATGCCCGGGGCGGCGAACAACCGGCGCCTAGACCGGCATGGCAACGAGCGGCAGGCCTCGTCGCTCGTCCAGGCCAAAGACGACGTTTGCGCACTGGATGGCCTGGCCGGCGGCACCCTTGCACAGGTTGTCGATAGCCGAGGCGACCACCAGCATGCCGGCGCGCTTGTTCACGGCCACACCGATCTGGCAGGCGTTGCTGCCGGCAACGGAGGTCGTCTTGGGCATCTGACCGGCGTCGAGCACGCGCACAAAGGGACGACCCTCGTAGAACTCGCGGTAGCGCTCGACTACCAGCTCGTCGGTGAGCTCGGCCGCGGGCACCTCTGCCAGCGGGATGTTCACGGTAGAGAGCAGGCCGCGCTTGAGCGGGGCCAGGTGCGGGGTAAAGACCACGTGGTCGGGCAGACCGAGGATCTGCTCGATCTCGGGCGTATGGCGATGCTTGCACACGCCGTAGGCCTCGACGTTCTCCTCTGCGGAGCAGAAGTGCGTGCGTGCGTTGGCCGATTTGCCGGCACCGGTCACGCCGGAGATGGCATCGACGATCACCGTGGCGCCCGGGGCGAGCCAGCCGGCGTCTATTGCGGGATAGGCGCCCAGCGAGGTGGCCGTGGGATAACAGCCGGCGCAGGCCACCAGCGTGGCCTCCCCCGCCGCATGACGCTCAGCCGCGGCGGCAAGCTCTGCCGAGAAGATCTCCGGCAGGCCAAAGGTGCGCGTGGCGAGCAGCTCGGGGCTGGTGTGGGGCGTGGCGTACCACTGCTCGTAGACGGCCGGGTCGGAAAGGCGGTAGTCGGCCGAGAGGTCAAAGACGGAGACGCCAGCCGCGAGCAGCCCGGGCACAGCGGCCAAGGCGGCCGTGTGGGGCACGGCCAAAAAGACCGCATCGCAGGTGGTGAGAACAGGATCGTCGTGCGTGGTGAAGGCGAGGTCGCTCACGCCTGCGAATGCCGGGTAGGCCGAGGCTAGGCTCTGGCCCGCATCGGCGTTGGACGTGATGGCCACGAGCTCAAAATCCGGATGTGCCGAGAGCAGGCGCACCAGCTCGACTCCCGCGTAGCCCGCTGCCCCTACGACGCCAACCTTGATAGCCATTCCTCCGGTCATCTCCCATTTGCATACTTTTGCTTGAATCATGCATAAAAACGCATGGTTTAAGCTGTGTTATCGAGTAGTTCGGAAGGATAGCACTCTTTTATGTAATGTTTCGCCACTATTTCATCGTCACGCGACGGAAACATTCCGGGGGCGGGGTTGGGCCGCGGTGATGCATGTGCCGCTAGATGCCGAATCCTTACGCGAGCGCTTTTGCACCGGAACGAAAAACAGCGATGTCGCAGGTCAGCGAGTCGCCGCGCACCTCAGCGAGGCACGCGGCCCCGCTCCAACGAGGCGCGTGCCGACCTCCCGGCGAGCCGTTGCGACCGCACCCTCCCCTACCCCAGCCGCCGGTAGTAGCGGTAAAAGATGGGCGCCGTGGTGCACACGGCAATAGTATCGGCGATGGGTTCGGCCAGATACACGCCGGCCACTGGGTTGGAGCACAGATGCGGCATGATAAAGATCAGCGGAATGAGTAGGATGATCTTGCGCCACACCGTAAGGAAGATCGCCTTCTTTGCCTGGTCAAGCGCCACAAAGCTGTACTGACAGGCAACTTGCACGCCGTAGATGAGCAGCACCGCCAAATAGATGCGCATGCTCCACGCGGTGTATTCGATAAGCTGTGCGTCATCGGTAAAGATCGAGGCCACAGTTTCCGGGGCCGTCGTGCACAGCAGCCAGATCAAAAACGACCCGCCCACGCAGCAGGCGAGCAAAAGCCGGAACGTCTTTTTTACGCGGGGGATGTCGCCGGCCCCCAGGTTGTAGCTCAAGAGCGGCTGGGCACCCTGCACCAGACCGGGGAGCAACAACATCACAAACTGCATAATACTGGTGAGAATACTCATCGAAGCCACAGCCGTGTCGCCACCGTAGGTCTGCAGCGCGGTGTTGAAGCTGATAGCCACCAGGTTCTCGGTCAGCTGCATCAGCGCAGGAGAGGTTCCCAGCAAGATGCAGGGCCACAGCAGCTCGACGCACGGGCGGATATTGCAGCCGCGCAGGCGCAGCGTGCTCCTGCTGCAGCAAAGAAAGCGCAGTACGCAGCAGGCCGAGACCCCCTGTGCTACGACCGTGGCGAGCGCGGCGCCGGCGACACCCATGCCAAGCACGTTGATGAACAGGGCATCGAATATGACATTCACCACCGCGCCGACAGCAACGTTTGCCATGCTCACGAGCGTTTTTCCCTCTGCGGTAATAAACGCGTTGAGGCCAAGGGTGAACTGCTCGAAGAGCGTTCCCAAGCAGTAGACGTTCATGTAGCTGACCGCAAAGGAGATAGTGCTGTCGCTTGCACCAAAGAGCATGAGGACGGGCCGGCCAAAGGCGAGCATGCCGAGGGTCAAAACGATTGAGACCACAATGAGCATCCACGTACAGGCGCCCACAACGCGCTCCGCTTGTTCGCGCTCGCCCTGGCCCAGATAGATCGAGGCCTTGGGCGCGCCGCCCATGCTCACGAGCGCAGCAAAGGCCGAGATGGCCAATATCACCGGCGCAGTGACGCCCACGCCCGCCAGTGCCTGCTCCCCCACCTGCGGAATGTGCCCGATGAACATCTTGTCCACCAGGTTGTAGAGGATGTTGATGAGCTGCGCGGCCACGGCCGGAATCGCCAGCCGCAAGAAAGCCGTGGGCACGGGCTCGCATGCGAGCAGGCGGTCTGTGGCGGCCGGGTTCGCAGCGCCCCGCCGCCCCGCGGCGCTCTGGCCTTTGACGGCTCGCCTGTCAGTGGTGAGGCGCTCCGCGGAAGTGGGACCTGAGGGAACTTGCTCTGCAGTGTCTCGGCCTACCGCATTACGGTCCATGGCGTACTGACCTGCGGTACCTCGCTCTGCCGCGTGGTAATCCGTATCGCGCGGGCCTGCGCTGCCCTGGCCCGCCTCGTCACCGGCCACAGCGCTCCGGCCCGCGTCGCCCTCCAAAACGCCACCCATATCCACCTGCCGCGGCTCCATCACGCACCGTCTCCGTCCCTTACGCATGCCTTCTCACTTCATTACAGGGCGAGACCACGCGGAAAGGAAGATACCGGGCAATTTATGAGCCGCTCTGGTTTTAAGAGTGAGCAGCGTATGGGTTCACGTGCGCAAGCAAGGCAGCCCTCGTATACACACCAAACAGGCGCGACGGCCAACACGCCTCAAGCGCAGCGAGCAGCGTCCCGGTTTGTCATCCCGCGCCCCGCCGCCCAGCGTCCACGTGCGCAAGCAAGCGGCGGCATGTACGCAACGCCTCTTTAAAGAAACTGCCGTGCCACCTTCACCTCAGGGCAGCTTTGGTAAGCTGGACAGACGCGCCCGGCATGCGCCGCGATCCGCAACCGAAACAAGGAGGCCCCATGGACATCGAATACCTGTTGCTACTCCAGAACATGCGAGACTCCATCAGCCCGCTGTTCGCCGAGTTCATGGGCTTCGTGAGCAAGATCGCCGTGAGCGAACTTCCCGTCATCATGATGTGCCTTATCTACTGGGTATTCGACCGCCGGGCCGGCAAGCGCATCTTTGGCGGCTTTGCCCTGGGCGTCTTTATGAACGGCCTGCTCAAGCTCATCTTCTGCGTCTATCGACCCTGGATTCGCGATGCCCGCGTTACCCCTTACGGAGACGCGAAGCTGGCCGCGACCGGGTACTCCTTCCCCAGCGGGCACTCCACCTGGGCCACCTCGTGCTTTGGCGGCACGGGCGAATGGCTGCGCCAAAAAGGGCATCGCGTGCCCTGCGTCCTGCTCTGGGTGTTCGCGGCACTCGTGATGTTCTCTCGCAACTATCTGGGCGTGCACACCCCGCAAGACGTGGTGGTTGGCTTTGTCGCAACCGCCCTGTGCATGCTCGCCGTATATCGACTCGAAGCCTGGACTGATGCAGACCCTAAGCGCGACTGGTACGTGATGGTCGCAGGTCTGGTTCTCTGCGTCGCCGCTGCGGCATTCTACCTGCTCAAGCCCTACCCGCTCGATTACAACGCCGACGGCAGCCTCCTTGTTGATCCCGCCAACATGATCAACGACTCGTTCGCGGGCATCGGCTTTGTGTCCGGCTACGTTGTCTGCCGCGCCATTGAGCGCCGCGGCTTTGACTTTGACCATGAGCTCACCCGTCGTGAGCGCCTCATCTGCTCCATCGTGGGCCTCATCCCGCTCACGCTCATCCTGGTCTTTGGCCTGCACGCCGTTAAAGCCCTGATCGGCGCCGCCGGCCGCAACGTGGTGATGTTCTTCTTCCTCTTCTTCTACGTCATGGTCATCATGCCCGCCGGCATGTCCCTCTACGCAAAGGCCAAGGCAAAGCGGAGCTAGGCGTAATACGCAGCCAGCTTTCCGTTGAGTGAAACTGACATTTTTGACACTTTCGCTCAAAGCGTGATCAAGGGGCGCAACGCTACAATCGAGGCATTGTTGAGAGGAGCGCCCCATGAGCAGTTTTGAGAACCTTCGCGTTGTGGACAACTTCTACCAGACGTCGCTGTTCTTCCCTATGCCCACGGTGATTATCAGCACACTGTGCGAGGACGGAAGCACGAGCCTTGGCCCCTATTCGCTGGTGCAGCCCTACTACGTTGCCGGGCGCGACTACTATGCGATGCTTCTGTGCTGCCGAAACTCGTCCAACACCGCGCAGAACATCCTGCGCAACGGCAAGTGCGCGCTCAACTTTATCGATGACAAACCGGCGAGCTTCAAGGAAGCCGTCAAGCTCTCGTGGCCCGGCGACAAGCCTGAAGAGAAGATGCCCAACTGCAACTTTCGCCTCGAGACGAGCAGCATCGAGGAAGAAACGGGCGAACGGCGCCCCCAAGTTCTGACCGATGCCATCCAGGCCATCGAGTGCACCTGGATGCGCGACCTCGACGGCGCCGATGCCGACCTGCCCGGCGAGCTTAATGGCTACGAGCCGCCCTACCATGACTTTAACGGCATTACCAGCCAGTTTGGCGCGCACTTTATCCTGCGCGTAGACCGCATCCTCATGAAGAAGCGCTACAGCGACGCCATCATCCGCGGCGTTACCGCACGCGACTTTCCGCCGCTGCCCGTGGATTACGGCTACCGCGACTCGAAGAACTTCTGGTTCCACCGCAAAAAGCGCATGCGCGCCGAACTGCTGCAGGTGCGCAAGACCTCAATCGAGTCGGTTCGCTACGCGGCAAAGCGCGTAGATGACAAGGTCAAGTTCACCGACGATGCCCTGGAGACCCTCCTCGGCGTGCCGCGCGTGTTCCTCCCCACGGTTCTCAAAGGCTGCGTAGCCTGGGCCAAGGAGAACGACGTTGAGCTCATCACCGCCGAACACATGCAGATCATCAACGACAAGCGCTCCAAGGAAAAGGAAAAGCGGCGGAAGTAGGGGCTATTAACTGTACGGTTCTCCTCGCTGGCAGTTTGTAATACAATTGTCATACAAGGAGGTAGCTATGGCCGGCACAGCAGCACAAGGACGCGTCCCCGTATCCATCCGCCTGCCAATTGAAGTCGCGCGAGCGGTCGAGGCATACGCGAGGGAGAACGGCCTGCGCAAGACAGACGCCTACGAGCATTTTCTCTCGCTCGGACTGGCGAGCGCCGCCGAGCCCGCGCGGACAACGAGCCTGGATGCCATCTCCAGCAAGCTCGATACCGTCCTATCCCTGCTCGGAGCCCCAACTGTTGCAAGCAGAGCGGAAGTAATTGAGGTAGTTCAAGCAGCCTGCAAGCTGTATCCCGCTGTCAAACAGGCATATCTCTTTGGCTCGATGGCACGCGATCAGCACACAGATGCAAGCGACATCGACTTAAGGGTCGTGTTGGACAGAAATATCCCCTTCAACCTGCACGACCTCTCGCATCTAGCCAAACAGATCGAAAACGAAACAAAACGCGAGGTCGACATCGTGTCGGCAGAGCATATCAAAAATGAGTCGCTCAACGCCGCGATCAAACGAGATGGGGTTTTGATCTATGAACGCAAAAAGTAGTGATATGGCCCGCATTCAGGAGATCTGGAACATCGGTACTCAAACGAAACGCCAGATTGAGGCAATCAGCTTTACCCGCGAACGTTTTATGGGAGGTCATCAGCCAAGACCTCGACGAGCTATTAAAAGCCTGCCAAAACTACTGCGACGACCTAGGGCTCGAACTTTTGTAGCGAGCAATAGCGAGTTCTGAGACCCCCACAGATACTCCCCGTCCTCTGGCGAACTGGGTATGGAATACGTGGATGATTTGCCGGAAAATCTTGAGGCGTGAATCGTTCTTGGGCCTGTGAAAGGCAGTGATTAGATGGACGGTACAACTTTTGATGTCGTGGTGATCGGCGGCGGGCCCGCGGGGATGGGGGCGGCGCTCAAGGCCCACGAGGCCGGCGCCTCGGTGGCCATCGTAGAGCGAAACGCCCAGCTCGGCGGCATCCTGCGCCAGTGCATCCACCCCGGCTTTGGCCTCACCTACTTTAAAGAGGAGCTCTGCGGGCCCGAATACGCCCAGCGCTTCATCGACCGCGTCGAGGCCACCGACATAACCGTCTATCTGGGCGCCATGGTGCTCACCGTCACCCGCAACGACGAGGCCAACACCACCTCCGTCGTACTCATGAGCGAGGCCGGCATGCACACCCTCACCGCGCGCTCTGTGGTACTCGCCATGGGCTGCCGCGAACGCACGCGCTCAGAGATCAAAATCCCTGGCACGCGCCCCGCGGGCGTCTTTACCGCCGGCTTGGCGCAGCGCTACATCAACATCGAGAACCTGCGCCCCGGCAGCCGCTTTGTGATCCTGGGCTCGGGCGACATCGGCCTCATCATGGCCCGCCGCTTGGCGCTCGAGGGCTTTGAGGTCGAGGGCGTCTACGAACTCATGCCCTACGCCAACGGCCTGCACCGCAACATCAAGAACTGCTTGGAGGATTTTAATATCCCCCTGCATCTCTCTACCACGGTCACGCGCGTGGTGGGCAAGAACCGCGTAGAGGCCGTCGAGGTTTCGCGCGTCGACGAGAACCTCTCCCCCATCCCCGGCACCGAGCGGAGCATCCCCTGCGATGCGCTACTGCTCTCAGTGGGTCTAATCCCCGAGAACGAGCTTTCGGCCGCAGCCGGCGTAACCTTGAACCCGCGTACCAACGGCGCCCTTGTGGACGAAGACCTGCAGACGAGCGTTCCGGGCATCTTTGCCTGCGGAAACGTCCTGCACGTGCACGACCTCGCAGACAACGTGACGCGTGAGGCAGAGCGCGCGGGCATCGCCGCAGCAGCTTGGGCGGCAGGCACGCTCGCCACCGCGCCCGAGGACGTCCCCATCACCGCGAGCGGGGCCGCGGGCTACGTGGTGCCGGCACGCCTGGTGCGCCCCGAGCAGGCAAAGCTCTTCTTCCGCGTGCGCCGTCCGCTCGAGCGCGCGCATGTGCGTATCACGGTCGACGGGCAGGTGGCGCTCGAAGGCAAGCCGCGTTCGTTTATCCCCAGCATCATGGAGAGCTTCCCGCTGCCGGCAAAGATCGCCGCCACAGCCAAGGAGTCCATCGAGCTCAGCGTTGTGGAGGAGGACGACCATGAGTAGCGCCGTCACCGAGAAGTCGTTTTATTGCACCGTGTGCCCCTCAGAATGCCACCTCACCGTGACCTTGGACGAAGCGGGCGAGGTTCTCCAGGTCGCGGGCAACAGCTGCCCGCGCGGCGAGCGCTTTGGCCGCCAAGAGGCCACCTGCCCCATGCGTGTGCTCGCCTCCACAGCGCGCCTTGCCGGTGCGCAGAGCGGAGAGCCGCTCATTCCCGTGCGCACGCGCGAGGCGATCCCCTTGGCGCAGCAGGCCGCAGCCATGGAGGCCGTACGCCACGCGCAGGTCACGGCACCCATCACCATGGGAGACGTGGTGATCGCCAACGTCTGCGGCACCGGCGTGGACGTCATCGCTTCCTGCAGCGCGCAGTAGCTTCAAACAGTCGTGGTATCGAGGCGGCGTCGGGACTATGTCTCGGCGCCGCCTTCACATCTAACCTCACCGCCGCGACTCCGCTCCGCACCGGCTCTCACACCATCACCTGCCTGCAGCTTTTCCATTTAGTCAACAACCGTTGACCAAAAACGAACCCCGCGGGGTTGTAGCCCTATAGGCGTGATGCTACGATGCAATCGCTGTTTCAGGGCGGGGTGAAATTCCCCACTGGCGGTAAATCGGTCGGCGCAATCCCGCGCCGGGCGCCGCGCACAAGGCCGGCGCGCAACCGATGAGCCCGCGAGCCCCCAGGCGTTGGTTCGTCTGTGGGTTGATCCGGTGAGAACCCGGTGCCAACGGTTAAAGTCCGGATGGAAGAGGCAGGTGAGCTTTATGTCTGAGCAGTCTACGCATATCCAATTCCAGAACACGAACAGGTGGGGCACCAAGCAGTTGGTGACCATGGCGCTTATGTGCGCCATCGGCGCGATCTTTATGTACGTGCAGATCCCCATCCTGCCGGCCGCTCCGTTTTTGACCTACGACCCTTCGCTGGTACCGGCCATGGTCTGCGGCTTTGCCTACGGCCCCGCCTCGGGTCTTACCGTGGGCGTACTTGCCGTGGTGATCCACGCGCTCACGACCGGCGACTGGGTGGGCGGCCTCATGAACATCGTGGCCGCGGCCTTCTTTGTGCTGCCGGCAGCCCTCGTGTACAAAAAGGCGCACAACTTTAAGGGCGCCGTTGCCGGCCTTGTCCTCGGCATCGTTTGTGCCACGCTGGCCTCCATCGTCTCTAACCTCACCATCGGCGTGTGGTTCTGGTATGGCTCGGCAGACGTCATCATGCCGCTCATGGTTCCGGCCGTGATTCCGTTCAACCTGCTCAAGACCGCGCTCAACTCTGTTTTGACGATTGTGGTCTACAAGGCCATCTCGAACCTCATCACGCCAGAAAAGCAGCAGGTCAAGGGTCGTTAAATGATCTCTTGCACCGACGTTTGCTTCTCCTACGACGGACATACCCGCTCGCTTGACGGGGTCTCGCTCGACATTGCGGACGGCGAGTTCCTGTGCATCCTGGGCGGTAACGGCTCGGGAAAGTCCACGCTCGCCAAGCACCTGAACGCGCTGTTGACGCCTGATTCGGGTCATGTGACGGTCGATGGGCTGGACACCGCCGACGCCGAGCTTGTCTACGACATCCGCTCGTGCGTGGGCATGGTGTTCCAGAACCCCGATGACCAGCTGGTCGCCACGCTCGTAGAGAACGACGTCGCCTTTGGGCCGGAGAACCTGGGCGTTGCCTGCGAGGAACTTTCGCCCCGCGTGGAGGCAGCACTTGCAGACGTGGGTCTTATGGGCTTTGAGCATCACGAGACCCACGCGCTCTCGGGCGGGCAAAAGCAGCGCGTCGCCATCGCCGGCGTGCTTGCCATGCACCCCAAGGTGCTTATTTTGGACGAGGCGTCCTCGATGCTCGATCCGCGCGGGCGCCACGGCCTGCTCAAGGTGTGCCGTGAGCTCAACCGCGCGGGCATGACCATTGTGATGATCACGCACTTTATGGAGGAAGCCGCGCAGGCAGACCGCGTGGTGGTGCTCAACCACGGGCACATCGCGCTGCAGGGCACGCCCGAAGACGTGCTCACACAGGCCGAGGTACTCGAGGGCCTGAACCTCGAGGTTCCTTACTCCTGTCAGCTGGGCTACGCGCTCGCGCGCCGCGGCGTAAATGTTGCACCGCACGTTGATGAGGCAGCGATGCTTGAGGAGATCGAGCGGAAGCTTGCAAACGGGAGTACCGCGGGCGACGGCGCGGGGACGGAAGCGAACCCGGACTCGCGCACGGGGACGGGCACGATAAGCGAGCCCTGCACCGAAGTCTCTTTGCGGATGCCCGGTGGCCTTAGTGCCCCAAGCTCGACCTCGGCCGCATCCGGTCAGAGTTCAACGCCGACGGCTGGCACATCCGCGGCTCAAGACTCGTGCGCTCCCACTGCCACTCCCGCCAGCGCCGGCTCTGCCCCCACTGCCGCCCCCCTGCTCGAATTCCAGCACGTCTTCTTTAGCTACGAAAAGACAACCCGCGAGCGGGCGCGTCGCCGCAAAAAGGCACGTGCAAACGGCACCCCGGCACGCTGGGGCAACGACCCTCACGCCGAGTGGGCCCTCGCCGATGTGAGCTTCACAGTACAAAAAGGCGAGCTTCTGGGCATCGCCGGCCATACCGGGTCGGGCAAATCGACCCTTATCCAACACATGAACGGACTCGCGCATCCCACGGAGGGGCGCGTCCTTATCGACGGGCGCGACTTGGCAGACAAGCACGTCGCCGACGCCGTAAAGACCAAAGTGGGCGTGGTGTTTCAGTATCCCGAGCATCAGCTGTTCGCCAACACCGTCTACGAGGACGTAGCTTTTGGCCCGCACAACCTTGGCTGCAACGCCGACGAAGTCGATGCCCGCGTGCGCGAGGCGCTCGCGCAAGTCAGTCTCCCCTTTGACGAGGTCGCGCAAAAAAGCCCCTTTGAGCTCTCGGGCGGCCAACAGCGCCGCTGCGCCTTTGCCGGCGTGCTCGCCATGCGGCCCGAGGTTTTGGTGCTCGACGAACCCGTCGCGGGCCTTGACCCGGCCGCACGCCGCGAGTTCCTCGACCTGGTAAACGAGCTGCATGCCCAAGGTCTCACCGTTGTTATGGTTTCCCACAGCATGGAAGACCTGGCTGAGCGTTGCGACCGCGTACTCATCGTAAACCGCGGAGCCATCGCCGCCTGCGGTGCCCCGCACGAGGTCTTTAGCGACGAGGCCTCCCTCAAGGCAATTGGTCTGGGCCTGCCCGCCGCTCAGCGTATGGCGTACCGCCTGGCCGACGCGGGTGCGCCGCTTAGCACCAACACCCTTTACGGCATCGAGAGTCTGGCCGAAAGCCTCGCTCCCCTCATGGCGGGAGGCGAGCGCTGATGGAAGCTTTCTCGTTTGGCAGCTACTACGCCGGCACAAGCATCCTGCATCGCATGGATCCGCGCTCCAAGTTGCTCGCGGGCTTCGCGTTCCTGATTGTGGCACTTTGCTCGCATAGCTTTGCCGCGCTGGGTGTCCTTGCCGCAGGAATCGTTGTCGCCTACGCCGCCGCGCACATCCCCGCGCGTTACGCGCTCAAATCCATCGCGCCTCTTATGGCGTTTGTCCTGCTGGTCTCGATTCTCAACCTCTTTACCGACCAGGACGGTACTGTGCTCTTTCAGCTCGGCATCATCCAGATCAGCGAGGGCAGCGTCTATTCCTGCTGCTTCACTGCGTGCCGCATGTTTCTCATGATGTGCGGCATGAGTCTGGTGACCATGACCACCATGACACTCGACCTCACGCAGGCCGTCGAGCGCCTGCTCGCGCCGCTCTCGCGCTTTGGCTTTCCCGCGCACGAGATGGGCATGATCCTAGGCATCGCGCTGCGTTTTATGCCGCAGTTCGCCACCGAGCTCACGCAGACCTACCAAGCGCAGGTGAGCCGTGGCGCCAAGGTGGCAAGCGGACCGATCGGCAGCATGCGATTCCTCTCGTCCATCTCGATTCCGCTGTTCGCCAGCGTGTTTCGCCATGCAGAGACGCTCGCCGCGGCCATGGACGCCCGCTGCTACCACGGCGAGCAGGGCCGCACGCGCCTGCATCCGTTGCACTACACCAAGCGCGACCTTCTTGCTCTTGCGTTCATCGTCCTGCTTGCCGTAGGGGTCGCGCTCGTCACCGTTTTGTTCTAGGGAGCTGCCATGGCAGACATTTCCAAAACCCGCGAGGCCGCAGCCGGCGGCATCAAAACCGTGCTGGAGTACCTGACCTCGATCCCTGCCTGGTACCTGGCCACCAGCGTGGAGAACCAGCCGCACGTGCGCCCGTTCTCGTTCGCCGCCGAACAAGACGGCAAGATCTGGTTTGTCACCGCCACCACCAAAGACGTGTGGCAGGAGCTGCTGCAGAATCCCCTGATTGAGGCCACCGCCTGGTGGCCGGGTCACGGCTGGCTCATCCTACGCGGCACCGCCGGACTTACCGACGCCGTAAACGACCAGATTCGCGAGGCCGGCTGGAAGCATCTTGAGCGCCTGGGCGAGCATTACAACGGCATGCACGACCCCACACTCGCCTTCTTTAGTGTCAAGAACCCCGAGGCGTGGATCTGCGACCACGACACCTGGACGCCCATCGCGCTTTAGACGCTGTCCCGAGCACCGATCTGGACGCGGCCTCGCTCAAACCGTCATCCCCAACCGAAAGGACTCAACCCATGGACGAAATCGTCTTTTACCTTCGCCGCGTTCCCGCGTGGTACCTGGCCACCATCGATGCTGAGGATCCCGGCCAGCCTCGCGTGCGCCCGTTCTCTTTTGCTATGGCAGACGCCGGCAAGCTCTGGTTTTGCACCTCGCGCGACAAGGACGTCTGGCGTGAGCTGCAGGCACACCCCAAGTTCGAGGCCTCGGGCTGGAAGCCGGGCGAATGCTGGATCGTGCTTTCCGGCACGGCGAACTTAGAGGACGACTCGCACGTGAGCGAGGCTGTGCGCGAAGCCGGCTTTAAGCATATGGTCGGTCTGGGCGAGGCTCATGAGAGCGCTGATGACGGGCGTCTCGCGTTCTTTAGCGTGGAGGACGGGATCGCGCGGTTCTGCGACATAGACGGGAGCGAACGCAGCGTCCGGATTTGATTCCCACCGGACCAGGATGCGCTGTTTGCACGCGAACGTCCTCGCACATGGAGCCCCCTTTCGCTTTGCCCTTCGGGCATTAGCGAAAGGGGGCTCCTGCGCTGCGGAATGTTCGCTTAGCAAACAGTGCGTCCCGGCCCTACATCAAACTGGCCGAGTTCTTGGCTTCAAGGGGTGTTGTTGAGGGTTACCAACCTTGCTCGCCGCCGTGCTAGTCGGATATCGCTCCACCCCCTAAAAGAACTCGCAAGAAATCTCTCTTCTGATGCAGCACGCGATCGACGTACACCGCACCCGAAACTCGATAAAAGGCCAAGTAACCATCAGAAACCACAAACCGGTAGGAACTTTGGATCGAGCAAATAGACGAAAGGGGCGTACCCGACTCGGGGAATCGGGCCAAAAGATCGACGCGATCCAGAATCCCGCCTATTATCCTTGCGGCTGCCTTCGGACTTCCAAGCTCAACAGATATGTAGCTCTCAATCTCATCAAGATCCTGCTGCGCAAGCGCGGAGTAGAAAATTTCCCTAGGCATGCGCGTGTTCACGGTTCTCGAAACGAGCCCTCACATCATTGGAACTCAGCCATGCCCCAGCCTCACCGGACTGGCGACCTCGTTCAAGCTCTGAAAATAAATTCAGCTCGGCAGAAAGGCGATCGTAATCTTTCATGTCAAGGACTACATATCGACCGTGCCCATTCTTGGTAAGGAAGACCGGGGAACCCTCGTGAACGTTGGACAGGACCTCGTTATAACTACGAAGATCCGATACAGGCTGTATAACGGGCACGATAACCTCCTTCGTAATAATTTACGAATTATTCTACATCAAACTGGCCGAGTTCTTGGCTTCAAGGAGAGTTGCTGGAGGAAGCTCCTCGTTACGCCTCGGGACGAGGCTCGCAGGACTCCGTCCAGCCGTAGTTCTCCACGTCGGTCAAGTCCCGTCTGTCAATTGCCAGTCAGGACAACCTTCCACTCGCATTCTTATCCTAATCGCGGACATTGGTTGGACTAACCTATAGGCGCTATACCTGTTTGCATCATCCCGTTAGGAGCGCACCGTGGAAACCACCTCTGAGCTCGACGTTCGTCATATCGCACGTATCAATCCGCCGCATCGCCTGCTCATGGCACCCGGGCCCACCACGGTCGACCCGCGCATTCTTTCTGCCATGTCGCTGCCCACGGTGGGGCAGTTCGACCCCTACATGCTCAAAATCATGGGCGAGGTTCAGGAGATGCTCCGTTACACCTTTAAGGCCCCCGGCTACGAGGCCCTGATGGTCGACGGCTCCTCGCGCGCAGCCATCGAGTGCGCGCTCGTCTCTGTCATCACCCCGGGAGATCGCGTGCTCGTGTGTTCAGCCGGCCGCTTTGGCTCGCTGCTGCGCGAGATTGCCACGCGCCTGGGTGCCGAGGTCACGCAGATCACCAAGGAGTGGGGCCACGTCTTTGAGCTGGACGAGATCGAGGCGGCCATCGAGCAAGTGAAACCCAAGCTCGTCTGCACCGTCGCCGGCGACACCTCTACCACTATGCTGCAGCCGCTCGAGGGCTTGGGCCAGATCTGCCACGCGCACGGATCACTCCTGTACACCGACGCCACGGCCTCGTTTGTGGGCAACGACCTGCGCTGCGCCGAGTGGGAGATCGACATCGCCACCGCCGGTATGCAGAAATGCATGGGCGGCCCGGCCGGCATCTCCCCCATCGTGGTCTCGCCGCGTGCCTACCAGATCATGCTCGAGCGCAAGTCCATCGAGGAGGGCATCGCCGCCTCGCCCGATGACGTGCTACCCGCTGAGCAACGCATCCGCTCCAACTACTTCGACTTCCCGCAGCTCGTGGACTATTGGGGCCCGGCACGCATCAACCACCATACCGAGGCCACGCACATGCTCTACGCTGCGCACGAGACTCTGCGCATCATCTGCGAAGAGGGCATTGACGAGACCATCGAGCGCCACCGTCTGAACGGCGCGGCCTTTGCCGCAGGTGCCGAGGCCATGGGTCTTGTGCTCTACGGCGACCAGGGCAACCGCATGAATGACGTCATCGGCATCGAGATTCCCGCAGGTGCCACCGATGAGGTGCGCGGCCAGCTGCTCGAAAACTACGGCGTGGAGATCGCCAGCTCCTTTGGCCCGCTCAAGGGCCGCATCTGGCGAGTAGGCGTTATGGGCTGCAACGCCCGTCGCGACTGCATCATGACAACGCTGCTCGCCCTCGGCTCGGCCTTGCTCGATGCCGGTGTAAACGTAAACATCGCCGCCGGCTCCCGTGCCGCCGCTGCGATCTACGACGCGTAAGGTACAGCGCTCGCCGCAAGGCTGCAGACAGGACGCCAAAACGTCTGCCCAACGCAAGCGTGCCGGAACGTATGCGTCCCGTATCACACAAGAAAACCCCGGAGGGGCTCGTCCTTCCGGGGTTCATATCGAAAAGCGTCAGTGTCGTTGGTGCCGCTTAACGAACGATGGTGGTACCTGCGCCCTCACCGAGCTTGGCCAGACACTCAAGCGACGTGATGGTTGCACGCCTGCCCTCGCCAGACTCCACAAAGCGCATGCAGCCACGAATCTTGGGCAGCATGGAGCCTGCAGGGAACTGGTCCTCGGCAATATAGGCCTCGGCCTCGGCAATCGTGATCTGGTCGAGCGCCTTTTGCGTCGGCTTGCCAAAGTCAACGCAAACGTTGTCCACACCGGTGCAAATCACCAGATGGTCGGCATCGACGGTCTCGGCAATCTTCTCGGCGGTCAGGTCTTTGTCAATCACGCCCTCGACGCCGTAGACGCCGCGCTCGTCCTCGAGAACGGGGATTCCGCCGCCGCCGGTGCAGATGACGATGATGCCCGCATCGGCCAGCGCCTTGATGCCGGCGCAACCGGGCAGGTCCATCGGCTCGGGCGAGGGGACAACGCGACGCCATCCGCGGCCCGAGTCCTCGATGTAGACGAGCGACGGGTCGGCCTCCATAAGCTCACGCGCCTGCTCCTCGGTATAAAAGGGGCCAATGGGCTTGGTGGGATTCTTAAAAGCCGGATCCTCGGGGCTCACCGTGGCCGTCATGGCGAGTACCTGAACAAGCTTCTTCACGCCGGCGCGCTTAAGAGCGCCGCGCATGGCGAGCATGGTCCAGTAGCCGATGGAGCCCTGGGTCATGGCCA
>CAVEPV010000020.1:0-31550 GCA_963617695.1 Bacteroidaceae bacterium
AGAACTCCTACACCTCCCAGATGGTCCGCACCATCAAGTACTTCGAGAAGTTCGTTGCCTAACTTTGAGCTTCGACACTTTGCGTAAGTAGCGTCATTAAGGGCGCGGCCCTGAGGCTTCACGCCGCCGGCCGCGCCCTTTTTTATTGGGCGTGCAACCGTGCGCCCCAAAGAGAGAAAGGTAGATGTGCACATGGCTTTCACCAAGAAGACCGTCCGCGACATCGACGTCGACGGCAAGCGCGTGCTGTGCCGCGTTGACTTTAACGTGCCCGTGAAGGACGGCGTGGTGGGCGACACCACCCGTATCCAGGCTGCGCTCCCCACCATCAACTACCTGGTCGAGCACAACGCCCGCGTTATCCTCATGAGCCACCTCGGCCGCCCCAAGGGCGACGGTGCCGAGCCTGAGTTCTCCCTGGCTCCCGTTGCCGCCAAGCTCGCCGAGCTCTCCGGCCTCGACGTGACCTTTGTTGATGACACCTACGGCGAGAAGGCCGCTGCCGCTGTGGCCGCCCTCGAGCCGGGTAAGGTTCTTGTCCTCGAGAACGTCCGCTTTGACAAGCGCGAGAAGAAGAACGATCCCGCCATCGCCGAGATCCTCGCTTCTTACGGCGACGTCTTTGTGCTCGACGCCTTTGGCACCGCGCACCGCGCTCAGGGTTCCGTGGTGGGCCCGGCCGCTCACATCCCGGCTGTCGCCGGCTTCCTGCTGGAGAAGGAGGTTTCCACTCTCTCCGGCCTGTTCTCCGAGCCCAAGCGTCCGTTCGTCGCTATCCTCGGCGGCTCCAAGGTCTCCGACAAGATCGGCGTGATCGACCGTCTGCTCGACTCCGCTGACACCGTTATCGTCGGCGGCGGCATGGCTTACACCTTCGCCAAGGCTCAGGGTGGCAAGATCGGTAACTCCCTGTGCGAGGACGACTGGTGCGAGCGCGCTCTCGAGATGCTCGACAAGGCCAAGAAGAACGGCGTGGAGTTCCTGCTCCCCGTTGACAACGTGATCGCTGACGACTTCTCTGAGGACGCCAACACCGGTATCGCCAAGACCGGCGAGATCGAGGACGGCTGGCAGGGCCTGGACATCGGCCCCGAGACCGAGAAGCTCTTCGCCGAGGCTGTTGCCGGCGCCAAGACCGTCTTCTGGAACGGCCCCTGCGGCGTGTTCGAGATGGAGAAGTTCTCCCACGGCACCAAGTCCATCGCCGAGGCCATCGCTGCCAACCAGGACTGCGACTCCGTCATCGGCGGCGGCGACTCCGTGGCTGCTGTCAACAAGTTCGGCTTGGCCGACAAGATGACCTTCATCTCCACCGGCGGCGGCGCTTCCATGCAGCTCGTCGAGGGTAAGCCCCTTCCCGGAGTGGAGGCGCTCAACGATGCCGAGTAGCCGCACTCTGCTGATCGCCGGCAACTGGAAGATGAACAACGACGTGGCCGCTGCCGCCAAGCTCGCTGACGAGCTGGCCTGCGCGCTGCCCGAGGTTCCCGCCGGCGTGGAGGTGCTCGTTTGCCCTCCGACCATCGACATCACCACGGTTCACGATCGTATCCAGGCTGCCCCGATCGCCCTGGGCGCCCAGAACGTGTACTGGGAGGCTTCCGGTGCCTACACCGGCGAGTCCTCTTGCGACATGCTCAAGTCTGCCGGTTGCACCTACTGCATCATCGGCCACTCTGAGCGCCGCGATTACTTTGGCGAGACCGACGAGGACGAGAACAAGAAGGCCAAGGCGCTCGTCGCCGCAGGCCTGGTTCCCGTGTTCTGCTGCGGTGAGTCCCTTGAGGTTCGCGAGGCCGGCACCTATGTCGAGCACGTCGTGAGCCAGGTCAAGGCCGGTCTCGAGGGTCTCGAGATCACCGATCCCTCGCAGCTCGTTGTCGCCTATGAGCCCATCTGGGCCATCGGCACCGGCAAGACCGCTACCGCCGATGACGCTCAGGAGGTCTGCGGTGCTGTCCGCGAGGCCCTGGTCGAGATCTTCGGCGCCGAGCTCGCTGACGGCATCCGCGTGCTCTACGGCGGTTCCGCCAAGCCCGGCAACATCGCCGAGCTCGTCGCCAAGCCCGACGTTGACGGCGCCCTCGTGGGCGGCGCCTCCCTCAAGGCTGCCGACTTTGCCGCGATGGTCGTCAAGGCAGGGGAGTAGTGATTATGGCTCAGCGTCATCTTCCTGCGATCCTGATCATCATGGACGGGTGCGGCCTGGCCAAGGCTGACGACGAGAACGCCGTCGCCTGCGCCAACACGCCCTTCCTTGATTCCCTGTACGAGAAGTACCCCCACACCACCCTCGGTGCCTCTGGCGAGGACGTCGGCCTGCCCGACGGCCAGATGGGCAACTCCGAGGTTGGTCACCTGAACATCGGTGCTGGTCGCATCGTGTTCCAGGAGCTTTCGCGCATCAACAATGCCTGCAAGGACGGCTCTCTCGAGCATAACGAGGTTCTCGTCAAGGCCATGGACGACGTGAAGGCCGCCGGCAAGACCCTGCACCTTATGGGCCTGGTCTCCCCGGGTGGCGTCCACTCCTCCATGTCGCATGCCGAGGCTCTCGTCAAGATGGCCGCCAAGCGCGGCGTCAAGACGATCCGCGTGCACGCCTTCATGGACGGTCGCGACGTTGATCCCAAGAGCGGCCTGGGCTACATCGACGAGTTCTCGGCCTTCCTGGCCGAGGTCTCTGAGACCACCGGTGCCGACGCGCAGGTCGCCACGGTTTCTGGCCGCTATTACGCCATGGACCGCGACAACCGTTGGGAGCGTATTCAGCTTGCCTACGACGTCATCACCAAGCCGTTCGGCGGCGAGGCTTGTGCCCATGCGGGCATCGAGGCCAGCTATGCTGAGGACGAGCGCGGTGACGAGTTCGTCAAGCCGTTTGCCTGCAAGAACGAGGGTGTTGCCGACGGTGACGCCATGATCTTCTTCAACTTCCGTCCCGACCGCGCCCGTCAGATGACCCGCGCGTTCACGGAGGAGGGCTTTGACGGCTTTACTCGCGAGGTCGCGCCTGCGCTTTCGCACTTTGTGACCCTCACCGAGTACGACCCCACGTTCAATGTCGAGGTGGCCTTCCCCAAGACCTTCCCGCAGAACGTGCTCGCCGACGTGATCGCTCAGAATGGCCTGAAGCAGCTCCACACCGCCGAGACCGAGAAGTACGCCCACGTGACGTTCTTCATGAACGGCGGCATCGAGGAGCCCAAGGAGGGCGAGGAGCGCGTGCTCGTCGCTTCGCCTAAGGTTGCTACCTACGACCTCAAGCCCGAGATGAGCGCTCCCGAGGTTACCGAGAAACTCGTCGCGGCCATCAACGAGGACCGTGCCGACTTCTACATCGTGAACTACGCCAACTGCGACATGGTTGGTCACACCGGTGTGTTCGAGGCTGCCGTTAAGGCCGTTGAGGCTACTGACGAGGCCCTCTCCAAGGTGGTTCCGGCCATCCTTGCCAAGGGCGGCTTTGCGCTGATCACCGCCGACCACGGCAACGCCGACCACATGTTTGACGTTGACGCTGAGGGCGAGAAGCACCCGTTCACGGCGCACACCACCAACCGCGTGCCTTTCATCGTTGTTGATGAGAACGCCAAGCTGACGGGGATCGAGGACGGGCGTCTGTCCGACATCGCCCCCACGATGCTGACCATGGCGGGCCTTGAGCCCTCCAAGGAGATGACCGGCCGCGTCCTCGCCTGCGAGGAGTAAGACCGCTCGTCTACATACGTGCCGCGCATGCAGCAGGGCCGTCGCCGGAGCAATCCGGTGACGGCCCTGTTTTTGTGTGCGGAGGCGTTGCTTTGGCTTGTTGTCGTTCCGCGCGTAGACGCAGGACGTGCCTGAAGGTTTTGAAGCGTGCCGATTGTTCTGCGCGGCATGTCTTCCAATACGAGCATTTTGTCCCATGTCGCCTTCATTGCGAGCAGCATAAAGGGATGGTGCTTTTAAGGGAAAGATGCTGCTAGGTGACTTGTGGCGCAGGTTCTGTTAAATTGGCTTAAGCTAATTATGGATTTTATGAGTTTATATTGGCTAACTTATTGCGATATGTTAGCCAACGTGAATTTTATTGCACCGCAGCATTGCGTTGCATCAGATTCATGAGTTCCTTCTGCAGCGGCCCGCCTATTCCGTTGCAGAAGGCGGGGTAGGAGAGCGGGGCTGGCGAATTCCGCTGCTGCAATGGGGTCGTTGAGAGCCTGTTGCCGTGTGCGGAATTCCGCCGGCGCCACAGGTGTAAGGATGGGCACTGCATGAAACGAACTATAAAAGTACTCGCATCCACGTTATTGGTGACCGCCGTATGCCTTACTGTGGCGCCCGCTGCGCAGGCGGCCGACCTTCAGGCCTTCTCGCTCGGCGACGAGCCGACCGAGATTAGCGTGTCGACTTCCAAAAAGATTCAGGGGGGGGGCCTTCTTGGCTCTGAATCCGTAGGCAAGGTTGCTCCGGAAGGCGTGTCCCTTCAGCCCGGCGACAACGTCTGGGTAAACGGTAGTACGGGTGACGACGCTAACCCCGGTACCGAGGAGTACCCGGTCAAAACCTTCGCCCGCGCCAAGGAGCTTATGGAGGAGTTCGGCTCCGACATCATTTGGGTCACCGGCGCGCTGCAGGTCTCCGGCACCACTGAGACCTGGGACCTTAGCGGTAAGATGATCATGCGCGACGGCGGGTATCGCGGAGCGCTTGTTGAAGTCACTGACGAGGCTTCCCTCACGCTGCAGAACATCGTCATCGACGGCGGACTTTCAAACGGCGCCTTCGGCAAAGTGACTGAGGGCATCGAGGGCAATGGCGCTTCGCTCGTCGATGTGGATGAGGGCACTCTGAGCATCCTGGGCGGGGCAAAGCTTCAGAACAACAGAATAGTCAGTACGGACCACTGGTATCCGGATGGCGGCGGCGGAGTGTTTGTGAAACACGGCACTCTGAATCTCGACGGCGGCACCATCAGCGGCAACTCTGCGGTGTACGGCGGTGGCATCTGCGCCATATATGACTCGACCGTCAACGTGTATAGCGGCGAGATCACTGGCAACAGGGCGCTCAAGGGCACCAATTCGTCCCTTGCAAGCGATTATGGCGGCTGCGGCGGTGGTATCTGCGTCTACAGCGGCGCCGACGTAAATGTGTTCGGTGGCACCATCAGCGGCAACACTGCTTTTGAGCGTGGCGGCGGCATATCGGTTGGCTGCTACTTTGCCTTCTATAACGCAGATAACTCGACCCTTCGGATGACGGGCGGCACGATTAAAGACAACAGTGCTGGCAGCTCGGGAGCTGGCATTTTCGTTCAGGCTGGCCTTTCCGGTAAAGATGACTCTGGTGAAGACTATGGCGTCCCCGGCTATTCCATCGCTTACATAACTGCTGGCGACATAACCGGTAACACCGTTACGGGAGATGGCTACGGCAGTCATGCGTTTGGCGGCGGCGGCATCTATGTCAACGGCTATACGAGCGCCCTCCTCTCTTATCACAACGGTGAGCTCTATTTAGAGAACGCGGTTATTTCTGATAACACTGCCAGCCTTGTTGGTGGTGGCTACGCGGGTTGCCCAGCCTCCAACACGGTAGTGACCCTGGAGAACGGCGCCGTCTTTTTTGGAAACAAGACCGATTCTGGCGAGGCGCGTGAGGTCTATGTACTGGCTTCCAACCGTTATGGTTCCCATAGCGGTGATCCACTTTACGATGTAAGCCCCTCTATGCTGGGGGGTGGCGCCTACCGATGGCTTTATGACAACGGTACCGAGGTTCCGCTGAACAAACTTTCGGGTACGCTCAGCGGCGCGCGTTCTGAGGAGCTGCGCCTGAGTAACGCCCTGGATGCCTCGGATGCGGGCGTGCAAAGGGCGGTGGCACTTGCCAAGGTCCATATCACAGGCAACTCTGCGCCTACGCGTGGTGGCGGCATCGGTACCAATGGCAGCGTCTTCATCGGCAGGGTTGATGATGAGACCACCGAAGTTAGCGCCTCCAAGAACTGGATTGATGCCGACGACAAGGATGGGATTCGCCCCGACAGCGTGAGCTTTGAGCTTTATCGGGACGACGAGTACGTGGGTTACCACACGGTCGAAGCCAATGACAACGGTGTCTGGGAAACCACGTTCACCGACCTCCCGAAAGTCGCTGCCGATGGTCATGAATATGTCTACACGGTCAAGGAGCGTACGGTTGAGGGTTACGCGAGCGACGTCGAGGGCGATGCTGCCGAGGGCTTCACGATTTTCAACACCCGCTCGACTTCCGTTGACGTGTTCAAGAAGTGGGATGACGACGACAACGTTGACGGCAAGCGCCCGACCTCGGTGACGGTCGACCTGCTGTGCGACGGTGAGAAGGTCGATTCCGCTACGGTCAAGGCGGACGACAACGGCAGCTGGAGCTATACGTTTGCCGATCTTGCTAAGTACGACTCCAAAGACGGCCATGAGTACGTCTATACGGTTAAGGAGTGGACCGTCGATGGCTATACCTCAAAGGTAGCTGGCTCCGCGGCCGATGGCTTTACGGTCACCAATTCGCACAAGCCTGCCGTAACCTCGGTTGAAGTCACCAAGAAGTGGGTCGGCGCCACTGCAAAATCTGCAACGGTGAAGTTGCAGGTGTCGGATGACGGCGGCACCACTTGGGTCGATGTTGAGGACGCGACCGCTGAGCTCACCGAAGCGTCTGGCTGGAAAGCGGCGTTCAGAGATCTTCCCGCCTATGTGGCGGGCGAGCAAGGCGTTAAGCGCGTTTACCGTGTGGTGGAAGATTCCATCGACGGTTACACGACTACTTACAAGGTCGACGGCGAGCAGTCCGACGGCTCGTTTGAAGCCAAAGATGATGCGACCGTGAAGGTCGTCGTTACCAATACCAAGAACGAGAATCCGCCCACGCCCGAGGAACCGGACGCCCCGGAGCAGCCGGAGACCCCGGAGCAGTCGGAGGAACCCAAGAAGGAGCTGCCCCAGACGGGCGATTCGAGTTTTGCTGGGTTCGCGGCCGCATTGGTCGTCGGCGTAGTTGCCCTCGCATACGGCGCGAGCGTTCGTTGGCGTGCGCAGAACAAGGCAAGGTAATTAGTAGGCGCGGCGGGTTCCCGTCGCGCCTTAGCGCGGTCTTGGCCGCCTGTTCCATCGATGGTTAGGATGACTATGAGTAAGAAGAAGGCGCTGGCATACAAAGCCGTCACAGCCGTGATGACGCTGTTGCTGACGTTCAACAGCTCGCCGTTTACGGCTTTGGCGACGCAAGCTGCAACCAACGAATCGCAGGAGACTACATATTCGGATGAGAGTACTACTCAGGAACTTTCGCTCTCATCTGATGAGCTCTCCTCGGGTAAGGAGACCATTGCCGACGACGAGTCCTCTGGTGAGGAGAGCACGATTAACGAAAGTGCGACGGACGAGTCCGGCGATGGCGAGGCCGCCGATCGGTCCGAGGCTAACGGCGCCGCGGGTGAACAGCTCCAGGAAGATGTCAGTTCGGAGAGCGGCGTTGCGGCTGTCTCTGACGATGATAGTGATAACGTCAGTGTTACGGATCGTGCCGCTGAGGCCTTCGATGCGAACGGCTACATCAAGAAACTCACGCTTTCTCTTACGAGCGGCGACGTGACCATGGACTATGAGGCAGCGGGCACCGGCATAATCGACACAAGGGAGGATTTCCCCGACGGTCTTGCACGTACTGCTACCTACGTTGCGAGCCTCAACATCGATACCAAGACCATGCTTGAGGCTCAGGGCAAGTATCCCTTTGTGAAGGGCGACACTGTTACCTGCAGCATGCCCGACATCATCCGTACGGGCTCTGGCACCACGTCTGGTCGTCTGATCGATGACACTGCGCTCTGGAATGATACCCATAATGGCGTGGGCGACTATACCGTTACCCAGGATGCCCAGGGCCACAACATCCTGACTATTACGTACGATGATGGCTACGTTGATGAGAAGGGCGGCAGGATCATCGCTTCGTCGGTACGCCTTTCCGGTGGTTTTGACACCTCGGACAAGACTACGGACTCGTTTGAGACTGACCTTATCTTCGGTTCCTGCACCGTTAAGACCAAGTTCTCCAAGCTCGAGATCATTCGCAACCTGAGCATCGAGAAGACGGGTGCGAGGGATGACAGCGGTCCGAGGGTAAGCAACAGTGCTCCTTCTTATCCGCGCTCGGGTGGTGCCTCGATCGACTCGAATGGTTACCTTACCTACACGGTCACCGTCACGGCGGGCACAGACAATACCTATAAGCTCACGAACGTCAAGGTGATCGATCTCTTTGACTCGGCAAGCCAGACTAAGGTCGATCTCTCCAGCATGAGGTTGGTGAGCGTAGATAACGATGGTAAGGACACGACGGGTTCGGCTAAGCCGCTTTACGACAATTCGGGCAACATTAACGGCTGGAACATCGGAGACCTGGGGATCGGCTGCAGCGCTACAGTAACGTTCAAGGTCAAAATCAACAAGGAAGGCATCACGGCCGCAGTTGACGCTGATAAGCATACCGATTCTTCGTCTGACGCTGCTGTGGGCCGTACCATCAAGAACACTGCAACGGCTAGCGCAGACGATACGAACCCCGTGAGTCATGAGTACTCGACCATCGTTAAGAACTACGTGAAGGTTTCCAAAGTTAGCAGGTCATTTGATTCCGCCACTCAGCGCAAGCATTTCACCATCACGGTTACCTCTCCGGCCGATAACCGTTACACGATGCGTGACGTGCCCATACACGACTACCTGGCCACCGGCTGTCTTGATGCGAGCTGCTACGCCGGGTCTGGCATTGAATCCATAACCGTAAAGCATTCCGACGGAACGTCTGAAGACCTTGAGTGGAGAAACTTCAACCAGATTGACTCACAGGGGAATGCGGACACCAGGTCTTGGTACGCAACGCTCTCCGAGCTTCGTCCGGGCGACGTTGTGACCATCAATGCCTATCTGGAAGTCAACGAGGCTTACTGGGCCCATATCTCTGGTGCCTATGCGGGAAATGGTAGCAATACGTATAATTATGCATACGTTGGAAATTTGGGCGAAAACGGATACTATGCCGCCGATCTCAATAAAGTCTACGACTACTCCACCTTCAGTCTTAGAAGGACGGTCCTGATAAAGGGCGGAGATTTGGACAAATCTAACGGGACGGTTTTTTGGACAATTGCAGGCAACGAGCGCAACAAGACCAAAGAAGCGGTAAATGTTGGCGGCCTGCTTATTACCGATACGCTCGGGCCTAACCAGAAGTTTACGGGTAACACGGCTACGGTGACGTTCTACAGCTTCGAGGATGGCTCTGTTGTCGGTACCGATAGCATTTATCTGGTCGATGGTGCTACGTCGTTCACCTACACCATCCCTGAGGATTACGGCACCTGCGAATACAAAATCACCTTCACCTCAACGATTACCGACTGGGACACCTATGTGGGTCCGGCGAAATCGTACACAAATACGGTGAATGGTTATACGGCGAGCACAGCCCAGCGCGCCCGTGTTGCCGCGATGAGCAAGCAGTTTGTCCAACAAGCCGATGATTGGTCTCAGTGGAAGACGTCGATTTATTCTGAGCTGAAGAGTGGCGACACGTATCTTGATACCTCGCGTTCAGGCATCAGCTATATGTACTACACCGAAGACGATCTGGCCGCCATCGAGCTGAGCATCGATGGGACGGCCGTCGATACCTCTCTGTACCAGATTGACCCCGTCCAGGCTGGCTCTTCTGCAGGCAAGTACGCAGCCTACAAGATCACATTCAAGGGTGACATCTCGGTCGAGAAGGACGGAAAGACCGTGGTCCCGAGCAAGGATCATCCACTCGTGGTGAGCTACAAGGCCCATATGGTAAGTCCATCGTACATTGGCACTAGGGACTATTACAACGATGCGACCCTGACCGCCGGCGACGTGAGCGATAGTGACTACGATTTCTGCAGGCGAGTAAATAACAAAGAGGTCGAAAAGAGCGTCTTTCAATCCGGAAACGGCAAGATTACTTGGTGTCTGAGAACAAACTATTGTGGATATTCCGGCCAACCCGACGGTACCTGCACGGTAACCGATACGCTTCCCGCCGGCCTGACGTACGATAGCTACCGAATTCAAACTGACCCAAGCTATGGAACAATCGATTCTGTAACGCCCGTTGTCAACGATGATGGGACAACAACCCTTACCATCAAGATTTCGGGTCTGCAGCACGACGAGGTCTGCAACGCTCACCGCAGCGATGGTAACTTCCGATATGAGTTCCGTTTCTATATCACTACGCGAATCACTGACCCCGAGTACCTTTACGGTACCGAGTCAAAGACGTTCTCCTATACCAACAAGGTGAGCCTGAGCGACCGTTACGGCAACCTGAAGACTTCGAGTGCCACCGCGAACGTTGAGCACAAGGCCATGAAGAAGGGCATGGTATACAGCCAGGCCACGGCTCCCTACGCGCAATTCTCCATTGAGGCCAATGCTGACCAGGTCGACCTCAATCCCGATGGCGACACGGTGCGCATCGTGGACGAAAGTTCCAAGTCGCTCTCCATCGACGCCAGGACCATCAGCGTGGTCGATGCCAAGACGGGCGATCCGGTCGATTTCACGCTCGACACCTCGCAAATGGCCAGCAACATCTTTGTGGTTGAGGTGCCCGACAACACGTATGTGAAGATCACCTACCAGGCGCAGGTTATCGGCGTGATTGGCGAGAACGTGACGGTGAGCAATAACGCTTACTATGGGGGCCACAAAACGACCTCGGGTGAGAGCACTATCGAGCAGAGCGTTGTGGTTCTCAAGACCTCGGGCGAGGCTGAGAGCGAGCCCATGGTTTGGTTCTCCAAGGAGAGCGAGAGCGGCCAGGCGCTGGCGGGTGCCACTTACAAGCTCGATGCCTATGACGCGACCACCGCCTCTTGGGTAACGCTCCGTGACGACATTGAGTCGACAGATAACAACCTTGTTAAGGGCGTGAAGGTCGAAGGCTTGGAACTCAACACGCTCTACCGTCTGGTTGAGATTGAGGCGCCCGGCAGCGTGTCTGGTGCACCCCAAGGCTATGTGCTCGATGCAACGCCGCACTACTTTGTGCTCTATAAGGACGCGGCGCCCACAGTGGTCTATCCCGACGGCGTTGACCCTGACGATGTGCTCGTGGGTCCGTCTGGCAGCGTGATCACCGCCTACGATGCGCCCTATACCCGCGTGCGTTTTGCCAAGATGAGCACCGATGGCGCGCAGCTTGGCGACGGTGAGTTTACGGTCTACTCCGTGGACGCTGACGGCAACGTGAGCGACGACCCTGCGCACGACAAGGCGGGCAACGAGGTGAAGTTCACTTCGTCTGCCGATGCCATGAATGAGTTCGTGATCGCTCCGGGCACCTATCAGGTGGTTGAGACCAAGGCCCCAGCCGGTTATGCCTCTGCTGACCCCGTGGCCTTTGTGGTGAAGGGCGACTCTGCGCACACGGTGACGGTGAATGGCCGGACCGTGCAGACGGGCACCGGCGAGACCAGTTCGCCCATCACGGGCAATCTGAGCATGACCGATGCAACTCGCAAGACGAGCCTTTCGGTGACCAAGGCGTGGAGCGACTGCTCTGACTTTGATGGCGTCCGTCCTAGGAGCGCGACCGTGCAGTTGGTGGCAGATGGTGAGCTGGCTGTGGGCAAGACTCTCGAGCTCAATGAGGCCAACAACTGGACGGCGAGCTTCGATGACCTTGATGTCATGAAGGCTGGCAAGAAGATTGAGTACTCGGTCAAGGAGATCGATTCGATTTCTGGCGACGCTGTCGATTCCGGTTCAACTATGAAGAACGGCTATCAGGTGAGCGTCTCTGCCACGTCTGGAGATGTGGTTTCTGGTGCGGACGATGGCTATGCCGTTACGGTGACGAACTCTTACACCCCGGCAACTACCTGCGTTAACGTCACCAAGGCCTGGGACGATGCCGATGATCAGGACGGTGTGCGTCCCGAGAGCGTGGAGGTGCAGCTCTTCGCCGACGGTAAGGCACTCGATGGTAAAACCGTGACTCTTTACGCTGCGAAGCAGTGGAAGGCTAGCTTCGAGAATCTGCCTGCCGCTCACGAGGACGGTTCGGCCATTGTCTATACTGTGAAAGAGATCGACCCCGCTACGGGCGAGGCGGTCGAGCTCGACTCCGTTATGCAGGATGGCTATAAGGTGCAGCTTGCCGTGTCTGAGTATTCGGGTTATCCCAATGGAGCGAACCCGACGGGCATTGACGATCTTGATCCAAGCGGAGATGACACGCGTGAAATTTCCTACGGGATCGTTAACTCTCGTACTCCTGATACCACAACGATCAAGGTGTCGAAGAAGTGGATTGGACCTGGTACGGATTCTGTGTCTGTAAAGCTTCAGTCTTCTGCCGATGATGGCACCGAGTGGGCTGACGTTGCCGATGCTTCTGCCACGCTGAGCGACGAGAACGAGTGGAGCGCGACGTTCGACAATCTACCCGTTTACACTGCAGGCCAGCAGGGCGTAAAGCTCATCTACCGCGTTGTCGAGGATGCCGTTGACGGATACGAGACGTCTTATCTTGTGGACGACGAGACGTCGGATGGCGAGGTTGTCCCGGTCGCCTCCCAGACCGAGGTCGTGACGGTCGTCAACACGAATGCCGAGAAGATTGAGGTTGCCGGCACCAAGGTCTGGAACGACGACGACAACCAGGACGGCGTACGTCCCGAGAAGATCACCGTTCGCCTGCTTGCCGATGGCGAGGAGATTGCGACTACAGAGCTCACGTCTGCCGATGCCACAGATGACGATGCGAGCGTATGGGCCTTCTCGTTTGGAGACCTTGCCAAGTACGACTCTACGGATGGCCACGAAATCGTCTATACCGTGACGGAAGACGAAGTCGAGGGCTACGAGTCCGAGGTTACGGGCTCTGTTGCCGATGGCTTTGTGGTGACCAATACCAAGAAGGAGACTCCCGCTCCGGCTCCGGACGACACTCCGTCCGAGAAGCCTTCAGGCTCTACTCCGTCTTCGAAGTCTGCAATGCCTAAGACAGGCGATACGAGTGGCGCGATGGTCGCGGTTTACCTTGGTGCGGGCGCTCTGATGCTTGTGGCGGGTATGCTTGAGAAGGTGCGTCGTCGCATGGGCGAGTAAGTCATTGCGGGTGGAAAGGCTGAGATTGTTCGGCTCAGACAAGGTCTAGCGAGATCGGGGGCGTCGCAACGAACTGCGGCGCCCCGTTTTGTTTTGAAGCTAACGGCTGACTAGATAACTGGGGACAAGTTTTCAGAGCCTGCCCGCCCACTACCACTCGATTTGGGCGTAGGTTTTTGCTCACGAGGAGCATCGCATCCCTAAACGTGTCATGCGTGTAATAGGGAAAAGTACCGTGCATGTGGCAGGGCCGTCACCGGAACTACGATGACGGCCCTTTTGTTCGTTGGTATGCAGTGGCTGCCCTACGCCAGCGTGGCTACGAGGGCGGTGTCGCCGGCGCAGATGACGGTGTCGCCGTTGGGGATGATGTCCTGACCGTCGCGGCGCAGCGTCACGATCACAAAGCGGCGGCGCTCGGGCGGCAGGTTGCGCAGGGGCAGGCCGCACCAGCGGTGGTGCTGGCCGATGTGATACTCGCGCAGGGCGATCTGCTGGGACGCTTCAAACGTGGGCGCCGCCAGTACAAGCAGGTCTCCTGCCTCGATCACCGTATCGCCGTCGGGAATAACGGGATTGTCGCCGTCGCGCAGGATGAGCGCCACGAGCATGCTCTCGATCGCACCGATCTGCGCCAGGGTCTTGCCCACAAAGGGATGCCCCTCACCGGCCTTGAGCTTGATGAACGAGAGGTCGCTCTCCTCCTGGTAGTCGTTGAAGGTGCGCATGACGTTGGCTTCGGTGTCGATCATGTCGAGCTTGCGCGCAACGGTGGGCAGCAGCGTGCCCTGCACCACGATCGAGAGGACGGCCACGGTAAAGACGAGCTCGAACAGGTCATGGGCGCCGGGCACGTAGTGGACAACGGCCACCAGGATAAAGACCGTCGAGGCCGCACCGCGCAGGCCCGCCCACGAGACGAGGGCAATCTGGTTGAGCTTGGCGCGAAACGGCAGCATGATGGCACCCGCCGCGATGGGGCGACCGATAAAGAGCATGAAGAGCACCAGGCCCGTAGCGGGCAGGAGCATGCCTGGGAGCTTGGCGGGGGTCACCAGCAGGCCGATTAGGAAGAAGATCGCCATCTCGGCCATCTCGGTGAGCACGTCGAAGAAGTGCGCGACCTGCTTTTTGCCTGCAACGTCCGAGGAGCCCAGCACCATGCCGGCAAGGTAGACAGACAGGAACCCACTGCCCTCAAAGGCGATAGGAAGCGCGTAGGCGATGATGGCGACGGCGATAAACGCGATGATGCGCGACTCGGCCAGCTGCTCGTCAAAGCGTTCGAACAGCTTGGACGCGACCCAGCCGATGCCCACGCCAAAGATGAGTCCCAGACCAATCTCCTGGACAAGCAGCAGCGGCACGTTGATGGGGTTGCCGGCCACAAGGTTCGCAAAGACGATGGTGAGGATGTAGGAGAGCGGGTCGTTTGAGCCACTCTCGAGCTCGAGAAGCGAGTCGGTGCCGTGGCGCAGCGAGAGCTTGTGCTCACGCAGGACCGAAAAGACGCTTGCGGCGTCGGTAGAGGCCACGGTGGCGCCGAGCAGCATTGAGATCGTCCAGCTCATTTGCAGGACAAAATGGCAAAAGACACCCGTGAGAGCGGTGGTGAGGGCCACACCTATGGTGGAGAGCGCGATGGCGCAGGGGGCTACCGGCTTTGCCTTTTCGAGATTGGTGTTAAAGCCGCCGTAGAACATGATGAGCATCAGCGCGACGCAGCAGGCGCTCTCGGTGAGTTCGTAGTTGTCAAAGGCGATGTGCAGCGGGCCGTTCACGCCAAAAAACATGCCCAGCGCCACAAAGATCAAAAGCGTGGGGAAGGGGAGCTTGGCGCCGATCGGCTTGATGAGGATGCAGGCGATGATGACGATACCTATAAAGAGCAAAACAGAATTCAATGCGGCCTCGTTCCAGGTGGTCGACTGAAGGGCGCTCCGGCGCCCGCGGGCTTGGTTCCTCTTTATCCTACCCGAGATACCAGCGAAGATACGCCGGGGTTCCTTTGGGCGGCTGGTGTGCCTTTGTTGTGACCTTGTTGTGAGCCCAGTGTGGCGTGCCGCTTGCCGTGTGTGCCCTGCTGCAACGGTGTCGCGCACGTGAAGGTTTGTCCTGCCGCGGGCAAGCGTATACAATAAGGTTCAACTTGACGTTTAAGGATGGTGGAGAGCCGTGGCGATTTATGTGACATCCGATGCCCATGGGCATCTGCGCGCCCTCGATCGCGCCCTTGAGCAGGCTGCTCCGGGTGCGGAAGACGTTGTGTACGTGCTGGGCGACATGATTGACCGCGGTCCGGACCCGGTTGGCGTGCTCGAGCTGGTGCGCTCCCTGCCGAATGGCCATGTGCTGATGGGCAACCACGAGCAGATGATGCTCGATGTCATTGCGAGCGGAAGCGCCCGTGATGAGCTGATCTGGGAGCAAAACGGCGGTTACTCGACTGCCGCAGGCCTGGATGCGCTGGAGCGCGAACACTACATCGAGCTTATGGACTGGATTGCCGCCTTGCCGCTTTGGGACGTTGTTGAGGCCGGTGGCCGTAACTACCTGCTGGCGCACGCCGGCATCAATGCGCAGCGTCTGCGCGCCCGCTTGATTGAGCTTGGTGTGGGCGAGGACTCGCTTGCCGACGCTCCGGTCGACGCGCTGCGCGCTGCCATGGCCCGACAGTCGGAGCGCGATCTGCTGTGGATTCGCGAGGACTTTTGGAGCTGGCCTACGGGCTTGGTGGCCCAAGATGGACACGGTCCCGTTGTTGTCGCAGGACACACGCCCTCGGCGATTCTGGGCCGCTACGCCTACGACATGTGCGGCACCGGCTGCAACGAGGACGGTCGCGGCAAGGTGACTGAAGTTGGCCCCACGTTCGATACCGGCGGCGTGGCCGACCGTATCGACATCGACTGTTCGGCGGCGGCGGGCTATCCCGTGGGCCGCGTGGGCGTTATGCGTCTAGACGACCGCCGTGTCTGGTACGCAAACGTCGAGGACGGCGAGTAGGGCCGCTTTCGTGCGGCTAGATTCAGAGTGACGCCTTCACGCCGAACGCCTGGCGCGCTGTTCGTGATGGGGCCGCACGCGAACTCGTACGGTACGGCCCGCTTGCGCTGCGTGCGCCTATGCCGGCCTTGCGTCCCGGCCGGCTTTCGGCCCGTCCTCGGCTAGCTGACGCGTTTGCGCGTGGGTGCTCCCTTGCGAGCAAAGGGGTCTCCCGTGGCGCGCGAGATGATGCCGCGGATGCGTACGTACTGCATAACGAGCAGCACGAGCAGGATGACCATCACGAGCAGGTAGCTCACGATGGCGCCGGTGAGCCCCACAAAGAATACGAGCGCGAACGAGAGTACGACAGCTGCCACAAAAGCGATGAGGTAGGGGCGTGTTGCCAGCTCCTGATGGCGCAGCACGGTGATGATCTGGTAGAGGAAGTCGATTGCCGCGGTGACGCCGCCTGCGGCCACCATCAGGTAGGCAAGCACACGGTACTCCTCAAAGTCGACTCCGTACATGAGCCCCATGATGTCCAGGCCGATCCAGCCCATAAAGAGCTCGACGGCAACGGTGAGTACGAGCACCACGGCCATCACGGCGAGCATGATGAGGTCAAAGCGACGGCGCCGGCGCGGGTTGGACCAGATGTTGGCCAGACGCAGCAGCTGCGGCTTGTAGACAAAGCCCACGGCAAGCAGAATTGCCTGTGCGGGGAAGTAGAGCGCACTGAAGTAGAGCTGTGCATCGTAGCCCATCATGCTTTCCATGGCGAACTTGGGCAGGCTCTCGATCAGATTGAAGAGGAAAAGCGTCGAGAACAGCGGGAAACAGTGGCGGAACAGGCCGCCTACCTCGCTCATGCGCCAGGGGCCCGATTTGTCGGTCTCGAGTAGCGAGAGCGGGAAGGTGACGAGCACAAGCGACGCCGTGGCGACCACGCCTGCGCCCACGCAAGCGACAGGCAGACTGCGCAGAACGGCGAGCAGCACCGTGAACACCACGATGACGGAGCCGGAGCGCAGCGCTTGGCTCATACCGGCAAGGTAGAGCTTGTCTGCCTGCTGCAGGCGTCCTTCGTAGACGTCGGCCATGCCGTCGACGATCTTGTAGACGTAGATGCCGATACTGAGCGTCATCATCGCCCCGTCGTAGCCGCGCAGCGCGCAGTAGCAAATGCCCAGGACGAGTGCGAGCGCTGAGGTGAGCCAGCGGTTGAGCTGGTAGGAGGAGAACGAGACGCGCTCGTCGATGTCCGAGACCTGGAAGGTGCGCACGCCGAAGTTCGACAGGATCATGAGCAGGGTGCCCGCCACGAACGCCATGGAGAACATACCGGCCTGCTCGGCGCCCACAAGCTGGGTGCAGACGATGGTGAGCAACGGGAACACCATGCCCCAGACGCTCGTGCCGGCGGTGTTCCAGATGTAGTCGCGCCCGGTGCTGCCTGACTCGTACTGGGCTTCTTGCTCGGAGAGCGAGCCCTCATAGACAGAGGAGAGCAAGCGGTTCCACCAGCGATTGACGAGGCGGGTGAGCGGGGAGGGCTGACGCTTCTGGCCGCCGCGTCCGTTTGTGGAGCGCGCCTTGGAGGTGCGGGCGGGGATGAAGCGCGCCTTTTGCGCCGGCTGTTTGGGCTGCTTCGTCTGCTTGGGTTGCGCGGCTTTTGCGGCCTTTGCGCGTGCGGGGAGTACCGGTTGCACCGGCTGTATGGGCTGAACCGGATGGACGCGCTCGGGCGTCTGGTGCGCGTTTTGCTCCTGATTGTTCGGGCTGGTTGCCACGTGAGGGCCCCTTTCGTGTATCAAGAACAAATTATAGCGCTTCAATCTGGGCAACTTTGTTTTTTGGCATTTTTTCGATTAGGCCTCGAAATTTTTTCGATATGCTTAACCGTGTATCTGATCGCCGGCGCAAAGTCGGAACTGCTTTACGCCGGAACAAGACCATCAAGGAGTTGCTGACCTTATGGATGTTGTTGAGTTCCTGCTCGCGCTCGTGCCCATCTTGTGGCTCGTTATCGTTCTGCTTGTCTTTAAATGGCCGGCATGGAAGGCCGCCATCGGCTCGTTCGTGCTTTCGTGCGTGCTGGCCGGTGTGGTGTGGAGCCTGCCCGTCGATCAGATCGCCACGGCAAGCCTCGAGGGTTTCCTCATGGCGCTGTGGCCCATCGTCCTTGTGATCATCGCCGCCGTGTTCACCTACAACCTCTGCGTGAGCACCGGCGCCATGGACGTAATCGGCTCGATGATCACCTCTATCTCGAGTGACCGTCGCCTGCTCGCGCTGCTGATCGCCTGGTGCTTTGGCGGCTTTATGGAGGGCATGGCCGGTTTTGGTACCGCCGTGGCCATTCCCGCAAGCATGCTTGCCGGTCTGGGCTTTGATCCCATTCCCGCCGTACTGCTGTGCCTGCTTGCCAACGGCGTGCCCACCCCGTACGGCTCCATCGGCATCCCGACGGTTTCGCTTGCGGGACTGGTGGGGCTCGACTCCGCGCACCTCGCATTCGTTCAGTTCGTGCAGCTCGCGCCGTTCTATCTGATCGCCCCCTTCCTGATCGTGCTTGTGGCCGGCCGTGTTGAGGGTGCAAGTCTTTCCGACCGCCTGCACGGCGTTGTTGTTCCCACGCTTGCCTCTGGTATCGCCTTCACCCTGCCTTCCATGGCCGTGGCCGCCTTTGTGGGCCCTGAGCTCTCGGTGGTCGTGGGTAGCATTTGCGCCCTGGCCGTCACCGCTGTGTTCGCCATGCGCGCGGAGCGCTCCGGCAAGCTCGACGCGCGCTTCCACGTGGCCGTCGAGGCGGGGGAGAGGCTTACCGTTGCCCAGGCGCTCAAGGCCTGGAGCTGCTTCATTCTGATCTTCATTCTGCTTATGGGTACCTCCAAGCTCGTACCTGCCGTGAACTCGGCTCTGGCTCCGCTCGCCTCGAGCGTGCAGGTGTTCTCGGGCGAGAACCCGGCCACCCTCACCTTCTCGTGGGTCAACACCCCGGGTGTGTGGATATTCATCGCGGCCATCGTGGGCGGCCTTATCCAGGGCGCTCGCGGTGCGCAGATGCTTAAAGTTCTGGGCGCTACGGTCAAGCAGATGCTGCCGACCGTCATCACCATGCTCTCGGTGCTCGGCTGCGCCAAAGTCATGGGCTACGCCGGCATGATCTCTTCCATCTCTGCGTTCTGCATCGGCGTGGCCGGCGCGGCCTACCCGCTGCTCGCCCCCTGGATTGGCGCCGTGGGTACGTTCGTCACCGGCTCGGGCACGTCCTCGGCCATGCTCTTTGGCCCGGTGCAAAAGCAGGCGGCCGACGCTCTGGGTACCGACCCGTACTGGATGGTCGCCCTCAACATGCTCGGCGTCTCTGCTGGCAAGATGCTCTCGCCGCAGTCGCTCGCCATCGGCCTGGCCGCGGTGCGCGTGACGGGCAAGGACGCGGAGCTCATGCGCGCGATCATTCCCTACGGCATTGGGTTCTTGGTCGTCATGAGCGGCATCGCTATCGCCGGCGCAGGGTTGGTGCTGTAGGCACTGCCTTTGCGGAGGCCTTCTTGGGAGGCGCTCCCCGGATTCCGGCTTTGCGCGCGCATATACAATCTGCCTTTTCCGGGCGGGTGGGTTTTTGGGCCTGCCCGCTTTTTTATTGCCCCGGGGGGCGCTTTTTGGCGCGCCCGTTCACGTTCGCCTAGCCGTGCGGGCGTCTCGCCGATGCCCGCCGCCGCCCGCGTCGGCGCGGGAGTACACACGAGGGGTGCATCGTTTTATCCCGCGCTCGCGCGCGAACAGAAAGGCTTGGATTCATGAAGAAAGCGGCTCTCACGCACGTGCTCAAAACCTGCGGCATTACTCGCGCCGAGAAAGGCGACCAGGCGCCCGCCTGTTATGTTGACCTGCCGGCAGCAACGCTTGTGGAGCACGCGGTGCGCCGCGACGAGGGCGAGCTTGCCGCCAACGGCTGCCTGGTGGTCAAGACCGGCGACTACACGGGCCGCTCTCCCAAGGATCGCTTTATTGTCGACACGCCCGAGGTGCATGACCGCATCGCTTGGGGCGCCTCCAACGCGCCGATCGGGCAAGACGTCTACGAGCGCGTGCGCGACGGCGTGGCAGCCTATCTCTCTGAACGCGACCTCTTTATTACCTGCGGCCTTGCTGGCGCCGACCGCAACTATGCGCGCACGTTTTTTGTTGCCTGCGAGCGCGCGAGCCAGGCGCTGTTCATCAAACAGATGCTTGTGCGTCCTCGTGCCCGTGAACACTTCAACTTTGAGCAGCCCGATTTTCGCGTGATGGTCGCTCCCGGCTACGAGTGCGACCCGGCGCGCGACGGGGTGCCTGGCCGCGCCGCCGTGCTCATCAACTTCACCGAGCGCATGATCGTAATCGCCGGAACCGGCTTTTCCGGCGAGATCAAGAAGAGCATCTTCTCGGTCATGAACTATCTGCTGCCCGTAGAGGACAACGTTTTGCCCATGCACTGCTCGGCGAGCATGGATCCCATGAGCCACGCCACGGCCGTGTTCTTCGGCCTTTCCGGCACGGGCAAGACCACGCTTTCGGCCAACCCGACGCGCCTGTTGATTGGTGACGACGAGCACGGGTGGAGCAACGTAGGCGTCTTTGACGTCGAGGGCGGCTGCTATGCCAAGTGCGACGGCCTGAGCGAGTACAGCCAGCCCGAGATCTTCCAAGCCATCCGCTTTGGGGCTATGGCCGAGAACGTGGTGCTCGATGAGGCTCGCGCTCCCGACTACAACGACCTCTCCATCACCGCCAACACGCGCGTGGCCTATCCCATCGAGCACATCGCCAACGCGTGGACGCGTGGCGTGAGCCCCAACCCCAGCGTGGTGCTTATGCTCACCTGCGACGCGTTTGGCGTGCTGCCGCCCATCTCGCGCCTGACGCCCGATGGCGCCATGTACCACTTTGTGACGGGCTTTACCTCCAAGGTGCCGGGTACCGAGCAAGGCATCACCGAGCCCACGCCTACGTTCTCCGCCATGTTCGGCGAGCCGTTCATGCCGCTCGACCCCATGGTGTACGCCGACATGCTGGGTGAGCGCCTCAAGCGCAGCGAGACGCGCGTCTACCTGGTGAACACCGGCTGGATTGGCGGCGACTATGACCACGGCCACCGTATCGACCTCGCCTACACGCGTGCGCTGATCGCCCGTGCTCTCGACGGCACGATCGAGGAGGCCGACTTTGTGCACGACGAGATCTTTAACGTGGACATTCCCGTTACCTGCCACGGCGTGCCCGACGCCATCCTTGTGCCGCGCAACTACTGGAAGAGCGCTGCGAACTATGACTGTTCGGCGCACGAGTTGGCCTGCATGTTCCGCGAGAACTTCGAGAAGCGCTACTCCCACCTGCCGGACAACATTCGCAACGCTGGCCCGCGCGGGTAACGGTCGTTTGCTGCTGGGCGGCGCGTAGGACATAGAAGCCTTTTCGCCCCGGGTCGATGAACTGTCGGCCCGGGGCGGTTTTGTGTGCAAGGCGTCAACTTGTTGACAGGTAAACATTTGGCGGCAAAATGGTAAACCATCAGCAAGTGGAAGGGGCACCGCATGGACGAGACGCGTTTTGAGGACTTTACGGGCTTGATCTCGGCGATCGCCAAGGAAGTTCAGCGCATCAAGAGTGTCGAGAGCGCACGCCTTGGTCTGGCCGGGGCGGACATCATGTGCCTCTACTACCTGGGCAAACATGCAGACGGCATGACTGGTGCCGACCTTGCGCGCGCCTCGGGCGTTACGCGTGCCGCCGTCTCGCGTAGCCTGGCTCGTATGGAGCAAGAGGGTTTTGTCGAGCCCGGCGAGAGCACATCGGGAGACGCCAAGTACCGGACGCCGATTCGTCTAACCGAGCGCGGCGTCGATGCGGCCAAGCGGGCGGACACGGCGATCGGCCACGTGCTCAACGAGGTGGCCGGCGTGCAGGACGAGGCGGCGCGCGAGCAGATGTACACCTCGCTGCGCCTGGTGCTCAGCTGTCTGCGCGAGCTCTCGCGCGAGTAGGAGCGGCGGGCGAACGCGACCCGTGGCGCTTGCGCTCGGGTTGCGGGCGCGCCGATGGCCGCCCCGCCTGTGCGGTCTTCGGCTCGGGCCATCTATGTGGCCTATCGCCTTGGCAGCATCGCCCTCTTCTTTAAACAATTCTAGAAAGGAATCGAACCATGCCAGTTCGTATCATTACCGACTCGGCCAGCGACATCGAGGCCGGTCTTCATCCCCAGCTCGACGTGCTGCCGCTTTCCGTCTCCTTTGGGCAGACGGTCTATCATGACGGAGTCGATCTGACCCACCAACAGTTCTACGAGCTGCTGGTGGAGGGCGACGAGCTGCCCAAGACCGGGCAGGTGAACCCCTACGCCTTTGGCGAGGCCCTTGCGCGCGCCCACGCGGCGGGGGAGGACTGCGTGGTGATCACGCTCTCGTCCAAGCTTTCGGGCACGCACCAGAGCGCCTGCACGGCGGCTGCCGAGGCCGCGGGCGAGGTGCATGTGGTGGACACCATGAGCGTGACGGTGGGCGAGCGCGTACTGGTGGAGTACGCGCTGCGTCTGGTGGACGAGGGCCACACCGCCGCTGAGATTGCTGCCGAGGTCGAGCGTGTGCGCGACCACGTGGTGGTGATCGGCCTGCTCGACACTCTGGAGTACCTGCGTCGCGGTGGCCGCATCTCGGCTGCGGCGGGTGCTGTGGGCGAGCTGCTCTCCATCAAGCCCGTCATCTCTATTGAGGACGGCAAGGTCGTGCTGCTGGGCCGCGCTCGTGGCTCCAAGAACGGCCGCAACCTGTTGAGCCAGCAGGTGGAGAAGAGCGGCGGCATCGATTTTTCCATGCCGCTCGCCCTGGGCTACGCGGGTCTCTCTGATGCCCTGCTGCAGAAGTACATCCGCGACAGCCGTCACCTGTGGGATGGCTATCCCGGCGACGAGCTGCCCGTCTACACGGTGGGCGCCACGATTGGCACGCACGTGGGGCCGGGCGCCATCGCTCTGGCGTTCTTCGAGCTGGGCTAACCTGTTCGCCGCTGGCCGTCCGCGATGCGCCTGCGAGCTGCTGCTCGTTAGCTGCAAGCCGTTGCCCCTGACCGTCGCCGTGACTCGTCAGCCACCGCCGGCCGCTTGCGGAGGGCTGCGTATCGCATCGCCCGGCTCGGGGTAAGATGGGCGCATGATTGCACCGTCATGCGAGACCAAAGGAGACGCCATGGCCTTTAAAGAGCTTCCCATCGAGGATCTGCAGCTCAACCCGTTCACCAAGCTCGACAAGGAGTGGGGCTTGGTGGCCGCCGGCCCGCGCTTTAAGTCCAACGCGATGACGGTGAGCTGGGGCGGCCTGGGCGTTGTGTGGGGCAAGCCCGTGGTGACCATCTACGTGCGCCCGCAGCGCTACACCAAGGAGTTCGTGGACGCAAACGGGCAGTTCACGCTCTCGTTCTTTGCTCCCGAGCACAAGCGCGCCCTGGGCGTTCTGGGCACCAAGTCCGGCCGCGACAGCAACAAGATCGAGGAGGTTGGCTTTACTCCGGTCGAGCTCGACGGTACGACCGCCTATGAGCAGGCCGACCTGGTCTTTGTGTGTCGCAAACTCTATGCCGACACCATTAAGCCCGAGTGCTTCGTCGACAAGTCGGTCGACGCCGAGGTCTACCCCGAGCACGACTACCACACCCTCTACATCGGCGAGGTCGAGCACGTCTACAAGCGCATCTAGCGCGCACGGATTTGTCGTTGCAGCTGAACCCGGCGCTTTTGCAGACGGGTTCAGCGCTGTAGGCGCACCGAGCACGTCCGCACGCTGACTCGCCAACTCGTTGACTCATCTAGCCCGTGGGCGCACCCGTCGCCCGCGGGCCTTTTGCAATGTGCCGACAGGCTCTGCGTAGCCAGTTGCAGCTTATCTGCACATTGCGGATCAGAGCCAGAAGCGCTTACGCCCTCCTGGTCGTTTATTAGAGAGTACTTGACGGGAAAATGGCCGGGCGTGTCTGTTAGTTGTTTTCCTGAGGGGCTTCGCTCGCTGTCTTTCGGACATCGACACATGCGCGGAGGCATGCTCCGGTCACGATTGGGAATGCGGCGATGAATCCAAACGAGTAGCGGATGGAGCCGTTGAGCGGGCCAGCTATGCACGTAAGCAAGAGCAGTGCTGATGGCAGGAGGAACAGGAGCGTCTTTGGCCTACCTCGGTACGAGACAAATGCAGCGAGCGTCAGGCCAATGAGTGTATAGAATCCGGAGATCGAGAAGAACTTCAAGAAAGGCATATTCTTGACGTCGCTCATGGCCGTCAGAGTTTTGCTTGCGAGAGCGGGGAGCCAGAACCCGCCCTCAGTGCCAACGCTCTTTGCGACCCAACTGCTTCCGTATCCGGCGTACTCCTGGCCGTATACCGTTGGATCAAAGACCGACCAGTATCCAAATGACTGGTCAAGCGTCGCCTCTAGGTAACAGATCGGGTGTCTCAGGCCTTGCAGGGCCCATACCTTAAAGTAATTGAGGATGGCCTGACGGTTCGTTGTGTCGGCTTTGCCTTTTACGGGGTCAGAAATCGCCCAATTGTACCGATCGGCCAGGTCGGAATAATCTAGAACAGCATCTATCACTTGGCGTTCTTCTTTGGTGACGTCATCTCCATGGTAGAGCGCATAGCGCGCCGTCTGCTGAAAGGGAATCGAGAGCGCTTCACGCAAATCGCCCTTTTGGGCACCTGTCGCCATCAATGCTGCCTGGTTGAGAATCATGGTTAAGGGGATCGCGGCGAGCACCAACAGCACCCCTTTGATGGCGAGGGTCTTTCGATAAATTATTGCGAATGCGATTGCGGCGCCGGCGGCTGCATAGAAGCCGTTGTTCCTCAGGAGTCCCGTGGCTATGGATGTTGCCAGCAAGAGGAAAAGATCGCGGCGCGTCGCAGCGTCTTTGCCGGAGTGCATGCAGCAACGAACAAATACTGTCGCGTAGAGCGCAAAGCAGGATCCGAACAGAGAATCCTTGACGACCCATTGGCAGTACGATCCGAATATGGGGACGATAGCGAAGAAAGCCAGTACTGTTACGAGCACTGATTTTTTGAAACCCATGCGCGCGAGCTCGACAATCTCTAGAGAGAGCGTCAAGGCGAGGACTACGGTCTGGAGAACCATCGCGCAAACCAGACCTGCATCGACGCCGGCGATGGTATTGCCCACCGAGAATGCTGCGCCGTAGACGAAGGTCGAATAGAGCGGGTGGTGAGTTGAGTAGGTTCCCGTCAGAAACTGGGAGATCTGCCAGGAAATATCGGGACAGTCGGAGCCCGGTGCCATCGAGATTACGTACGGCGACCACATGACGAGCAGGACGATGAGGGAGCGCATGAAGAGCTTTTTGAAGCTGGCAGGCTCGGGGGCGGGTTCGGCGTGTTCAGCTTCGGTGTCGGGGACGGGATCGTTTGAGAAGAGTTTCGGAAGGGCTGCGGTCGCCAGACGGAACAGCAGCCTGATCAGGTAGAAGAAGTAGACCCCAAGAACAGCAAAGAAAATGAGCGACAGGGCCAGATGCGAACGGTCTTGATAGAGGGACTCAAGCTGATGGGTTGAACCCATGGCTGCCGAGGTGAAGGTTATGAAGTCGAGCAGGAGTGCGAGTATACAGACGGATTTAGGCGCGGATGAAGAGGGGGGGGGCATCAAAAAGAATAAAGAGGCCGAGTGGTGCGGCGGCGACCAGTGTGGAGAGGGAGCAGCTCGCCTCCGAGATGGAAACGACCGAGAAGAACCCAAAGGCGATGCCGGCACCTGTTGAGCTCAGATGCTCAAGGTAGGAGATTGCAAGCGCGGCGATAACAGTCGTGATGGCTGCGACTACGACTTTGATATAGCGTCTAACTGCGACTTCTCTGCATGGGCCCAATGCGGTCATTAATCTTGACTCCTTTGGATGAGCGGGGTGCTGTGGCATCACGGTGCGAACGGGGCGCTAAAAGCGCTTCTATTTATAGCAGATGAGGCCGAATGTTGAGACTTCGGCCGTGCCAGACAACGCATCGACGCACTGCGACCAGTCTTGTTGGGCCGCATCTGCTGTCCTGACTCCGTGGGGTTTCTGCCAGCGGTTACCTAAAGCGAATCAAAACGTGCCAACAGGCTGCGCACGACCAGACGCAGCTTATCGGCACGTTGCGGATTGCGGGGCTGGTGCGCCGTGCTGTGCGGCGCAAGGTCTACAATGGGGCGCGTTGTGATGACGAATGGAGAGAGGCATATGATCAAGGCCGCATTTTTCGACGTAGATGGAACGCTTATGACCACGAGCCACACGATGCTCGAGTCGACGCGTCGTGCGATCGATGCGCTTTCTGCTCAGGGCATCCGGACTATCGTGGCCACGGGGCGCCCTTCCTATGAGGTGCCGGCCTGCCTGGACGGCCTGTTCGACACCTATGTTTGTCTGAACGGTCAGCACTGCAAGGATGCCGAGGGTGTCTATCGCGACTGCCCGCTCGATGACGCTGACGTGCGAGCCGTGGCGGCGCAAGTCCGCGACGGCGTCTTTGACGTTTTGGTGCTGCAAGAGGACGGCATGTTTACCACGGCCCTCACGCAGCGCGTTCTCGACACAGCGCGTGCGATCAACCAGAGCTACGTGGTTAAGAATCTGGACGAGGAGCTCGACAAGCCCATCTACCAGTTCTGCGCGTTTGTGGACTCCGCTGACGAGCATCTGATTCTCGACGTTGCGCACGGCGTGCGCTTGACGCGCTGGACGGAGCTGTTCTGCGACATTATCCCCGCTCAGGGCGGAAAAGGTGCGGGTATTCGCGCGACGCTCGAGCGCTATGGCCTTGCTCCCGAGGAGACTATCGCCTTTGGTGACGGGGAGAACGACCTCTCGATGTTCGAGATGTGCGGGACGTCTGTAGCCATGGGAAACGCGTGGGATAAGGTGAAGGAGCACGCTGGCTACGTGACCGACGACTGCGATTCCGACGGCATTTGGAACGCCTGCAAGCACTTCGGTTTGGTGTAGGTCGCGGGCGCTGGGGTAGCGCGTGCGGCCTCTGGCGTCGTGGGGTTTGACCTTATGGGCGTCAGGCCGTAGGCGCTAGGCTTCGCTGCAGGCTTTCTGGCAGGCGGGGCACAGGCCGTAGAACAGCGAGGCATGCGAGTCGATAACAAAGCCGGTCTCGCGCGCGACAGCCTCGTCTACCTGCGCGTTGTACTCGACCATCGCGTCGACGACGGCGCTGCACTCGCGACAGATGACATGCGCATGCGGGTCGCAGCGGCGATCAAAACGGTTGCCGCCCGGCGTCTCGATGCTGATGATGTCGCCCATCTCTTCAAGCAGGTTGAGATTGCGGTAGACCGTGCCGCGGCTCACCTTGGGATTGCGCTCGTGCACGTCGCGGTAGATCTCGTCGGCCGTGGGGTGGTCGCTATGGGCGCGGACGGTCTCCAAGATTATCGCGCGCTGTTTGGTGTTCCTGCGTTGCATGGGGACGTCCTCCTCCCGTGGCTGGCCTAACTTCGTCAATTTCAGCAGAGTTCAGCTATAAATGCAAGTCTGTCCTAATAAGATGAGTCTACTCGCTATCTGCCGGGAACACGATTCCCGCGGAGGCACGAGCCTGATCCATGACGGACATGGTTGCGAGGGTAAGGTCGCGGAAGTGCGCCATGGTGCCGTGCTCGCCACAGGGTGCCTCGAGCGCGGGCGTGCCTGCACACACGGCCTCTACGGCGCCAATGAAGTCGGCGAGCTCGTAGCACATGCTGTTGTCGGGGCAGGTAAGGTCGATTTCCTCGGTACTGGCCGTGGGCGGCTTGGAGCCGTGCTTGGCGGCCATGCGCACGGCGTGGCCCAGCATATCGATGCGCATGTGGCTCGGCATGGAGATGGAGTCGAGCGTCACTGTTCCGTGCTCGCCCTCCACCTGTGTGGGCGAGAAGTCCTGAGTGAACTTGGAGTAGTGCAGCGACGCCACGGCGCCAGGGTGGGTGCATGAGATGATGCCCGCGCCGTCGATGGCGCCATGGGTGAGTTCGCGCGTGGGCTCATCGAGCAGTACAGGTGCGAAGAGCACCTGCTCGGGCGTGCCCAGCAGATCCATGAGCGGCTCGACGCTGTAGACGCCCATGTCCATAAGGGCGCCCGAGGCCATCTCGCAGTCAAAGATGTTGGTGTGCTTGCCTGCCAGGATGTCGTCATAGCGCGAGGAGTACTTGCCAAAGCGAATGGTGACGCGGCGGATGCGCCCGATGCCCTCGCAGGCTTGCTTGAAGCGGTAGTAGGACGGGTCGTGCAGAGGGCGCATGGCCTCGAGCACCACGACGCCCGCGGCCTCGGCAGCGGCAAAGACCTCGCGCGCCTCGCGCTCGTTCGCACAGAAGGGCTTTTCTACCAGCACGTGCTTGCCGGCGGCGATCAGCTCGAGCGCCTGCGGGCAGTGCAGGGCGTTGGGGCTGCCGATATACACCGCGTCGACCTCGTCGCACGCGGCGAGTTCCGCCACCGAGCAGAATGCCTGCGTGCCGCCGTGCACCTGCGTGAACGCCTCGGCTCGGTCTCGGTCGCGCGACATGGTGCCCGCAAAGGCTGCACGGTCGTTTTCGTGCAGAACCTCGATCAGGTTCTCGGTGATGGGGCTGGTGCCGATGGTTGCGATGCGTACCATGTGCGTCTCCTTTGTGCATCTGTGCGCCTGCGTGTCGCGTGTGCCGCGTATTGCCCACGGTGGCTAGTCGAGGTCGCCTTCGATAAAACCGATGTCCTCGATGCGGGGACCGCGGTCTGCCGCGGTGGTGGCCAGCTCGTCGCAGCGCTCGTTGAACTCGTGCCCGGCGTGTCCGCGCACCCAGACAAAGCTCACCTGGTGGGGCTCTTTGGCCGCGAGCAGGCGCATCCAGAGGTCGGGATTCTTGACGGGCTTTTTGGCCGCGGTCTGCCAGCCGCGCTTTTGCCAACCCGCGATCCAGTTCTTGTTAAAGGCATTCACCACGTACTGCGAGTCGGAATGGATCTCCACCTCGCAGGGGCGTTTGAGTGCCTCGAGCGCGGCGATTACGCCCATGAGCTCCATGCGGTTGTTGGTGGTGCGCTCGTAGCCCTGCGAGAGCTCGAGCTTGTGAGCCTGGCCCGAGGTCGTGGTGCACATGAGCACCGCTCCGTAGCCGCCGTGGCCGGGGTTGCCGCGCGATGCGCCGTCTGTGTAGACCGTTACCTTCACGTGTTTCCTTTCGATCGATGCCACGATTATAGGCGCGATTGGTCGCCGCGGCGCCGTGCGGGCGGGGACGGCTCGCGCGGCGCCGCGGCCGCCTTGCGCGAACAAGCTATGGGGCTTCCGCGACCGCGTAGGCACACGGGTGGCGTGTCCGCGCGGCGCGATACAATGCATGGGCACAAACAGCAAGCACGTCAGCCTGTCTTTAGCGCGTTAGGAGATCTTGCGCCCATGGCATTTGTCCACCTGCACAACCACACCGTTTTTTCCATGCTCGATGGAGCCACGCGCATCAAAGACATGGTGGATCGCGCGGTCGAGCTCGGCATGCCCGCCGTGGCCATTACCGACCACGGTTACATGTACGGCGTGCCCGACCTCGCCCTCGCCTGCGACGCGGTGAACCACAGCACGCCCGAGTACAAGACCTGGAGTCACGACAAAGCGTTTTTGGAGAAAGGCCGCCGCGACGAGCTGGAGGAGCCCGACCCCGAGAAGGATCCCGCCGCGCACGCCCAGTACGTCAAAGATATGGCTGGCTGGGATGAGAAGGGCAACATCGACGACCTTAAGCCTCCCATGGTGATCAAGCCGATTTTTGGCTGCGAGGTCTACTTCACGCCCGACGAGACCCTTGCGCGCGATCGCAAACCCGAGCTTTACCACATGATCCTTCTGGCCAAGAACCAAGAGGGCTACGTCAATCTGATGCAGACCGTCTCTGAGGCGGCCGTGGACGGCTTTTACTACAAGCCGCGCGTTACGCTCGACAACCTGCGTCGCCACGCCGAGGGCATGATCTGCACCAGCGCCTGTATCGCGGGCATCATCCCTAAGTGCATCGACCGCGGTGACATAGACGGCGCCGTGAGATGGGCCGAGACCTTCCGTGACACCTTTGCCCCCGGCGACTTTTACATCGAGATCCAGGAGCACGGCATCACCACCGACAGCGGCATCACCGACGAGCAGCTCTCGCGCACGCTTATCGGTATTGCCGAACAGGTGGGCGTAAAGGTCATCGCCACCAACGACTTCCACTACCTGCGCCGCGAGGACGCGGGCGTGCAGGACGTCATCATGTGCATCGGCACCAACTCTAAGATCGACGACCCCAACCGTATTCGCATGACGGGCTCGGAGTTCTACATGAAGACCGAGGAGGAGATGCGCGCGCTCTTCCCATATTGCCAGGAGGCTTGCGACAACACGGTCGAGATCGCCGAGAAGTGCCACGTTGAGCTCGACTGGGACTCCATCATCCTGCCGCGCTTCCCGCTGCTCGACCCCGGCGAGACACACGAGAGCCAGTTCCGCCGCGAATGCGAGAAGGGCCTGCGCCAGCACTACGGCGACGACTGGGCTGAGCGCGAGATCGGCGGCGTGAACATCAAGGAGCGCTTTGAGTACGAGTACAAAGTCATTTGCGACAAGGGCTTTGCCGCGTACTTCCTGATCGTGGCCGAGTACGTGCAGTGGGCCAAGGACAACGGCATCGGCGTTGGCCCCGGCCGTGGATCTGCCGCCGGCGCCATCGTCGCCTACGCCATGAACATCACCGCGTTCGACCCGCTCGAGAACGGCCTGATGTTCGAGAGGTTCCTCTCCCCGCAGCGTACCGAGATGCCCGATATCGATATGGACTTCGACGATGAGCGTCGTCTCGAGGTCGTAGATCATGTGCGTCAGCTCTACGGCCCCGAGAAGGTCACCCACGTCATCACCTACTCGACCATCAAGGCCAAGCAGGCTATCAACGACTCCGCCCGCGTGCTCGACTACCCGGTTTACGTGGGCCAGCGCCTCTCAAAGATGGTGCCGGGAGACCCGAGCGTCAAGCTGCGTCAGGTGCTCGAGCAGCAGCCGGGCAAGGAAGATCTCTACAACCCGGACTTTGCCGACGCCTACAAGACCGACGAGGACGCGCGCCGCATCATCGACACCGCGCTTTCCATCGAGGGCCTGACGCGCGGCGAGGGCGTGCACGCGTGCGCCGTGCTCATTTGCCGCGACCCGGTCAACGAGCACGTGCCCACCAAGCTCGACACCAAGGGCGGCGTGGAGATCACCCAGTACGAAGGCCACACCGTGGCAGACATGGGCCTGCTCAAAATGGACTTCCTGGGCCTGCGTACGCTCACGGTTATCTCTAAGGCCAAGGCCAACA
>CAVEPV010000021.1:0-30123 GCA_963617695.1 Bacteroidaceae bacterium
ACGAGGAGCTCGCCGACCAGGGCATCACCCAGTCCACGATTCGTCTCTCCATCGGTACCGAGAACGCTGAGGACATCATCTGGGATCTCAAGCAGGCCTTCGACAAGCTCGACTAGTCGACAGCCGCTATAGACTGGTTTCTCTTAAGGCCGTGCCCGTCTGGGTGCGGCCTTTTGCGTGTTCAACGGTGTTTGCGACCGTCGATCCTCCCTGCGGGTCGCGTGCAACCGGTGGCCATTGCCCAAACTTGACGGAAAACGTCAGGTAAATTCGATCTTGAGGAGTAGACCCCCGTTTTGGCTCCCGCTATCCTGCGGAAACGTCCGCCAAAACGGGGGTCTACTTCCTCATTCGCGATTTACCTGACGTTTTCCGTGTGTTTTGGGCACGGGATAGCTTGCTGGTGGCGGCTACTGGGCCCAGCTGGCCTCGATCTCGCGTACGCGCTGATAAAGCCAGCGGTTTTGGGGCACGAGGATGCCGTGGCGTTCGGCGCGCTCGATGATGGTGCCCGCAAACAGATCGACCTCGGTCTTCTTGCGGTTGATGCAGTCTTGCGCCATCGAGGGCATGCCGACTGGATCGAGCCCGGCGATCATGTCGACCATAGAGGTTAGGTCCTCTTCGGTGAGGTCGATGCCCTCTGCTTTCGCTACGGCCTTGGCCTCGCGCATAGCGGCGATAAGGCAACGATACTGGTCGTTGCCCTTGGCTGTTGCCTCGCCGTAGGTGCTTCCGTAGACCATGCAGGTCTGGTTGATCCCGACGTTGACCATGAGTTTGGTCCACATGCGCCGGCGGATGTCCTGTTCGACCACATGGACGATCTGCGCACGCTCGAGCAGCTCGGCGATGTCTTCCACGACGCCTGACTCGGTCTCGGGCGCGGCGCCCAGACGGATCTCACCGGGGTGCGAGAAGGTGAGCTTGCCATCGATGAATACGGCGTCCATGCCCTGCGTGATGGCGAGCACCAAGTGCTTCCAGCCGTAGCGCGCGGCGATGTGCTCCTCGCTCGTGACGCCGTTCAAAAGCGAGATGATGCGCGTGTCCGGGCCCACGAGTGGCGCCATGCTCTCGATGGCCTCGTCGAGCCCCGTTGCCTTGACGGTCACGATGACCAGGTCGACGGGTTCGCATGCACTCATGGGCACGGTCTCTATGGGGCAGGGCTCGCCGTTGATAAGCACTTGGTCGTCGCGATGGCGCTCAAAGCGCGCGTCGTCCATGGCGAACACCAGACTCTCAAGCCCGGCGTTCTGCGCGATCTTGCTGCCGTGCAGCAGGCCCACGGCTCCCTTGCCAACGATGGCGACGCTCTTGATGTCCATACGTCTCATTTCCCTGGTTGATGTCTTGACGAGCAAGATAGTAACGCTCGCGCGCGTACTTGTGTTTGCCTGCAACTCCTATTAATGCAGTTGCGACATTGGCAAGCGCGGTTTAGGCGTGCTGAATGGTCGTGCGTATAAGCCCGGCCGCCCTCGGTGTCGCCGTTTTCAGCTTCCTAACCCTTCCTGTCATGACGGCGATATCGCCGGCGCGCATGCTGTTCGCGTGCTCGCTCGCGCACTTTGGTGGTGCGCCTTTTGGTCCTGCTGCTTCTTCTGCTGTAGCTATAACGCCATGAGTGCGCGGCCTAGTGCGACGCAGCTGCTGCGTTGGGGCTGCCTTGCGCGTCCCGGGCGCCATCGACCAGAAAGTCGATGAAGGTCTGCGCGAGTACCGAGATGCCTTCGCGGGGCAGCGATGCGATGCCGATTTCTCGGTATCGAGCGGGGCGCAGCGGCCGTGCCACGGGGTTCGACTTGCAGCTCTTAAGGATGAGTTCGGGCATGATCGCCACACCCAGCCCGCCTTCGACCATCGAGAGCACCGAGAAATCGTCGTTCAGCACATAGCGGATGCGCGCGGGCGCATCGGTGCTAGCGAGAACGGCGTTGATGTCGTTATCCGACCCCTGCGCAGGGATGATGAGTGGTTCTTCGAGCAAATCCTCAAGCTTAAGGGAACGCTTTTTCTCGAGCGGGTGCCCGTGGGGCAAAAGCGCGAGCATGGGGTCGCGATAGAGCGGGGAGAAGGAAAGGCCGCTCGCCACCGGGTCGACCAGAAAGCCGCAGTCGACGCGGCCCGAGCGCAGCATCTCGCTGATCTGGTCGTAGTCGCCCGCCTGCAGGTCGAACTCCACGTCGGGGTAGCGCGCGCTGAACGCCTTGATAGCACGAGGAAGCCACTGCATCGAGACGCTGGTGAAGGTGCCGATACGCAGCGTGCCCGCCACCGTTCCGCCGATCTGGTTGATGCTTTGGGCCAGGGCGTGCTGATCGTTTACGAGCGCCTGGATGGGGGCCACAAGACGTCGACCGTTCTCGGTGAGCGTGACGCCCGCGGCACTGCGCGCGAACAGGGCAAAGCCCGCTTCCTTTTCCAGCGCGGCAATGGCATGGCTCACGCCTGCCTGCGTGTAGTGGACGGCCTCGGCGCACTTGGTGATGTTGCCCGTCTCGACCACCTTGAGAAACAGCTCGTAGCGGTTCACCGCACACCTCCCTTTCCCGGCGGCATTACATAACAGATGTGAATGGTTGCGATAATAAACATTCGCTTTTCAAATGGAAAGAGCGGCGATAAAACTAGTGCGTCATGAACGGAGCAGACGAGGTCGACGAAGGGGGAGGCTCATGGAAAACGGAACTAAGAACAGCGCTAAGCGCACGTCCGCGTGGACTCAGGGCAAGGCTGATATTGTTCTGGGCCTGGTAGCCGTGGCCTGGGGCAGCTCCTATCTGCTTATGAAAATCGGCCTTGAGGGCATGGGACCCTTCACGGTGATCGCGATGCGTTTCCTGATAGCATTCGGCATCGTCGGGGTTCTGTCCTTCCGCAAAATCGCCCATACCGATGCGGCCATCCTCAAGCGGGCCGCCGTCCTCGGGCTGCTCCTGTTCGGACTTTTCGCGTTTCTCATGCACGGCCTGCAGAGCACCACGGCCTCTAACGGCGGTTTTCTTACCGCAATGTCGGTGGTTTTTGTTCCGCTGCTGAACGCGCTGCTCAAGCGCAGCATGCCTGCGCGCTCCGTGCTCGTCGGATGTGCCATCACCGTCTGCGGCATCGCGCTGCTCTCGCTGCAGGGGCCGCTCGCGTTGCATCCCGGTGACGCCCTTTGTTTGGCAGGGGCTGTGGTCTATGCGGCCTTTATCGTGCTTACCGACCGCCTGGCTCCCGGTCAGGACGGCTTCCTTTTGGGTCTGTGGCAGCTCGGCTTTGCCGGCCTCTACGGCCTTGTCTGCTCGTTTATGTTTGAGACGCCCGTGCTGCCCGCCTCGCCTGCGCAGTGGGGCGCGATCCTCGGTCTGGCGCTCGTCTGCAGCGCTTTTGGCTTTGTGATGCAGCCCATCGCGCAGCCTCATACCACCCCCGAGCACACGGCGCTGCTCTTCTCGCTCGAATCCATCGCCTCGGCCGTCCTGGCATTTTTCGCCTTGGGCGAAACCCTGAGCACGCAGGGCTACGTGGGCGCTGCTCTGGTCGTCGCGGGCGTTGTTGTGGCTTCGGTGATCAAGGACGAGACGGCGCAGACCACGCTGCAAGGGGAGAGCGAAGGCTCGCTTATTACGGTGTAGCTTCTGTCCCGAATGCCGAGCGTCCGGCGCCCGGCGCCAACTGGGCTTCACACTGTGTGCGTCCGCGCGCTTGGGCATGGCTGGTTCCCGTGTCGCCACATCAAGGAACGGGCAATCTCCCAGACAAGCTGACCCCACACAAGTAAGCGCCCGGCCGCGTGCGCATCGAGAACCGATGCGTGCGACCGGGCGCTTTTGCGTCTCGGTGTGTGGCCTTTCGCCCGATACGCCCTATGCGCGCGAACCCTTAACCGCGCGCATCACGGCGCGTACGAGCTCGGAGAGCACGATGACGCTGAACGAGCAGGCAAAGATCTTTGCCCACATGTCGAGCGGCAGGGGGATGGTGCCAAAGAACGCACCGGCGAACTGAATGATCAGGATCTGCAGCACGAAGGTGCCGCCCACCACGCCGAGCATCAGACTGTTGCCCAGAATATGGCGGAAGATGCTCTCGGTATGCAGCTCGCGGCAGTTAAACGCGTTGAACAGCTGGAACAGCGTAAAGAGCGTGAAGAGCACGGTGCTTGCCTGCTCGGGCGTGGCTCCCAGGAAGTTCCAGACGTGCTGAGCCAAGAACACACAGGAGATGTAGGTGCCCGTCACGATGATGCGCGCGAGCAGCGTGCGGTCGACGATGTTCTCGTCACGGCGCACGGGCTTTTGCTTCATCAGGTCGCTGTAGCTCGGCTCCAAACCCAGGGTGAGCGCCGGAGGGCCGTCCATAATGATGTTCACCCATAGCAGCTGCAGCGCGGTGAACGGCGCGTCATAGCCGAGCAGGATCGAGACGAACACCGTGATGACCGAAGCGATGTTGACGGTGAGCTGAAAGCTGATAAAGCGCTTGAAGTTCTCGTAGATGCCGCGGCCCCAACGGATGGCGTTGACGATGGCGGAGAACGCGTCGTCGAGCAGCACGATGTCGCTGGCCTCCTTGGCCACACCCGTGCCCGATACGCCCATAGCGATACCCACGTCAGCGTTTTTGAGCGCCGGGGCGTCGTTGATGCCGTCGCCCGTGACGGCCACGACCTCGCCGGCGGCCTTGAGCAGCTTGACCACGCGCATTTTCACCACGGGCGTGGAGCGCGCGATAACGGCGATGTTCGGCAGCTCGCGTGAAAGCTCGGCGTCGTCCATGTGTTGGATGTCGCGAGCATCCACGGCGCGCTTGCCGGTGTCGAGCATGCCGAGCTCGCGGGCGATCGCGGTGGCGGTGACCAGGTTGTCGCCGGTGAGCATCTTGAGTTCCACGCCGGCGCGGCGGCACTCCTGCACGGCGTCAAAAACGTCGGGGCGCAGCGGGTCTGAGATGCAAACAAAGCCGTCAAAGGTCATGCCCTGCTCGGCGCTCTCGTGGTTCGCCTGCGAGGCGTCCTCAAAGTCCTTGTGCGCAAAGGCGAGCACACGGTAGGCCTTGTCCTCGCTGGCATGGATGGCGGCCTCGACCGCTTCGCGCAACTGCGGGTTCATCTCGCACATGGCGAGCACGCGCTCGGGGCTGCCCTTTACGTAGGCCACGGCGCCCGTGCCCTCGCGCGCGATGGTGGTCATGTGCTTCTCCTCGGAGGAGAAGGGGATGACCTGAGCGATCTCGGCCGCCTCGCGCTCCTGCGTGTAGCTGCGACCGGCGGCATCGGCGGCGACGAGCAGTGCGCCTTCCGTGGGGTTGCCAATGAACGAGCCGTCCTCGGCGATGTCGGCCGTGCCGTTGATGCAGAAGTTCGCGAGCAGGCGCTCGTCATCGATCTGCTCCGCCTCGACGCGCGTCAGGGGCTCAGTGCCGCACGCGCGCGGAAGCCAGCACTCCAGCACCGTCATCTTGTTTTCGGTGAGAGTGCCGGTCTTGTCCGAGCAGATCACGTTCACACAGCCGATGGTCTCGGCCGCAATCATCTTCTTGACCAGGGCGTTTTCGCGCGAGAGCTTGATGACCGAAAGGGAGAGCGACACGGCGACGATGGTGGGCAGGCCCTCGGGCACGGCGGCCACGATGAGCACGATACTCGTGACGAACGCCTCCATGACGTGCTCGATCTCGAGCGTGCCGGCCATGGCGTACGAGATGACCTCGGAGCCAAAGACGATGGCCGCGGCGATAATGCCCAGCACGGTGATGAGCTTGCCCAGGCGCGCGAGCTTTTCTTGCAGGGGCGTGGAGCCGTTGTCGGTGCGTGACAGCTCTCGCGCGATGGCGCCGAACTGTGTGGAGTCGCCAACAGAGGTGACAATCATGGAGCCAAAGCCGCTGGCGATGCTCGTGCCCGAGAAGAGCATGTTGGCCTGCTCGGCCACCGGGGTCTCAGGGTCGGTGAGGCAGGCCGCGGCGTCCTTTTTGGCCGGGACGCTCTCGCCGGTGAGGGCCGACTCGTCGGCCGTGAGGTCGCGGCTCTCCACTAGGCGGCCGTCTGCCGGTACACGGTCACCGCAGGCGAGCGAGAGCAAGTCGCCGCAGACGATCTCTGACTGCGGAATCATGACGGCATGCCCGTCGCGCACAACTTTGACCTGCGCGTTTTCGCTGATGGCGTTCAGCGCCTCAAAGGCCTTCTGGCTGCGATCCTCCATCACCACGGTGATGATCACCGAAAGCGAGATGGCCACAAACACGCCAATGACCTCAAAGAAGTCTGCGTCGCGCCCGGTGACCAGACGAAAGACGTTTACGGCCAGGGCGATGAGGCCGGCTGCGATGAGCATCAGGATCATCGGCTCGGTCGCGGCGTGCCAGATGCGCAGCCAGACCGGTTCGGCCTTCTCCTTGGTAAAGGTGTTAGAGCCGTGCGCACGGCGCAGCTCGGGCACGCGGGCCGAGTCCAGGCCGCGCGCCGCATCGGTCGAGAATTGCTCTACGACCTCCTGCGGACTCGTTAAAAAGGTCTGCATGGTTCCCCTCTAATCGACATGAATCGGTCATGCCAACAAAAAACCCGCGTACCAAACGGTGCGCGGGCCAAATAGATCGAGGTAAGACCATGTGGCGGCGCCGGGCACCGTAGCACATGAGTCTCGTTAATTAAGACATGCCAGGAATGCGGAACAGGCGATGGCCGCATCTCCAGTATGTTGACATGTCACGCCAAGAAGGCGCCAACTACTCCCTCACGGGTTTTCAATTGACGTGAGCAGTATAGGCCAGGCGCGCACGATGCACAAGGTGTCAACTTGCGCGCCAGGGTCACGCGGATGAGAACCGGGGCGAAGCTTGGCGAGAGCTGGGAGCGGTGATCTTACCCGGAGCGGTGATCTTGTCAGAGCGGTAGCCTTAGGGGACGAGGACGTTCCAGAGCAGCACGACCAGGATGACGATCAGGATGACGATGGCGAGCGCGCCGGTGAAGCGCAGGCGCGAGGCGCGTGTGCGCTCGCGAACGTCCTGCTCGGTCTCGGCAAGCGACTCGACCTTCTGCAGCTGCTCGGCGCGGTAGGCGCGATCCGAGGCAATGCGAGCGGCGAGCTGCTCGGTAATCTCGGGATGCGCATGGATGTCCGCCATGTCCTCGAGCATGAAGGCGGCATCGTCGGCATCGGCCTGAGCGTCCCGCTCGGCCTTCTCCTGCTCGCGACGGGCTTTCTCCTGCTCGTTGATCTTGGTGCGCAGTGCCTTCTGGCGGGTCTCAGCATCCTCGCGGGCCTCGTCGAGGGCGTCGCGGGCGGTGGCGGTGGTGTCCGAGACCTCGCGGAATGCCGTGCGCGCCTCATCGATGGGCTTGTTCACCGCGGCGAGTACGGCCTCGGCGTCGGCAACGGACTGGTTGCCATCGGCCGTCACGCGGGGCAGCACCTCTTGGGCAGCGCGCAGGCGCTCGGTGGCGTCAGAGATGTCTGCCTGCAGCTGGCCGCCGCGAACGCTGTAGGCCGCGGAGTTCGCGGAAGGGTTGCGCTGGATGCCGGCGAATTCTTCGCGCAGGGCGCGCAGGCGTGTCTGGGCGGTGTCGATCTCTGCCTGGGCGGCGGCGATCTGTTCGTCACGCTTGGTCTTGGCGGCATCGAGCGCGCGCTGGGCGTCGGTCACGCGGCGCACTAGGCGATTTGCGCTCTCGCGGGCCGTCGCCTCCTTGGACTCGGCCTCCTCCACGGCGGCCTTCAGGCGCTTCTCGGTGGCGGAGTCCTGCTCCTTCATCTGGTCGAGCTGCGTCTTGAGGTCGCTGATCGCAGACGCGATGGCCTCCTGTGCGGCCTGGGTGGAGGCCACGATCCCGAGCGCCTTCTGGCGGCGTTCGGTCTGCTGCGCGAGCAGCTCGTCGTAGCGCATCTCGACGTCGCGACGGTGATTGAGTTCCTCCTCGTTCTCGCCGATGACGCGCGAGAGCTCGTCGAGCTGTTCGCGGGCCTCACTGTGCGCGCGCTTGGCGGCGCTTACCTCGCGCACAGCGCCCATGCCCTGCGAGAGCATCGAGCCCACGCTCGCCGCGGCGTCTGCCACGGCGGCGCCGGCGCGCGCGAGGTTCTGCGTCATGTCGGGGCGGCGCTCGATGTCTGCCTCGGGGGTGCTCGCATTTGCAGGGGAGACGTCTTCGGCGCTGATGACAGGCAACTGCTCCGCGGTCGTGGCGCCGCCTTCGATGACCTCAAAGCCGGCGGGCAGCGGCTCGGGGTCGTCTCCCACCTGCTCGTACTGCTCGCGCGTCAAAAAGCGCGGGATGTTATGTGTGTCGGAGACCGTGGTCGAGACGTTTTCGAGCACGGGAACCTCGGATGCGGGGGTCTCGGATGCGGGCGTGGCCTCGAGCGCGGCGGGCACCTCGGGCTCAATTTCGGGCTCGAGTTCAGCCTCGGCAGCATCCGGCTCGATAGCACTTGCGGCCTCGGGGTCGGAATCTACGGGCGTGGCCACGCCGGTCTCGGCTGCTTCGGCCTGGGCAGTCTCGGAATCTGCCTCGGCTTCTGCATCGGCCTCGGTGCCAAGGTCGTTGTCCGAGTCGGCCTCGGCATCAGCTTCAGCCCCGGCGCCAAATTCGGTCTCGGCCTCGCCATCGTCGTCAGCCCCGGCCCCAAGAGCCGCATTGGCCTCGCCCTCGACAGAAGGCCCCGCCGCGGTGGCACTCGCGGCCTCGTCTGCTGCGGGCTCAACAGCGGCTGCCGGCTCCTCTAGAACCGAGTCCTCGATACCTTCCAGATTGTTCGTTGCGTCTTCAGCGGGGGACGTCGTCAGCTCGTCGTCGCTCATGATGCTCCTATTCCGTGCGCACCGTACGGCGGCGCGCCTGACTTTTGTTTGCACCATGATATACCCGCCCCCAGACACCGGGCGCCGATTACGTGTCGCCGCTCACCCGCGAGCCGCCCGCCCGCACCGCCCGCCCGCCAAACACTCAGCTAGATTGATGGCTTGCTAGATTCCACCTGCCCCGTGGTTTTTTGGGGCGACAACATGTGAGGAGTTCGCATGGGACTGTTCGACGGAAAGACCGTTATCGTTACCGGCGGCGGCAAGGCTACGCTTAAGGACGGCAGCGCTGGCTCGATTGGCTACGGCATCGACATCGCGTTTGCCAAGGAGGGTGCAAACCTCGTTATCACCGGCCGTAACGTGGCCAAGCTCGAGGCCGCTAAGGAGTCGCTCGAGGCCGAGTACGGCGTCAAGGTTCTGCCCGTGCAGGCCGACGTCTCGGCTGGTGCCGATAACGAGGCCGTGGTGCAAAACGTCATCGACCAGGCCATCGCTGAGTTTGGCCGTATCGATGCCGTGGTCAACAACGCTCAGGCCAGCGCCTCGGGCGTGACCATCGCCGACCACACCATGGATCAGTTCAACCTGGCCATCTACTCGGGCCTCTATGCCACCTACCTGTACATGCAGAAGGCCTATCCGCACCTTAAGGAGACCCAGGGCTCCGTGGTGAACTTCGCCTCCGGTGCTGGTCTTTTTGGTAACTACGGCCAGTGCTCCTACGCTGCCGCAAAGGAGGGCATCCGCGGCCTGTCACGCGTGGCCGCCAACGAGTGGGGCAAGGACGGCATCAACGTCAACGTCGTGTGCCCGCTTGCCTGGACGGCTCAGCTCGAGAACTTCGAGGCCGCCTATCCCGAGGCTTTCAAGGCCAATGTCCACATGCCGCCGGCCGGCCACTACGGCGACGTGGAGAAGGAGATCGGCCGTGTGGTCGTGCAGCTTTGCGGCCCGGACTTCAAGTACATGAACGGCGAGACCGTCACCCTCGAGGGCGGCATGGGCCAGCGCCCGTAAAGCCGCAGGCTCGCACATCTCGCCGCAATCCAAGGCGAGACACCAGTAAATGGTGCCTCGCCTTTTGCATATGGATAGCTCGATGGTCGGGAAGGGCGCGTGCTGTGCATGCGCCCTTCCTTTATGCATCTTGCTTCTCCTGCTTTACGTGCTTTACATTACGTAGCTTCACGCCGATTTTGAGGATGACTTGGTCATCGCGGCCGCTATGAGGGCGGATACGGATCTTCTGGTTACCGAGGACGCGAAACTCCGCGAGCATGCTTGCGTTGCCACGGCAAGCATCGAGGGCGCACGCAAGTGGCTGGATACGCTCGTCTAAGACCATCTTTCTGCCGATTGGTGCCAATTGGCTGTAACCGCTAATCGGGAGCGCGTCTTGATTGCGGATACGGGTATATAGCGGGCTGTTACAATGGGCGCACCAACAGGCTCTGGAAGGGGAGTTCACGTGTACATTTCTGAGGACATTCGCTACATCGGCGTCAACGACCACGACATCGAGCTGTTCGAGGGCCAATACGACGTCTCCGAGAACGGCATGGCGTACAACAGCTACGTCATCCTGGGCGAGAAGGTCGCCGTCTGCGACACCGTGGACGCGCACTTTGTTGACGAGTGGCTCGGCAATCTCGACGCCGCACTCGCGGGGCGCACGCCCGATTACCTGATCGTGCACCACATGGAGCCCGATCACTCCGCCGGCATCGCCGCCTTTACGGGGCGCTATCCCGAGGCTCACGTGGTCTCGTCTGCCATGGCCTTCAAGATGATGGGCCACTACTTTGGCACCGATTTTGCCGACCGCCGCATCGTGGTGAACGAGGGTTACGTTCTTGACCTGGGCGGCCACACGCTCACCTTTGTTGCGGCCCCCAACGTTCACTGGCCGGAGGTTTTCTTCTCCTACGAGGCGACCGACAAAGTCCTCTTCTCGGCAGACGGCTTTGGCAAGTTCGGCGCCAATGACGTGGAGGATCCGGAGGGCTGGGCCTGCGAGGCGCGCCGCTACTACTTTGGCATCGTGGGCAAGTTCGGTAAGAACGTGCAGGCCGTGCTCAAGAAGGCGGCTGGCCTGGACATTCAAGTTATCTGTCCGCTGCACGGCCCGGTGCTCTCCGAGAACCTGGGCTACTACCTGGAGACCTACAACACTTGGTCGAGCTATGAGCCCGAGGACGCCGGCGTCACCATCGCGTACGCAAGCGTCTACGGCCACCTAAAGCAAGCTGCTGAGGAGCTGGCTGCCGCGCTCGAGGCCCGTGGCCAGAAGGTTTCGCTGTTCGATCTGGCGCGCGATGACATGGCCGAGGCCGTGGAGGACGCGTTCCGCTACGACCGTCTGGTGCTTGCGAGCATCACCTACGCCGGCGGCATCTTCCCGTACATGAGCACGTTCATCCACACGCTTGCTGAGCACAGCTACCAGAACCGCACGGTAGCGCTGATGGAGGGCGGCTCCTGGGGCCCGCTCGCTGCAAAGGTCATGACCCGCGAGCTTGAGGGCATGAAGGACATCACGCTTGCCGAGCATAAGGTCACGGTGATGGGTGCCCTCGACGACGACTCACGCGCCCAGATCGAGGCGCTTGCCAACGAGCTCTCCGCGTAAGGGACGCTCTTTTGAAGCTCGCGGGGCGCGGGCTGTGCGTGAGCAGAGGCTAGACGTAAGCGCTCTGTCAGCTTGACCCTCGCTTCCGTTCCGCCTCGCATCCACCTAAGGCCGCATCCGCGCTCCTGCGCGATGCGGCCTTTTTCGTGCCGAATTGTAGGTTTTTCGCCAGCTGCACCGCCGTGTGCGAAACTGGTTAAGTTACATGCACCTAAGCCAAGGAGACCCATAGCCCATGGATCAATCTCTCTTTACCTATGACATCGTGGCCGAAGACCCCAAGACGCATGCGCGCGCGGGTGTCCTGCATACCCCGCACGGCGACGTGGAGACCCCCATCTTCATGCCAGTGGGCACCAAGGCGAGCGTCAAAGGTATCCCAACCGAGACGGTCAAGGCGCTGGGCGCGCAGATCGTGCTCGCCAACACATACCACCTGTCCATGCGTCCCGGCGAGGATCTCGTTGAAGAGATGGGCGGCCTGCATAAGTTCATGAACTGGCACGGCCCCATCCTTACCGATTCGGGCGGATTCCAGGTCTTTTCCCACGGTGATGCCGTAAAGCTCACCGATGACGGCGTGCGTTTTATCGCCACCGACTACGACGGCAGTCACGTGTTCTGGACGCCCGAGGACAATATGGCGATCGCGCAGAAGCTCGGCAGCGACATCTGCATGCAGCTCGACCAGTGCCCCGGTTACCCGGCCACGCGCCAGTTTGTGGAGCGCGCCGTGGAGCTCTCGAGCATGTGGGCCGAGCGCTGCTATGCGGCTCACACGCGCCCCGACCAGGCGCTGTTCGGCATCGTGCAGGGCGGTATGCACCTGGATCTGCGTCTGCGCTCGCTTAAGCACCTCGAGGAGTGCGGTGATTTTCCGGGCTACGGCATCGGCGGCTATTCGGTGGGCGAGAGCCACGAGACGATGTTCGAGACCTTGGCGCCGCTCGCCTCTGAGTACATGCCGCGCCACAAGCCGCGCTACCTCATGGGTGTGGGCAACCCCACCACGCTCGTGCGCGGTGTGGGCATGGGGCTAGACATGTTCGACTGCGTGCTGCCTACGCGTACCGGTCGCATGGGCACGGCGTTCTCGAACCAGGGTCGCCTGAACTTCCGTAACGCGCGCTTTGCGCACGACGATGGCCCCATCGACCCCACCTGCACCTGCCCGGTGTGCACCGGCGGCTACAGCCGTGCGCTTATCCGCCATCTGGTGACGCAGCACGAGATGCTCGGCGGCATCCTGCTCTCGCAGCACAACATCTACTTCCTGCTCGACCTGATGCGCCGCGCGCGCCTGGCGATCATCGAGGGCCGCTACGCCGAGTTCCAAAGCGACTGGATGGCGAGCGAGGGCGCGGCCGACTACTAATAGCTGGGCGCTAACGGGTACCGAGAGGTTCAGACGACAAGGAGCTTTTATGGGCAAGCTTGGATATATCTGCCGCTGTATCGTTCACATGGACTACGGCGCGCTGTTCCAGACGGTGGGGGAGTGCCACCAAAAGAGCGGCAAGAACCGCGTGTGGCTTTTTGCCGACGTGGTGAAGTGCGGCTTTAAATTTGGCGCGGGCTACAAGGACTACTCGCTGCTGGAGTTCTACAACATGACGGACGCCCAGCGCGCGACCTTCGTGACCCGCGGCGTGAACAACACCATCGTGCGTCGCCTCAACAACCCCGAGTATTACCACTTGGTAGACAACAAGAACGAGTTCTACGAGCTCTTTAACGAGGATCTGCATCGCGGCTGGCTGCATTTCTCGAAGGCCTCCAAGGAGGACTTCCTCGCCTTTATGCAGGGGCGCGAGCAGATCATCGCCAAGCCGAGCGATGCGTGCTGCGGCCAGGGCGTGGAGAAGCTTAAAGTAGCGAATTTCGATTCGCTCGAGGAGATGTACACCTACCTCAAGAACTCCGGAGCCGACCTGATTGAAGACGTGGTTGTCCAGCACCCCGACATGGCCAAGATCTTCCCGGGCTCGGTGAACACCATCCGCGTCTACACCGTGAGGCCACAAGATCAGGATGCGCACGTCATCTATGCCTGCATCCGCATGGGCAACAGCGATCGCCCCGTGGACAACATCAATGCCGGCGGGATGTACGCCGTGGTGGATCTTGAGACCGGCAAGATCGCCGGCCCCGCCTGCGACAAGGAGTTCCACGTCTTTGAGTGCCATCCGCGCTCTGGCACCAAGCTACCGGGCTACCAGATTCCACTGTGGGATCAGGTCATGGCGCTTGCCGAGCGTGCCGCGGCCAAGATTCCCGGCATGGGCTACGTGGGCTGGGACGTCGCGATTACCGAGGACGGACCGCTGTTCATCGAGGCCAACAACCTGCCCGGGCACGACGCTTTCCCTCAGATGCCCTCGCAGGCCCCCGACCACATCGGCTTCAAGCCGCAGTTCGAGAAGTACCTGGGCAAGCTCTAGGCTGCTTAAGGCTCGAGGAGGGATCGAGATGAGGCTTTTCGCTCGCGCAGGGCGTCTGCTGAGCGCTAATAAGCGGCTGGCCGTGGCGCTTGCATGCATGGCCGTCTTCCTGTTCCTGCTTGGCGAGGTGTTTGAGGGCGAGATCATGCGCATCGACAGCCTTGCATACAAGCTCATCGTCGAGGGCATGCGTAACGATGCCCTGACTCCCTTTATGGTGGGTTTCTCGGCGCTCGCCACACCGGTGGTGCTCGTGGTGGTGGTGCTGGTGGTTGCGGCATTTGCGCCGGGTAAGCGCCCTGGCTGGTGCCTCGCCGTGAACCTGGCGCTGGTAGCGGGCTTGAACGTACTCCTCAAGACGATCGTGCAGCGTCCGCGTCCCGAGGGGTTCCGCCTGGCGGTAGAGACCGGGTTCAGCTTTCCTTCCGGCCACTCCATGGCAGCCATGGCCTTCTACGGTCTGATCGTGTGGTTCATTTGGCGCCATGAGAAAGACCGCAATCAGCGTAACCTGTTCACGCTGTTCTTTGCCCTCGTGATCCTTATGATCGGCGTCAGCCGTATCTACCTGGGCGTGCACTACGCATCCGATGTCATCGGCGGCTTTTGCGCATCGCTCGTCTGGTTGGCGTTCTACACCCACTTTGTCGCCCCGCTGTTTCTGGGATCACCCGATGCGGACTTGCTCGATGCAGGTGCGCCGGTGGAGGAGTCCTCGGAAAGTCTCTCCTAAGGTTACCCTAGGTTAACTTATGGAGGGAGTATGGAGCGCGAGATTGAGGGATGCATCGCGATCATAGTTTACTATAGTTAACTCAACGACGGAGCAGGTCACAGGCGATATTAGACCTCTACGTTGTAGTTTGATTGCATCCCTCCCCTCTGTGCGATCAACGGTGTACTAAGAATGAACCCCGCCTCCGGTATCGGACGGCGGGGTTCATTCGTTTCGCAGGCGGGCTGGGGGAGAGCCGGTAGGGCAAGCGGCCGTGCGTCTTTAAGCCTCCAGGAAGCGCTCAACCAATTCGGGCAGTGCTCCTTCGTAGCCAGTGGTCTCGAGCACCGCGTCGCAGTGGGCGCGCGCCTCGTCGGTCACGTTGGCCACGCCCACGCCCAGGCCGGCAGCGTCAAGCATCGAGATGTCGTTTTCAGAGTCGCCGAGCGCGATGGTCTCGGAAATGTCGATGCCCAGCATCTCGCACAGGCGCGTAAGGCCGTCCGCTTTGGTTACGCCCTGGGGCATGAACTCCATGTAGCGGTTTGACGAGAACGTTACCTCGGCGCCGCACTCGTGCGCAAAGTCGCGCTGGGTCTCGCCAAAGGCACGCAGCCATTCAAAGTCGTCGCTCATATAGAGAACCTTGACGATGTCGTGGCTCTCCAAAAAGTCGATGTCGGCGTGCTCGCTTTTGCTGTAGTAGCAGATGCTGGGGTAGGGCGCGAGGTAGGCGCGCTCCTTCTCGGTTGGGTCAAAGACGTTGTAGGTGCCGTCGCTAAAGCACACGTGGATGCATACGGGCAGGTCGAGACCGTGCTGATAGATGCGTGTGGCTGCCTCAAAGTCAAGGCCGCAGCGCACAATCGGCTCAGGATCGCCGTAACGTTGGATAAAGCCTCCGTTGAACGAGATCACGTAGGTGTTGTCCAGAATCGAGCGGTCGATCACCTTGAGGTTGTCTGCAATCGAGTTGTAGGCGCGACCCGAGCAGGGCACAAACAGCACGCCGAGTTCCTTCATGCGCGCAAGCGCGTGGATGTTCGGCTCGGGGACACCGCAGCTGCTCTGCAGGAAGGTGTCGTCCATGTCGCTGGCGACAAGCTTGTACATGCGCTAGTACACCATCCCCATGGCCTCGCGCACCTCGGCGAGGGTCTGCTCGGCAATCTCGTTGGCACGGCGGTTGCCCTCGGCAAGCACGTCCTTCACGTAATCGAGATCCTGCTCGTAGGCGTGACGACGCTCGCGGATGGGGGCGAAGTACTCGTTTACGCTCTCGGTGACGTACTTCTTGAGCGCGCCAGCGCCACTCATGCCGATCTCCTCGGCAATCTCGTCCTCGGAGCGGCCGGTGCAGATGGCGGCAGTGGAGAGCAGACCAGAGACGCCGGGGCGGTTCTCGGGATCAAAAGTGATCATGCGCTCGCCGTCGGTCTGGCTCTTCTTGATGCGCTTTGCCGTCTCCTCGGCCGTCATCGAGATGTTGATGGCGTTGCCGTAGCTCTTGGACATTTTGCGACCATCGAGGCCCGGCAGAAGCGGAGTGTCGGAGAGCAGGGCATCCACCTCGGGGAAGACCGGGGCGCGATCCTTGCAGTAGCGCTTGTTGAAGCGGCGCGCGATGGTACGCGTGAGCTCGATGTGCGGCAGCTGGTCGCGGCCGACGGGCACCACGTTGCCCTTGCAGAACAGGATGTCGCAGGCCTGGTGCACGGGGTAGGTGAGGAGCAGACCGGTCAGTTCGTGGCCGCTCGCCTCCTGCTCGGCCTTGACGGTGGGGTTGCGCAACAGCTCGGCCTCGCTCACGAGCGAGAGGAACGGCAGCATGAGCTGGTTGGCCGCGGGCACGGCGGAGTGCGCGTAGATCATGGTCTTGTCGGGGTCAATGCCGCAGGCAAGGTAGTCCATGACCATGTTGTAGACGTTGTCCTGGATGTGCTCGGTGGTGTCGCGGTCGGTAATCACCTGGTAGTCGGCGATGAGCACGTTGGTGGGGCAGCCCATGTTCTGCAGCTCCACGCGGCCCTTGAGGGTGCCAAAGTAGTGGCCCAGGTGCAGGCGACCCGTGGGACGGTCACCGGTGAGCATAGTGTAGTTCTGAGGGTTCTCAGCAAGATCAGCGCGAATCTTCTCGCTGCGCGCCAGCGCGGTCTCGTAGCTGTGTACGTTGGGCATGGGGTGAGTCTCCTAACGGTTGGTCTGGTCGGTATTGGTTTTGGTTTCAGATGTGTGGTGGCGCCTGTGCTCCAAGCGCGCCTCTTCGGCGGCAAAGGCGGGGTCATCGGGGGTGACGATCTCGTCCTCGTGCGTACGGGAGTTGTAGTGGTGGAGCAAGACGGGTTCAAACAGGTGCAGGTGCTGTGCGAAGGCGGCGGAGCCGACGAGCAGGATGATAAAGATCACCACGCGCCAGAAGACGTCCACCTGGTTGATGATCGCGGCGCCAACGGAGAGCATGATGCACCAGCCGTAGATGAGCAGAACAGCCTGCTTTTGGTCGTAGCCCTCTTGGATCAGGCGGTGGTGGATATGACCCTTGTCGGCCTGCCCGATGCTCACGTGCGCGCGGGTGCGGCGAATGATCGCCGAGAAGGTGTCCAGGATGGGCACGCCCGCCACGATGAGCGGAATCAGAAGCGAGGTGAGCGCTGCGGTGCGCGTCACGTTGAGCAGCGAGATGACACCCAGCCCAAAGCCGAGCAGAAGCGAACCCGAGTCGCCCAGAAAGATGCTCGCCGGGTGGAAGTTGTAGTGCAAAAAGGCCAGGCATGCGCCGGCGAAGGCCACGGCGAGGGCAGCTGCGTCCATGCGGTGGGCGAGCACAGCGAACGAGAACATCGAGAGCGCGGCGATGCACGAGATGCCCGAGGCCAGGCCGTCCAGACCGTCGATCAAGTTGATGATGTTGGTAAAGGCCACCAGGTAGATGATGGTGATAGGGTAGGCAATCCAGCCGATGTCGATGGGTGCGCCGCCATCAAAAGGATTCGCGACCTCGCGGATCACCAGGCCTCCCGCTACGGCAACGCCGGCGGCAAGGAGCTGGCCCGCGAACTTGGCCTTGGGCGAAAGCTGACAGATGTCGTCTGCCGCGCCTGTTGCCACCATGAGCACGAACGCGACGGCAAGGACGGGGTAGTTAACAGCGAGGCTGGGGTGCGAGACGAGCACGGGCGGCCAGCCTAGATACCAGGTGCCCAAGATGGCCACGATACAGGCAACGACGATGCCCGCAAAGACGGCCAGGCCGCCCAAACGCGGCGTGGGCGTGGTGTTGATGCGTCGCTTGGAGGGGTAGTCCACAGCATCGACTCGCAGTGCAAGGCGCTTGGCCAGCGGCGTGCACACGAGCGTGGTGAGTGCGGCCGCGGCGGCGATGCAGATATATGGCAGGATATGACCCATATGCTAGATGCGCGCCCATCTGGTGGGGGACAGTTACGCGTGTGCGCTCGCGCGGAAGGTCCGTCGATGGGCACACGATTTACCCATGATACTCGATGGGTGGCCGATGGCGCCGCTGACCGGCAACGAACATCATCATGCCAGATTCTTTGCGGTACCATAAACGGACGTTTGAGCGGGCTTGTACCTGCTCAATAAAAGGCATCGAAAGGACTTGTTATGGCTTACACGGGTGGACGCTCGGACGGACGCGCACCGCGCACGCGCGGCGGTCGCCAGGACGGTCGTCGCGAGGAGCGCGCACGTCGCCGCGAGACTCAGCGCGCCCAGACCGAGGAGCGCTTTGCCGCAGAGATCGCACGCTCGCTTGCAGGCGTTCAGACTATCGATGGCATGCCTGCGGCTGCGGCTGCGGTTAAAGAGGGGGCGGCGCCCGTCGCCCCCGTGGAGGCTCCTGAGCCCGAGGTGATCGAGGCCGAGGGCGCGGATGCTTCTGAGGCGGAGGCCACTGAGGCTCCGGAGGCCGCAGCCGCAGACGCCGATGTCGCACAGGCTGACGTGGAGTCCGCACCCGCGCCCGAGCTGCCCGTGCCCACGGTGCGCGTGGTAGACCAGAACAGCGTCTCTGCGATTCTGGAGATGGGTCGCGGCCGCGCGCAGTTCTGCGATCTCGCGGTGCTCGATTGCGCCTCCTTCACCCGCCCGGGTGGTGGCTATGAGGCGGGCTACATGGGCCAGGAGTCTGAGCTTTGCGACGAGTCCTACCTCTACAGCGTGCTGGCGGCTAAGCGCGACTGGTACGCTGAGAACCGCCGCCGCAACATCAACTGCGAGCTCTATCGCAACCGCGCCCTCGTGGTGCCCGCCGTGCGTTTCTCTCGCGGCAAGGTGCACGCCTATGCCGACGTGATCGTTGCCGCGGCGCCCAACGACAAGCGCGCCCGCAGCGAGTACAACGTCAAGGACAAAGCGCTGGCAGACGCCATGCGCGACCGCATCCGCTTTGTTCTGGCCGTGGCAGACACCCTGGGCCACGAGAAGCTGATCCTCTCTGCCTTTGGTGTGGGACAGTTTGGCTGGGGTGCCGAGCAGGTGGCCGAGATGATGCGCGAGGAGCTTGCGACCGGTACTCACCTGGCAAAGGACGTGGTCATCGCCGTGCGCCGCGATCGCTTTACCGAGGACTTCGAGCGCTTCGAACACGCCTTCGCGGCCTTCCCCGCCAAGAACGAGGAGTCCTACGAGGACGTCCGCGCCCGTCGCGCAGCCGCTGCGGCGGCCGCCGAGCCTGAGGACGACGAGGACGACGACTGGCGCAAGTACCTCTAGGGAAGAGGACGCGGGCGTTACGGCTCCGCTCTTGCGCAAGGGGTAAACAAAAATGGGAGGGCCCAAGGGCTCTCCCATTTTTACGTTAACGCTGTTGTGCCTTGGCGCTAGCCGATCTTGCGCACCTCGATGGCCTGGGTCTCGCCGGGCTTCTTGCCGGGACCGACCTCGAACTCGACGCGGTCGCCCTCGTCGAGGGATTTGAAGCCGTCCATCTGGATGGCGCTGAAGTGGACAAAGATGTCGCCCCTGCCGCCCTCGATGGGCTCGTCGGGGGTGATAAAACCGTAGCCTTTCTCGCGGAAGAACGACTTTTTAAGCGTACCGGTTGCCATGCTGACCCTTTCTTTCTCGCCCGCTGATGGGCGTGTCGTGCGGCGACCGTTGCCGCGCGCATGCGAAAAATCATACGCCCGCGCCCCGGTCGGCCCGCCCCAGAACCCCGATTGCTAACAATCGATGACGCGGCAGGTTCTCGCGGGCGCTACACTGGTTTGCGATATGTAACAAAAGCTGCCACACCCGGCGGCACCAAGGAGGCGCCATGCCCTGTACAACCATTCTGGTGGGAAAAAACGCCAGCTACGACGGCTCGACCATCGTCGCGCGCAACGAGGACTCCTGCAACGGCGAGTTCACGCCCAAGCTCTTGACGGTCGTGGATCCCAAAGACCAGCCGCGCCTGTACAAAAGCAAGATCTCACACGTAGAGATCGAACTGCCCGAGGAACCCATGCGCTACTCCGCTGTCCCTGACGCGGTGCCCAAGCACGGCATCTGGGCCGAGGCCGGCGTGAACGAACTGAACGTCGCCATGAGCGCGACCGAGACCATCACCTCCAATGAGCGCGTTTTGGGCGCAGATCCGCTGGTCGAGCTTGTGCCGGCCAAGGGTGAGCCAGGCGATGAGGGCTACGTGCCCGAGGTTCCCGGCGGCATCGGCGAGGAGGATATGGTCACGCTCGTCCTTCCGTATGCCACCTCGGCCCGCGATGGCGTGCGCCGCATGGGTGCGCTGCTCGAGCGCTATGGCACCTATGAGATGAACGGTATCGCGTTTTCTGACTTTGACGAGATCTGGTGGCTTGAGACCATCGGTGGCCACCACTGGATCGCCAAGCGCGTGCCCGACGACGCCTACGTGACCATGCCCAACCAGCTGGGCATCGATCACTTTGACCTGGCGGATGCCGAGGGCGAGCAAGCCGAGCACATGGCGAGCGCCGATCTGCGCCCTTGGATGGCTGCAAACCACCTTGACCTGACCCTCGCCCGTGCGGCTGCAGACCCCGTCTCCGACGTGTTCAACCCGCGCGAGGCCTTCGGTTCCCATAGCGACTCCGACCACGTGTACAACACACCGCGCGCTTGGTACATGCAGCGCTATCTCAACCCCGGCGATCGCGGCCAGTGGGACGGCCCGCACGCCGAGTTCACCCCGGAGTCTGACAACATTCCCTGGAGCCGCACGCCTGAGCGTAAGATCACCATCGAGGACGTGCGCTACGTGCTGGGATCGCACTATCAGGGCACGCCGTTCGACCCGTACGGTAGGCGCGGCGACGAGGCCTCGCGCGCGGCGTATCGCCCCATCGGCATCAACCGCAACTCGCATCTGGCCGTGCTTCAGCTGCGTCCTTACGTGCCCGCCCAGCTTGCCGCCGTGCAGTGGATGTCGTTCTCGTCCAATGCCTTCAACGCGCTCGTGCCCTTCTATGCGCGTGTGAGCACGTTCCCGCAGTATCTCTCCAATACCGGCAAGCAGGTCACCACCGAGAGCTTCTACTGGGCAAATCGCCTGATCGCGGCACTCGCCGACGCGCGTTTTAACGAGACGTCCAATGCCATCGAGCGCTACCGTGAGTCGGTCGGCTCAATCGGCCACGCCATGCTGCGCGAGACCGACCACGTGGCCGCCGAGCAGGGCGAGGGCGACGTCACTGCGCTGCTCGAGGAGGCCAACCAGAAGATGGCCGACCGGCTGCGCGCCAAGACCGATGAAGTTTTGGCCAGCGTGCTCGAGATCACGAGTCTCGCGATGAAGAACCATTTTGCGATGTCTGACAATTAATCCGCCCGCGTGGGGTACAAGGGCAAAAATGCCGCGCGACCCCCGCGCGCCGTATCCAAGGAGGAACACATGGTTACCAAGCTCGAAGAACTCGCGCACGGCATGGTCAACGTCGGCTTTGGTGCCGCCGCTCTCACCGCCGAGAAGGGCCGCGAGGTTCTGGACACGCTGAACGCCAAGGGTGAGGAGGTGCGCGGCGACTCCAGCACGCCCGACTTTGCGCGCTCCATGTCCGACGCCCTCGAGCAGGCCGGCGATACCTTTAACGACATCACCGAGCGCCTGGCCAATTCCGGCGAGGACGTGGCCACCCGTGTGCTCGACGAGATCATCTTGGCCCGCGTGCGTCTGCTTTCCAAGTCTGAGCGCACCGAGTTTTTGGCCCACGTGCGCGACCTGGTCGATTCCGTCGACGACGCCACGGTTACGGTAAAGGTCGAGTCTGTCGAGGTTGAGGCCGAGGCTGCACCCGAGGCTGAGGCCGAGACCGCAGAGTCCAGCGCCGAGGAGCAGGGCGAGTAACAGCGCGATGGCGAGCGACGAGAAGGTCAACAACGCATACGACACGCTCGACGACGAGGTCGCGGCGATCATGGACGAGACGGAGGTCGCGGCGCCCCATACCAAGCGCCGCCCCCGCGCCGTCGACGTGTTCCCCGAAGAGCCCGAGGTCATGGCTCCCACCGAGGAGTACCAGCTCACGGCTCAAGGTCGCCGTAAGCGCATAGCCGAGATCTTGCGCCTGGCACGTAAGTACGAGGTCTGGAACAACATTACGCCCGTGCGTCTGCGCTGCCTGATCGAGGAACTCGGCCCCATGTTCGTGAAGATGGGGCAGATCCTGGCGAACCGCTCGGAGATCTTGCCCCAGCGCTTCTGCGACGAACTGCGCAGCCTGCGCTCGAATGTCGACCCCGTGCCCTACGAGGTGATGCTCGAATGGCTCGAGGCCGAGTACGGCCATGCCTTGGGCGACATCTTCGATGCAATCGACCCCAAGCCGCTCGGCAGTGCCTCGCTTGCCCAGGTGCACCGCGCGCGCCTCACCACCGGCGAGGACGTGGCCGTCAAGGTGCAGCGCCCCGGCGCGCAGCAGGTCATGGCGCAAGACATCGACATCATGCGCTCGATCGTGCGTCACGCTTCGCGCTTTGTGAAAACCGACCAGTTCATCGACCTCAAGGCTGTGGTAGAGGAGCTGTGGCAGTCGTTTCGCGAGGAGACGAACTTCCTCATGGAGGCTCGCAACCTCGATGACTTCTACGCCTTCCACAAGGGCAAGCGCGGCATCTCCTGCCCGCGCTCGTACCTGGAATTCTGCACCGAGCACGTTGTGGTCATGGACTACATCGACGGCATCTCGATCGGAGAGCCCGAGCGCCTGATGGCCGAGGGCTACGACCTTGAGCGTGTGGGCGGGCAGATCGTCGAGGACTACTCGACTCAGGTGCTTGACGACGGCTTTTTCCATGCCGACCCGCATGCGGGCAACATCATCCTCAAAGACGGGATCATCTACTTCATCGACCTCGGTATGGTCGGTCGCATGTCGAGCCACGACCGCGGCATTGTGAAGGACATGATCTTCGCCGTGGCCGAGGGCGACGTGCCCAAGCTCAAGGACTCGCTCATGCGCTTTGCCGTGACGCGCGGCGACTCCTCTGAACTCGACCACACGGCGTTTCTCTCTGACCTTGATTTTATCGTGGCCGACTTTGCCGGCCTTGACCTGCGTGATCTTAACATCGGCGAGTTCTTGACCTCGCTTGTGAACCTGGCGCGTAAAAACGATGTCGAGCTGCCGAGCGTGGTCACGATGTTCGCGCGCGGTATGGTGACGCTCGAGGGCCTGCTCACCGAGTACATGCCCGATGTGAACATGATCGAGATCATCCAGACGCACATCAAGAACGAGAAGAGCACCTACCAGCGCGTCCACGAGGCCACCGAGGATCTTGCCTGGAGCGCGTACCGCGCAACGAAGGGTTCGCTCGAGGCTGCCGAGTACGCAGGACTTGCGACTCGTATGCTCACGCGTGGCCAGCTCAAGGTAAACGCGCAGCTGCTGGGCTCGGAGGCCGTGCTGCGCCGACTCGGCAGTATCGTCGACCGCATGTCGATGGCCATCGTCATCGCGGGCTTGTTCATCGGCTCGTCGGTCGTCTACTACGCAAAGATCGAACCCGTGGTGTTCGGCATCCCGGTCATCGGGTTTATCGGCTACCTCTCGGCCTTGTTGTTGGCTCTGGGCCTGGGGCGCGAGATCTGGCGCAACTCTCACGGGCGTAAACGCTAGGGAGATGCTCCGGGGGACTGCCGCTCGCTTGCTCGAGGGTAAGGGAGTCGAGCTCGGCGGGGCCGTAGGCCCTGCCCGAGAGGGCTGCAAGGTCGAATCGATCAGCCCGTCGAATAGTCCCTTTCAGACAGCATTCTACTGACGCGAAAGGCCCGTCCGCCTAGTGCTCCATGGGAGCGAGGCGGACGGGCCTTTTTGTGTGCCGGGGATGTTTTTGGTCAGAGCGTACCCGGGGAAGTCGTTCGAATTCAGCCAAGTACGGCTGAGCAATCCGGCGTCTAATACTGGCTTTCGTGCTTGGCAAAGAAGTCGAAGCGCGGCGGCAGCGGTTTCACACGGTGCTCGCCGGGAACCTCGCCCAGGCTCTCGATCAGCTCGTCGGTGGTCTTGAAGATGTGCTCCCAGCTAAAGAAGACCTGCGGGTCGATGTCGAAGTACTCGCAGATCAGCTCGCAGCCGGCCGGCACGATGCCGTGCATGAGCACGGTGCCCACACGCAGCTCGTGGAAGGCGTCGACGAGCGCCTGGGTCATCGCGGCGTCGTCCTCGGCGTTCTTGGCGGCCTTGGAGGCATCGCTCCAGCGCTTGTTCGCGGCACGCAGGTACTCGTCGCACACGGAGAGCGCACGATGGGTTTCGAACTTGTACATGGCCCGCTCAAAGGCGAGGACGGCCTGCTCGGCGGCGGCCAGAACCTCATCGCTCGCGGCACCTGCGGGGATGCAGCCAGTGCGGTAGGGGGCCTCGTCGCCCTCCTTCACGGCCACGCCGTAGAAGCAGGAGCGTGCCAGACGGTTGAACACGCCGGTGAGCATGGCGCCCTCTTTGAGAGCCGGGTCGATCACACGCTTATCGTCGCGGGCGAGGATCTCCTCACCGTCTTTGGTCTTGCCGGTCACGCGGATGTCGTAGGCCTTGGGGCTAAAGCTCACGGGCTTCTCGGACAGGCCGAGCGAGAGCCAGTGAGCGCGCATCTGCTCGCAGGTGTAGTGATTCAGCAGATCGTCTGCGGGCGGCGGCGGGGTCTGGGAAGACGAGCTCGCCTTTTTACCCATGTAGAGCAGGTGATAGTTGGCACTCACCGTGGACTGGGTGAGGTTCCAGCCGAGAGCCTCCCACATGGCCGTTTGGGCAATGCAGTAGAAGTAGATGTTGTCCTGGCCGATGAACTGGTAGATCGCGGCGTCGTCTGTGCACCACCAGTCGTGCCAGTCGAGCGAGCCGTGCACGTACTGCGGCTCGGGAACCTGCGTGGAGTCGGCGTCGGGCTCGCCCATAAGGGCGGCGTCCTCGGCGGCCACGCCCTCGGTGATGCCGGCACGCCTGGCGTCGCGGGCAAGCACGGTGCGCGTGTAGCTGATGGGCGCCCAGAGGCTTTCGGGCCAGCACCAGCAGGTCACGTCCTTTACGCCGTCAATCTCGGGAACGGGCACGCCCCACTCGATGTTGCCGGTGATGCGGAAGGGCACGAGCGCCTTGCCAGAGCGGAAACGCACGCCGCCGCGCGCGAGGACGGCGTGGGCCTCATCGCGCTCCTCCCAGCTGGGGAAGGTCACGGTGAAGGAGGTCTTTTTGCCCTCGGCCTCGGTCACGGTGTGCTCGGGCAGCTCGGCCTCAATAGCATCGAAGGTCTCGCGGAACTTGTCCTGAATGTAGAGCTGCGCGGGCAGCAGCCACTCCTCCATGGTCTTGGAGACCACGGAGCGCACCTGCTCGTTCTGAGCGAGCTTGGCGGTGTACTCCTTCATGAAGTCGAGATAGGCCGGCAGGTCAAAGTAGAGGTTGTCTACCGGGCGGAGCTCCGGCACCTCGCCGGTGAGCTGGCTTTTGGGGGCGATGAGCTCCTCGGGCTCAAACTGGTGGCCCAGATCGCACTCGTCGGCATAGGCCTTCTCGGACTTGCAACCCTGGATGGGGCAGTGGCCGATCACCTGGCGGCCGTTCAGGAACGTGTGCGCGTGCGTGTCGTAGAACTGCAGCGTGCTGCGCTTAGAGATCGTGCCGCGCTCGTGCAGGCGCTCGATAATCTCTTCGGTCATCCTCTCGTGCACGTGCATGGCCGGCTCAAGGCCGCTGCCGCCGTAGATGTCGCACGAGATGCCAAAGTTGTTGAGGGTCGCGGCCTGACGGCTGTGGTTCTCCTCCACATAGTCAGAGATGTGCTTGGAGTAGCCCTCGCTCTCGCTCAGCTTGCGGTAGCTCTCCATGATGGGGGAGCCGTAGCAGTCGGTACCCGAGGTGAAGATCACGTTCTCGCGGCCCAGCAGGTCGCGCAAAAAGCGCGCATAGAAGTCTGCGGGAACAAAGACGCCGCCGACGTGTCCAAAGTGCAGGCCCTTGTTGCCGTAGGGCTCTCCTGCGGTGACGATGGCGCGGTGCGGCCAGTTGGGGCGCTGCGAGCGGTCGAAAGTTTTAGCCATGGGGCTCCTATCCGGGCCTCTGCCCGCGGTGGGCGGGGCCGTGTGTCGGTTTCCGTTGGCATTATCGCACATGCGCCGGGGAGCGGCGCGAATTGCGTGTATGCTGGAGCCTATGCATGAAATCGGTAACATACACACCTTTGAGGACAAGGAGTTCCTGGCCTCCGTGAGCCGCATTTCCACCGCGGTTATGGCGGTGGGGATTGCCGTCGCCTTTGTTATGTTTGGGATACTGTGCCCCGAGCTTTCTGAGCTTACGCGTCTGCACGGCTGGGGTGCTATGGTGGCTTGGGTTGCGGCGCTGCTTGCGGGTTCGGCCGTCTCGCTCGCGCTTCACGAGGGCGTGCATGGCCTGTTCTTCAAGCTCTTCGCGCCGCGTGGGGCCCATGTGTCCTTTGGAGCCAACTGGAAGCTTGGCATGCTCTATGCCTGCGCTGAGGGGATTGTCTACTCTCGGCGCCACTACCTGGTGATTATCCTGGCGCCCACCGTGGTGGTGACGGCTTTGCTCGTGCCCGTGGCGGTACTTTCTGGCTGGCCGTTTTGCTGCTATGTGATCGCCGGGGCTCATCTGGCCGGATGCGTGGGCGACTGGAAGTACGCCGCCGCCGTGCTGCGCGACCCCGCAATCACCCACTGCGAGGACACGAGCTGGGGCGTGAGGTTCCTCTCTGATGCGGTCGAGGCGACGGAAGAGGGCGAGTCCGAGGCAACTGCCGCGTCTGCCACTCTGCTCGATGAGATTGATGCACCCGCGAACTCGGGTACGCCTGAAGCCTTTGCGCCCGCAGAAGTGACCGAGCCCGCTGCGCCCGCCGCGTTCGACGAGTCTGCGCCGGCGGGGGAGGGCGAGGCCCAATGACCCCGCTGCTGCTGCATGCCTGCTGTGCTCCGTGCTCGCTCGAGCCAGTGCGCCTGCTGGTGGAGGAGGGCTTTGAGCCCACGATCTGCTGGACGAATCCCAATATCCAACCCACGTCCGAGCATGAGCGCCGCCTGTTCGAACTGCGTCGTTGGTGTGCGGCCGAAGGCATCGCGCTCATCGAGGCCGAAGAAGACCTTGTGGCCTGGGAGCGCTCCGTGGCGCCCGTGGGCGCGCTCGACCGCGAACGTCGCTGCCGCGCCTGTTACGGGCTGCGCTTGGCCGAGGCTTGCCGCGTGGCCGAGCGCGAGGGCTTCGAACACGTGGCTACCACGCTGGCCGTCTCGCCCTACCAGCTGTTTGATACCTGTAATGAGGTACTCGAGCGTCTGGCTGCTGCCCACGGCCTTACCCCGGTGATCCGCGATTTTCGTCCGTGGTACCCGCAGGCCACCGAGCGTTCTCGTGAACTGGGAATGTATCGGCAGAAGTACTGCGGTTGCCGCTTCTCTGCTGCCGAGGCCGCGCTCGACCGCGCGCGCATCCGCGAAGAGCGCCGCGCCGCAAAGCGGGCGTAAGGGCGCAGGGTGTCGAGGCGCCGGGCACTGAAGCATCGTTGTGCGTTGCGGTTGTGTGGCGATGTGCCGATTCGCCGCCGCACCTGCTAGGATAGGCAAGTTGAACCTGAATGCGCGGGGCTCAAGCGACTCTCGCGCTGCACGATTTTGGAGCTGTGCTCATGTCCATGAGAACCGATGACTTTGATTACAACCTGCCCGAGGAACTGATCGCCCAGGCGCCCGCCGAGCCGCGTGACTCCTGCCGCCTGCTTGTGCTCAACCGCAAGGGCGAGCCGGGAACGGTCGAGGGCGCTGTGGCGCTCGAGCACGGCGGTACCGTCGAGCACCGCATCTTCCGCGACGTGATCGACTATATCGAACCCGGCGACCTTCTGGTCATCAACAAGACCCGCGTGATGCCCGCGCGCCTGGTGGGTCGCAAGCCCACGGGCGGTGTGGCCGAGACCCTGCTGCTCAATCGCCGTGAGGATATCGACCCCCTGGGTCATGTGTGGGAGTGCCTGGTCAACCCCGGCAAGCGTCTGAAGCCCGGTGCTCAGATCGAGTACCGTGCGGGCGGCCTCCATGCGCCAGAGGGTTCGCCGGTGGTTCTTACCGCCGAGATTCTGGAGTTTGTGGACGACAGCCGCGGCGGTCGCTTGGTGCGCTTTGAGGCGTGCGGCGAGAACGCCCAGGGCGAGCCCCGCACGCTTGACGAGGCCATCCACGCCGCCGGCCATGTGCCTCTGCCGCCCTACATCACCGATTACGAGGGTGATCCCGAGAAGTACCAGACGGTCTATGCCATGCCCGAGGAGCACTCCGCCGCGGCTCCCACCGCGGGCCTGCACTTCACGCCCGAGCTCATGGTCGCCATCGAGGCCAAGGGCGCGCGCTTTGCCGCCGTGGAGCTTGAGGTAGGCATCGACACCTTCCGCCTGGTGGAGGAGGACGACCCCACCGAGCACGTGATGCACACCGAGCGCTACCACGTACCGCAGGAGGTCGTGGACGCCGTGCACGAGACCAAGGCCGCCGGTCACCGCGTGATTGCTGTGGGCACCACCGCTGTCCGCTCCCTCGAGAGCGCCTACGACAAGTGCGCTCCCGCATCCAGCCCAGCTGTGACGGCCCGCTACTTCGAAGACCGCCCCGACGGTGCCGACACCCTGAACAAGGGCGACATCGTGCCCCGCGAGAACGCCGCCACCAATCTCTACCTCATGCCCGGCTCCACCTACCACGTGGTAGACGCCCTCATCACCAACTTCCACGTCCCCCGCTCCACCCTCATGATGCTCGTGAGCGCCCTCGCCACTAGAGAGCAGGTCATGGATGCCTACCAGGAAGCGATTGCCCAAAAGTACCGCTTCTTCAGCTTCGGCGACGCAATGCTGATCGAGTAAGCGCTCCTACAAAGGCGTCCTCACGCAGGAGTTGACCTTGCAAGCAAGGCATCTAGCCGATCAACCCTCAAGAAGCCTGGCCTCCCGTTGCCCTCACTAGCACGTCGGCCATTCAGGATGAGCTTCTGAACGGGGCCCTATCCCAAAGTGACGCTCCCAGTCGCCCGATTGGCACAAAGTGCCCAATCGGGCGATCCAGCCCCCTCGCCGGGAGAAGCCCCTATATATCCCCTCACGCGCAGTTACGCAGAAAGCCCGGCCTAGCCGGGCTTTCGAGTATGTTTGAGCATGAGGGGATATATAGGGGCTTCTCCCCCGTGAGGGCAACGACCCAAACACCGGCCCAAGAAAAAGGAGCGCCCCAAAGAGGCGCTCCCAACAGACAGCGTGTGTGAGCAGTCAGGCCAGTTACTTCTTGATCCAGGAGAACATGGAGCGGATCTTCTCGCCCGTCTTCTCGATGGGGTGCTCGTTGATGGCCTCGCGCTGCTCAAGGAGCCACTTGTGGCCGTTGTTGCAGTCGTCCACAAACTCCTGCGCGAACTCGCCGTTCTGGATGCGCTTGAGGATCTCCTTCATGGCGGCGCGAGACTCGTCGTTGATGACCTTGGGGCCGGCGTAGTACTCGCCGTACTCGGCGGTGTTGGAGATGGAGTAGTTCATGAAGTGGATGCCGGACTCGTACATGAGGTCGACGATCATCTTCATCTCGTGGTAGCACTCAAAGTAGGCGAGCTCCTCGGGGTAGCCAGCCTCGGTCAGGGTCTCAAAACCGGCCTTGACCAGCTCGACGAGGCCGCCGCAGAGCACGGCCTGCTCGCCGAACAGATCCTCTTCGGTCTCCTCGGCAAAGGTGGCCTTGATGATGCCGGAGCGGGCACCGCCCACGCCCCAGCAGTAAGCCAGAGCGATGTCCCAAGCGTCGCCGGTGGCGTCCTGGGCCACGCAGGCCAGGTCGGGCACACCGGAGCCCTCGGTGAACTGGCGGCGCACGATGTGGCCGGGGCCCTTGGGCGCGCACATGATGACGTTCACGTCCTCGGGGGCCTTGATGTAGCCAAAGTGGATATTGAAGCCGTGGGCGAAGGCCAGGGTGTCGCCAGCCTTGAGGTTGGGGGCGACAAACTCCTCGTAGACCTTGGGCTGGGTCTCGTCGGGGGTGAGGATCATGATGACGTCGGCCT
>CAVEPV010000022.1:0-29233 GCA_963617695.1 Bacteroidaceae bacterium
CAGCCCCAGCAGGCCGCGCCCGCCCCGCAGCAGCGCATCTCCGTTCCCGCGGTTGAGCCCAGCAGCTCCTTTGAGATCGACCCGTTCGAGGCCATGCCGCTCGACCCGGTGGATCCCATCCCCGTTCCCCAGACCATGACTCGCGAGGCACTCGCTGGCCTGGGCGGCGCGGCCGCTACCGGCGGTGCCCTGGGCGCTGCTGCCGGCTCGATTGCTGGCGAGGCCTCGGCACGTCAGGCTCAGGCTCCTGCGGCTCCTGCGGCACAGCTGATCGACCTCAACACCAACAACGTGCTCCGCGTGACGCAGGCCCGCTGCACCATCGGCCGCGAGCGCTCCGCCGCCGACCTGGTGGTCTCTGACCCCAACGTCTCGCGCCGCCACGCCGAGCTCACCTACACCGGCTCCGACTGGACGCTCGAGGATCTCAACTCCACCAACGGCACGTTCGTTAACAACCGCCGTATCATGCGCTGCCCGCTGCGCGACGGCGACGTCTTGACCTTTGGTCTCAGCAAGTTCGAGTTTAGGAGCTAAGCGGGCATGATCGATCTGATCTTGTTTACGGGGCGCATCGCCCTCGTCGTCGTTCTGTACATCTTCCTGTTCGCCGTCATGAAGACCGGCGTGGGACTGGTGCGCGGCCAGCGTCGCGACTCTGCCATCTGGACGATCGACGTGGACAAGGGTCCACGCGGCATCCGCGGCATCCACATGGATGTCCTCGGCCCCGTGATTGTGGGCCGCTCGCCCTCCTCTGACATCTGCATCAATGAGGCCTATGTCTCGGCCTCCCACGCGCGCTTCACCATCCAGGGGCCCGCGCTGGTGATCGAGGATCTCAACTCGCTGAACGGCACGCTGGTAAACGGCCGCATTCTAACCGAGCCCGCCACCCTGCGTGAGGGCGACGAGGTTCAGATCAGCAACGTGGTCATGAAAGTGAACCGCCGATGACAGACGAGGAGAACACGTTCTCTTTCGCAACAGATACCGGCTCTGGGGCTTCGGCCTCGGAGCCGGCGATTCGTGCTGCCCATATGGCGCCCGCCGAGCCCGACCCCGCACTCGCCGCGATCCCCGAGGTCGTACCTGCGCCCGAGCCTGCGGCCGCCCCCGCTCCCTCCCCCGCCCACGAGCCCATCGGGGCGCATGCGGAGCCCATGGCGGTACCTGCCGCGGAGGCGTTTGCCGCAGTGGAGCCCGTGGCGGTTCCTAGCACGGAGGCGTTTGCCGCAGCGGCGCCGCTGCCCGCCGCGGAGCCGCTGGTAGAGCGCGCAGTCGAGGCCGAGTCGGAGCCCATCGGGGCTCACGCGGCCCCCGCACCCGACACGACGCCCGAGCCCGCCGAGGCGCTTGAGGCTATGGCCGAAACGGCATCCAGCACGACGCCCAGCACGACGCCCGCCATCACCGTTGAGGATCCCGTCTTTGCGGCAGCCCTCCACATCCTGGACGAAGACAAGACCGAGCCCGAGCCCACGCCCGAAGACAACTCCGTGCCTGCCCACATGGCAGAGCCGCTGGGCGAGGATGCCGCAGCGCCGTTTACGGCTGAGGCTGAGCCTGAGGCCGAGCTTCCCGCCACGCCGGAGGTGGAGCAGGCCGCCGAGCCCGCTCTCATCACCGAGCTTGAGCCCGAGGCTACGGCATCCGTCGACACCGACGCAGCCGGCGCCCTCAGCGACCCGGCCTCCGCACTCGACCCCACGGCTGCGGCCGAGCCCGCGCCCGCCTCTCCCCTGCCGACCGCCTCGCTCGATGACACGGCAGAGATCGACGTCGAAGAGGTCGAGACGCGTCTGAACGACCCGGGCTCCACCCAGAGCTTTGAGCCCATCACCGAGGAGCGCATCGATACCGGCTCGACCTACGATGCCGGCACCACCACCACGCTTATGTGGGGCGCCCGCTCCGACGTGGGCTGCGTGCGTCCGCACAACGAGGACTCCTACCTGGTGCAGTCGCCGCTCTTTTGCGTGTGCGACGGCATGGGCGGACACGCCGCCGGCGAGGTGGCCTCTTCTATCGCGGTGGAGACCATCGCCAAGACGGCACCCTCGACCGCAGACGCCGCCCAGCTCGCGGCAGCTGTCGAGGCTGCCAACGCCGCCGTTATCGAGGCCGCTGTGAACGGTCTGGGCAAACCCGGCATGGGCTGCACCGCCACCTGCGCGTACCTCGAGGGCAACACCATCGCCATCGCGCACGTGGGCGACTCGCGCGCCTACCTGCTGCACGAGGGCACGCTCATCCGCGTGACCCGCGACCACTCCTACGTTGAGGAGCTCGTGGACGCCGGCGAGATCACCGCCGACGAGGCCCGCGTGCACCCCAACCGCTCCGTCATCACCCGTGCGCTGGGCTCCGACCCGGCCATGTACGCCGACCACTTCTGCCTGAACATCGAGGAGGGCGACCGCCTGATTCTGTGTTCCGACGGCCTTTCCTCCATGGTGCCCGACGGCGAGATCGAGCGCATCGCTACCAAATCCTCCACCGCGCAGATCTGCGTGGACAACCTGGTGGACGCAGCCCTTGCCGCCGGCGGACACGACAACGTGACCGTCGTGGTGGTCGACGTAGTGGACGACGGCCGCATCAAGGAGCTGCTCGGCCGCAGAAAGCGCAACCTCATCATCGCCATTACCGCCGTGGTGGCGGCCCTCGTCATCGCGGGCATCGTCTTTGCTGTGGGCATTAGCCGCTCGGTGTTCCTTGGTGTAAACGAGGACGACGAGACGGTGGCCATCTACACCGGCATACACGCCGACCTCTTTGGCGCCAAGCTCTACCAGATTGAAGACACCACCTCGGTCAAGGTCTACGACCTGCCCGACGACACCCGCAGCCGCCTTGAAGAAGGCATCGAGCAAGACAGCATCGAGCAGGCGCGCAACACTGTCTCTGGCTACCGCAGCCAGATCGACGAGGACGAGGCCAAGCAGGTAGAGAATGCCGAGGCCATCCGCAAGAGCACCGAGGGCGACACCGCGAGCGACGACGCTACCGCCGCAGACGCCGCCGACACCGATACCGCTACCGATACCAACCAGAACACGCAAGGAGGCGCATGATGGGCAGCCGACGCAACACCGAACTCTTTCTGCTCGTCGCAGCCGCGTTCCCGGTCATACTCCTGTATGCACTCTATGTAACGGGAACGGGCGCTGCGCTCTCGTTCCAAACGCTCGCTGTGCCGATCGGCCTGTTCGCCGCCTTTACCGCGGCGCACATCGCCACGCGCATCTTCGCCCCGGGTGCAGACCCGGCTATTCTGCCGATTGTCTTTTTGCTCTCGGGTATCGGCATCACCTTCGTGACGCGCCTGGCCCCGAGCCTCGCCATGAACCAGCTGATCATCCTGTTCATCGCCATCGGTCTCATGGTGCTCACGCTCGCGCTGGTAAAGAACCTCGACGTCGTTAAGCGCTACAAGTACACCTTCGGCGCGATCGGTATCCTGCTGCTGATTCTGCCGATGTTCATCGGCACCGAGATCTACGGCTCCAAGCTGTGGATTCGCATCGGCAGCTTTACCATCCAGCCCGGCGAGTTCGCCAAGGTCTTTATCGTTCTGTTCCTGGCAGGCTACCTGTCTGAGAACCGCGAGCTGCTCTCCATCTCCAACCATTCCTTCTTGGGCCTCAAGATTCCGCGTCTGCGTCTGCTGACGCCGCTCTTTGTGGTCTGGGGTATCTGCCTGATGGTCGTCGCCTTCGAACGTGACCTGGGCTCGGCCGTGCTGTTCTACACCATCTTCTTGATGATGCTCTACACCGCCACCGGCCGTATCTCCTACGTGATCATCGGCTTTGTGCTGCTGGGCATCGGCGGCGTGGGCGCCTACTACGCGTTCTCGCACGTACAGGTGCGTTTCCAGATCTGGCTCGACCCGTTTGCAGACGCACAGAACACCGGCTACCAGATTGTCCAGTCGCTCTACTCGCTGGCCGACGGCGGCCTAGTGGGCGTGGGCGTTGGCAAGGGTCTCGCCAAGCTCATCCCTATCGTCGAGTCTGACTTTATCTTCTCGGCCATCGGCGAGGAGATGGGCCTGCTGGGCGGCGCGGCCGTGCTGTTCGGCTTCATGCTCTTTGCGGTGCGCGGTCTGACCACCGCGGCGCGTGCCAAGTCTGACCTTGCAGCCTTTACCGCGACCGGTCTTACGGCGGCTATCTCGTTCCAGGCGTTCCTGATTGTGGGCGGCGTCACCAAGCTCGTACCGCTTACCGGCGTCACCTTGCCCTTTATGAGCCAGGGCGGCTCCTCGCTGCTCGCGAGCTTTATCATCGTCGCCCTGCTCATGCGCGCAGGCGACGAGGCCACGGGTCTGAACGTCGAGCTCGACGGCACCGGTATCGCCCGCGTCGAGGACATCCAGAACGCTGCCGGCTCGCCTGCTGTAAGTAAGAACGGCACGCGCATCTTTAGCGGCTCGAACTCTGCGCCCGCCGCTTCGCACGCGCGCCCCGGTTCGCGCATCCGTCGCCGCGCCCTCGACACACCCGAGTCTGGCGTGCTGGGCCGCGTGGCACTCGCCAAGCGCCTCACCTACACGGTGTTCGTGTTCACCGGCCTGTTTGCCGTACTCATCGGCAACCTCACCTATATCCAGGTGATTCAGGCCAAGGACATCCAGAGCATGTCGAGCAACAACCACACCATCCTGCGCGCCGCCTACATTAAGCGCGGCTCGATCATCACCTCTGACGGCGTGACGCTGGCCGAGTCGGTACAAAACGAGGACGGCACCTACACGCGCTCCTACCCCAACGGCAACCTGGCCGCGCACACGGTGGGCTACTACTCCACGCAGTACGGCTCGTCGGGCGTCGAGGAGAGCATGAACGACACGCTCACCGGCTCGCGCGACTACTCCAGCTGGAAGAACGCCTTTAGCTCGCTGGCAGGTATCACCCAGCCCGGCAACACGGTGAAGCTCACCATCAACTCGCAGATTCAGCAGGCCGCCGAGCAGGCCCTCGCCAACTCGGGCAAGAAGGGCGCCATCGTGGTGCTCGATCCCTCGACCGGTGCCGTGCTCGCCAAGGCCAGCAACCCCAGCTACGACAACTCTGACGTCTCGGCGCTCATGGGCGGCGCCTCGGACGAGTCGCAGGGTTCGCTCTACGACCGCACGACCCAGGCGCTCTACACGCCCGGCTCGACCTTTAAGGTCGTGACGCTCGCCGCGGCGCTCGACACCAACGCCACTTCGCTCGACGACACCTACAACTCGCCGTCGACCATGGACTTTGGCGACTCTCAGGTCACCAACCACAAGGGTGCGAGCTATGGCAGCATCAGCCTCGAGCGTGCCTTTGCCTACTCGTCCAACGTTGTCTTTGCCGAGGTCGCGACCCGCATTGGCGCTGACACCCTCACCCAGTACGCCCGCGCCTTTGGCTACGGGCAGTCGCTGGGCCAGGACTTTAGCACCACCGCCTCAGTGATCCCCGACGCCTCGGAAATGACCGCATGGGAGCTCGCTTGGGCGGGCGCCGGCCAGCCCGTGGGCCAAGGTCACACCGCCGGCCCGCAGACAACCGTGATGCAGAACGCCGTGATCGCTGCGGCCATCGCCAACAACGGCATCGCCATGAACCCCTACGTTGTCTACCAGACGCTCTCGCCCGAGGGCACCGTGGTCAAGACCACCCAGGCCCGCTCGCTGGGCCAGGCCATCAGTGCCGACACCGCAGCCAAGGTCAAGGAGGCCATGCTCGCGGTTGTCGAGGAGGGCTCCGGTCAGGCCGCATCTGTTGTGGGCGTGAAGGTCGCCGGTAAGACCGGCACCGCCGAGATCGGCTCGGGCAACATCAACTCCGCCTTTGTAGGCTTTGCACCCTATGACACCCCCACCGTGGCCATCTCGGTCATGCTCGAGGATTACAACGAGGACAGCACCGACCTTTCTGCCGCTGCTGTCGCCGGACAGGTGCTCAAAGTGGCACTCGCCGTCCAGGGTGCGTGATGTACAGTGAATACCATGCAGACGATGCATATGATGTGTGAGGAGTAGGAATGGCTGAGCAGCAGCGCTTGCTAGGAGGAAGGTACCTCCTCAAGGACAAGGTAGGAACCGGTGGCATGGCCACCGTGTACCGCGCGACTGACCAGGTTCTCGACCGCACCGTGGCGGTCAAGATCATGCTGCCGCAGTACGCCGGTGACCAGACGTTCGCAGCCCGCTTTAAGCAGGAGGCCCAGGCCGCTGCCGGTCTGCAGAGCCCCTATATCGTGGGCGTGTACGACTGGGGCAAGGACGGTGACACGTACTACATCGTCATGGAGTACCTGCGCGGCACCGACCTCAAGAGCGGCATCAAGAGCCACGGCGCGCTCAACCCCAAGAAGGTCGCGCAGATCGCCTCGCAGATCTGCGGCGCGCTCTCTGTTGCCCACAAGCACGAAATCATCCACCGCGACATCAAGCCGCAAAACATCATGGTGCAGCCCGACGGCAACATCAAGGTGATGGACTTTGGTATCGCGCGTGCCAAGAACAGCCACCTCACGCAGGACAACAACGTCCTGGGCACCGCGCATTACGTCTCGCCCGAGCAGACGCGCGGCCAGCAGCTCGGCCCTACCTCCGACATCTACAGCCTGGGCGTCGTGATGTATGAGTGCGCCACGGGCCGTGTTCCCTTTGACGGAGACGACGCTATCTCGGTTGCCCTCAAGCAGGTCAACGAGCTGCCCACGCCTCCCAGCCAGATCAACTCCAACGTGGACGCCGACCTGGAGCGCATCATCCTGCGCTGCATGGAAAAGGACCCGGCCAACCGTTTCCAGACGGCCGAGGAACTGCGTCAGACGCTCAACAGCTACCTCGCCGGCCGCACGGTCGACGTGCCCGAGCCGACCCGCGTGATCTCTGGCATGGGCGGCGCCGCGCAGACCCGCGCGATGACCGATCAGACGCAGGCCATGGTGCGCCCCGCTGCCGCCACCGCCACCTCCAACCAGGCGGTCACCGGCCAGATGCGTCCTGTGCCCGGCCCCGGCGAAACGGGTGCCTACGAGAAGGAGAAGCGCGGAGGCGCCGGCAAGATCGTCGCCGCCGTGGTCGCGGTCATCGCTGTGGTGGCCATCGCGTTCTTTGCCGTCTCCAACCTGTTCTCCCCCGCCGACCAGGCCGCCGTGCCAAACCTCTTGGGTCTGACCCAGGAGGCCGCCGTCACAAGCATCACCGACAGCGGCTTTAAGGTGGGCAACGTCAACCAGAGCTACAACGACCAGTACCCCGAGGGTCAGGTATGCGAGCAGACGCCCGACGCCGGCAAGTCCGCCGACGAGGGCTCCAAGATCGACATCGTGGTCTCCAAGGGTTCCAAGCCGATTGACCAGGTAGAGGTACCCGACCTCACCAAAGCAAGCGACCTGGACGCCGCCAAGAAGATGATTGAGGCTGCGGGTCTCACCGTGGGCACCACCACCGAGGAGACCAACGACGCCGACGAGGGCACGATCATCGGCCAGAGCCCGAGCGCCGGTGAGAAGGCCGACAAGAACTCCAAGGTCAACATTGTTGTCTCCAGCGGCCCCGAGACCGCAAGCGTCCCCGGCGTGGTGGGCAGCTCTGAGGACGAGGCCACCAACACGCTGAGCAACGCCGGCTTTAGCGTCAACAGCGAGAGTGGCGGCTACAGTGACACCTACGCCAAGGGCACCGTCATGAAGCAGGATCCCACCGGCACCGCCAAGAAGGGCTCCACCGTCACCATCTACATCTCGCAGGGCGAAGACCCCTCCACCAGCCAGGTGGATGTTGACGCGCTCGGGCTGACCGGCATGTCTGCCGAAGACGCCGAGAGCGCCGTTGCCAACGCCGGCCTGCGCTACGATCCGCGCGAGCAGTCGAGCGATTCGGTCGCAGCCGGCTATGTGATCAAGTACAGCCCCGGCGGCAAGCAGACCAAGGGCGCCACGATTGTGCTCTACATCTCCACCGGCTCTTCCGGCGGCGGCGACGACTAGCGCCAGGCGCTAGACACGCTGCAACAGAGACGCACAGAAAAGCCCAGTCGCATCACGCGGCTGGGCTTTTTGCTGTTACTCACCGATGCAGCGAACTTCGGGCTCCAGATGCACGCCAAACTGGCGCTCCACTTCCGCCTGCACCTTCTCGATCAGGCCGCGCACGTCCTTGGCCGAGGCGTGGTCGGCATTGACTACAAAGCCGCAGTGCTTGGTGGAGACCTGCGCTCCGCCCACCTGGGCACCAGCGAGACCCGCGTCCATGATGAGCTTGCCGGCAAAGTATCCCTCGGGGCGTTTGAAGGTAGAGCCGGCGCTCGGCATATCGAGCGGCTGCTTCTCCTCCCGTTTGGCCTGATAGATGTCCATGGCATGGCGGATGGCGTCTGAATCGTCGGGAGTGAGCTTGAAGATGGCCGAGAGCACAATCCAACCCTCGTCGTGGATGCGGCTCTTGCGGTAACCCATGGCAAGCTCTTTCACCGGCACGGTTCGCACGCTACCTGACGCACGGCAGCCATCGTCCATGAGAGCACCGGGCACGTAGACCTCAACCGACTCAAGCACGTCTGCGGTGGAGGCGTCGTAGGCGCCGGCGTTCATAAAGCAGGCACCGCCCACGGTAGCGGGGATGCCCCACAGCGGCTCCAAGCCGGAAAGGCCGGCATCGGCCGCAGCGAGGGCCACGTCACGCAGCAGTGCGCCCGCCTGAGCACGGATGCGGTCGCCGGCGACTACGATCTCGCTCAGGTTCTCACGCAGCAGAACGCAAGCTCCACGCAGACCGCGGTCGCCCACCAGCAGGTCGGAGCCGTTGCCCACCACGTAGGTCGGCACGCCACCGGTGTAGCAGATATCGAGTACGCGCACGAGCGCCTGAGTATCTGCCGGCAGAACCATAACGTCGGCCGGACCGCCGATCTTAAACGTCGTATGGTCGCGCATGGGCTCGGTGAGCAGGACGCCGTCCTCACCCGTCACGCCCGCGAGCGCGCAAAGAAAACTCGGGTCAAAGCTATCGTCGGATTCGTGCATGGCAAACCGCCTATTCGCAAATCGAGGTCAAACATCGCCCTAGACTATACCCCAGGTGACCGGGCGCCACCCGCGCGTCACCACACGATGCCCATGCGGATGTGCGGCAACTGCGCTATCCTATAGACGCGTATCTACGTTGTTCGACATACACACAGCTTAAACGGAGAACACATGTCAAGCGCAGAGAACCTGACCGGCCACGCCGCCGGTACCGATGCCGGCACCCTGTTGCCGGCGACTACACATACCCTCACCCGTCGCGAGGCCTTCAAGGCCGCCTTTGCCGCCGCCGGCGCCGTGACGCTGCTCGGCCTGCCCAAGACCGCGCTCGCAGCCTCGGCCTCCAAAGAGACCACCGATGCCCTCAACTCGGCACAAGCCCAGCTCGACGAGGTACAGTCCCAACTCGACAGCATCTCGAACGAGTACCAAACGCTTGCCGACGAACTCAACAGCACCATGGATCAGATCGAGTCGGTACAGACCCAGATCGACGACACCCAGACGCAGATCGACAAAAAGCAGGAGGAGCTCGAGGAAAAGCAGGAGACGCTCTCCCTTCGCGTAACGCAGAGCTACAAGAACGGCAACAACGACATCCTGTCGCTGCTGCTTTCGTCCAGCTCCTTTGACGAGCTGATCTCGAACGTCTACTACATCGACAAGGTGAACGCCCGCGACCAGGAGACGATCGCCGAGGTCCAGCAGATCAAGCAGGATCTCGATACCAAGAAGGCCGAACTCGAGAAACAAAAGGAGAGCCTCGAGTCCCTCAAGGACGAGCAGACCACCAAGCTCAACGAGATGAGCTCCAAGAAAGACGAGGTGCAAAGCATCCTCGATGGCCTGAGTTCAGACGTAAAGGCCCTTATGGAGAAGCGCGATGCCGAGCTGCTCGCCTCTGCTCAGGAGGAAGAGCGCGCCCGCCAGCAGGCCGAAGCGGCCAAGAAGGCGGCCAGCAGCTCAAACAGCTCCAGCAGCTCGAGCACGGGCAGCGCCGGCAAAGGCGGCAACGGCAGCGGCTCGGCCGCAAACGTTGTCTACTGGGCACAGCACACCCCCTCCCCCGGCGCGGGCCTGTGCGCTTGGTGGGTCGCCGACGTGTTCATCAACGCCGGCCTGGGCAACGTCTCGGGCAACGCGTGCGACATGTACGCGAACTACTGCTACAGCTCCGACCGCAGTGCCCTTAAGCCCGGCATGATCATCGCTGTGTCCTCGCACCCCTACACCACGGCCGGCAAGATCTACGGCCACGTGGGCATCTATATCGGCAACAACACCGTGATGGACAACATCGGCTATATCCGCAGCTGCTCGGCCGACTACTGGATCAGCTACTACGGCGCATCGGTCACCGTGCGCTGGGGCTGGGCCAAGGGCATCACGCTCTCGTAGCCACGAGGCTTATGAGCGAGTCCGCCTCGAAACGCTCCCGGCCGCGCACCGTCCCGCATTCACCAGACCGCCACACCCCACCTGCCCACTTGCCGGCTAAAAGCCGCAGGTAGGCTATACTTAGCCGCGGTTTTACCGAAAGGAGAAGCACATGTCTTTGGCCCTCGATCCGCAGGACACCTGCGTACTTGTTACCGGCGGTGCCGGATTTATTGGCTCGCATACCGTAGTCGAGCTGCTTACCAGCAACTACCAGGTCGTTATCGTCGACGACCTTTCCAACTCCAGCGAGGTCGCCGTCGACCGTATCCGCCAGATTGTGGGCGAGGACGCCTCCAAGAACCTCACGTTCTACCGCGCCAACGTGCTCGACCGCGAGGCCATGACCAAAATCTTCGACACGCACCAGATTGACCGCGTGATCCACTTTGCCGGCTTTAAGGCCGTGGGCGAGTCGGTCACCAAACCCATCGAGTACTACCACAACAACATCGAGAACACGCTCGTGCTCGTCGACGTCATGCGTGAGCACGGCTGCAAGTCCATCGTGTTCTCCAGCTCCTCGACCGTCTACGGCGACCCTGACAGCCTCCCCCTCACCGAGGAGAGCCCCAAGAAGATGGCCACCAACCCCTATGGTTGGACTAAGTGGATGATCGAGCAGATCCTTACCGACCTGCATACCGCCGATCCTGAGTGGAACGTCGTGCTGCTGCGTTACTTCAACCCCATCGGTGCGCACCCCTCCGGCCTTATTGGCGAGGATCCCAAGGGCATCCCCAACAATCTGGTGCCCTACGTGGCTCAGGTGGCCGTGGGCAAGCTTGCCGCCGTGCAGGTCTTTGGCAACGACTACCCCACCCCCGACGGCACCGGCGTGCGCGACTACATCCACGTCTGCGACCTGGCATGCGGCCATGTGGCAGCCCTGAGCTGGATGAACGGCAAGGAGGGCGTCGAGGTCTTTAACCTGGGCACCGGCACCGGCACCTCGGTGCTCGAGGTTGTCCACGCCTTTGAGAAGGCTTGCGGCAAGGAGCTTCCCTACAAGATCTGCCCGCGCCGTGGTGGCGACATTGCAGCCAACTGGTGCGACGCCAGCAAGGCCGAGCGCGAGATGGGTTGGAAGGCCCGCTACGACATCGCGGACATGTGCCGCGACTCGTGGAACTGGCAGTCGCACAACCCCAACGGTTTTGCCGACGCCGAGTAACGCCTAACGAAAGAGCGCCCCGTGCAGAGCAGCTTTACCGCATACCTCGGCCGCCATGCCGATCAGATCAACGAGTACCTGGCCGCCTACTTTAGCGGCCAGACGGCCAACGCCGACATCGAGCGCTACCTTTATGCTCCCCTGGGGCATTATTCCGCCAACGCCGGCAAGCGCCACCGCCCGCTGATCTGCCTTTTGGCCTGCGCGGCCGTGGGCGGCGACACCCAGATGGCGATGAGCTGCGCGGCCGCGATCGAGCACTTCCAGACCGGTGCGCTCATCCACGACGACATCGCCGACAACGGCCAGCTGCGTCGCGGCGAGCCCTGCATGCACCTCACCCAGGGCGAGGGTATCGCCATCAACTGCGGCGATTATGCGTTGTCGCTGGTTACAGCCGCCGTAGCGAACGACCCTGCACTCGACGACTCCCTCAAGGTGCGCCTCATCAAGGAGCTCTCTGCCATGACGGCGCGCACTATCGAGGGTCAGGCGCTCGACCTGGGCTGGGTGCGCGACGGCCGCTTTGACCTGAGCGTTGATGACTACCTGACCATGGCAACGCACAAGACGGCCTTTTACAGCGGGGCCGTGCCGCTCGCATGCGGGGCTATTATCGGTGGCGGCAGCGAGGAGCAAATCGAGGCGCTGCGCACCTTTGGCCTTCACACGGGCCTGGCCTTCCAGATTCAAGACGACCTGCTGAACCTCGTGGGCAAAAAGGAAGCACGCAACAAGGACTTCCGCTGCGACATTACGGAGGGCAAGCGCACGTTGGTCGCCGTGCACGCACTCAACTACGCCAACACCCCCGAGCACGACGAGCTCATGGGCATCCTTACCAGCGCCACCGAGGACGCCGAGCAGCTCGAGCGTGCCGTGCAGATCATGGAGCGCACAGGGTCAATCGCCTATGCGCACGCCTATTCACTCGAACTCACCGAGTCGGCCAAAACCGCGCTCGCGGGTATCGAGCTGGACGCGCACTGCAAGGAACTTTTGCTCTCTATGGCGGATTTCTTTGTGGAACGCCTCAACTAGAGGTGATGGATTGAGCCGCTTAAAGGTTGAACTGCCAGCCGGCCAGACGCTTGGTCTCAGCGCCAGAAGCGCAGCTACAGAACCGAGGCCAGAGCCTTAAAGGCTCATCAGCACCAGTGAGATGGCAAGCACCGCGAACAGCGCGATCGAGGCCAGAGCACCACGGTCTTTCAGAAGCGGCGTGACCTCGGCCACCGTGCCGTCCTCCATCGTCATGACCTCACCCAGGCTGTTCATGCTCATATCTGCGCCCGCTCCCATCGTCTTGCATCGGCTCGATTTGTTCTTGTCCCTAGCCTAGCCGGGCCATGACAAGAACAGGTAAAGAGGCGATAATGTGTCGCTATTGAGCTGCTTTACCGCGGCGCGTTTTGAGCGTCGCCGGCTAATTGATACACTGGTTGCGATTGTGAACGCACCGAATTTTTGCTCGCTTATCTGAAAGGGGCTCACTTGGATCCGATTACGCAGGGCATGCAAGGTCCCGCCGTCGAGGACATCCAGACGCGCCTGGTCGCCCTTGGATACACCATCGACGAAAGCGAGTCGTCTGCCAAGCTCTATGGAGAGACTACCGCGCGCGCCGTCGCGGCGTTTCGTGTGGCCAACAACCTCGACGTGCCCGGCGACGTAGACATCGTTTGCTGGAGCGCACTGGTCGACGCCTCCTACAAGCTGGGTGATCGCACCCTCTACCTGCGCCTTCCCAACTTCCACGGCGCTGACGTGCGCGCACTACAGCAGGCGCTCAACGCTCTGGGCTTTGGCTGCGGAGACGTTGACGGCTACTTTGGCCCGCATACGGAGGCCGCACTGCAGCAGTTCCAGGAGAACGTAGGTCTGTTTGCCGACGGCATGGCCTTCCAAGACACCTTCCGCTACATCGACCGCCTGCGCCACGTGTGGGAGGGCAAGCCCTCCGTGCTCGAGGCCGAGGAGCGCACCGGCTTTGCCCGCGCGGCAAGCGTGCTCGAGAGCTACCGTGTGGCCGTGTGCGGCGAGGACGCCATCGCACGCAACATTGCTTCGCGCATGTGGAACATCGCCTCTGCCACCACTGAGAACAGCGGCATGGTGCTCTGCGACGGCGAACCTCCGCGCGACGTTGACCTGATTCTCGAGCTTGCAAGCGATGAGCTGGACGAGTCCGCCGAGCCCCGCCCGACGATCACCCTCGCGCAGTGCGCAAATCTTCCCCAGCGCATCGGCACCGCCTTTGCCGCCGCCAAGAGCAAGCCAGCCCACCTGCGCATTGAGCTGACGGGCTACACGCACTACAACGGCACCTTTACCTCCAGCGACGCCCAAACCCTCGCCATCCGCCTCCTCGACGGCGTTTGCGCAGCCTTGAGCGATTAGGTACACTAGACAAGCTGTCGCCACAAGCGACACATCCGTCGCATTGGGGTATCGTCCAGCGGCAGGACCCCGGTTTTTGGTGCCGGTTACGGGGGTTCGAATCCCTCTACCCCAGCCCTTGTCTTAGAAGCCCTGCAGCCATGGTTGCAGGGCTTTTTATTTAACCTCTCATGGGATTCGAACCCGAGAGAGCGCGGAGCTGAGGAAACGCCGAAGACGTTTTCCAGCGCAGCGCGCAAGGCGGCGACAGCCGCCGCAGCGAATGCGGGCGGCGCGAGCCGCACGCGGAATCCCTCTACCCCAGCCCTCCACTCGCTAGAATGGTTTGAGCTAAACCACGCACAAAGGAGTTGCCATGGGGCTCTCGAGACTCGTTACAGAAATCGCCGTCGCGGACATGCCGGGACTGCGCATTGGCAATGCACAAGATGAGGCTGCCAAGACGGGTGTGACGGTCCTGATGTTCGATCGCGGCGCGCGTGTGGGCATCGACGTAAGCGGCGGAGGTCCTGCCGCGCGTGAGACCCATCTGGCCGACCCGACCACAGCCGATAACCCCATCAATGCCATCATGCTCGGCGGAGGCTCGGCCTACGGTCTGGCCGCGGCAGACGGCGTGATGAGCTATCTGGAGAAGCGCGGTATCGGCTACAACACGGGGTTTGCACGCGTGCCGCTCGTGTGCGCCTCATGCCTCTACGATCTGGGCTGCGGCCGCGCCGATGTGCGTCCCGACGCCCAGATGGGTTACGCCGCCTGCGTGGATGCGGAAACGAACAGTCCACGCTGCGGCAGCTTTGGCGCTGGATGCGGTGCCACGGTAGGCAAGCTCTGCGGCATGGAGCGCGCCTCGGACTCGGGTCTCGGCATCTTTGCCGTGCAGCTCGGCGAACTCAAGATGGCGGCCATTGTTGCCGTCAACGCCCTGGGCGACATCTACGACCCCAAGAGCGGGCAGCAGGTCGCCGGCCTCAAAAGCGAGGACGGCATGCAGCTCCTCGATTCGCGTGATGAGCTCTACCGCATCGCCGCGCCCACCGACATGTTCACGGGCAACACCACGATCGGCGCCATTGTCACTAACGGCGCCTTCACCAAGGCCGAAATGAGCAAGATAGCCGCCATGACCCGCAATGCCTACGCACGCTGTATCTGCCCGGTGGGAACCATGGCAGACGGAGACACGATCTATGCGGCCAGCGTCGGTGACGTCGCGGCAGACGTCAACGTGGCCGGTACGCTCGCCGCCGACGTGATGCAGGAGGCGATCCTGCGAGCTGTACGAAGTTAGGCGCGCGAGCCGAACGGAGCGCCGGCCCAGCCTCCCCGTTTACTTGTTGAGCAGGCGCTCGACGGGGCCGGAACTCGAGTCGCGGTAATCGGCCGAGGTCAGAATCTCCTGCGGGATGCGACCGCCCTGACGCAGAACGTTGCGGAACTGCACACGCGTAACCATAGGCAGGTCGTCGATGGCGCGAGCGAGATTTTGCGGCACGCCCTGGTTTTGCGAGGCAGGCTCCACCGTCTTGCCATCTTTGACACGACGGGCGTGCGCCGCGAGCATCGCGCGGTACATGCCGGCATGCAGGCGAATCTTGACGTTGTTGGCCGCACGGGCCTGCTCCACGATGCGCGCGCCCTCGCGGTCGATGTCACCCGCGTAGTACACGTAGTCGTAGCGATAGCCGATGTCTGCCAGGTAGTCGTCCAGAGCATGGGCAACGTTCACCTTGCAACCGCCGCCAAAGATAACGCCGCTCACGCGCACGCCGAACAGCCTGGTCGAGGAGTTGCCGCGCAGCAGGCGCACGATCTCTTCGTAGGTGTCGATATTTTCGACCACAACGAACGGCTTGTCGGCACCGATGCCGTAAAAGCCCTGGAAGTGGGTGGTGCGCTGCGGAGTAATCTTGAGGGCACTGATGTTGACGCCGCGATCGTTCAGGCGCTTGAAGAGACGCTCTCCGCGCTTGCCGTCAAAGGCCTTCTCGTCATTGAAGATCTCGAACGCGCGCTGGCGACGGGAGGCGTAAGGCACGTTCATGTTGTGGGCCTGGTCGATCCAGGCCGTGATGGTGGCAAAGTCCATAGCGGTTTGAGACTTTGCCGAGTTACCGTGCACCGCGCGCGGCTGAGGCTCCTCCACGGGCACCACCTGAGGGCGCGACACACGCACGATCTCGGCACGTTTCTTGCGCACCTTGGCAAGGGCCGTGGGCGCGGGCAGCACGCGGACGATACGTTGTGTGAGCACACGAGCGATCGCTACGGGCGAGGGACGCTTGGAGGAGTCGTCTGCGGGCTCCGCCTGCTCGGTAGCCGACTCGTACGTAGGCGCCTGCGCTGTCTTGGCGACGCGATTCTGCTGCCCCTTTTTCTTGGAGCGCTTGCCCTGCTGAGACTGCTCGATGCGCTTTTTGGACTGGCCGCCCTGCTTTACCGCCGGCTTCTCGGATTGTTTCTCGGGCTGCTTCTCGGCAGACTTCTCAACCTGTTCGTCGGTCTGTTGGTCAGCGTTCTGCTCGGAGACGCTCTCGGCCTCTTCCTCGGCCGCAATCGCCGCCTCGACGTATGCGCCCTCGGCGGTCTCCTCGTCCCCAAGCTCCAGCTCGTCCTCGCGCTCGACAGCATCGTCTGCCGTCGGCTCAGAGACGTTGGCGCAGATGCGATACACCGCAGGGCGACCGCCCAAGCCGGTGCCCTCGATCTTGACGATCAGGCCCGACTTAAGGAACTCGTCACGCATGCGCTTGGTGTCGACCTCGGCGTTCACCGACTTAAAGAGCTGTGCCAGGGCGCCCGATTTGATCTTGAGGACCTTGCGGCACAGCAACGAGAAGGCGACGGACGCCGCCTGATCGGAAGAAAAAGACGTGAGCGCGACGATGCGGCGCGCGAGGGCGTCGACGTCGGCCTGGTTATCGGAATAGAGAGTGGAGGACACGGGTCCGCCTTTCGGATACGCTTCACAAACGTACCTATGGTAACGCACTTGCGCACGGCGCGCCCAGGCAGGGGCGGGAGCTGCGGCTCTGCGCGCGCCTGACCGCGCTCCACACGCGCGCCGCGCCCGCACAACCCAACCGGCCCGCAAGCGCAGCAGAGAATGCCACCACCCCGCCCCGCCTCGGCAAGATAGCCTCCCCCACCCCGCCTCGACACAAAGCAAGGCGCCCGGATGCGGCTGCAGTGCATCCGGGCGCCCTGGGTTCAGGCTATGTCAGGCGGGCAGACTTAGGCGTTCTGCACGGCGCCCTCGGCGGGAGCCTCGACGGAAGCCTTGCCGTACTCGGCGCGGCCCATCTCGGTCCACTCGGGCTCCTCGTCGGGGATGGAGCCGGCCTTCTTGTTGAAGAGCTCCTTCAGGCAGTTGACGGCAACGATCAGGCCGAGCACCACCAGCAGCACGGCGAAGACGAGCTGCAGGCCGGAGTTGAACACAGAGACGGCGGTGCCGGTGGCGAGCGCGGTCACGCAGCCCATGATGGACTGGACGAGCGAGGTGAACGTGCAGACCAGCAGGAAGGCGACGGGCACGTAGAGCATGGCGCCCTTGCGGCCGGTGCACTTGCAGAACACGGCGAGCGTGATCATGGTCATGCCGCCGAGCAGCTGGTTGGAAGCGCCGAACAGCGGCCAGATGGCCAGGTAGCCACCAAAGGTGAGGGCGAGGCCCGGAATCAGCGTGACCACAGTGGCGAACCAGGGGTTGCCGAGAACTTTCATGGCGCCAGAGGTGGCCTCGACAGCCAGGGCGTCGTTGGAGGGGGCGAAGAACTCGGAGAACGCGGTGCGGGCGATACGAGCCACAGCGTCGAGCGAGGTGAGAGCCAGAGCCGAGACGTTCATGGTCATGAACACGGTGGCCACGGTCTGGTCGACACCAAAGGAAGTCATGGCACGGGCAACGCCGGCAGCGAAGATCTGGAACGGAGTGCTGGCGACGCCGTTGTTGAGGGCGCCGGTACCGGCGGTGTTCATGTCGGAGAACATGATGCCGGCGATGATGATGGCGATGATGCCCACAAAGGACTCAACGATCATAGCGCCGTAACCGACCTTGACGGCGTCGGTCTCATTAGACACCTGCTTGGAGGAGGTGTTGGAAGAGACAAGGCTGTGGAAGCCGGAAAGGGCACCGCAGGCGACGGAGACAAACAGCACGGGGAACATCATGCCCGAAGCGCTGAAGTTGGTGAACACGGGAGCGGTGATGGTGGCCTGGCCCTGAGCGCCGAGCACGAAGATGCCCACCACAGCGCAGACGATCATAAGCACCATCATGATGGTGGTGAGGTAGTCACGCGGGGTCTTGAGCACGTTCAGCGGCATGGCCGAGGCGAGCACCAGGTAGACCATAACGACGGCGATCCACTGGTTGAGGTCGAGGTACAGCGGGAACTGCATACCCACCACGAACATGAGAACCATGAGCACCACGCCGGTGACGAACTGAGCGACGCCGGCCAGGTTGAACTTGCGCTGCACGTAGCCAAAGGCCATAGCAACAAAGGTGAACAGGATGGAGATGGTGCCTGCGCAACCAGCCGCATAGGACTTGGTGTAGTCGATGGCGGCAGTGGCGTTGCCGGCTGCATCCATGACGGCGGTGTACTTGAAGGTGCCGCAGACCATGGAGGTGAAGGCAGCGATAACGATGATGCAGAACAGCCACTGGAACAGCAGGAACAGACGGCGGCCGGTCTTGCCGATGTAGGTGTCGACCAGCTGGGCGATGGACTTGCCGTTGTTCTTCATAGAGGCGTACAGGGCGCCAAAGTCATGCACGGCGCCAAAGAAGATGCCGCCCACGAGAACCCACAGCACCACGGGCAGCCAACCAAAGGCCATGGCCACGATGGTACCCGTGACAGGGCCGGCACCGCAGATCGAGCTGAACTGGTGCGAGAACGCGGCGAACGTGGATACAGGAGCAAAGTTCTTGCCGTCCTTCATGCGCTTGGCGGGCGTAAGGGCATTCGCGTCGACGCCCCACTTGTTGGCCAGCCAGCGACCATACCCGAGGTAACCGCAGGCGAGCACCGCCGCGGCCACGAGCATGAGTACAACTCCGTTCATTACAATCCTTCCTTCTGGGTCCTACCCCATGATGCAAATACATAAAAAACGAGGGCCGTCGACTTCGCTTCGACGGCCCTCGTCTTTTATCAGCCGCCCGTTATCGCACGGGCTGACTGTATACGCCAACCCGCGCTAAATAATCACGCTGATAATGTTTAGCTGGCGCTCGATCATGCTGAGGTAATCCCCTTCTTTTGGTGCGCATCGTGTGAATCCGCACCGCCTTTAGTAGCAAGAAAGCAGTTTACACTTTGGCAAACTAAAGTCAACCGCCGTTTGGGACTTTTTTTCGTCAACTCGCCGAATTTGGGGAATAACGAAGAACAAGCGGAAATAGTAACCCCCTATGCATCAAGCCAAGGCCGCGATCGAAAGCCCAGCAAACAAGCCGCCAAGCGCACAACAAAAAGCGGAGCCAGGGCGCTCCCCGACTCCGCTCATGCGCGAGATGTGTTTCGCGACTCGCTTAGCTCAATATAGCGCTGGCAATCACGGTAGAGACGCTCTCGGCCTCGTCCCACACACCGTCCTCGTCGCGGTTGACCGTAATGTCGAGCGTGGTCTCCTTGAGTTTGAGACCGTTAAGGGTCGAGACCATGACCTCGCCCAACTTGGCACACAGCTCATCTTCAGAAATCGAACCGTTCTCGTTCGTGATCTGCTCAGCTGTCGCGGTGAGGGCCTCGTTAAAGTCGATCATCGACTTGCAGGAAAGCTCCACGTGCGCCTCGGCTGTGTCGTTATCCTCGTCCACGTCCACATCGGTGATCTCATACTCAAGACCACCGAACAGAGCGCTGGCAAAGTCCTCGGCAGAGACACCAAAGCGCTGAAGTTCCTCGCCCTCGTTCTCTTGGATGCAGGCGACCAGGGCATCCCAGTTGTCACCTTGTTGGTTGACAATCTGATCAATTTCAGAAGACAGACCCGTCGAGATCACGTCTGCAGTGGTCTCGCCCGTGCTGCAGCCGGGTAGCGCCACCAAGCAAAGCGCCAAAACAAGGCACATGGCCAGCGCGGTCATCTTATTGCACAGGATCTTGAGCACGGATTCTCCTCCAACAGGAAAACAGGGCGACACAAGTGGTGTCGCAACGGCGGCGAGGCCTCTAAGCCTCCTTGGCACCATACAGCTCGTAGTAGGCGTCGATGGCGGCCTTGAGGTCGTCATCGATCACCACGCGACCGTCGATCTCGTGGTTGTAGAGAACCTCGACGACCTCGGCCATCGAGACGATGCTTGCCACGGGGAAGCCGTACTTGGCCTCGATCTCTTTCTGCGCGGTGGTGACGCCGCCCTTACCAACCTCCATGCGGTTGAGTGAAACGATCAGGCCCTTGATCTCGACGTCGGCCGCAGCGGTAACCTTGGGGTAGGTCTCGTCGATGGACTTGCCAGAGGTGGTCACGTCCTCGACCATCACCACACGGTCGCCGTCCTTGGGCTCATAGCCCAGAAGGTTGCCCTTGTCGGCGCCGTGGTCTTTGGCCTCTTTGCGGTCGCAGCAGTACTTGACCTCTTTGCCGTAGAGCTCGTGATAAGCGATAGCGGTGACCACAGCCAGGGGAATGCCCTTGTAGGCCGGCCCGAACAGGACGTCAAAGTCGTCGCCAAAATTGTCGTGGATGGCCTGCGCGTAGTACTCGCCCAGGCGCTTGAGCTGGCTGCCCGTCACATAGGCGCCGGCGTTCATAAAGAAGGGAGACTGACGTCCGCTCTTGAGCGTGAACTCGCCGAACTTGAGGACGTCGGACTCGACCATGAACTTGATGAATTCTTCCTTGTAGGCTTCCATGACTCTCCTTGTTCATTGAGCTGCCTTACGATGCAACCCATGATAGCAGGCCGGAGCCGCGGCGCTTACGAGTTGTAGCGCGTAAGGAAGGCCCGTGTGCGCTCGTGTTGCGGATTGCCGAGCACCTCGGCGGGCGCACCCTCCTCCACGATCAGGCCGCCGTCCATAAAGACCACGCGGTCGGCCACATCGCGGGCAAAGGCCATCTCGTGCGTAACGATGATCATGGTGGTGTTCTCGTCTGCAAGCTGGCGAATCACCTTGAGCACCTCGCCGGTAAGCTCGGGGTCAAGCGCGCTCGTGGGCTCGTCAAAAAAGAGGATGTCAGGGTTCAGGCAGAGTGCTCGAGCAATGCTCGCACGCTGCTGCTGGCCGCCAGAGAGCTGGCAGGGCACCTTGTCCTCGCAACCGGCAAGGCCCATCTTTTGGATGAGCGCGGCGGCCTGAGCCTCCACCTCATCGCGCGGGCGCTTTTGCACCGCGATGGGGGCGTCGCAGATGTTGCGCATCACCGTCATGTGCGGGAAGAGGTTATAGCCCTGAAACACCAAGCCAAAGCGGCTCTTGGCGCGGCGCAGCTCCTCGCCCTTGGCGTAGCTCACCTGCCCGTTCTCGGTAGAAGCCACCGTCAGGTCGCCGTAGCGCAGCGCACCCGAATCGATGGTCTCGAGCGTGGTGGCGCAACGTAGGAGCGTCGACTTGCCGCCGCCAGAAGGGCCGATGATGGCCACGGCCTCGCCCGGGCGCACCGAAAGCGAGATGTCGCGCAGGACGGTCGTGTTGCCAAAGGACTTGCCCACGTGCTCCATCGAGAAGACAGGAGCGGCGTTCGCGTTGAGTTCGGTCATCAAAATCCCCCGCTAGTCGTGATAGTAGTCGAGCTTTTTCTCGATCGCGCCCATGATGAGCTCAACCAAGAAGTTGAATACCCAGTAGAAGACCGCAGAGATGGCAAAGGGCACCATGCTCACCTGCGAAGCCACGAGCGCCTTGGCCGTGGCGAACATCTCGGCCACGCCGATGGCGAAGGCGAGCGAGGTGTCTTTCACCAAGGTGATGACCTCGTTGGACATGGCGGGCAGGATGCGTTTGATCACCTGGGGCAGGATGATTCTAAAGAAGGTCTGGGTGCGCGTGTAGCCCAGAACCTCGGCCGCCTCGTACTGGCCGCGCGGGATGGACTGGATGCCGGAACGGTAAATCTCAGCAAAGTAGGCCGCGTAGTTGATGATGAAGGCCACGATGCACGCGTACCACTTGGAGTTCGGCGTGAGATTGATGCCAAAGACGTAATACGGCGCAAAGTAGATGGCAAACATCTGCAGCATGAGCGGGGTGCCGCGCATGATGGAGATATAGACGCGCGCGAGGATCGAAAGCGGGCGGAACTTGCTCATGCGCGCGAGTGCGATGGGGATTCCTAGGGGAATCGAGCCCACGAGCGTCAGGAGGAAGATCTGGATGGTCGTTCCAAAGCCGTTGAGCAGCATCCCCGACATCGTTGTGATATCCATGCGCTACCTTTCCTGCAAACACGCAGCTCCCGACACCGGCTGAGCGGCGTCGGGAGCACTTTTCCATATCATGCGGCGGCGGGGCCGCGAAAGGCTTGGCTACTCAGACTTGCCGAGCGTCCAGTTCTCGTAGGAGATGCCGTAGTCGGCGTACTTCTCGCAGAGCTCCTTAATGAAGCCCTCCTCGTCAAGCTCCTTGAGGGTCTCGGTGACCTTCTTGGCAAGCGCCTCATCGCCCTTCTTGAAGCCCACGGCGTAGTGCTCCTCAGAGAGCATGTCGTCGAGCTGCAGGTAGGCATCGGGCTTGGCCGAAATCTGGTACTGGGCAACAGAGAGATCGCAGGCCACGGCGTCGACGGCGCCGGACTCGAGCTGCATAAAGGCGGTGTTGTAGTCGCCGATGGTGTCGAGCGAGGCGAAGGTGGCGGTGAGTGCCGACTGGTCGCCGTTCAGGACTTCCTCGGCGGCGGAGTCGGTCTGGGTGATGACGGTCTTGCCGGCAAGGTCATCGAGGCTGGTGATGCCGCTGTCCTTCTTGACCACCACTACCTGGCCGTTAAGCATATAGGCGTCAGAGAAGGTGTAGTCGTCCTCGCGGCCCTCCATGGTAAAGCCGTTCCAGATGCAGTTGATAGCGCCGGAATTGAGCAGACTGTCCTTGGCGTCCCAGTCGATGGGCTCAAGCACGAGATCCCAGTCGTTGCGCTCGGCAACCTCGGTAGCCAGGTCGATGTCAAAGCCGGTGTACTCACCGTCGTCGGCCACAAAGCCATAAGGCGGATAGGACTGGTCAAAGCCCACGGTGAGCGTGGTGATCTCGCCCGAAGTGTCGGCAGAGCCGGCGTCGGCAGTGGTAGAGCCGGTGCTGGCAGAAGTGCCGCCGCAGCCCACGAGTGCAAGTGCGCCCACGAGCGCGCCGACGGTGGCAAGTGCGCCAACGAAACGCTTCTTCTTCATGAGTCTCTCCTTTAGTGCAGCCAAGCGTGCGCCCGGCCATGTCTCCCGTAAAACGCGTTTCACTTTAGCCTAGTGGAGTGAGGGACGCAAGGGCTCACTTTAGTTTGGTAGAGAAATGGAAACAATCGGGCGCGGGAAGGCATGCGACGGGGCGGAGCGGAGCCACGCGGGACGGTGCGCAACGAAGCGAAAGCGGAGCGGCGTGCGGTGACGGGAGGGCGAAGCAGGGTTCGACTGAGCGAGAGCGGGGGCACAGTGCGGCGCACAGCGGCGGATGTGCGGCGCGCATGAAGTGGCGGGAGAAGAGGTGCGCCGCGAACCCCGGCAAGCTCCTTTGGCGACAGCGGCACGAGCGCCCCTGCCGTCGCCCGTACCGCGCCCTCTCAACAGCAAAAGCGCCGTCATGCGAGTGCACGACGGCGCTTCGAAGCGGCAGCTATATGCAAGCAGAAACCTAGTCGATCTTGCAGACCCAGCCGTGCTGATCCTCGACGGCGCCATCTTGGATGCCGGTGAGGGTCTCACGCAGCTTCTTCATCACAGGGCCGATCTCGGTGCAGCCAGCCGGGAAGGTCACGGTCTCGTCGGCGCCGTAGACCTTGTTGTCGATCTGGCCAACGGGCGAGATGACGGCAGCGGTGCCGCACAGGCCGCACTCGACAAAGGCGCCGCCAGCGACCTCAGTCCACTCGACCGGGCGCTCCTCGACGGTGATGCCCAGATCCTTGGCCACCTGCACGAGCGAGCGGCGGGTGATGGAGGGCAGGATGGAGTCGGTGTGCGACTGGGGAACCACCAGCGTGCCGTCCTCCTTGACGAACAGCATGTTGGCGCCGCCGGTCTCCTCAACGTAGGTGCGGGACTCGGAGTCGAGGTAGAGGTTCTCGGCGTAGCCCTGACGGTGGGCCTCCATGGTGGGCTTGAGGCTCATGGCGTAGTTCAGGCCGGCCTTGATGTTGCCGGTGCCGTGAGGCGCTGCACGGTCGTACTCGGAGATGCGCAGCTTGATGGGCTTGAGGCCACCCTTGAAGTACGGGCCGACCGGCGTGACGAGAATGCGGAAGGTGTACTCAGGAGCGGGAGCAACACCGATGACCTCGCCGGAACCGATCATGAACGGACGAACGTAAAGCGTGGCGCCGGAGCCAAAGGGCGGCACCCAAGCGGCGTTAGCCGCGACGACCTGCTTGACGGCCTCGACAAAGCGATCCTTGGGGAACGGCGGCATCTCGAGGCGCTCGGCGGAGTTGTACATGCGCTCGGCGTTCATGTCCGGGCGGAAGCACACGATGCTACCGTCCTCGGTGGTATAGGCCTTGAGGCCCTCAAAGACCTCCTGGCAGTAGTGGAAGATGCCACCGCACTCGGAGATGTGCATGGTGTGGTCCGCGGTCAGGCCGCCCTCATCCCACTCGCCATCTTTCCAATGTGCCTCGTAGCTGTAGTCGGTCTGCATGTAGCCAAAGCTCAGGCTACCCCAATCCAGATCCTTCTTCTCCACGGTCATGGTTGCTCCTAACGTAACGACGATCTTTGCGTCGCGCGTACGGCGCACATGCCTGCAGCACACGTGCGAACCCCGCCTGGCGAGACGCGTATGGCCGATTCTACTCCCCTACCGTGAACGTGGGTTCATTTTTTGCCCGGCGCCCATCATTTAACGATTGGAAACATTTCCGGGCAGCGGCGAGTTTCTCATGGCGACAGGGCAGGCAGTGAGCCCAAATATCGAAGGAGCCGTAGGGCGGGGCCAACGACAAAACCCAAACGCAAACGCACTACAGGCCCCGACCAGAGACAACACGACGAATGCCCTGCACATCCGAGATCTCCTCGAGCACCCCAACGATAGCGTCCGACTGATAGAACTCGCCACGATGGCGGTTTCCCATCGGCCGAAGCACGCCGTACTCGCAAGCACGGGCCACCAGCGTTCGGACGGCGCGCTCAGAAATGCCGAGCCTGTCGACAAGGTACCCCACAGTAACCACGGGCTGTTCCACCAAAACCGCAGGCAGGCGATAGATGCTCGAGCCTTTGCGTTCCGTAAACTGCTCCGCCCACCCATCAATAACCTGATCCATCTTGGAAGAGACGAGCCGTCCCACCACGACCGCGATCTCGAGCGCATCGACCAGGCGCTCGACCACGGTGACCGGGTTGCCCTGCTGGTATTCCGTGATTGAAGACATATATGCGTCGACATCGTGCAGCAGGCCCGCAGACACTGGGAGTGTCGCATGGCTCAAGACCCCGGCATCGCGCAGAAGCTTGTGCAACAGCACGCGTCCCGTCCTGCCGTTACCGTCGATGAACGGGTGAACGCTTTCGAACTGAGCATGGACGATGGCCGCCTTAACGATGGGTGCAACGTCATCCCGCGCGGCGAATGCGACGAGATCATCTAGGTAGGCCGGAACGCGAGTGTGCTGGGGAGGCACGTACGCGGCGGCGTGCGGGCTATACGGACCGCCGCCGATCCACACCTGCTCCCCGCGAAGCGTACCACCGTAGCTCTCGCCCCTATGGTTTACGAGCGAGGCATGGATCTGGAGTATCGAATCGACGCTAAGGGGGCTATCAAAAGCCAGTGCAGCTCGCATTGCCTCGATATTGTTCGCGATGAGCTTGGCGTTGTGGGGGGCATCAGCCGAAAGCTCAGCCAATGCCACATTGCGGGCGCTTGAAGTCAAATTCTCGATCTGCGAGCTTGCAGACGATTCGCTCCTGAGCAGCATGGCCGGTAGATTGTAGCCGCGGGCGCCCTGCTCCGCATCGAACCGGGCGAGATTAATGAGCAAGTCGGATATGCGCGCCGAGAGGCTTGAGGGAATCTCGACGTCCCTCTCCGCAATAAAAAGCGGAAGGGCCGCCATGTAGGTCGAATTGATCTTACGGCGTTGAGTCTTGGAAATGAACGGGAGGATGTCCGGATCGAACGTCCAATCGAGCTCCTCAAACCTGATTGCCGGCCACTGGCTGTCCATGTTCGCCGCTCCCTCCCACTTCCCTTTTGCGTCTTTTAACGGAAGTGAAGTATAACTCACTTCCGTTATTTAGCCGATAACGGAAGTGAAATGCAATTCACTTCCGGTATGTGGCGCTTTGCGGAAGTGAAATACTGTTCGCTTCCGTTATTTGGGATGTATCGGAAGCGAGCTGCATTGCGAGGCGATGTAAGACGAGATGCCAATTACGGCTTGAAACGAAAGTGGTGAATCGTAGCCACGGGCTTAACGCAAAGACGCAAGACGAGCTGGTCAGCCGGCAGGGCGGTCAGGTCTTAAACCTCCAGCCCCTACTTCTCCTTGATCTGTTTGCCAGTGAGGTGCTCGATTTCGATCTCGTAGAGCTGGACGCCGGCGATTTCTTTCTCCAGAACCCTATCGACCTCTTCGGCCGCGGGGTAGTACTTGAGGGCAAGCTCGCGCACGCGGGAACGAGTCAGCTCCGGATCATCGATAAGGCGGCAGCGTCCAAAAACGACCGTGCTCTGCACGTAGGGCGCCCACTCGCCCTCTTTGTAGTGCTCGTTGCCCCATACGGTGAAGCACACCTTGTCGGAACGCTTGAGCGCATCGACTTTGTGGCCGCTCTTGGCCCCGTGGAAATAAATACACCCGGTCTGCTCGTCATACAGATAGTTCACGGGCAGGGCAAACGGGTAGCCATCGTCTCCATTAACAGCAAGCGTGGCGCGGCGCCCCGCAGCGAGCAGAGCCTTGGCCTCCTCATCAGAGATGGCACGACTTTTCCTGCGAAGAGGCCTGAACATAGCTGCTCCTAACGGTATGGATTCGCAATTCAGGCGGAATTATAGGCGGTGATTGTTGCCATCGGAATTCACGAGACGAGCGCGCAGGCAGCGAGGCACCAGCGCTCACATCTTGCCTCCCGGCCACAGGACTCCCAAAGGCACCGACGCCAAATCAGCCCAGAAGCAGCTCGAACCAATTCAGGAAGAAGGGCCGTTGGCAAGCCCCACGCCCCTTACGCGAAGTGGGCGCCCTCGTTATCAGAAGACTTCTTCTTGCCGAGCTTGGCCTTGACCAGGCCCACAACCGTCGGGATCACGGAGATGAGTACGATGCCCACGATCAGCAGTTCAAAGTGATCCTGAACCACCTGGAAGCCACCGAAGAAGTAGCCCAGCAGGGTAAACAGCGTGGACCAAGTGATGCCGCCGAGCACGTTGAACAGCACAAAGGAGTGCCACTTCATGCCACCCATGCCCGCAAGGAACGGCACGAACGTGCGAATGAACGGGAAGAAGCGACCAAGGAAAATCGCCAGATGACCCCACTTGTCCAGGAAGGCCTCAGACTTAGCAACGCGCTCCGGGGTCATGGCCTTAACCTTGCCCGAGGCGATGATGCGCTGGCCAAAGAAGTGACCGATCATGAAGTTGCACTGGTCGCCCAGGATAGCGGCCGCCCAAGCCACGCCCAACAGCACAAAAATGTTGAAGCTGCCGTCGGCCGCAAAGCAACCGCTTGCAAAGAGCAGCGAGTCGCCCGGCAAAAACGGCATGAACACCACACCGGTCTCGATAAAGATAATCAGGAAGATAAAGCCGTATGCGGTCATCGGACCGGCAGCAATCCAAGCCGCGATCGCGGTGCGCGGGTCTTTGAGCAGTTCGATGATGGTGTTGATGAATCCCATGGAAACCTCTCGTTCGCGGGTGCGGACACACCCGAGGGAAAAGTATACGGTGCCCCCACTCGCCCGCACGGCGCCCGAGTCCTATAAGCAGCAACAACGCATAAGTAACAGGTGTCCCATAACAGTGACGTGGCCGCGCCTCGACCGTACTTCCGCAGCATCGTGGCCACAGGTGCCAGCCAGCTGGTCCGATGATCGAAGTGCTCGGTCCCCAGCCGCTCTCGTCCATGCGCAGCCGAAGGCAAAACGACCTGCAGCGGCTCAAGAATGCAACCCTCGGGGGGGTTCAGACAAGACGGGGCCCCACCACCCAACACACAGGCGCGCATCGTGCCCGGCATTAATCCTAGTAATTCGCTATACTTAACCGCGTTATGCGCACACGGCGCTGGGAGGGTACCGGGCATGAGCTTTATAACCACAATCCGCGAGGACATCGCGACCGTAAAGGCCGAGGATCCCGCAGCTCAAAACGGCCTGGTGATCTTCCTCTCCTACCCTGGTCTGCATGCCAAGTGGAACCACGTGCCCGAGCACTGGCTGTGGAATCACGGCTGCCATAGCCTGGCCCGCGTGCTCTCGCAGATCACGCGCCACTTTACGGGCGTCGAGATCCACCCCGCCGCACACATCGGCAAGCACCTCTTTATCGACCATGCCATGGGAGTCGTGATTGGCGAGACCACCATCGTGGGCGAGAACTGCACTCTCTACCAGGGCGTTACCCTAGGCGGCACCGGCAACGAAACAGGTAAGCGCCACCCCACCTTGGGCGATAACGTCACCGTGGGAGCGGGCGCCAAGGTACTCGGCAACATCCGCATCGGCAACAACGTCAAGATCGGCAGCAACTCTGTGGTGGTCAAGGACGTGCCCGATAACTGCACCGTCGTGGGCGTGCCGGGGCGCATCGTGCGCCGCAACGGGTGCCGCGTGTTCGAGGCGAACTTCGACGCCAAGCTGCACCGTGAGTTCATGCCCGACCCGGGCGAGGAGGCCTCTGCCCGCAACCGCGCCAGCATCGCCGATAACCAAAAACGTATCGCCGAACTCCAAGACGAGGTCGCTGAACTCAAGGCCCTGGTGGTCGAGCTCACCAAGAGCAAAGACGCATAAGAAGGCGGCCCGAGTATTTCCCCGATGTTGATTCGCGACCTCATCCGAACAGATGGCCCTCATTCCCA
>CAVEPV010000023.1:0-23669 GCA_963617695.1 Bacteroidaceae bacterium
CCGACTTTTCCACCGGTGGCGAGATCATCTACCGCCGCGAGGAGATGGACAAGATCTACGAGACAGGCACGGGCGGCTTTCAGATTCGCTCGCGTTGGCGCTACCTGCCCGACGAGCGCATCATCGAGGTCTACGAGATTCCCTACACCACCAAGACTGACATCATCATCGAGCGCATCGTGAAGCTCTCCAAAGAGGGAAAGGTGCGCGAGATCGCCGACATCCGCGACGAGACCGACCTCTCGGGCCTGCGTATCGCCATCGACATCAAGCGCGGCGTAGACCCCGAGAAGCTCATGGCCAAGCTCTTTAAGTCCACCACGCTGCAGGACACGTTCTCGTGCAACTTCAATGTGCTGGTCGACGGCTACCCGCGCGTGATGGGCGTGCGCCAGATCCTCTCGGAGTGGGTTGCATGGCGCATGGACTCCACGCGCCGCCGCATCACGTTTGACTTGCAAAAGAAGAGCGACCGCCTGCACCTGCTGCACGGTCTCGAGGCCATCCTGCTCGACATCGACAAGGCGATCGCAATCATCCGCGGAACCAAGCTTGAGGTGGATGTTGTGCCCAACCTTATGAAGGGCTTTGGCATCGACCAGACGCAGGCTGAGTTTGTGGCCGAGATCAAGCTGCGCAACATCAACGAGGAGTACATCCTCAACCGCACCAAGGACATCGCCAAACTCGAGGGCGAGATCGCCGAGCTCAAGGCAACGCTTGCCAGCGAGCAGAAGATCAAGGACGTGATTCGCGGCGAGCTTGAGGCCGTGAACAAAAAGTACGTGACCCCGCGCAAGACCGGTCTGGTGTCGCCCTCCGAGGTTGTTGAGGTGAGCCTGGAGCCCGAGGTCGAGGAGTACCCGGTGACCATTATGGTCTCGCGCCACGGCTACCTTAAGAAGATGACCGACCGCGTGCTGAGCCGCGCGACGGCACTCAAGTACAAGGACGGCGACGAGCCGTTTATCGAGTTCGCTTCGAGCAACACGCACGACCTTCTGGTGTTCACTGACCAGTGCCAGGTATACAAGTGCAAGGTTTCGGCGTTTGAGGACACCAAGTCTGCCCAGCTGGGTTCCTTCCTCGCGACCGACCTCGAGATGGGCGCGGACGAGAACGTGATCTGGGTGCTCGACCCCGAGGACTATACGGCCGACGTGCTGTTTGTGTTCGAGAACGGTCGCGTGGCGCGCGTGGCGCTTTCGGGCTACGCCACCAAGACCAACCGCAAGAAGCTCAAGAACGCCATCTACGGAGGCAGTAAGCTGCTGTACGCCACGGTGCTCAAGGGGAACCGCGACATTGCGCTCGTTTCGAACGATCGCCGCTTGGTGAACTTCAATACTGAGCTGCTCAAGACCAAGACCACCAACAGCACGCAGGGCGTTCAGGCACTCACCAACAAGAAGGGCCGCATCGTTACGGCGGTGGGCAAGGCCGAGGACTTCTTGGGCGGTGAGCCGCCGGCGGAGAAGTTCCGCGCGACGAGCCTGCCTTCTGCCGGCGCTCCCATGAAGGAGACCGACATGAAGACGCTTTTCGATCTGGAGGAGTAGCGCAGGCTGCGCGCGGGTTCCGGGAATACTGGTCGGCATAGTTCTGCGAGGGTTCGACCCCGGCTCATCCCGGGGCCGAACCCTTTTTCATGTTGCTGCGGCGATCCTCGGTTTATATGCAGAAGAAGGCCCTGCTTTCGCCGTTTGGAAGATGGGGCGGCCTGCGATATGGAGCGCGCTACGACCGGTCGGCGCGCTTGGCAGAGAGTTGTTTGGAGAAACTCGTGTGGCTGTGCCGTGCCCAGAAGAAATAGATTCCGGCTGAGGCTACACAGGCGAGCGAGACGACGGCCCACGTATGTGCATAGCCGACGGCGGTAATCAACGCGCCGGCTACTCCTCCGCCCAGGCCGTAGCCGATGTCGTAACCGCAGAGGAACGTGGAGTTTGCCGAGCCGCGCGACTCGTTGGTAGCTGTGTGCACGGCCATCGATTGGAGTGCCGGTTCCAGGCCGCCAAAGGCGTAGCCCGCAAGGGCTGCGGACACATAAAACGTCGTGGCGCTCGGGGCGAACGCCAGCAGCAGGAGTGCTGCAAGCATGGCGGCGTTGCCGGTGTAGACAAAGATCGCCTCGCCTTTTTCGTCGACCAGTTTGCCCAAGAACACGCGGACGAGGAGCAGCATGATGGCCATGATCAGGAAGAACGCGGATGCTGAGGGCAGACCGTTCGCGCTGGCGTAAAGCGCGACGAAGTTCTCGAGCGCGCCGAAGGTGAACATGAAGACGAGCATGGTGACTGTGGCCGGCAGGGAATCGCGGTTCACGAGCGCGCGCCACGAGAGCGGGTGCTTCTCGACCTGCGGTTTGGGCGAGCGCACAAGGAGAAAGAGCACGAGCGCCAGAAGCGAGATGCCGGCCGCAGCTCCATAGAGCACATTGAAGCCAAAGCCCATGAGTTCCAGTCCGAGCGCGGGTGCAATCGCAGATGCGAGAGCCGTGGCCATGCCGAAAAAGCCCATGCCTTCTGCAAAACGAGGCTTACAGATCACGTCTGAGGCGACGGTCGCCGTGGTCGAGTTCGAGAAGCTTAAGGCGGCGCCGTGGATCATGCGGAACACGAGCGCCACCGAGAGCATTGGCACTGCGACGTAGCCGGCAGGTGCGATCGCTAAGGCGAGCAGGCCGATGATGAGTACGACGCGGCGGGCGCCGTTGTCGAGCCACCAACCTACGAACGGGCGCACCAGAACGGCGACAAGAGAGAAGAGCGCGGCGCAGATGCCCGAGACGGCCTCAGACCCGCCGAGTTCCTGAATGTAGAATGGGAACGTCGAGAGGCTCATGATGTGATTCGTAAACACGCAGAGGTTTACGAGGATGATGAGCACAAGGTCTCGGGTCCAGAGTTTTGGCTTGTGCGAGGATGCGGCGTTAGCCATGGGGTTTCCTTTCGGACGGCAACAGGTTCAGCCACCCGAAAAGAGCTTGAAGTCGAGTGGCCCGTCAATTGGACTTACGCCACGTCTGGCCACTCATTGATGTGGGGGATTGTACACCATCGCGCTGTTGCCGGCGCAGATTTCACGCATGCCGCGCCCCGGCTGCTCTTCCTCAGAATTTCGGAAAGGCATGCCGCGGTGAGTCTCGTTTCGCGGGGGCTTGCTCCAAGAGAGCCCGTTGTTTTACGCACCGTTGGTCAACATTCCGGCAAAGCCTGTCTGGCGCTCCTACTGCAGCTCCGCAGGTTGACGCGCATTTGGCGCGCACCGTACAATGCCTCGGCGGATACGAGCAGAAAGGGATGCGCGTGAGCGAGTGCGTGCCGATTTTATCGTTAGCTCCTATGGAGGGAAACACCGGGCATGTCTTTCGCCGGGTGCACGCCGAGCACTTCGGCGCGTTTGACCGCTACTACACGCCGTTCATGCCGCCGCCGCGCGTGGGGCATGATTTTGCGGGACGCGCGAACAGGGAGTTTGATCCCCAGAACAATCGCGGGCTCGTTGTGGTACCGCAGCTCATGTCTAAAAACGCCGACGAGTTTGTATGGGCGGCGCAGCTGCTGGCCGATCGCGGCTACACCGAGGTCAACTTGAACCTGGGATGCCCCTCGGGGACGGTCGTCTCCAAGGGCAAGGGTTCGGGCTTTCTGCGTCATCTCGACGAGCTGGAGGTGTTTCTTTCTGACATCTGCGCACGCTCGCCGTTGCCGGTCTCGGTCAAAACGCGTCTTGGTCTTGTGGACGATGCCGAGTACCAGCAGGTTTTGGAACTGTACTGCCGCATGCCGCTTGCTGAGCTGATCGTGCACCCGCGCGTACAGAAAGACGGCTACGAGGGCACGCCACGCCGCGAGCTTTACGGCGAGACGCTGCGGTGCGTGCCGTTCCCCGTAGCCTATAACGGAGACGTCTTTACGCCGGGCGACTTCGAGAGCCTGATGCGTGAGTACCCGGAGACCCGCCACGTGATGCTGGGCCGCGGAGTGCTTGCCAACCCGGCCCTGCCACGGATGCTGAACGGCGGCACGGCCCTGACGGCAGACGAGTTGCATGCCTTTCACGACGCGCTATTCGCGGCCTATGAGCAAGACATCGGTAACAATGCGGTCTACCGCATGAAGGAGTGGTGGTCTTATGCCAAGAATTCCTTTGCGAGCCCGGAAGCGGTGCACCGCGCCGTGCGTAAGGCCCGTCGCCTAGAAGACTGCCGTGCCGCCGTCGACAAGATTTTTCACAACGAGCAGCTGTCCGTGTAGCTGTAGCCACCGCACCGGCGCAAGGCGTTCATTTGCTGTTTGATTACCGGGTGCCGAAAAAGTGGAAGGACGCGCTTGTAAACAAAGCAACGGCGTTAATATGCGGCAATGTGGGGCCTCGGTTACACTTCATAAGGTGACTGGGCCGAGCCGCAGGTGCGCACCACCGCGGCGAACGGCATGTTGAGTTTTACGGGTCTCGACCACGGAACCTATGTCCTTACGGAGTCCAAGGAACCCGCCGGCTACGAGGCGGTGGGGGATGTGAGTACCACCTTTGTCGTTGAGACCGACGATACGGGCGCCACTCTCATGTGCGCGGCTGCCTATTTGCACTTCCGCCGTAAGCGCAACTAGGCACGTCTGCCTGCCCTCACTGTGGCCGCTGCGGTATCCTTTTGCGGATACGAAAGGGGGCCGCTGATGGACGCATTGCGGCGGATTCGCACTTACCTGTGGGCTGCCGTGTTTGCGGCGGCGCTGGTCGCCGTGCCAGCTGCGGCACAGGCCCAGACGGCCGATACCGTCTGTGGGAGCCAGGAGAGCGTCTCCTCTGCTCTGATCGCACAGGCACAGGAACGCCTGGCGAACGAGACGGGCGCCTCGCTTACCTCCGCGCTATCCGATGCCGGCTCTTCGGCGGATAGTACGTCGAACGATTCGCTCTTCCCTCAAGGCAAGACCCTTGGCCTTTCTACCACGGGCGAGGCCCGTGCCGTGGTGATTCGCGTGAGCTTCCCGGCGAGCGAGGACGGCACCGAGGGAGCCATGACCATTCCCGCAGACGAGACGGACGCCGAGCTGCTTGCTGCCTTTAACGGCCAGGCCGATGCGACGAGCGGGTACTACCCCTACGAGAGCGTGCACGCCTACTATGAGCGCTCATCGCTGGGCAAACTCGACTTTCAGGCCACGACTGTGGTGAACTATACGGCCCAACACCCGCGCTCTTACTACGAGGGCGACAGCGTCAAGCAGCTCGAGGTGCTTTTTCAAGAGGTGCTCGCCGGTGTGGACGACCAGGTGGACTTCTCGCAGTGCGATGCCAATAACGATGGCTATATCGATGCTGTCTACCTGCAGTTTGCTGGCCCCCGCGGCAAGTGGCTTTCCACGTGGTGGCCCCAAGAGTTCACCATCGGCGAGTGGTCGGGCGACGAGGGCGCGGCCTTTGACGGCAAGCATGCGCATGCGGCCGTTCTGTTCTCTACGCGTGCTGCCGCCGGCGGAGGCGAGCAGAGCTTTCTGAAAACCATGATCCACGAGACCGGGCACGTTCTAGGTCTGCCCGATTTGTACTCGTATACCGAGAGCAGCCCCGGTACCGGCACCTTTGACATGATGGATAACAACACCGGCGAGCAGAACGGCCTGTTCAGGTGGCTGTTGGGCTGGGTCACGCCGGTAGACATCACCTATGTCTATGTGTCGGAGAGCGGTGCCGACGTGCGCCGGGGTCTGGGCGAGACCGTGCATTACGATGATGCCGCGACACTCGACCTCGCTTCTTACACGAGCGACACAACCGGTGATACGGGTGGCTTTGTGGCCGTTTCGGCAGACGAGACGATTCTGACCGGTAACCTGTTCTGCACGTTCTTTTTGCTGCAGTTCGATCGGCCGGCGGGCAACCAGACGGTGAGCGATAGCTCGGGCACCCTGCTAGGCCACGGCATCCGCGCATTTTGCGTGCAGGCGGGGTTGAACGAGGACCAGACTGACTTTGCCAAGAGCAACACGCGTGGCAGCAGCGGCAACCTGCTCTATGAGGTCTTAGATCCGGCTGCCGAGGGCACGGCGAGCGAGTTCGGCTGCTTTCTGCATGCGGGGAGCGTCGTCTCGCCGGTAACCACGCCCTCGACCAATATCAATAAAGATCCGGTTGCGGGCCGCACGGGCATTGCGTTTGAGGTAGTAAGCGAGGAAGAGACCTCCGCACAGGTGAAGATCTCTCACTCAGACGAGCGCGAGGTGCGCGAGGTTACCCTTACGCCGGTTGACGGGCTGTTCCCCGCAGTGAGCGGCTACAATACGCTGGCGTTTTCGACGGGTTGGGCGGCGCCAGCAACCACGAGCGCGTATGAGGGCGTGCACATCGAGCGTAATGGCAAGGTGTGTGCAAGCATGTCTGATTACAACTCGTCCTTGGGCCTGCTCACGGTCACTACGTTCTTCAACCCAGGGGAGCTGAGTGCGGGCGATACGCTCGAGCTGGTGGTCGATGCCGGTTTCTTCGAGCTCGGTGCCGATGCGACGGGTGCGACCGTGACTTCCGACGAGATTCGCGTGACGCTCGATGTTGCCGATCTGGTGCAGGTTGAGTCCTCAGGTACCTACGAGAACACAGGCGTCGCACGCTCGGGTCTTTGGGCGTCGAGCGACGTGGTGCAGACCGCGGACGGCATGGCTTACTTTGTTCAGGCCTCGACCGGCGGTGACGACACCGTGCTGCAGCTGTTCCGCCTGAGCCTCGACGCGAGCACCGCCACGCCGGTGAGCGTGGCCTTTGACGAGGACTACTGGGGCGCTAACGGCATGGATGTGGGCGTGGTCGACCTCGGCGGCGGCACGGCCTTTGTAAAGCTCACGCCCAAGGACGCCTTTGACGAGTCGAAGGCCGCCGGCGTGGAGCTGTGGGTGGACACCGAGACCGGTGAGGTTCTGGCTCGCCGCGAGCCCGGGCAGGACGAGTCCGATGTCGAGTACTTCGCGACCGACGGCAAGATTGCCTGGGTGGCGTCCGTGCCGGGCGAGGGCGCGCGCATGACGGTGCTTGCGCGCACGGGCTCCCAGGTGAGCGAGGCTTCGGCACGGCTCGAGTTGCCCGATGGCGTCTCGTCGATCGGTTCGGTCGGTGCGACGGGTGCGGGCTATGTATACGTGGCTCAAGACGGGTCGTCGAGCAGCGATAATACCGCTCAGGTTGCTCTCTATAAGATGGAAGACGTGCTTGCTGCCGTCGAGGCGGGGGAGAGCGCCAAGGCTGCATCCACGATCTCTGTTACGGGCAACAATCGCGTACTCGATGTGGTGGAGTCTGCGGGACAGCTGCTCGTGGCCTGCGAGGACGCGGAGCGCACCCAGGCATGGGATTACGTCTACGAGTTGCGTGTCTATGGCCTTGATGGCAGTTTGCAGCGCTCTACCAAGGTCGCGCTCACGGGGGCGTCGCCTACGGTGAATCTCAAGGCGTCTAGCGGCGGTGCGGTGGCTTGGGTTGCCTACGTAAAGAACGCCGAGGCGCAAGGTGGTACAGGTTACGAGGGTCGGGTCACGTTGATTAGCCCGGATGCCACCGTCTCATCTTGCTACAGCGTGCAGGGCCCTGCTCGTGGCGCGTGGCTGGGCGATCGTTGGCTCTCCGTTGGCACTGATGAGCACGAGACGCCAGACACCACGAGCGAGAATCTGCATCAGCATTGGGCGCTGATCAAGTCCTATGCCAAGGACGAACCGGAGCCGGATCCCGACCCTGAGCCGGAGCCCACGCCCGGGCCTGAGCCTGCGCCTGCGCCCGACCCGGACGATGGCGGCGACAGCGGCTCAGACGATGGCACGGATGCCGGCGGAAAAGACGCGGCAGGCAAGGACGACCCCGCGGCTCTGCCTGCAACCGGTGACAGCTCGACGGCTGCTGTTCTCACCATGCTCACGGCTGCGATGGCCTGCCTGGCTGCGGCATCCATCTCCCGTAGGAAGTCGTAGAGCTCACGCCGCCACCGGAGCGCAAAGACCGGAACGGCTCCGCGGAGTGCCTCTGCTGACTTGAGCCCCGGCGGAATAGACAGGCGCCTCGAATGGCTGCCGCTTGCCCCGGTTGCCAGCGTCTCCAAGTCCAAACAAAAAGCTGCAGCCGCTCCAGGTGGTTCTACCGGAGCGGCCGCAGCCAGTAAAAGGCCCGAGGCGCAGCTTTCCTTTGCGCCCAGCCTCGTATGCACTACTTCCCCTTAGGGCGCGGCCTCGCCCGTGGTCTCGCGGCTGATGCGCGCTGCGGGCGTCATGCCCAGCATCAGGGCGTCGTGCATCTCTTGACTCACGCTGCCGTCGGTGGGGGCAGTCCAGGCGCCGCCGGCTTCCTCGTTGGCCTTCTTGGTTGCGGCCTCGATCATTTTGTTCGAGCCAATAGCCTCCTGGATCATCTGTATATAGGCGCGTCGGCCGTCCTGCGTGAGGTGGATGCCGTCTCCGCCTACCCAGTCGTCGTGGCCGGAGCTGTAGGCCTCCCAGTCAATAACGTTCACGTTTTTATGGTTGGCGGCCACCTCGTTGATGGTCTGGTTGGTGGTGCGCTGCCACGAGGCCGGCACGCGGTTGGTGATAATCCAGATGGTGCGGTCTTCGCCGATGTCTGCCACCAGCGCTTCGAGCTGCTCAGAGTCAAATGAGCCGTTGGTTCCCAGTGCGATGATCACGTTGGTGCCCACCTCGCCGCGGTCGCGGTAGTAGTCGTAGACGGTCTGACCCATGGCGATCTGGCGATTGCCGCAGGCGTCGATCAGACCGCCGGGGTAGGCCTCGTGGAACAGGTCGGTCAGGCCGATGGAGACGGAGTCGCCGATCATGAGCGGCTCATAGCCCGTGACCTCGACTTCCTTGTCATCGTCTTTGGACTTGGAGTCCTTGCTGTCCGCATCGGCGGAGTTGGAGCTGGAGTCGGAATCGGAGTCGGAGCCAGAGCCTTTTGAGTCCGCCGAGCCGGTATCGGCTGAACCTGTGTCCACGATGGTGCCATCCGATACGCCGCCTGCGATGTCAGCATCGGTGAGCAGACCCTGGTTGGTGTTCTGCGCGAGCGCGAGCGAGAGGCCAGCGCCAGCGATGAAGACCAGGCAGGTGGCGGCAACGATCCTGGTACGTTGCAGGCGCGGTCCCGTGATCTCGCCAGCCTTCCAGGCGCGGTAGGTTTTGCCCAGGGCGCCATGGCGCAGCGGGTCCTCCACAAAGCGGAAGGAAAGTTCAGAGATAGCTACGATAAGTGCGAGCTCCAAGACGACCTTGCCCACGCCGGGAGCGCCCTCGTTGCTGGGGTTCATGAGCAGCATCAGGGGGTAGTGCCACAGGTAGATGCCGTAGGAGCGGGTGCCCAGCCACACGAGCGGCTTGGCCGAGAACGCACGGCAGAGTACTGAGCCCGGCAGAGTGATAGCCGCGATGACCATGGCCGTGGCGAACGAGGCGAGCACCAGGCCGCCGCGGTACCAAAAGGCGTTGGTGCCCGGAACAAAGACGCACAGCACCGCGAGCACGCCCAGACCGGCGAGGCCCGCATAGGAGAGCTTTTTGCGCTGATCATCGGACATTCTGGCGGGATCGACTCTGGAGCGCTGGGTGTACACGGGCCAAATGAGCGCGAGCCAGGCGCCGATGAGCAGGGAGAACGCGCGCGTGTCGGTGCCGTAGTACACGCGGCTCGGGTCTCCGGCGGGGTCGTACATCACGATCATGCCAAGGGCCGAGGTACCGGCGAGTACCAGACAGAAGCGGCGGATGCCGCGGTGGTTGATTCCCAGACGGTACAGGCCGAGCATCACGAGCGGCCAGACAAGGTAGAACTGCTCCTCGATCGAGAGCGACCAGAAGTGCAGGACGGGGCTGGGCTGCGCGATGGCCTCGAAGTACGACTGCTCGCGGAAGATGTACCACCAGTTGGTGAACCAGAAAAGTGCAGGTAGCAGGTCGGTTTTGAGCTTGTAGAGCAGCCCTTTGTTCAGGAAGAACGCGGTGAGCGCGGTCACAACGACCACGAGCGCGATAGCGGGGAACAAGCGCCGCACGCGGCGAATCCAGAAGCGTTTGAGGTCGATCTTGTTCGACTCGGCCAGCTCGACGCACAGAATGCCGGTGATCAGGAAGCCCGAGATCACAAAGAACACCGTGACGCCCACCAGGCCGCCGGGAGCCCAGGGAAGGTTGAGGTGGTAGGCGAGAACGGCGATGACCGCGAGGGCGCGCAGGCCGTCGACGCTCGGCAGGTAACGACGCTCGATCTTGCGGTGGCGCTTCTTTGCCTGGGGAGCCTGGGACGCTTGGGGAGCCTGAGACCCTCGAGGGGCCTGAGCTGTTTGGGGAGCCTGGGGAGCTTGAGGCGTGTGAGGAGCCTTGGACGGGTGGGAGGCCTGTGGCGCCTTGCCCGCTCGAGGCGTAGGGGGCTTCTGCTCGGCTGCCTTGGCTTCGGTTTCGGCAACGTCTGCGGTGGTAGGGGCATTCGTTGCGGGTTGTGCCTTGGGTTCTTCCTCTTCAGGCTGCAATGCTCGTTCTCTTCCTCGTCCATAAGGCTGTTCAGGATTCAATAAACCGTGGAGATTGTAACACTCACCTGCGCAAAGCCGGCTTTCAACACGAGTGTTCGAGGTGTTGAAATACGAGACGTTCCCGGTGCGCGAGGGCGGTTCCCGGCGTGGCCAAGGACTGCCTTTGTCCGTCAAAGGTTTTTCTCCTCGATCGCCCTGTCCTCAGTCCTTCGAACGCCCGTTGTCCAATCGTCACTTTCCGCCTCGGCCGCCCTGGTCTTGGCCCCTGAACGACCGTCGTCTACAACCGCATCGGCCTGTCTCCCGTCTGCCTCGCCCCACCGTCCGCGGCTCCAATTCGTCCTGTTCTCAGTCCTGCGAGCGCTCGCCTCGAATTCCGCCTCCGACCTTGCCCAAAGTTCTTCTTAAGCTTGCATAATATTTGCCCCTTGGGCGATAGCAGAGGCGCCATCGCGCTAAAATGTACCGATTGCCTTTGGCACAACCCCGTTTTGACGTGCAGACGTTAGAGAGGATTGATATAAGCATGAAAAAGAAAAAGGTCTTGGTCTGCGGCATTCGCGATAACGAGCGCCGCAACATCAGCAGCTTCTTTGTCTCCCAGGACGACGGCACGCCGCGTTTTTGCGAGGCGCTCGTCTCGGGCGAGGGCGAGGCCAAAGAGATCCTCTCGACCTACGAGATCGACGAGATCATCGCTATCGGTTCGGCCGCCCAGCTCGCCGAGGGCACCGATGCTCACTCGCTTACCACCAAGAAGATCGCGCTCAACGAGGGCATTGACCTCATGACCTCCGACGTGCGCGAGTTCTCCGACTTCGACTTTTTGCGCTACCGCCTCACCCAGTTCGTCATGAACGTCGACATCGACCAGGCCGACTTCCTCGACGAGCTGCCGGCCGATCGTCGCGCCGAGCTGGCCGACCAGGCCCGCGCGCTGCTGGGAGAGGATCTCTCGCAGTCGTTCCCTATGCTCTTCATGGTCAAGGGCGTGCGCGAGCGCTTCGAGGAGTTTGCCTGCGGCCTCACCATGCAGGAGCGCGACTGGTTCCTGCGCTACCTCTTTGCCAACCTGGGCACCGAGTCCAAGATGCACGCGCAGTCCAACAACGCCGCCGTGCCCATCTCGTTCATCCCCATCTCCGAGGACTACGACTTTGAAGAGGTCACGCTCTTCGAGAACCTCCTGCGCGAGCTGCTCATCGAGTCCGACGTCGAGGCTGAGCTGTATGTCGACCTCCACGGCTTCTCGATCGAGACTGCCTCGGTATGCGCGAGCACGCTCTACGCGCTCTCCGATGACGTGAACACCTCCATCACCATTCGCGCCATCTCGAGCGTGACCAACGCTGCGGTCTCTGACCTGTACCAGATCTCGATGCAGCAGAAGCGCTACCGCACCGAGAAGCTCATGTCGGGCGTGGCGGCGTTCGTGAACAACGGCAAGACCGATATCCTGCGCGCCTACTGGGCCGAGGCCAAGGAGGCCAACCCCTCGCTCAAGAGCGACTACGTGGACAAGATCCTCATCGCCATGGGCTACGTCGACGCCGGTATCTCGCTGAGCTGCATCGGCGAGCTCACCCAGGGCATCATGGCGCTGCGCCGCCTGCTCAACGCCCCCACGCCCGAGGCCGAGGACTCCCAGGAGGAGGCCTCCCTCATGATCATGATGGTCAAGGAGACCATCATGCGCGACTACGGCCCGCTCATGGATGCCAACGCCGAGGGCGTCGACTCGTTCGAGCTCGTTAAGTGGGCTTACCGCAAGAAGTTCTTCCAGCAGGTCATCACCGTCATCGAGTCGCAGTTCCCGCGCCTGATGGTGGAGCGCGGCGTGCTCTATCCCTGCGAGACCGAGGAAGAGCGCGCGGCGTGGTTCCGTGCCGTCTCGGCCAACTACTGGGACTCTCTGCCTATGCAGCGCTGGATGTTCAAGGACGTTGAGCACTACTTCGTCAAGTCCTACGGCCGCTACGCGGTGGACTACCGCAACCGCAACGTCTCGCTCGATAGGCAGTATGCCGAGCTGCGCGCCTGCCAGGTCTTTGGCAAGCCGCTCGACCACCACATGCTGCCGGCTCACTCGCTGGTGACTGACGAGGCCCTGCTCACTGAGTTCATGGAGTCCTACTACACGCTCTCGCGTCTGCGCAACTCCATCAACCACGCCGAGGCCGTCGAGGGCGAGGAGGGCGAGCTTCTGAGCGAGTCCAAGATGTGGAAGAAGGCGAACGACATGATCGGCGCCTTCATCAACAACTACCAGCGCGTTCTCGACAACATCGGCGACAAGAAGGCCGACAAGCGCATCGTCTACACCTACGACGACCTGTACAATTACTTCAACCAGCACGGCCCGCGCGAGGATCCCAACGCCACCTCTGCCCCCGGCTATCTCTCCTTTGCCGAGCGCGGCCACAAGGGCGGCGGCAAGGGCAAGGGCGGCTTCCGCGGCGGTCGCGGTGGCGGCTGGCGCAACAAGCCGCGCGGCGAGGGCAAGGGCGACGGTGACGGCGAGGGCTCCAAGAGCGAGTCCAAGACTGTGGCACCGGACTCCAACAACGTCACGGTCACCGTGTCGATGCCTAAGTCTGTCATCGACGACCTCAAGGCGGACAAGTCCAAGAAGGGCGAGATCCACTTCAGCCTGTCCTTTGTGTAAGGCGGCATGGGGCGGCGGCGCGTGGGGCGGGGTCAACCTGTGCCCAAGCGCCGCCCTTCTTTTGCGGGTCGTGTCGACGTCCTGCCGGCGCCAGCCGGTACTCAGCCAGCACGCCCCGCCATTCCAACCAACGACGCAACCTTTAGGAGATACCAGCTAGATGAGTGCTTCCGAGCAAACCGTATCGAGGAAAAAAGAGGTCTTGGCCATCGGCGTGCCGGCCATCATCGAGAGCCTGTTCACCACGTTCTCGTCGATGATCGACACTCGTATGATCTCGCGTATGGGTACCACGGCCATCTCGGCCATCAGCGTGACCAACCAGCCCAGGCTCTTTGTCCTGTGCATCTTCTTCGCCATCAACACCACGGTGTCGGCCACGGTGGCGCACTCGGTGGGTCAGAAGGATCGCCGCCGCGCCAACGAACTGTTCATCACCGCATGGATCATCGCCGCGGTGGCGAGTATCGTGTTGGGCGCGCTCTGCGTGATCTTTGCCGGGCCGATCATGGAGCTCTGCTCCGGTCAGCGCGACACGATGGAGCTCTCCACGCTCTACTTCCGCATCATTATGGGCTCGATGGTGTTTACCACCTCGTTCTCGCTGGTCAACTCCGCACTGCGCGGCTGCGGTAACACCCGCGTGACCATGCAGACCAACATCGCCTCGACGCTTATCCACATCGGCCTGAACTATCTGCTTATCGAGGGCCACTGCGGCTTCCCGGCGATGGGCGTCATGGGTGCCGCCTGGGCGACCGTTATCGGCACCGTCGTGGCCCTGCTCATCAGCGTGGCCCGTGCCATGGACGACAAGCTCTTCGTGAGCCTGCGCTACTGCGCCCGCGAGCGCATCGTCTTCTCCGTTCAGGCCGTGCGCGACATGTTCACCATGTGGAAGAACATCTGCCTCGAGAACCTGCTCATGCGCTTGGGCTTCCTGCTCGGTTCCATGATGACGGCTCGTACCGGCTCGTTCGACAGCTCGGTCTACCACGTGGCTCTGCACCTCATGAACGTCAACTTCTCCATCGGCGACGGCCTGCAGGCTGCCTCGGTGGCACTGATTGGTCGTTCGGTGGGCGATAAGAACATCGACGAGATTCGCGGCTTCACGCGCACCATCTTCCGCGCGGGTATCGGCTGCTCCATCGTGCTGGCCGCGGCCTACGTGTTTGGCGGTAACTGGTTCTACAGCATGTTCTCCGACGATGTCGAGTTCATTCGCCGCGGCTTCATTGCCTGCGCGCTCGTGGCGGCCATGACGCCGTTCCAGATTCCGCAGGTCATCTTTAACGGCATCCTCAAGGCCATGAATTGCTCCAGGGAGACGCTGTGGATCGCCATCTTCAGCGTGACTTTCTTGAACACCCTGCTCGACTACATCCTGTGCTTCACTATGGGCTTGGGCCTGTGGGGCATCCTGGGCGCGGCCGTGGTCACGCAGGTCGTGCGAGCGCTCATGCTCGAGGTGGTCTACAAGAAGAAGATTCCCAAGCTCGAAGCGGAGCTTGCGGCAGCATAAGACGTTTTCAGGCGCGGCGCCCGGCGACTTGGGCACCGCGTCTTTTGTTTGCGGCGGCCCGCGCCGCTGCGCGGTATTGAGACCGATAGGGGGATGGATATGACGAACTTGATGGATAAGATTCGCGAGCGAGCGGCGGCCAGATACCTGGCGCTTGTTCTGGCACTCGCGTGTGTGCTCACGGTGCTCCCCGCGTGTGCGGCGGCTCCCGCAACGCAGGGTAGTACCGCCGGTTCCGTTGAGGCAACGCAGACCGAGGCCAAGGTCACGTTTACCTGCAAGGTCACCGAGGGCAAGAAGTTCGGCGGCGTGATGCTCGAGGCCGAGGAGTCTGACCTCACCGAGGCAGGCTTTGAGCTGGGCGACAGCGTGGACGTTAAGCTCAGCAACGGCTTTGAGCTCACCGACGTACCCTACGTCAACGGCTACTACGCGCGCGTGGGCGAGCCCGTTTTGGCTGCGATCCCGGGCAACACCTTTGTAGTGCTTACGCGCAACATCAAGGGTCTCTGGAAGGAGTGCGGCGCTGCCGAGGGCGATACCGTGACCTTTACGCTCAACAAGGCCAAGAAGTATCTCAAGCTGCAGGAGACCTTGAACCTCGACCGTCCTACTGACCGTTCTGAGTACCCCTCCGACGAGGCGTTCGCCAACTTCCGTGCGCTTTCCGGCGGCAATCTCAAGGAGAACTTCCTGTATCGTGGCGTTTCGCCTCTGCGTGCCACCGACGGTCGTGGCCCGCTTGCTGACGAGCTGATCCAAAGCGCCGGCATCGAAAACGTTGTCGACCTCGCCGACTCGACCGAGGAGGTTGAGACCTACATCAACGCCGAGGACTTTGACTCCCCGTACGTGAAGTCGCTCTACGACAGCGGCCATCTTGTGGCGCTGGGCATGAGCGCCGACTACACGTCGGACGAGTACTGCCAGAGCGTTGTTGAGGGCATGCGCTTTATGCTCAAACAGGGTGGCAAGACCTATATCCACTGCTCTATGGGCAGGGATCGCACAGGTTTTGTGTGCATGGTGCTCGAGGCGCTGGCCGGCGCGAGCTACGACGAGATGTGCGATGACTACATGCTCACCTACACCGACTTCTACAAGGTCACCAAGGACGATGCGGAGCGCTACAAGATCATCTCCGAGCTGTACTTTGACGACTTTATTGCCACCATCTGCGGCAAGGATGACTCGGGCGAGCTCAAGACCACCGACTACGAGGCCGCAGCGAGGAACTACCTGATTCGCGGTGGCATGACCGAGGACGAGGTCGACCAGCTGGTTACCATGATCTGCAAATAGCATCGAGCGGGGCGGATCCGCGCGTTCTTCGCGCGGGTTTGCCTCCGGGATGGCTAGAAAATTCATATATGCGTGATTTTGCCCGGCCATCCACTAGATAAACGCCCTTCAGGGGCTTTGGATCAACCCAAAAGGGGTGATTTGGAGCTGCTGGAGGGCTTTTTCAGCTGGCATGGAAGACCAAATCGCGCATATATGAATTTTCTAGCCACTTTGGCGTCGATATTGCGTTTTAGAGGGCTCACATCGATGGGTTGAGCCGATGACGTTGCATCGGTTTGTTAGAACAGCATGCCGGCGGGGAGGACGCCGCTCAGCTCGAGCTGGAAGCGCACAAAGGCGACGAGCACGAAGAACACCACAGCGTAGCGGTTGCGCACGATGAGTGCGACGTACTCACGGAAGAACGCCGCGGGGTAGAAGAAGCGCGCCGTGCGTCCGCCCACGCAGCTCACGTTCATGCCGGCGCGGCGCGCGAACATGGCTGCGCGCAGGGTGTGGTAGGAGCTGGTGGCGATGGTACAGTGCGAGGCTCCGCCGTTTGCGGCAATGATGGCCTGCGAGTAAGCGAGGTTCTCTTCGGTGGTGGTGGAGCGGTCTTCCAACAGGATGCTGCTCTCGGGAACGCCTTGTTCAATCAGGTAGTTGGCCATGGATCGAGCCTCGGAGATCACCTCGTCGGGTCCCTGCCCGCCCGAGGTGATGATCTTGGCCTGCTCGCCGCCGGCCTTCCAGGCCTGGATTGCGGCATCCAGGCGTCCGCGCAGCAGCGGCGTCACGGTGCCGTCCTTTTTAATGCCGCAGCCCAGCACGATGATGAACTCGTGCTCCGGCGCCTTGCGCGATTTGTAGCAGACGTCGTTGGAAAGCCAGGTGGCAAACAGCGCAAACGGGATGTAGTCAATCAATACGGTGAGATATGTCATGACGTTCACGTAGAGTTCGGAACCGACGACTGCCTGTCCCGGGCCCACCAGGTACCAGTAGACATCGAACAGCAGCAGCACGCCCCAGGCGATCGGCAGCACGTGGGTGAGCGCGACTCCGCAGCGGCGTACGGTGACGACGCCGTTGATGAGCAGGGAAAAGCCCAAAATCGCATAGAGCGCGAAACGCGCGTAGTACACGTAGACGAATACCGTAATAAGCGGCGAGGAGTAGTCCTGCGTGGCTATGATGATGTAACCCAGGCCGTTGCAGATAAACAGGACGCCCGCCGCCAGCACAAAGCCGTTGGCGATACGGTTGGGCTGGTTGTTAGCCATGGCGACACCGATGCCTACGCCCAGCACTCCCAAAATGCAGCAGACGATACCTGTTGTCATGCTCGAACCTTCCTGATTGATTAAACCGCGTATATTGTACCGTTGCGGGCTCAAATCGGTTTATCCTTAAATACGTGGCGCGAGCCGAACATTCGAATACCCAAAACGCCGTAGGTACGCTACGGGATATGCTATCGAAAAGAGGAATCATGGCTGCACGGAGCAAGGTCGGAATCATCGGAATGGGTCACGTGGGCGCGCACGTGGCGAACAGCCTGCTGCTACAGGGCATCGCCAACGAGCTCTACTTTGTGGGCGCACACGACCAGAAGGTTATTTCCGAGGCTCAGGATCTGCAGGATTCCATCAGCTTTGTGCCCTACAACACGCGTATCGTCAACTGCAGCAACCGCTACGAGGACCTTGCCGAGTGCGACGTCATCGTCAACTGCGTGGGCAACATCGCGCAGGCGGCCGAGAGCCGCGACGGCGAGCTGTTCGACACCACGGCCTCTACGCGCACCTTTGCCGAGCAGATCGTGGGCGCGGGCTTCGACGGCGTGCTGGTTTCGGTCTCGAACCCCTGCGACGTGGTGTGCACGGCCATCTGGCGCCTGACCGGTTATGACTCCAACAAGATCATCGGCACCGGCTGCGGACTCGACTCCGCGCGCCTGCGCTCCGAGATCTCCAAGGTCACCGGCGTGAGCCCCAAGTCGGTTCATGCTCACGTGATCGGCGAGCACGGCGCCACGCAGGTCGCCGCTTGGAAGTCGACCGTCATCGCGGGTAAGACCATCGCCGAGCTTGCCGCCCAGAACCCTGAGCGTTACGGCTTTGACCAGGCCGAGGTCGAGGACCGCGCACGCAAGGGCGGTTACGTGACCTACGCCGGCAAGGGCTGCACCGAGTACGCGGTGGCCAACTGCACCGCGCGCCTGTGCGCCGCTATTCTGCACAACGAGCATGCCGTCATCTCGGCCTCGACCCTCATGCGCGGCCAGTACGGCGAGGAAGGCGTGTTCGCCTCGCTGCCGTGCCTGGTGGGTGCCACGGGCATCGAGCAGGTCTTTGACCCCGAGCTTTCTGAGGACGAAGAGCGCCGCTTCCACGAGAGCTGCAACCACATTCGCGAGAACGTTGCTCGCTTGGGCTGGGTGTAGGCTAACGAAAGGCTTAATGCCCAGGTTGCGCCGCGCGCCTTCCATGCTCATTAAAGCCGAGTAAGCCGGCCCCGTCTCGCGAGCGGCAAGGTGCGTGCGCCCGCCAGTTTCAATCGATAGCAAAAGCCCCGCGGCGAGCGGGGCTTTTTGTGTTGCGAGCCGTTGCGGGGCTGTCGTGGCGGTGTGTTCAAAGGGCTCGGCAACCAGGCCACCTCTTCATCGTGCAAGCACTTTGGATTTGCGCGCAATGGTGCGCGGCATAGAAATGCCTCCCTTTCTCGTGTCCAAGAAAGGGAGGCATTTTAAGATGAGCGGTAGCGAACCGCTTTGGGGCTACTGCCTACTGCTTGTCCACGGGCTGGGCGGCGCCGCAACCGAGGATCATCCAGAAGATGCACGGCAGAATCACCAGGCCGAGGGCAAAACCCACGCCGTCCTTGCCAAAGCGCTGGCAGAGCTTGTAGAGGTAGACGCAGCGCACGACGATGAAGGCGAGGGCGCAGGCGCCGGCGATGTTCTGGAACCAGTCAACATCGATGAAACCCTGCAGGAACGAGACCAGGCTAAGCGCAACGACGGCGACGCACAGCGCCATGGTGCAGCCGGCCGCGCGGGACATGGCCCACTCGCTGTAGACGGGGACGACCTGCGTCCAGCCCTCGCCGCCGAGCTTCTTGATGGTCTTCCAACGGCCGATCACGGTGAAGATCTGGCAGATGATGAGGACGGCGAGCAGGGCGAGGAACAGCGTGCCGACGATGGCCAGGCCGGCGACGGTGACGGTCTCGGGGTTGCCGGAGAGGGCGTGATCGACAAGTTCGTTGACATCGATGTCAACAACGGTGGCACTAAGAATGCTCATAACGTTTCCCTTCGGGTCGTTGGTCTTGCTGCGTTGTAAAGCAAGCGTATTAGTATGTCGTAACGAGCCAAAACGTCAAGGGGAAAATCGCCCAATCTGACATCTTGGCCCGGAGTTTTTGGGGTGCGTTTTTTTGCAGGGGAGACGAGGCCGGGCGCGAGGCGCGGGAAGCGGCAAAGCAAGGGCAAAGCCGCCTTGGCGTGCCAGCCGGGTCCCACGCTCCGCGTGTGCTACTTACTGCTCTTCCCGTCCAGTGCGACGGCCTGCAGGATGTAGTAGACCAGCTCGAGGAACGAGAGCACGATGTCGTTGATGTACTGGATGTTGTACAGACGGAACAGCTTGTGCATGGCCGAGATCTCGTCCTCGGTAGCCAAGCCGTCGGCGCGCAGGATCTGGTAGGTGCGCTCCTGAGCCTTCTTCTCGGTGCGCAGCGTCCAGAAGGCGAGGAACAGCGAGAACGCGTAGAAGGCGATGCCCGCAGCCGTGGCGATGATGGTGGCCCAGCCGGTCTCGTTAAAGAGAATCACGTCGAGCACCACGCCCGCGATCAGCAGCGGGATAAAGGCGAACGGGCCAAATGAGATGATGGGAATCATGCGAACGCGGCGGCGCATGTCGGGGTCGTTTTCTTTGTCGAGCACGGCGAGCGCGGCCTTCTGGCTGCCCATGGCGAGCGAGGCGATGCTCGTCTTCTCCACGGTACGGCGGCGCAGGCGCACCTTCTTGAAGTAATGGCTGTAGCTGTTGCCAAACATGAGCGAACCGCTGGTCTTGATCTTGATGTGCTCAAGCCCGTTCTCGTCGAGGATGCGACGCGCGGCCTGCTCGCCCGTGATGTGGGCGCTGTTCTCGCGGCGGTTGAACTTGACGTAGGAAATCGAGAGGTAGATGGAGACGCCGATGGAGATGATCGCCACGATGACGATCAGGATGGCGACCGTCAGCAGCGCCACCTGCATGGGGCCGTCGGCGTAGTCATAGATGTCGAGTAGGGCCTGCCAGTCAATAGATTCCATGCATACATCCTTTTTTACAGGGGTGTTCAATATAGGCAGTATTCTACCGCTTGCGCAGGTACCGGGCGCTGCCGACCGGGTATAAACCCGCTGTTTACAAAGGCCGTACATGCAGGCGTTCTGCTAGAATAGCACGGTTGCATATCCCATAAGACAAAGGAACCGCATGGCCACGCTATCGGACCAAATATCCTCGCGTCGCACGTTCGCGATCATCTCGCACCCCGACGCCGGCAAGACCACCCTTACCGAGAAGCTCCTGCTCTACACCGGCACCATTCAGTCGGCCGGTTCGGTCAAGGGCAAGTCGAGCGCCAAGCACGCGGTCTCCGACTGGATGGACATCGAGAAGGAGCGCGGCATCTCCGTCACCTCCTCGGTGTTGCAGTTCACCTATAACGACTGCTGCGTGAACATCCTTGATACCCCGGGCCACCAGGACTTTTCTGAGGACACCTACCGCACCCTCATGGCCGCCGACGCCGCCGTTATGGTGATCGACGCGGCCAAGGGCGTCGAGGCCCAGACCATCAAGCTCTTCCGCGTCTGCACGCTGCGCCATATTCCCATCTTCACCTTTGTGAACAAGCTCGACCGCGAGGCGCGCGACCCCTTTGAGCTCATGGAAGAGATCGAGAACGTGCTGGGCATCGGCACCTATCCCATGAACTGGCCCATTGGTTCCGGCCGCAACTTCCGTGGCGTGTTCGACCGCCAGACTCGCCGTGTCATCGCCTTTGAGGGCACCGGCCAGGCCAACGCCACCAAGAAGGTGGCCGAGGTGGAGGCCGAGCTGGGCGATCCCGCCATGGACAGCTTGATCGGCGAGGAGAACCACGCCAACCTGATGGACGACATCGAGCTGCTCGACGGTGCGGGCGACGAGCTCGACCTCGACGCTGTCTCGTGCGGCAAGCTCTCGCCGGCGTTCTTTGGCTCGGCACTTACCAACTTTGGTGTGGAGCCCTTCCTGCAGGAGTTCCTGCGCCTGGCGCCCACGCCGCTGCCCTATAAGGACATGATCACCGACGAGCCTGTGGATCCCGCCGAGAACGACTTCTCGGGCTTTGTATTCAAGATTCAGGCCAACATGGACAAGAACCACCGCGACCGCATCGCCTTCCTGCGCATCTGCTCGGGCAAGTTCGAGCGCGGCATGGACGCCTTCCACGTGCAAGGTGGCCGCAAGCTCAAGCTCGCGACCGGTACCTCGATGATGGCCGACGACCGCGCGATCGTGGATGAGGCCTACGCGGGCGACATCGTGGGCCTGTTCGACCCGGGTATCTTTTCCATCGGCGACACGGTGTGCGCGGGTAAGCGACGCGTGCAGTACCCGGCGATCCCCACCTTCGCGCCCGAGCACTTCGCGCGCATCACGCAGGTCGACACCCTCAAGCGCAAACAGTTCGTGAAGGGTATGGAGGAGCTGGCGCAAGAGGGCGCCATCCAGATCTTCCGCGAGCTGGGCGCTGGCATGGAGAGCGTGATCGTGGGCGTGGTGGGCGTGCTGCAGTTCGAGGTGCTCGAGCAGCGCCTTAAGAGCGAGTACCACGTCGAGGTGCGTCGCCAGCCGCTTGCCTACACCGACATCCGCTGGATCATGAACGACCCGGACACCATCGACATCCCGGCGCTCTCGCTCACGCGCGACACCCTGCGCGTGGAGGACATGCGCGGCGGCAAGCTCCTACTGTTCACGAGCCCCTGGAACGTGGACTGGGCCACCGAGCACAATGCCGATCTGGTACTTTCGGAGTTCGGCAACATCTCGTTCTAGGTCGGGCCGCTACTCCTGCACCAGGCAGGCCCAGTCGACGGGGGCGGCGCCGTGCTGTTCGAGTAGGGCGTTGGTGCGCGAGAAGGGGCGCGAGCCCATGAAAGCCGGCAGCGCGCCGCTGCTACGGTTAGCCGAGAGCGGGGAAGGGTGCGTGGAGGCGAGCTCGAACTTGTCCTCGCACGTGCCCTGCGCATGTTCGCGCGCGGCGGCGACCATGTCGATCGCGTGGCGTCCCCAGGTGAGGAACACCACGGGCTGCGACAGCTCCATGCAGCGTGTGACGATGTAGTCGGTCAGCACCTTCCACCCCAGCTTGGCGTGCGAGTTCGCCGCGTGTTCGCGCACGGTGAGCGTCGTGTTGAGCAGCAGCACGCCCTGGTCTGCCCACGGCGTAAGGTCACCGCTTGCAGGTACCGGGCAGCCCAGGTCTGCCGAGAGCTCCTTGTAGATGTTCCTCAGGCTCGGGGGCAGCTTTTCTCCTTGCGGTACCGAGAACGAAAGACCCATGGCCTGTCCCGGGCCATGGTAGGGATCCTGGCCCAGAATCGCCACGCGCACGTCTTGGGGCGCGGTATGCGCGAGCGCGTTCAGGATGTTTTCTTGCGCGGGGTAGATCACCTCGTGCTCGCGCATCGCCTCTACGCGGGCGAGTAGGTCGCAGGTGGTCTGGGCAATCTCTGGCGGTGCTTGGGCGAGCCAAGAGCTTTCGGCGGCGTTCGTCCTCATGGGCGTGCTTGCTTTCTAAGTGGTCTGGATGGGGCGTTGGGGTCTTAGGCGGGGCGGTTGGGTGGAGAGCGACTCAGGCGCTTAAGCAGGTCGAGCCGATCGGCAGGCTTGGCGGTCGAGCCAGGCGGGCCGCCTCGTCCGTGCCGGAATCGAGGCGGCGCTTAAGCTGCCGGGCAGCTCCGTCTACACGTGCAGCGCGCGGGCGGTACTGCGTCGTGTCTGCTTCCTTGCCGGATGGAACACCAGCAGCGTGCAGAAGATGCAGAACGCCGTGATACTCAAGCTGATGGGGTAGACCGTCATGATGGTCGTGAAGGTGCGGCTGGTGGGGAACACAAGCCCGATCCACAAAAAGCGGATGCCGCAGATGCACAGGGTGGTGATGGCCGCCGGTGCAAAGGAGATGCCGTATCCACGCAGGTAGCCGCTCATATTCTCGTAGAACATACTAAAGGTGTAGGACGGGAAGATAAAGCATACGCGAATGTAGCCGATGCTCACGATATTGGGGTCGCTGTTGAACAACGACAGGAGCGGCTGGCCAAAGAAGACGATGCAGAAGATCGTCGCGGCGGCCACGATGCCGCCTTCGATGAGGCAGACCTTGAGTGTGGCGGTGCAGCGGTCGATCTTGCGCGCGCCGTTGTTCTGCCCCACAAAGGTGGTGCAGGCCTGACTGAACGAATTGAGCAGGTTGTAGCACACGTATTCCAGGCTCATAGCCGCGCTCGAGGCCGCCATGACCTCGGTTCCCAGGCTGTTGATGGCCGATTGGATGATGATGTTCGCCACTGCAAAGACGGCGCTCTGAACGCCGGCAGGCAGGCCGATCCTGACGATGCCGGAAAGGGC
>CAVEPV010000023.1:24078-26655 GCA_963617695.1 Bacteroidaceae bacterium
GTATGGACCGCGCGGTTCACGGTGCGCTCGTCACCGCGCCCGATGGCGGTGGCGATAACCACGTTGGCGCCGAGCGACAGGCCGATGAACAGGTTGATGATCAGGCTCGTCACGGGGACATTTGAGCCCACGGCCGCCATGGCGAGCGTGCCCGCGGAACCGGAGAAGTTGCCAATGATGACGGTGGCGATCAGGTTTGAGAGCTGCTCGAGAATGCTTGTGGCTGCAACGGGTGCCGCAAAGAGCGGAATGGCGCGCCAAAGGGAGCCGGTTGTCATGTCGGTGTGGGTTGAAGAAGTGCTGCTCATGCGTGTCCTCGTGATGTGCTGGCCTGCGGCCGTGTCTCAAAATCAAACACGCTCGATGATACTCCCGTGTGCTCGAGGCAGCGCACTTTATTCGCATCGACTCCGATGTGTCACAATAGGGCGCAATTGCGTGACGAACACGAGGGGAGAGACCTTATGCTGCTGTGCCCGGTTTGCGCCGAGGGCCTTGAGATGGACGAGCGCGGTGCGCACTGTGCCCAGGGTCACCGCTTTGACCGAGCTCGCGAGGGTTATCTGAACCTCTTGCGCTCCAACAAGGGCGGCGACAGCATGGGCGACCCCAAGGCTCAGGCACGTAGCCGGCGTGACTTTTTGAATCGCGGCTACTATGACGTGCTGCGCCAAGAGCTGGTGCGTATGGTGGGGGAGCGCGCGTCCGCCGCGGCGGGTGGTTTGACGCTGCTCGACATCTGCTGTGGCGAGGGCTACTACACAAGCGCTTTGGGCGGCATCGAAGGTGTTGACGTCTACGGCTTTGACCTGGGCAAAGAGATGGTTCGTCTGGCGGCAAAACGCGGCGGGGCCACCTACTTTGTGGCCAACATGAAGGCGATCCCCGTGCCCACAGGTTCCGTCGACATCGCGATGCACCTGTTTGCCCCCTTCAACGAGCGCGAGTTCGCGCGTGTGCTGGCCCCCGGCGGCTCGCTGTTTACCGTCGTGCCCGGTGCGCGCCACCTGTGGGGTCTTAAAGAGGCGCTCTATGACACGCCGTATCTCAATGACGAGCGCCTGCCCGAGACGACGCAGCTCACGCGTGCGGGTCAGCACAAGGTCTCGGCGCATATCACGCTCGAGACGCCCGAGGACATCGAGGCCGTGTTCCAGATGACGCCCTACTACTACCGCACGCGCCCTCAGGATCGTGCGCGTCTGGCGGGGCTAAGTACGCTTGAGACGGACATTGAGTTCCTGATCGCCGAGTACCGCACGAGCGCGGGAGGTGAAGATGGAAGGCTTTGATGCGGCCTGCGAGATGGCCGAGGCGGTAGGCTTGAGTCTGCGGGAGACACCGACAGGTTTGGTGCTTACGGATGGCGATATGGAGCTTTCCGCCGACCTTTCGCGCATGATCCCGCGCTTCTCGCAAAACGCGCTCTCTCGCGAGCTGCTGGTTCGCGCGGCACGCGTGCGCGGGGAAGAGGCGCCGCTTGCGGTAGATGCCACGGCGGGCTTTGGCGAGGACTCGCTGTTGCTTGCCGCGGCTGGCTTTACCGTCGAGCTGTTCGAGTGCAACCCGGTCATCGCCGTGCTGCTGCAAGATGGGCTTTCCCGTGCGGCTCTTGTGCCCGAACTGGCGGAGCCCGCCTCCCGTATGCACGTGCATGTGGGGGATAGTATTCAGGGCTTGGCGGCACTTGGCGAGGGCGGCGCGCGCCCCGACGTGGTCTACCTAGACCCGATGTTTCCCGGGCGTACCAAGAGTGCGGCGGTAAAGAAGAAGTTCCAACTGCTGCACCATCTTGAGCAGCCCTGTGCTGACGAGGATGCCCTGGTGCGCGCGGCGCTTGCGGCGGCGACGCGCAAGGTGGTCGTCAAGCGTCCCATCAAGGGCCCGCTTCTGGCCGGCTTCAAGCCCAGCTCCCAGCTCAAGGGAAAAGCCGTGCGCTACGACATCCTGATTCCACCGGTGCGGTAATCGCCAGCGCTTTATTCATCAATACGTTAAACCTTTGTGGAGTGAGGCGTCCGGCACGCCTGGCCCGCACTCCTTGCGTAGCATAGACGCCAAGAAACACGATTGCGAGGCAGCTCAATGGACGTACGCATTGCCACCGAGGCGGACCTGGACAACATCATGCCGATCTTTGACGCGGCCCGCGCGTTCATGCGCGCTCACGGCAACACGACCCAGTGGCCGGTCGGCAATCCCTCGCGCGAGGAGATCCGTTTTTTGATCCTCGCGGGTGCCAGCCGTGTGTGCGTCGAGGATGGCGAGATCGTTGGCACCTTCGCCTTTCTGCCCGGCCCTGACGAGACCTACCGCGTGATCGAGGACGGCCAGTGGCACTTTGACGAGCCCTATCACGTGATCCACCGCGTGGCATCAAACGGTACAACGCGTGGCGTGGCCCGTGCCTGTTTTACCTACTGCCAGGAGCGCGCCGACTACCTGCGCATCGACACGCATGCCGACAATCTCCCCATGCAGGGGGCTATCAAAAAGTACGGCTTTGAACGCTGCGGCATCATTCACATCGCCGACGGCTCGCCGCGCATCGGCTTTGATTGGCACCGCTAGGGTCCG
>CAVEPV010000023.1:26922-28887 GCA_963617695.1 Bacteroidaceae bacterium
AGCCACATGCCCACGAGCACCGCGGCCACAACGGTTCCTACGCCCACGCTGCCGAGACCGTGGATGAACGCCAGGCACGAAACAAGCGAGACCACCACCATCGTCACGTCGAAGGCGATCTTGACGGTCGCGAACTTGATACCCGCGGTCTGTGAGATTGCGAGCATCGCGCCTTCGCCGGCGAGCGGGATGATGTCTGCCGGTACGTAGAGGAAGATGCCAAAGGCCACCACGACGGTGCTGACCAACATCATGAGGCCCTGCTGTATGAGACTCGCCGGCGCGGGGAAGGCAGACGCAACACCGATCGCCCAGGTGGTAAGGCCGCCGAACAGCACGCCAACGGGCACCTGCAGCAGGTTTTTGAGCGCAAACGACTTGCGCAGGATAAGGATCTGAATGCAAACCAAGACAACGTGGAACACGATCGTGGCCAGGCCCATCTCCAGTCCCCAAATCAAGCTGATGCTATAGGGGATGCTGCTTACCGGCGATACGCCGAGGGCTGACTTAATCGAGATGGCAACACCCAGTGTCATGATGGCGAGACCAGCCAGGTACATGATGACGCGAACGATATAGTTGCTCGGTTTTCTCATAAAGCCCCTCTCAAAGACGCACGAAATCAGGGTGCGCACGGCACGGTATGGCAGCTGCGGCGGCGGCCTCGCTATTCCATTTGAACATGATGGGTCCATTATAGGGCACCTGTCGCGTGCCCGGTGCGCACGTTTCTCGCGCTCGCATGCCCGTCGTGCTGGCCGTACAATGAGGCGAGCAAAACGTAGAGAGGCGGGAACCGAACATGAAGTACACCGTGGTGGCTGTGGGCAAGCTTAAAGAACGCTTTTGGCGCGATGCTTGCGCGGAGTACCTCAAGCGCCTGGGCGCCTATGCCAAGGTCGAGGTGCGCGAGGTGGCAGACATCGACCCGGCCCGCGCGGGCGGTGTGGATGCCAGCCGCACCAAGGAGGGGGAGGCGATCCTTGCCGCCGTGCCCGAGCGCAGTCACATGATCTTGCTCGCCATCGAGGGCCGCGAGCGCACGAGCGAGGAGTTCTCCGAGCATCTCGATGAGCTTGCCCTGCGCGGTAAGAGCGACATTTCGTTTGTGATCGGCGGCTCAGACGGCGTGTCCGATGCCGTACGTGCCCGCGCGGATGAGACGCTCTCGTTTGGGCGTATCACCATGCCGCACAATCTCGCCCGCGTCGTCTTGCTCGAACAGGTCTACCGTGCCGCCAAAATCAGCCGCGGTGAGCCCTACCACAAGTAGACGCGCGCGCATACGAGCCACTAAAAAAGGGAGGCACCCGCGCTTGCGGATGCCTCCCTTGCTATAACCCGTGTAAGAGCGGATTACATGTGCTCGTGGCAGGTACGGGCGATAACGTCGAGCTGCTGCTCACGGGTGAGGTCGATGAACTTCACCGCGTAGCCAGAGACGCGGATGGTGAAGTTGGCGTACTCGGGCTTCTCGGGGTGCTCCATGGCGTCCTTGAGCTTCTCGACACCAAAGACGTTCACGTTCAGGTGGTGAGCGCCGCCATCGAAGTAACCGTCGAGGACGTTGACGAGGTTAGCAGTGCGCTGCTCGTCGTCGTTGCCCAGAGCGGACGGGTTGATGGTCTGGGTGTTGGAGATGCCGTCGAGTGCGTACTCGTAGGGCAGCTTGGCCACGGAGTTGAGGGAGGCCAGCAGGCCGTTCTGCTCAGCGCCGTAGGCGGGGTTGGCACCAGGGGCGAACGGGGTGAACGCCTTGCGGCCGTCGGGGGTACCACCGGTAGCCTTGCCGTACACCACGTTGGAGGTGATGGTAAGGATGGAGGTGGTGGGCTCGGAGTCGCGATAGGTGTGGTGCTTGGCGATCTTGGCCATGAAGTTCTTCAGCAGCCACACAGCGATGTCGTCGGCGCGGTCGTCGTCGTTGCCGTACTTGGGGAAGTCGCCCTCGACCTCGTAGTC
>CAVEPV010000024.1:0-22684 GCA_963617695.1 Bacteroidaceae bacterium
CCTTCTTGGCGCCAGCGTTGATGTGGGCCTGAGCCTTGTCCTTGCTGGTGTAGAAACCGGTGCACTCGAGAACGACGTCGACGTCGAGCTCGCCCCAAGGCAGGTTGTTGGCGTCGGCCTCCTTGTAGATCTTGATGGTCTTGCCATCGACGGTGATGGAGTCCTCACCGGCGACAACCTCGTGATCGCGGCTGTAGTTGCCCTGCGTAGAATCGTACTTCAGCAGGTAAGCGAGCATATCGGGAGAGGTGAGGTCGTTGATGGCGACGATCTCGGAGCCCTCGTGACCGAACATCTGACGGAAAGCCAGACGACCGATGCGACCGAAGCCGTTGATAGCAACCTTTACTGCCATGCGTGTCTCCTTTCGTTAGGCCCCGCAGGCTCTTTTGCCTGCCGCTCGGGCCCACAAACTAACCACGTGCTGAATATACCTGTTTTCAGAAGCCGCATTCGCGTCATTGGCGAGATTCCGACTTTTTCATTACTTTGAAGCGTTTCAATCTCAGTATTTCCATACCGAGCGCTTGCAATCACTCTGTTTTACCAGTTGAATCGGCCAATATCTTTTCAAGACGCAGGACGCGATGATAGAGCGCAGATTTTGAAAGAGGAGGCGTGGCCATCTCGCCTAGGTCGCGCAGAGACAGGTCCGGGTAGGCCTCGCGCAGGTCGCAGAAGCTCTGCAGAGCGCGCGGCAGCGAGTCGCGCAGACCCAATCGCTCCAGCTGATCGATCACGTCGAGCTGGTGCTGGGCGGCGCCCGCACTTCTCCCCTGGTTGGCAAGTTCGGCGTTCACACGACGGTTCACGTCGTTTTTTACCGACTTCATGGCACGCGCGTCCTCGATCTCGGCCACGCTGGCGTGCGCGCCCGTCACGGTAAGCAGCGTGCGAATGTCCTCGGCGCTCTTTACATATACCGCGTAGCTCGATTTGCGCGCATTGACGCGGGCATGCACGCCCACCTCGTCGATCAGGCTCGCAAGGGCATAGGCGAACTCCTCGGCCTGGCAGGAAATCTCGAGATGAAAGTCGCCGCGCGGGTCGGCCACAAAGCCGCCGGCGATGAGTGCCCCGCGGATATAGGCGATGCGGCAGCAATCGCGCGAAACCACATGCTTGGGAATACCGGGCACCAGGTTGCCCCGGCGATCGAGTACGCCCAGAAGCACCAGCGCCTTTTGCAGGTCGGGCTGCTCGGGCAAGACGATCAGGTAGTTGCGCACGCGGTGCAGAACCGACTTTCGCGCCGTGAACTCGGTCTTGAGCTTCAAGATCTTGTGCGTAAGGGCGAGCATGGTGCGCGCCACGGCGCCCGTCTCGGTGGCCACCTGCAGGCGGTAGCCGTCCTTACTCGCGATCAGCGTGCCGCAGATGCGTGTCAGCGCGGCCAGGGTCGCCAGATCGCAGTACTCGCAGGAGGGCTCGCATCGAGCGAGCTCGTCTCTTACTTGGGCGGTAAACGACATGCCGCCGCCCTAGCTCGCGGCGTTCGCGCGCGACAGATCGCGGTGCGAGATGCTCACGTGGTACTGTTGGCGCTCGAGATAGCGCGCGGTGGCCTCGGCGATGGCGACGCTGCGGTGCTGGCCGCCGGTGCACCCGATCGCGATGGAGAGCTGCGGCTTGCCCTCGGCCACGTAGCCGGGCATCACCGCATCGAGCAGCTGTTGCCAAGCGGCGAGGAACTCGCGCGTCTTGGGGTGCTCGAGCACGAACTCAGAAACCTTGGGGTCAAGGCCGGTCATCGTGCGCATCTCGGGATCGTAGAAGGGGTTGGGCAAAAAGCGCACGTCGATCATAAGGTCGGCTTCCTCGGGCAGGCCGTGCTTGAACCCAAAGGAAAAGACGCGCACTTCCATGAGCTGCTGGTCGGCAAGCTCGCTGAATGCCATGCGCAGTTTGTTTCGCAGGCTCGACGTGCGCATACGGCTCGTATCGATCACCATGTCGGCGTGTTCGCGGATGCTCTTGAGCTGCACGCGCTCGCGCTGGATGGCGTCGACCGTGGCCTCGCCCGGCATGGCCAGGGGGTGACGGCGGCGGTTCTCGCTGTAGCGGCGAATCAAGACCTCGTCCGAGGCGTCCAAAAAGACAACCTTGCAGCTGAGTTCGTGCTCCTCGAGCGTGCGGATGGAGTCGAGCAGCTCGTCAAAGAGACCCTGGCTGCGCAAGTCGCAGGTCACGGCCAAATGACGACCCACGCCCGAGTTGATGCCTACAAGCTCTGCGAGCTGCATGATCAGGCGCGGCGGCAGGTTGTCGATGCAGAAATAGCCCATGTCCTCAAAGACGTGCATGGCCTGGGTGCGGCCGGAGCCGGCCATGCCGGTGATGATCACGATGTCGGGCACGCGGTCTGCGAGCTCGCTTGCGGTGATGGAGTCGATTTCTGCCACGAAGTGCCTCCTAGCGTGCATGCGTATGGGATTCAGTATAGCAAGGCGGCCGCGGCCTCGTCCGTCGCGTCGCCCGTGCCCTGCGCAAGCTCGACGCCTGCGCGCACGGCGTCGTAGACAGCTCGCGCCACGTCCTCGGGTACGCCCTTTACCTGGGCGATGTCCTCCGCCGAGGCGGAGCGCAGGCGTTTCATGGAGCCAAAGTGACGCATGATGGCGCGTTTGCGCGTAGGCCCCACGCCCGGCACCTCGTCCAGAATGGAGACCGTCATGGCGCGGTCGCGCAGCTCGCGGTGGAAGGTGATGGCAAAACGGTGCGACTCGTCACGCACCTGCTTGATCAGGTAGAGCGAGGCCGAGCCGGAAGGCAGTACCACCGGAGTGTCGCTCCAGGGCACAAAGACTTCCTCGTCAGCCTTGGCAAGGCCGCAAACCGGAATGTCGAGCCCCAGCGCCTCAAGCTGGTTCATAGCAGCCGTGAGCTGCGGCTTGCCACCGTCGACCACCAGCAAATCGGGACGCGAGCCAAAGCGCTCGTCAGCCATGCGCTCCGGAGCATAACGGCGCCCCAGCACCTCGGACATAGAGACAAAGTCATTTGCCTCCTCGAGTTCAGCACGAATCTTGAAGCGCCGATACTGGCTCTTGTCGGGCTTGCCGTTGGTGAACACGACCATCGAGGCCACCGTAAAGCGTCCGTGGATGGTGGAGATATCGAAGCACTCGATGCGCATCGGCGGCGCGTCAAGCGCCAGGGCGCTCTCGAGCTGCAGCAGGGCCTGATTGGTGCGGTCGTCGGCGTAGCCAGTGCGCATCATGTAGCGCATGAGTGCATGACGGGCGTTTCGCGCGCACATGTCGAGCAGGCGGCGCTTCTCACCGCGCTGCGGGCGGTGCAAAACGCACTTGCGGCCGCGCTTCTCGGTGAGCCAGCCAGCGATGAGCTCCGCATCGGCTAGCTCGATCGCCACATCGACCTCAGCGGGAATGTCGGCCGTCTCGTCGTAATAGCGCTTCACAAAGCCCGCGACCAGCTCCTCTTCGGGCACATCGAAACCCTTGTCCAAGATGAACTCGCAGGTACGCACCGTGCGCCCCTCGCGCACCACAAACACGCAGGCGCCCGCAATGGTCTCCTCGCGGTAAAAGCCGATCAGGTCGATGTCCACGCTCGTGGGGAAGACCACCTGCTGACGGTCGTCCAGGCTGCCGATCACCTCAAGGCGGCGCTTGATGCGTCCTGCCCGCTCAAAGTCGAGTTCGGCGGCGGCCTCGGCCATATCGCCTTTCAGCTCGCCCACAAGCTCAGAACGCTTACCCGAAAGGAATCGCTCCACACGGCGCACGTTTTGGGCGTACTCCTCGCGCCCGATCATGCCGGCGCACACACCCGGCCCGCGGCCCACGTGGTAGTCAAAGCACGGTCTCCCCTGCTTGGCGCACACAAGCTCGATCACGTCGGCGTCCTCGGAGTGCTTCTCCAGCAGGCGCTTCACATGCTTCCAGCCCGCGCACGAGGCGCTGCAAATGGGCACGACCTTGCGCAAGGTGTCGATCGTCTCGCGGGCGGCGCGGGCATCGGTATAGGGGCCAAAGTAGCGCGTGCCGCGCTTGTGCTTCTCGCGCGTGTACTTGATGGCCGGAAACATGTCGTCCATCGTGAGCGCAATGTAGGGATAGCTTTTGTCGTCTTTGAAGTCGACGTTGAAGTACGGATGGTATTGCTCGATCAGGTTGCGTTCGAGCACCAATGCCTCGTGCTCGCTGCCCACCACCACGTAGTCGAACGAGGCCACGAGCTGCATCATCAAAGGGATCTTCTCGCGGTCGTCCGAGAGCGTGACGTACTGTTTCATGCGGGCGCGCAGGTTTTTGGCCTTGCCCACGTAAATGACCTGACCGGTCTCGTCTTTCCACAAGTAGCAGCCCGGATCGGTGGGCACCTGTGCCACCTGCTGGGCAATGGAGGCCACACTGCCCTCGGGCGCCTGGGCAAGGTGGCGCGCGGCTGCAGCCTCGTCGCCTGGACGCACGGGGGCAGCCGCCTCGCGCCCTACCCCACGCCCCTCGTTGTCACCGTCGAGTCGCGGCACGCCTAGACCTTTGCCGAGACGACGTCGCCCATATGCTGCTGGAACTTTTTGATCTGCCGACGGCAGCGCACCGTCGCCCACAGCTTATGGGCAAGCGTGTCGCCAGGAGCGTCAAAGGGCGAGAATGCCAAATGGCGCTTATACAGATCGAGCGTCTGGGCGCGCAGCTCGTCGTTGGGCACGCAGTGCTTGATGACCTCGGTGGGAACCAGCGTGTAGAGCGCCTCGCGGTAAGCCTCGGTATAGGGCACCTCATGCCCCAGCACAAAGGTCTCCACAATCAGGGAGGCAAAGTTCACGCCGCCCACGGCCATGTAATAGGTGTTGGCACCCGGGCGGGCGTTCACCTCAAAGAACTTGTAGGTTCCGTCGCGCTCGTCGAACTTGGCGTCGAAGTTCGCAAAGCCCACGAAGCCGGTGTGCGCGCAAAAGCGCTTCGCGTCCTCGATCAGCTGCTCGTGGCGCTCCAGCAAAATAGTCACAGGGTTGCCGATGCGCGCCGGGGAATGGTCTTGCAGCACCACGCGTCCGCCCGAGACGGCGCGCACGACGCCCCGAGCGTCAGAGAACGTGGTGAGCGAGCAGATGGCGTCATCGTCGCCGGGGATAAAGTCCTGAACCACCAGCTCTTTGTCGTACCCGGCGTCGCGCAGCAGGTTAAAGATGCGCGTGAGCTCGGCAGGCTCGTGAACCTCGTAGATTTTCTCCTTGCCGGCAAAGTCCATCAGGTCGTAGCGCGCGGAGTTCGACGGCTTGGCGATCAGCGGATAGGTGAACGAGTCGGCATCGATGACCGCATTGGGGTCGCTGCAGTCGAACGTCCAGGTCTTGGGATAGGCCATGCCCAGCTCTTCGCAGATCTGGTAGAAGCGCCCCTTCTGGGTGATGTCGTCGAGCACCTCAAAGCTGTTGTAGGGAATCACGTAGAGGTCGGCAAGCTCACAGGCGTGCTCGCAGATGACGCGCACGTGCCAGTCAGCGCTGCCCAGCAGCACGGGGACTTTACCCGCAGTCACCCACTCCTCACCCAAATGACGCAGGAGCGCGGCGATGGCCTCGGAACCCTCGTTCATCTCGGACATCACGCGGTAGTCGGTAAAGCGGCTAGACGACGTCACGCGCACGTCCACGCCGGAAAGCACGACGGTCTTGATGCCGTAAGCCTCGTTAAAGCAGCGAGCATAGGAGTACGCGAGCACGTCGCCGCCCAGCACGACGGGAACGAGGCGCTGCGAAACCTCGGCCTCGGTGATACGCACGGTCGCCATGCTACTCCTCCTCCCCGCTCTTGCGGTCGCGAATCTTGGCGCGCAGGCCCTTGGCGGCCACGAGCGCACGGTAGAAGCCCTTTTTGATGGGCAGGTCGCGGTCGGGGGCGATCACAGTCACGCCGTCCTTGGCGAACTTGGTTTTGAACTCGTTGAGATTCATGGTCTCGGGCGCAAACTCACTGCCGATACCCATGAGGTCGTACTCGGTGCAGCCCATCTTTGCGGCCTGCTCGCACTCAAAGAGGACGAGCACATCGGCTACGCGCAAGCGGCCAGCACCCAGGGCCGTGGCGGCGTAGTAGCGCGTCGCGCGCGCGCCGGAGACGGTCACGAGCGACCACGCCACGAGCTTGCCGTCCACGCGGCCCGCGAATACGCGGCAATGTTCGGCGCCCAGCAGGCGCACCATGGACTGGTAGTCAGAGAGCGGGGCGGGAACAAAGCCATCGCGCTCGCCGGTCTGGCACATGACCTCGTAGTATTCCTCGAACGACTCGGCAGCGCGGTCGGTCTCGTCTGAAACCTCGGCCGGGCACTCGCGCAGGGCTTTGCGCACGTCGCGACGGCCGCGCGGCTTCATGCGAGAAAGAATGTCCTCGGTGGTGCCGGAAAGGTCGATGATGACGGTCGTGTCATACGGCAGCGTGGAAAGGCACGGCGAGCAGACGGGCAGATCGTGGAAGACGGCCAGACGGATGAACACCTGCTTGCTGTCCTCGGCGCGCACAAAGGCGGCCAGGGCCTCAAGGGCCTCGGTCTCTTGCTCGGGCGTGGGAGATGCGGCCCACACGGGCGCGTGATGGGCGCGCAGGTAGCGGTAGCCGTGGGTCTCGTACTGCATAAAGGAGACCAAGGCTACGGTCTCGCCGGCCTGCTCAATGCAAACAAAACCCCACGGTTCGCGGCCGGGGATAGTCTGCTCAAAGTCCTGCCACACGGGCAGCTGCTCCACGGGTACCACCACGTCGAGCCCACGGAGCTTCTCCTCATAGGTCTCACGCGTTAGTTTCTTTACCTGCATCATCACGACTCCGTCGGTCCTCGCGCTGTATCGTCGCGTTCATACTCGCATTCATTTCCAAGTAGCTGAGTATATCGTGGACCGGCCGGGGGCGAGGCAGCGCCGCGGCGCTTCTATGAAGAGACCACGCTCCGCACCACGTCTGCCACCTCGCGTGCCTGGGCCTCGCCCCTATCGGTGGGAAGGGTTGCCAGGCAGGCGACCATGCGGTCGCACACGGCAAGACCGCTGCGGTCGGTGGGCACCCGATAGGCAGCCTCATCCAGCACGCCCGGCCCCAGCTCGGGGCGGTACCACGCCGAAGTGAAGTGCCCCGCCGCGCAGCAAGCCTCGATGATGCGGTCGGCTGTGGCAGTGTCGCGCACAAGAATGGGGAACTTCAGCAGGGGCTGACCCAGCTCCGTACCGGCCGGCACCGTAACGCCGGGCATGTCTGCGAACAGGTCGGCATACGCACGGGTGGCCTCGGCACGAGCCGCCTCGTCTCCATCCAGGCGGCCAAACGCCTCGAGCGCCTGATTGCAGATATGCGCGCTCGGGCGCATCGGGGCATGGCTGATCTGGCCGCGCTGCTCGTCGGTGCTCACGGCGGGCTCAAAGAGATTCAGGCGGGCGAGGCCGTGGCGCAGCCCGCGCGCCACAGGACGCGGCACGTGGTTGAACACGCGGCACTGGTTCACAAAGGCGCGCTCGAGGCGATCCAGGTGCGCACCCGAGACCGGCAGCGCGGCCAGACGACGGCGCACCTCGGCCAGCACCTCGGCATGAGGGCTCGCCGGGTTGACCCACACGGCAGCGCCGAGCAGGGTGTGAAGCATCTTCTCGATGCCAAAAGAGTGGAAGGAGACGTCTGCCAGCGGCGCACCGTCCGCCCCGCGCGCCATGCGACCCACGCAGTGCGCACAGTCCTCCAGCAGCAGGGCCCCGGCCTCGTGCGCGAACGCGGCGAGCTCTGCCGTGGCGGCGTCGTCCACAATGCCGTAGGTGTGCTGCGCCATCACCGCGCGCAGATCGCCCGAAATGTCGAGCCTTTGTGGGTCGATCATCGCGGTGTCGAGACTCACTTCGCAATAGCGCGGCGCAAGGCCCGCCACCAAAATGGGGTCGACCGCCGTGCAGCAGGTAAGCAGCTGAGTGGCAACGGCGCCCTCACCGCGCATCTCGCGAATGCACTCGAGCGTCACCTGCATGCCGTGGCGTGCCTTGAAGGTCAAAAACCAGTCGTCCGCACAGGTTCCCGTACGCTCGGCCAAATACTGCGCGACAGCGCGCTCTTGTGGCAAACGCTCCATGGCGCCTCCCCTACTTTGATTGACGCAGGGCGGGCACGAAGCGGCCCACCAGACCAGACAGGAACGAGACCTCGGGCAGCTTCATGGCCATGGCCACGCCAAAGGTCACGAGCAGGGCAGGAAGGCCGCCCGCGATGCAGTACGCGAGCGAGCGCACCATGCCGCCGCCCACGATGGATCCGAACAGCACCTGCAGGCCAGCCATGATGCCAAAACCCACGGCAGAACCAAGAGCACCCAGGACAAGGGCGCGCAGAGCGGCCACGGCGATAGACTTAAAGCCGATGTGCCCCAGCTCACGGCGCAGGAAGATGAAGGTCGCCGCGTCGATGGAGACATAGAAGAACGTCGAGCTGAAGCCCACGATGTTGAAGCCAAAGATCGGCGTGAACACCAGGCACATCACGATCTGCACGGTGCCGGCGATGCACTCGGCGATGGCGAACAGGTGCATCTTGCGCAGCGACGAGCAGGCCTTTTGCAGGTAGGTGCCCACACCGTAGCCGGGCAGGGAGATGGAGAGCCACACGATGTAGGTCGAGAGAATCTCGACGTCCTCGCTCGTCATGCGAGCGCTCTTGAGCATGTTGGAAAGGCACGGCGAGAACACCATGAGATACATGGCAAACGGAATGAGCAGGAACAGAATCTGTCCGCAACCACGCGCGAGGCCGTCAATAAAACGCTGCATGCGGCCGGCGGCCACAAACGAGGAGAGCTCGGTGAACATAGCCGTAGTGATGGGGATGGCAAACACCGAGTACGGCAGGATGTACCAGATGCGCGCGTAGTAGGTGATGGAGGCGCCGTTGGGGTTAACCGAAAGCGAGCAGGAGCTCTGCACCGACGTGGTGGCAAACGAGACCACCGTCACCACGAGCGTGGGGATGCCGATGGTGAGCGTCTCGCGAATCAGCGGGTCGTGGATGTCGATGCGCGGGCTCAGCTTGACGCCGTGGCGCAGCAGCGGCGGAATCTGCATAACCACCTGCACGAGCACGCCAAGCGGATTGGAGATCGCGAGCACCATGATGGCCAAGAACGGCTGGGTCTCGACGAGCATGCCGTACAGGAGGAAGGCCACCGTGATAACGATGTTGTTGGCGATCGGCGCCGCGGTGCTCCAGAAGTAATCGCGCTCGGCGTTGAGCACGCTGGAGATAACGGACGAGAGCGCATAAAGGACGATCTCGATCGCGAAGAAGCGGAAGAAGAACGTGGCCAGATCGAAGTCGAACTCGCTCGAGGCGTTAAAGGCCTGCGTCCAGATAATCTGCCCGGCAAAGATGAACGAGATGATCGCCAGCGCGCCCATCAGCAACGTGACGAGCGAAAGGAGGTTGGAGGCGTAGGCGCTCGCACCGGCGCGACCGGCCTTCTTCTTGGTCGAAACGTAGACCGGCAAAAACGCCGTGACCAACATGCCGCCCATCACGAGCTCGTAGAGCGCGTTGGGCAGGTTGTTGGCAACGGTAAAAGCACTAGCCGTGATGGTAGTACCCATGCCGAAGGCCTGAGCCCACGTACGGAAAAAGCCAGTGATGCGGCTCACGATCACCAGGCCGCTCATGAGCGCGGCGGACTTGCCGATGTCCTCGGCAGATGCCTCGTCGTTTTCGACCTCGGCGGGGCGAATCTCCTTCTCGTCCTGATTCTCCATCTAGCGCTACCCTTCCCGGCAGATAGGGGCAGCGGTGGCCCCGGTGTGAGCAATAAGGTCTTCGGGGTTCAGCGCAAGCTGCAGGCCGCGCCGTCCGCCCGAAATGAAAATCTGATCAAAGAGCAGGCAGGTCTCATCGATCAGCGTGGGGAAATGTTTCTTCATCCCCACGGGTGAACAGCCGCCGCGCACATAGCCCGTGGCCGCCAGCAGGTCGCGCACGTGCATCATGGTGAGCGTCTTTACGCCTGCCGCCGCGGCCGCCGCTTTGAGGTCGAGCTCCTCGGCCACCGGAATGCAGCAGACCACATGGCTGCCGTCAGGGGCGCAGGTGATCAGGGTCTTGAAGCCTTGGGCCGGATCTTGCCCCAGCATCTGGGCGATCTGGACGCCAAGCTCGTGGCCTTCTTCCTCATCGGCGTCGTACTCGCGAACTTCAAAAGAGATACCGGCACGTTCAAGCTCGCGCATGGCGTTGGTCTTTTGGACTTTTTCCTTTCGCGCCACCCGGCGCCCCCTCTCAACAAAAACGACCCCAAAGCAGCCCTCTTCGGCGCCTTGGGGTCGAGGTGTTCAGATCGCGCGCCCGCTAGAGAATCGGGCCGCCGCCGGCAAAGTCTCGGTAGTCAGAACCCGCGATGTAGGTCAGGCTGTGGATGCCAACACCACCGTTGGGGATAGAGTCGATCATGCTGCCGCCGCCGATGTAGATGCCCACATGCGTGATGCGGCTGCCGGTCTTAAAGAAGACCAGGTCGCCGTACTGCAGGCTGCTCACGTTGGTGGTGAGGCGCGAACCGACCTTGTTATACAGGGTGGTGGGGCTGTTAGACCAGGGGCTCAGGCCCAGGGCGTAGTCAACCAGACCCGAGCAGGTGAAGTACGAGGAGCTCGTGCTGCCCGTCCAGTTGTAGCCGGTGTAGGAGTAGCCGGAGCCGATGACGCCGTAGGCCTTCTGCACCATGGCGGCTGCGGAAGTCGTAGGCGTGCGGTTGCTGGAGCCGCCGCTCGAGCTGTTATTAGAGCTGTTGTTACTCGAGTTGTTGCTGGAATTGTTCGAGCTGTTGTTGGAGCTGTTGTTCGAGCTGCCGCCCGAGTTGCTGCTCGAGTTGTTCTGTGCCTGCTGCGTCTGCTGCTGAATGTGAGCGGCCTGTGCAGCAGCCTCTTCCTCAGCCTTCTTGCGCGCGGCTTCCTGCTCCTCGGCAATCTTGGCCTTCAGCTCATCGGAGAGCTGATCATAGTAGGCCTGCGCCTCGCTGGCAGCGGCGTCTGCAGCAGCAGACTTCTGCTGCTGTTCAGAAACAAGCTGCTCCTGCTTGGTCTGCTGCTCCTCAAGCTCGCTCTTCTTCTGCTCAAGGGACTCCTTGAGCTCGCGAGTGGAGCTAATCACGCTCTGCTGGTACTCGGCCGCCTTGTCGGCATAGTGTACCGACGAGATAAGGCTGCTAAAGCTACCGGAGTTGAGCAGCATGGCGATGATGTTGGAACCGCCGGTCTTGTACTGCGTAGAGACCAGGCTACCGAGCTCGTTCTGGTTCTCGGCGAGCTGGGCCTCTTCCTCCTCGATCTCGGCCTGGGTCTGCTCGATCTGAGACTTGGTCTCCTCGAGGTCGGCCGTGACGGTCACGAGGTCGTTGCCGGCCTGCTCGGCAGCGGCAGAAAGCTTGTTCAAACGAGACTGAGCCGCATCAAGCTGCGTCTGAAGTTCTGCAGACGTAGTAGCAAAAGCATAAACAGGGCATCCGCCCAGGCCGAGCACCAAGCTCAGGCCGACGGCAGGAACGGCGTAAAGGCTGCGTTTGATAAGGCTACGTTTAGGTTGCGCCATATATGTAAAACTCCTAACGGTGCGGCGGGATAGGCCCTCCACACGTATCGGGAACCACGTCGGAGCACCCGGGAGCGGCCCGGAGCTCGACAACGTTTTACACATGGTAGCAGGATGCCCCCGCAGACCCCAAATGTTCCACTCGCCCTCCACACGCCGCCGCTGGGCGGCAGGCGGCGTGCAAAGGGCGTAAACCCTACCCTACTCAGCCTTGTCGAGGGTCTCCATGCGAGCACGGTCACGCTCGAGAATCGGACCCAAGAACTTGCCGGTGTAACTCTTTTTGCAAGCCGCCACCTGCTCGGGCGTGCCCGCGACCACAACGCGACCGCCGCCGGAACCGCCCTCGGGGCCCATGTCGATCAGGCGGTCGGCAACCTTGATCACGTCGAGGTTGTGCTCGATCACCAGCACTGTGTTGCCGGAGTCGACCAGACGCTGCAACACGTCGATCAGCTGGCGCACGTCCTCAAAGTGCAGGCCGGTGGTGGGCTCGTCCAAGATGTAGAACGTCTTGCCCGTCTGGCGGCGATGCAGTTCCTTGGCGAGCTTCACGCGTTGAGCCTCGCCGCCCGAGAGAGTCGTTGCCGGCTGGCCCAGGCGCACGTAGCCCAAGCCCACGTCGTAAAGCGTCTGCAGCTTGCGCTTGATCTGCGGAATGTTGCCAAAGAAAGCCAGCGCCTCGGTCACGCTCATGTCCAGCACGTCCGAGATGGACTTGCCACGATACGCGACCTCGAGCGTCTCGCGGTTGTAGCGCTTGCCGCCGCAGACCTCGCAAGGCACATAGATGTCAGGCAAGAAGTGCATCTCGATCTTGATCTGGCCGTCGCCGCGGCATGCCTCGCAGCGGCCGCCCGAGACGTTAAACGAGAAGCGCCCGGGCGAGTAGCCGCGTGCCTTGGACTCCGGCACGCTGGCGAAGAGCGACCGCAGATCGTCCCACAGGCCGATGTAGGTTGCCGGGTTGGAACGAGGCGTGCGACCGATGGGACTCTGGTCGATATCGATGACCTTGTCGATCTCTTCGATCCCCTCGATGCTCTTGTACGGGCCCACCGGGCGCGCCGAGCGGTGAACCGCATTGGTGAGCGCTGGAGCGATCGTGTCGGTCACCAGCGAGCTCTTACCCGAACCGGAAACGCCGGTCACCACCGTCAGCGTGCCAAACTCAACCTCTGCGTCCACCTTCTTGAGATTGTTGGCAGCCGCACCGTAGATCTTGAGCGAGCCGCGGCCGGGATTCCTCCGCTCGCGCGGCAGACGGATCATGCTGCGCCCGGTAAGGTAGGCGCCGGTCACCGAGTTAGGGTCGGCCATGATCTCTTCAGGCGTGCCGGCGCATACCACAGCACCGCCATTCTCGCCGGCGCCCGGGCCCATATCGATCACGTAATCGGCAGCGCGGATGGTGTCCTCATCGTGCTCGACCACAATCACCGTGTTGCCAATGTCACGCAGACGCTCCAGCGTGGCGATCAGACGATCGTTGTCGCGCTGGTGCAGACCGATGGAGGGCTCGTCCAAAATGTAGAGCACGCCCATGAGACCCGCGCCGATCTGCGTGGCCAGGCGAATACGCTGTGCCTCGCCGCCCGAGAGCGTGGCCGAGGCTCGGTCGAGCGTCAGGTAGTCCAGACCCACATCCACCAAGAAGCGCAGGCGCTCCATAATCTCTTTCACGATGCGGCCGCCGATGAACTGCTGGCGCTCGTTAAGCTCAAGCTCCTCAAAGAAGGCGAGCGACTCCTTGCAGCTCAGGCAGCAGACCTCGTAGATAGACTTGCCGCCCACCGTCACCGCAAGCATCTCGGGGCGCAGACGCGCGCCACGGCAGGCACGGCAGGGCTCCTCGCGGATGTACTTCTCCAGACGCGCCTTGGCGGTCTCGCTTGTAGACTCCACGTAGCGCTCGTACAGGATATTGCGCAAGCCAGAAAACTTGGTGGTCCAGCTCGAACGGGTGCCATCGAGCTTGCGGTAGTTCACGTGCATCTTCTTCTCGCCCAAGCCATCCAAGAAGGCCTTCTTCGCTCGCGGTGGCAGGTCGCGCCAGGGCGTCTTGGGGTCGACCTTGAGGTGCTCGCACAACGCGTTCAAAATCTGCGGAAAGTAGTTGCCGTTGCCAAAGACGCTACCGAACACGCCCTCGCTCACCGAAAGGCTCGGGTCCTCGATCAACGCCTCCGCATCCACGATCTTTTTAAAGCCCAGACCGTCGCACTCGGGACACGCGCCATAAGGAGCGTTGAAAGAGAAGTCACGCGGCTGCAAGTCATCGATGGAGTGACCGTGCTCGGGACACGCAAGCGCAAGGGAGTACTCCAGCAGCTCCCCCTCGGTGCCCTCCGGGGCATCGCGGTCGGGCAGCAGGTACACGGCCACGTTGCCGTGAGCGAGCGCGGTCGCCTGCTCCACCGACTCGGCGATGCGGCCCACCGAGCCCTCGCGGATCACGATGCGGTCGACTACCACCTCGATATTGTGCTTGAACTTCTTGTCCAGCTCGATGGGGTCATCCAGCGAACGCACCTCGCCGTCCACGCGCACGCGCGAGAAGCCCTCCCCACGCAGGTCCTCGAACAGCTTGGCAAACTCACCCTTGCGCCCGCGCACCACAGGCGCCAACACAAAGGCGCGTCTCCCCTCGCCCGCAGCCAGAATCTTATCCGCCACCTGGTCGGTGGTCTGACGCTCGATCACGCGGCCGCACTCAGGGCAATGCGGAACGCCGATGCGAGCGTAGAGCAGACGCAGGTAGTCGTAGATCTCGGTCACGGTGCCCACGGTCGAGCGCGGGTTTTTAGACGTGGTCTTCTGATCGATGGAGACGGCTGGAGAGAGGCCCTCAATGGAGTCAAGGTCGGGCTTGTCCATCTGGCCCAAGAACTGGCGCGCGTAGCTCGAGAGACTCTCCACGTAGCGACGCTGGCCCTCGGCATAGATGGTGTCGAACGCAAGACTCGACTTGCCGGAGCCCGAAAGGCCGGTAATCACGACGAGCTTGTCACGCGGGATGGTGACGTCAACATTTTTCAGGTTGTGCTCGCGGGCCCCGCGGATAACGATGGACGACTCGGACATAGGTTGCACGCTCCTTGAGGCGCAGGTGTGCGCCCGAAGAATCTGGTTCAAATCTCAAGCAGTCAGTGTAGCGCATTTTCACGCGCATACGAACACGCATTCGCATATTCGAGTCTAAGTTGTTTCATAAGCTGTAAAATCCACTGCACTACGCTATAGTTGTTCAATCCATTTTTACGTCTAGCTGCGAAAAGTTGAAAAGAAACACCCCATGACCACCGTCAATGCAGAAAATACCGCATCAATCGCGATAGGCGCCGCAGTCGCGCTCGTCGCCGCCCTGGCTTGCGTGCTCGCCTACCAATATAAGAAGGAGCATCGCATCCACCCCACCACGATCTTGTGGGCTCTCCCCTTCTTGGCCTCCGAGATTCTTGTAGCCACGTGGAACGTGATGGGCATCTGCTGGGCAGACATCTCATCGCTCAATCTCCACGCCGACATCACCTTTATCTGCGGCGTTGTGACCATGCTGCGCCGCCCCGTCTTTGACCTCCTCGACCGCTCCGAGAGCCGCTTTGCCCCGCACGCGATCCGCATCGCGCGCGACCTGCTCGCCATGGTCGCAGCCGCGGTCATCTCGGTCATCTCGCTCGAGACCGCCTGCAACACCGTCTCGATCGAGCAGATCCCGTTCGCCTTCTTCTGGGTCTCGGTGGCCATTGTCTTCATCATCATGCTGCTGCTCTACTTTATCGGACAGCGCACGGGAGCGCTCTGCTGCCTGGCCGTTGTGACCTGCTGCGGCTTGGGCATCGCGCAGCACTTTGTCATCAAGTTCAAAGGCACCGCCCTGCTGCCGAGCGACCTGCTCGCCATCCAAACCGCGGCTGCCGTAAGCGATGGCTACACGTTCACCTTCAACTCAAACATCATCACGGCACTCGCTTGGGCGGCACCCGCCGTGACGCTGCTCTCGTTCATCAGCCCTGCGCGCCCGCGCCGCAAGGTCAACCTGGCCTTGAACCTCGTTGTGAACCTCGCCTGCGCGCTCATCGTGTGGTCGGGCGCCACCGCCGCCTTTGCCGACTACAAGCTCGAAGAAGAGCTCGACTTCACCTACGACCGCTGGTGGCCTATCAACACCTACCGTTCCAAGGGCTTTATCCCCACCTTCACCGCGTTCGCTCAGAACTTCGAAATCGAGGAGCCCGACAACTACAGCGACGAGGACACCCAGCAGATCCAGGATACGCTCGCCGCCCAGTACGACGCAGGCCGTGGCGCATCTGCCGAGCGTCAGGCTGCCGTGGCGCAGTACAACGAGCTCAAGCCCACCGTCATCACCGTCATGAACGAGACGTTTACCGACCTTTCCTTCTACGACGCCCTGCGCGACGCCGGCTACACCGGCCCGTCCTACTACAACTCGATCTCTGACGCGCTCGTGCGCGGCTCGCTGTACGTCTCCATCACGGGCGGTGGCACGGCCAACAGCGAGTTCGAGTACCTCACCAACGACTCGCTGGCGTTCCTCGGCGGCGACAAGTGCCCCTACAGCCTCTATAACCTCACCGATGTGGACAGCCTGGCCAAGCAGCTCGAGGCCCAAAACTACTCCACGCACGCCATGCACCCCAACCTGCCCGACAACTGGAACCGCCGCACGTCCTACAAGCGCCTGGGCTTCTCCAGCTTCGACGACATCGACAGCTTTGAGGGCGCGCCCACCTACCACTCCGGCGTGACCGACGGCGCCACCTACGAGAAGATCCTGGAGTACTTGAGCAACGACAGCGGCTCGCAGTTCATCCTCGACGTGACCATGCAGAACCACGGCGGCTACGACCCCGGCAGCGTCCCCGCCGAGGATCTGACCTCCTACCAGGTGGCAGGCCTGAGCGATGACACCAACGCGCGCATGAATGTCTACCTCACCTGCATCGAGAAGGCCGACCAGGATCTGCAGTGGTTCATAGATCAGCTGCGCCAGATCGACCGCCCCGTGGTGCTCGTGTTCTTTGGCGACCACCAGCCCTCCGTCTCGGCAACCATGAACAACGAGCTCTACCAGAACGAAGACAGCTTTGCGCACACGGCACGCATCTACGACTCCACCTACTTTGTGTGGGCAAACTACGATGTCGCCGGCTGCGATCAGATCAGCGCGAACGAGACCATCGGTGCCAACGAGCTCTCTGCCCGCGTGCTCGACCTCATCGGCGCGCCGCTCACCGACTACCAGAAGGCTCTGCTCGCAACGCGCGACAGCATCCCCGCGCTCTCGGGCTGCAAGTACCTGGGTGCGGACGGCGTGATGTACGACCTCACCGACAAGCAGAGCGACTACTACGCGGTGGTCGACCAGCTCCGTCGCCTGCAGTACATGAACTTCGTGGAGAAGCTCTAGCGCATCGGCCCGGCCGGCCTGTGGTCTCCGGTCGGACACGCTGGCTCCTCCCCCGCTCTTTTATGAACGGCGGCTCGTGCCCGCCGAGGCGGGTACAATAGGCCTCGCAGATTCATCTCAGGGTCCGCCACGCGGGCCCTGAATCTTTTACGCAAAGGAGCGCCCATGGGCTGCGAGCATGCAACCGAGGCGGGCGGCAAGACCGCACCGCAGCAATTCGAAGAAAACACCCTATCGCAGGTAAAGCACGTTATCGCTGTGCTTTCCGGCAAGGGCGGCGTGGGCAAGTCGCTCGTCACGGGCGCCCTTGCCACCCAGCTCATGCGCGCCGGCAACAAGGTCGGCATCCTCGACGCCGACATCACCGGCCCCTCCATCCCCAAGATGTTCGGCATGAGCGGGCGTCATGTGCACACCCTGGGTAACCTCCTGCTCCCCGAGGTCACCGAGAGTGGCATCCACATCATGTCCTCGAACCTTCTGCTCGAGAACGAGACCGATCCGGTGCTCTGGCGCGGCCCGGTCATCTCGGGCGCCATCCGCCAGTTCTGGAGCGAGACCTCTTGGGGCCCGCTCGACTATCTGCTGGTCGACATGCCCCCGGGCACGGGCGACGTCGCCCTCACCGTGTTCCAGAGCCTGCCCGTCGATGGCATCGTGATTGTCACAAGCCCGCAGGATCTGGTCTCGATGATTGTGGCCAAGGCCGTGAACATGGCCCAAAAGATGGACATCCCCGTACTGGGCGTAGTGGAGAACATGAGCTACGTCACCTGCCCCGACTGCGCCAAGAAGATCGAGGTCTTTGGCACCAGCAAGCTCGATGCCGTGGCCGCCGAGTACAAGCTGGACATCTTGGGGCGCCTGCCCATCGACCCGGTCCTTGCCGCTGCCTGCGACGCGGGAAAGATCGAGTCTGCCCTCCCGGCGGAGTTCCTGCCCGACGCCGTTGCAGCCTGTCAGGCTGCCGGCCCGCAGGCGTAGCCGGGCGCAATCGCACGCACGCATAACCTAGCTGCTAAAGGCCAGAACGCACCCAAGCGCTCTGGCCTTCTTCTTCACTCATAGGATTTCACGCACGCAAAGAGGGGGGCGTCCCGCGGTTCTGAGAACTGCAAGGACGCCCCCCTCGTCATCTCGACACATGCTGATGGCCGGTTATTCGCCCCCTAGCGCTGCTTGCGCAGGCGCTCGGTCAGTGCCATGTTCTCGCTGTAGTCCACCGGCACCACCACGACGCTCGGCGCGTCCTCGTTGGCGAATGCCTCTTCCAGCGTCGGAATCAGCGCGTCGGCGCTCTCCACACGGTAGCCGTGACAATGCATCGACTCCGCATAGGCGCAGAAGTCGGGGTTGGTAAACGACACGCCGAACGTATCGCCGAACTGCTCCTCCTCTTTCCACTTGATGAGACCGTAGTGGCTGTCCTCCCAGATGAGCGTCACAAACGGCACGCCTTCGCGCACGGCCGTCTCGAGCTCCTGGCTGTTCATCATAAAGCCGCCGTCGCCAGAAACCGCAAGCACGCGGCGCTCTGGATACAGGTACTTCGCCGCAAAGGCGCCCGGCACCGCAAAGCCCATCGAGGCAAAGCCGTTGGAGATCAGACAGGTCTTGGGCTCGTAGCAGGGGTAATCACGCCCGATCCAAATCTTGTGCGCGCCCACGTCCGAAACGAGAATGTCCGAACGGCCCATAACGGCGCGAATGTCTTTCAGGATGCGCGCGGGCTTCATGGGGAAGGCGTCGTTGTCGGCGAGCTCCTCATAATCGCGGCGCACGCGCGCGCCCACCGCGAGCATCTTTTCCTGCTCGTCCTCGCGATGCGCGGTGCGCAGAATCTGGTAGATGCTGTCAGAGATGTCGCCCGTCACCTCAACGTCGGGCTCGTAATACTGGTTTACGTCCACGGCGGTCGAGTCGATGTTCACGATCTTCATGGGATGCGTGTGCCACTTAGTAGGCGAGCACTCGATGATGTCGTAACCGATGCCGATCACCAGGTCGGCCTCATCAAAAGCATCGATGATGTAGTCGCGCTGCGGGATGCCCACCACGCCCAAGCGGTAGGGCGACTCGCAGCTCACCAGACCCTTGCCCATCATGGTCTGCACCACGGGGATGTGCAGACGCTCGGCCATAGTGGTGATGGCCTGCGAGGCGTTGGCGCGCACGGCGGCGGCACCGGCCAGGATGATAGGAGCCTTGGCCTGCGAGATCAGGTTTGCCGCCTCGATAACGCTCGTGGGGTCGGCAAAGACAGCCTGCTCCGCCTGACGGCGCATGGGGCGCGCGGGGCTCGGCATGTGCGCGACGTTCTTGGGCAGGTCGATATGCGTGGCACCGGGCTTCTCAGACGCCGCATACTTAAAGGCCAGACGGCACACTTCAGAGATGGTGTCAGGGCGCATGACCACCTTGCTGCGTTTGGTGATGGGCGCGAACATGGCCGAAAGATCCAAGTACTGATGGCTCGTGAACTGCATGAGCTCGCTCGAAACCTGGCCGGTGATGGCCACAAGCGGAGCGCCGTCCAAGAAGGCGTCGGCCACACCCGTAACCAAGTTGGTGGCACCCGGCCCCAACGTGGCGATGCACACGCCCGGCTTGCCCGTCAGACGGCCGTAAACGTCGGCCATAAAGGCCGCACCCTGCTCATGGCGCGTAGCAATAAAGCGGATACCGCTCTTCTTGAGCGCGAACATGAGATCCAAGTTCTCCTCGCCGGGAATGCCGAATACCGTGTCGACTCCCTCGCTAAGCAGGCAATCTACCAGCACTTCTGCCGTGGTCTTGAGCTCCTGCTCGCCTTGCTGCTCGCTCGGCTCGTCTTGCTGCGCGTCCGCCATGTTGCGGCTCCTTTCCGGTATCAAATCAACGCGCCTGTTTATAACAGAGGCTCCCGAGCGCCATGGCCGTTCAAGGCAACGAGACGTATCCGTAACCCGCACGTAATCGATTCGCAATGAAGGGCGCCGAGGGTCTCCTCCACACTTCCTCTCATGGAATAAAATGCTACCGAGCCGCCTCTCGTTAAGGAAACACCCATGGCGTTTGAACTGATCGCATACACTCTGTTCACGGCCATAGCTATTTCTCCTCTGCCGCTCGTCGGATCCACCGGAGGCTTGCCCCTGCCCGTCTGCGGGCTGCTTATTGTGGCTGGCACCCTTTCGCCAAAGACAGGCACAGAGCGCCCCTGCACAGGGCAAAAGGGGCGCATGGCGCTCATCGGCTCTCTGCTGGTTGCAGCAATCCTTGTCTGGATATCCTCCATTCTGCTTGTCGCAAAAGGCGTCGCCGACTCTTTGAACGGCCTCTTCCCCCTGCTCGTCTTCTATATCTTTGAGGGGACGTGTCTGTATCGTTTCTCAAGAGTGCTCGCGGCGATTAAACACGACTCCGGCACGAAGGGACTCCTCGGCCTAGCCGCAAGGATTCTTTTGTCCCTTCTTCCGTATGCTCTGCTCGTCCTCGTCGGAGGCGGCCTGCAGCCTCGAGGGATAGAACCCGAAGGCGTGCAGGCGTCCCTTGTGTGGGAGAACGTTCAAATCCCCGTCCGTTATCACGATCTCATTCACCCCGAAGGCACCGATCTTGCCACCAGACTCCCCGTTGTTGCATGCGTCTTTCTTCTCATCACCCTGCTCGCAGTTGTCACATTTGGCGAGACGGCCCGAACGCCGTATGCAGCGCCGCGCTCCCCAATCCTCGCGTTGGCGCTCGGCCTCTCCGCCGCCGGTCTCGGAGTGCAGGCCGAGAGCCTCGCCGCACAGCTCTCGGTCGCTCAAACATTCGCAATTCTGGCAGCCGCGCTCATCGCAATCCTGGCAATCTGTAGCGTGATGAGACTTCATCCGAGGCAATCGCGCATAGACGATACGGAAACAATAGCCCCCATCGACCTTTCGACCTACCCGCTTTCCACCCGCGAGAAGACGGCGGCAGAGATGCGACTGCAGATGCACTCATCCGCAGAGATCGCCGCAGCTATGGGGGTCAGCGCCTCGACCGTGCGAACTTATCTTTCGCGGGCGCTCGCGAAGATGGGGACGGAGTCTTGGGAAGACACCCAAGACCTGCTAAAAGCCCAAAAAGCCCTCCCTGCAGACAGCTCGTCTCCCAGCAAGATGCCGCACGTAGAAAAGGTATGCGAGGCGCTCCCGTCGTCCAAAACTGCCGGTTGCATTCTCGCTGCTTGGGGTTGCCTCAACGTCTTTGGCTCGACCCTGAAATTCCTCCCAGACGGCTACCGCACCGTCAGCGAAATGCTTCTTGCGATTGTCGCCATCAGCGTAACGGGCGCCACGGCAATGCGCGCAAGCGGCCAGCCGGCACCGTCAGAAACGACGCATACGCGCACAGAGAGCCTCTATCCTCTTGGCATCGGTGTTCTCTTCTCGTTCTCAACAGCGTTTCCCTTCACAGCGTTTCAGGGCATGCCGCTCGCGCTCACAGGGCTCGCCTTTACGTCCATCGCGTTATTTAGTTGCTGGGGCCTTTCAGACTGCCCAGGAGAACCGAATACGAAGCGAACGCTCTTTGCCCTGGGGCTACTTTCAGGCCACACGCTCATAAGCGCATGCGGCCTCTACTGTCAGACAGCGCTCTTGCTAGATGACAGCGTCCTTTTCTCCATAGCATCTTCCGGCATCGGGCTTGTCACCCTTGCCGCCCTCACCACGATCATCACCGCCATCGTGCGTCAGCGCCAAAACCACAACGCTCCCGCCCCTCAAAATGAATCGCTGAACGAAAACCTTGCCCGCGCACTGCTCCAAGAATGCGGCATGTCTGAACTGGCAGCCGACATTGCCGTGCAGACCGCGAAGGGCCTAAGTGCAAATCGCATTTGCGCCGACCTCCACGTTGCTCCCGGAACTGTCCAGGGCGCACGCCATAAGGCATACAGGATCCTCGATGCCCACGATGCCCTATCATTGCGAAATGCCTTGATGCAACGCACGAGGTAAACGCTGTAGACGCACTTTGAATGGCGCCTGTCTACAGACAAACGCCGAGCCATGATGCACATTGAGCCAAGCCGTAAGAGGAGTTCAACCCGTCTTGGTTTGGAGCGATCATGCGAACATGGCTCATCGTTGTTTGGATCAGGCTCAACGCCGCGATTCGAAGTAAAACGTGCATCGCGGCGACTTTGCTCTGCGCCGCGGTCCTGTTGGTACCGGCGCTCGCAAACATGCCCACGGGGGCGGCATACCTATACGATGCCGATTCGGTACAAACGCAATCCGCCTTCTTGGACGAACAGGTCGCCGCGGGAACATACGATTCCGCACCGGACGAGCTCAAGCAGCTCGTGCAGGAGGAGCAGGAAGCCTACCATCGTGCCCTTGCCGAGGCGCCCGAGTACACAGCCGCTTATTACGAGGCCTTAGCCGACCAGCAAGAGGCGTTTGCACATGAAGGAGACGCCGGCTATGTAGATGGCGGAATCTCCCCCAAATCGCTCGAAGCCGCCTACGCGCTTACGGCTGGCGTTTCAAAGCTAGATACCCCTCAGCACTATGCAAGCATGCGTAACATGCCCGGCCTGCTCTACCTTGCGGCCCTTCCCGGGATCATCCCGTACCCGCTCTGGTTCGTTCCAGCCCTTGTAGCGTTGTGGGCCATTCACGCCAAACGGGGCAAAAGCTTTGTCGACCAGGCGCCACTACCCGCC
>CAVEPV010000024.1:23007-24332 GCA_963617695.1 Bacteroidaceae bacterium
CTCGGATTCGATGCCGTGGCACTCCGTCCTCAAGTATCTTCCCACCACTTACTTCGACTTCCGCACCGCAGCAGGCTTCTTCTCCTATGCAAATGGAGCGGACATCTGCACATCGCCGGGAGCAGGCTTCGCACACGGCATCGTTGTGACAATCGCGCTGGCAATCCTTGCGGCCGCAGGCCATCTGGCCCTGTGCCATACAAAAAGGCATCAGCGTTGGGGGTGGGCGGCCCTGCATAACGAGCCCTTGCCCGGAGACCTCACGTTAAGCGTCCGCGGCCTATGCGCGGCCTTCTCCAGGACTCCCCTTCTTGAAGATGCGAGTCTGACGCTGCGCAAGGGAGCCGTATCGGGACTCATCGCGCCCAACGGCCATGGCAAAACAACGCTGTTAAAGCTGCTCAACGGCAGCGGCGCCAAAAACGTCCAAGCCCGTGGGGAGCTCGCCTTTGGAGCCAATCCGGGGCGCGCTCGCACCTACCTGGTTCCCGACTACGATGACGCCTGCTTCTCTTACCTCAAAGTCAGCGACATCTTGCGATACGCTGCCGCGCTGTTCGGCCGCAAGGCCAATCAAAGCGCTATTGTCAACGCGCTCGGGATTGAAGGCATCTTGAACAAGCGCGCAAACAAATGCTCAGCAGGAAACCGACAGCTCACCAGCATAGCCCTCGGACTGATCGCGAACCCCGCCGTCCTTATGCTCGACGAACCCATGAGTGCGCTCGACCCCATCAACACGGAGCGTGTGAGCAGCTCGTTGCGCCGTGCCACTCAATCCGGAACAGCCGTAATCCTCTCGTCGCATAACCTCGAAAATCTGCGCGAACTCTGCGATTCGTTCCTGTTCATCCGGAATCACTGTATCGAGAGGCTGGAGGAGAAGGGAGGTGCGGAACAAAACCTCTCGCAGCTCTTCAAAGAATGGTACGGAACCAACTAGACCAGGAGGCAACATGAAGACCCAACGGACATTCAAGATGCGATAGCACCTGCTTGAAAGTCCGCCGTCGTTCACGCACAGCAATTAGCAGGCGGTCTCCACTCTCCTGGGCTAAGATGGATGGCGCCCATCCTATAGCCCGGGAGAGATTCTTTTGAGCAAAGTACCCGTATACGACGTTGCCGTTATTGGCGGAGGAGCCTCAGGGCTCGCTGCAGCCATCACCGCTGCCCGTCGCGGGGCGCGCGTCCTCATCATCGAGCGCGACGTCGCCTGCGGCCTGCCCATTCTGGCAACCGGCAACGGGCGCTGTAACCTCTCGAACGCCGATCTCGACCCGGTGCACTATCGCCACCCTGATATCGCGCGCTCCGTAATGGGG
>CAVEPV010000025.1:0-23531 GCA_963617695.1 Bacteroidaceae bacterium
ACCGCCATCACCAAGTTCACCGGCAAGAACCTGATCCAGGGCGAGCCGGACGCCTCGAGCTTCCCCAACGGCGGCCTGCGCGCCACCTTCGAGGCCCGCGGCTACACCGCTTGGGACCCGACCTCCCCGGCCTTCATCAAGGACGAGGTCCTCTGCATTCCGACCGCCTTCTGCTCCTACACGGGCGAGGCGCTCGACAAGAAGACCCCACTGCTGCGCTCCATGACCGTGCTCGACCGCGAGGCCAAGCGCGTGCTCGCGCTCTTCGGCAAGACCCCCAAGCGCGTCGTCCCCTCCGTCGGCGACGAGCAGGAGTACTTCCTCATCAAGAAGGATGCCTACCGTAAGCGCAAGGACCTGGTCATCACCGGCCGCACCCTCTTCGGCGCCAACCCCTGCAAGGGCCAGGAGCTCGAGGAGCACTACTTCGGTGCCATCCGTCCGACCGTCTCGGCCTACATGAAGGACCTCGACGACGAGCTCTGGGCTCTCGGCATTCCCGCCAAGACCAAGCACAACGAGGTCGCTCCCTGCCAGCACGAGCTTGCCCCGGTCTACGCCGAGCTCAACGAGGCCATCGACAACAACCTGGTCATGATGGAGAAGATGAAGCTCATCGCCTCCCGCCACGACCTGGTCTGCCTGCTGCACGAGAAGCCCTTCGACGGCATCAACGGCTCCGGCAAGCACAACAACTGGTCCATCGGCACCGAGTCCGAGAACCTGCTCGATCCGGGCGAGACCCCGCTCGACAACCTGCAATTCATCGTGTTCCTGACCGCCGTCATCGAGGCTGTTGACGACTACCAGGGTCTGCTGCGTGCCTCCGTTGCCTCTTGCGGCAACGATCACCGTCTGGGCGCTAACGAGGCGCCTCCCGCGATCGTCTCCATCTTCCTGGGCGACCAGCTCACCGAGGTTGTCGAGAAGATCGCCGACGGCAAGGCCTCTGTCCACGCCAAGCACGGCGTGCTCGACCTGGGTGCCGACGCTCTGCCCAAGCTGCAGCAGGACAACACCGACCGCAACCGTACCAGCCCGTTCGCCTTCACCGGCAACAAGTTCGAGTTCCGCGCCTGCGGCTCGGAGCAGAACGTCTCTGACCCCAACCTGGTGCTCGACACCGCTGTGGCCAAGTCGCTCAAGGCCTTTGCCGACGCTCTTGAGGGCACCCCTGCCGACCAGTTCCAGGACGCCGCGCTCGAGTACTGCAAGAAGGTCCTCTCCGACCACAAGCGCATCCTCTTCTCCGGCGACGGTTACTCCGCTGAGTGGCCCGTCGAGGCCGAGAAGCGCGGCCTGCTCAACAACAAGACCACGGCCGACGCTCTGCCGTTCTTCGCCGACGAGAAGGCCGTTGCCCTCTTTGAGGAGATGGGCGTTCTCTCCAACGTCGAGGTTCAGTGCCGTTATGACTGCAAGCTCGAGAAGTACAACAAGCTCATGAACATCGAGGCTACCACGATGATCCGTGAGGCTCGCCGTACCTATCGTCCTGCAATCACTGCTTACGCCACCAAGGTCGCCAAGGGTCTCGAGGCCATCCGCACCGCCGGTGCCGAGGCCGCCATGCAGTGCGAGCAGAACACGCTCAACAAGCTCTGCAACGGCATTACCGAGATCAACGAGTCCATCAAGGCGCTCGATGCTGTGCACCAGGAGGCCGAGACCCTCGAGGGTCAGGAGCAGGCCAACAAGTACGCGCACGAGGTCATCCCTGCCATGGACAAGCTCCGCGCTGCCGTGGACGCCATGGAAGAGATCGTTGCCGCCGACTACTGGCCGGTCCCGACCTACGATGACATCCTCTTCTACGTGTAAGGGCTGTCTCGTTGCCTGATCTGTAGGGTCTAACCTTCGGGTTTTTGGGCGCGTGTGACCAACAGGTCGCACGCGCCCTTTTTTGTGGCAGGTCGCCTTCATGAAGAGGGAGCCCGGCAGCGTAGTCGGGCCAGCGTAGAACTTTTACGTTTTTGTACGTTATGCATTTTGCTAATGGCCCGATTTGGGGTTTACGGGCCTGTTTGGGGCATATCTTTGTGCCTTTGGAGCCGTTTTTGGAAGCAGAAAACACCTGTTAGGTACCTTATTTAGTACAAAAACGAAAAAACGCTCCGTCGAGTAGGCGAGGTGGGCATCAGGCCCAGAAAATCATGCATAAAAATGCTCTGAATTGCTTTAATAATGCATATTGGGTTTTTGACAGTAGGAGTGGTCTTACTTCATGCCCTCTTGTGGCCTAATCCCGAAGTGGGGGCGGACATGGCATGGCAGCTTTTTAGAAAAGGTCGACACCTGAGGTTCCCGTGCTCGAGAGTGCCCCCAGCGGGATGACTGCGTGTTCGCTGCGCGAACCCGCAGGCGCTGCGGCACTCCGTGCCTTGCGGGCTGCGCTGGAAAACGCTTCCGCGTTTCCCGGCTAAAGCGTTTGTTTTCTCTGCTTCCGGGTGCTCCGTGGCGAGTTTTACGCACGTTTGGTGCACATTTGGTGCACGGGTTTGGTGCACGCCCCCGCAAAAGTAAACAGGCCAAGACACGACATATGTCTTGACCTGCGGTTTTCTATGGTGCCCCCAGCGGGATGTCTGCGTGTCCGCTGTGCGAGCCCGCAACCGCTGCGGCACTTCGTGCCTTGCGGGCTGCGCTGGAAAACGCTTGCGCGTTTCCTGGCTAAAGCGTTTGGTTTCTCTGCTTTCGGGTGCTCCGTGGCGAGTTTTACGCACGTTTGGTGCACATTTGGCGCACGGGCTTTACGCACGGTGGCGCAAAAGAGAACAGGCCAAGACACGACACATGCCTTGACCTGCTGTTTTCAATGGTGCCCCCAGCGGGATTCGAACCCGCGGTATCCACCTTGAAAGGGTGGCGTCCTAGGCCGCTAGACGATGGGGACAGCGGAGTTGAGTATAGCAGATAATTGCAGGCGCGCCATCTGCGTCTTTACGGTTAATTATGGACGCCGTGCGAGCGGGCGCTGGGGAGTGCGACTATCCTCGTGCAGCGAATGACAGTTCCCCATCCTGAAGGAGCGCATATATGAAAACCCAGCAAATCGCTCGCGCCGGCCTATGCGTGGCGCTTCTTGCCGTATCGGCGTGGATCAGCGTTCCTTTGGGGCCGATTCCCTTTACGCTGCAGACGTTGGCGCTCGCGCTGTTGCCGGCGGTGCTCGACCGTCCGGCGGCTGTGGTGGCCGTGGCCGTTTACTTGCTGCTGGGTGCCGTGGGGCTTCCGGTGTTTTCGGGCTTCTCGGGCGGTCTGGTGCGTATCGTTGGACCTACCGGCGGTTTTCTCTGGGGCTTTTTGATCGGAATTTTCGCGGCAACCAGCCTTGTTAAAGCGCTTCCTCAGAACATGCCGCTCTGCGCTCGCGTGCTTGTGGGCGATGTGGCGCTGTTGCTTATCTCGTACGTGTGCGGCACGGCGCAGCTCATGGTTGTGGCCTCGATGGATCTGGCACCGGCGCTCGCAGCAGCCGTTCTGCCGTTTATTATCCCCGATGCGGTTAAGCTCGCCGTAGGCGCGGGCATTGGCTGCACCGTGGCCCGCGCACTGCCCGCCGCAGTTCGTGCGGACGTGCGCTAGACCAATCTAAGCCAGAATCTAAAACCCGTAACGGCGCGCAAAGTCCTCGGAGATGTCCTCGATACCCTCAATCGACTGCGCCCAAGAGGGGAAGTCTGGCGTGTCCACCAAAATGCTGTCTGCCTCGTAGACCGCCTGATGCGTAAGATCCCAACTCTCTTTCGGTTCGGGACGAACGGGCAGGTAAGGCGTTAGATAGGTGGGGTTGAGCAGGAAGAACGCACCGCCTTCGCACCGTGCGGCAAAGTCGCGCAGCGCGCGCTGGGCGTTCTTGCGGCGGCCCAGCTTGTAGAGCAGGATGGTGCGTCCCAATAGGTACCACGGGGAGTTTTCGAGTTCGGGGCCGCCTTCGCGCAAGGTGGCGAAAAAGCCGTCCTCGTCTTCCAGGCGCGCCTGGGCGAGCAGAATCGTGCCCTCGGCGCGATGGGTATAGCCGCGGGAGCGCACCACGCGCTGCGCGTAGGAAATGCCAGCCCGGTAGCGCGCGCTGGAGATGCACCCGTGCGAGAGCGCCTCGAGCGCATGCAGCCAGCCGACGGCTACGGGGTTCGTGCGCGTGCGATAGGCGATTTCTTCCTCGGTAAGGGACGGATCCCAGTAATGGGGCGCCTCGGCATCAAAGCCGGGGGCCGTGTTTGCCAAGTAGGAGGCCGACTTGTCGGCGATCTTCATGAGGTCGCTCAAGCAGGAGTCCAAAGGCACCTCGGCAAGCATGGCGTAGAGCAGCTGCGCGTCGATGCAGTACTCGTCTACCTGCAAGATCTGTACAAGCTCGTTGCGCGTGCGGTCGAACAGCTCCTGGCGCTTTTGGTCGAAAGTCTCATCGGGCAGGTCTTCCAGCTCGCGGAGACCCTGCAACAGGTGCTCGCGCACGCGGGCATAGGAGACGAGCGCCTGGGCACGCGGCGAGATGGCATACATATCAGGCCGCTCGAGTACCTTGTCGTGCAGCAACTCGATGGCGGCAGGCGTCAGATCGGGATGCTCGAGGCGGTACTCGTGCTCCAAAAAAGCGGGGATGTACTCGCGGGGCTCCATTAGTTCTCACCCTTTGCAGACTGGTTGCGAAGGCGGGCGCGCAGCTGCTGATCCTCGGCCTCAAGGGCCTCCTGCACCAAGTCGTGATTCACGAGCCAAGTGGAGAAGCCGGCGTAGTCGGGCGCGCCTACGCCTTCTTGCAGCAGAGGCGTGGCCTCGCTGAGGGCCAAGACCAGCTCGTCGCCACTTCCCGGCTCGACGTTCACGCGGCTAAAGAGTCCCTCGGGGAATTCGGCCTGGTAGTACAGGGCCTGCGCGGTGTGCGGATAGCTGCGCAGGAGCAGGCGCAGCGCGTGGCTTGCGCCCTCGTAGTCAAACTGGCGGTACAAAACGTTGATCTGCGCGATGAGCGACCAGGCGTCTTGACGCGCCTTCCCACGCTCGCCGCGGCGCTGAAAGGCCTGTGGGCCGTTCTCGGCACGGGAGCACTGGGAGCGGAACTTCTTGATGTCGGCCACGCTGTATTCGAGCTTGGCCATAGCCAGATAAGCGGTATAGCGGGAGCCGGCGAGGTCGAACGGATCGATCTCGAGCGTCTCGATCGCCGTGTTGAGCGCCAGGGTGTACTGACCGCAGATAAAGGCGTGCGAAGAGAGGGCCGCGAGCCAGCGCAGGTAGGGGCGGCTCGCAAGGTCGGTCGCGAACTCCTTCTCGTAGGGGGTACTCGCGGAGCTGATGGTTGCAGCGATGTCGTCGGCAACGGTCTGGCGCCGATCGAGCAGGTACGAGACGTAGACGTCGTTGGAGTCGGCACACAGGGCGGCGAGCATGCGCTGCGCGTCCCAGTTCTTAGGGTCGAGCTCTACGGCCTCGCGCAGGTAAGCCTCGGCCTGTGCGTCCAGACGCACGATCTCTTCTTCGTCTGTTAGGAAGGGGATGCGGTAGTCTGCCAGCTCGGCGGCCTTGGCCACCAGGTGGAACGAACGGTCTTGGTCAGAGACAACAAGGCTATCGGGGTTCTTGCGGTATTCGTCCATCTGCTGCTGAATGAACTCGGCATTGTCGAGTGGCATGATGTTTTGACGGCCCATGGATTGCAGGATGAGGCGCAGGCAGTCTTCTTGAATGGGGTCGAACGCCATAGTGCCTTCCTTTCGTTTAATGGTCAAAAGTATAGAGCAGCGCGCGGCGGCGGACAAAAGCTTTCTGCACAACGTGGAGACTTGCTGCACGCCGATAAAACACTTACGTTTACGGAAGAACGAAAGTTTATTTGCCCCCTAAAACGTAAACTTTATACAGTTCGGTGCAGAAAGGGCTTTCGAATTTGTCTTCGCGAGTCCTATCCGAAAGCTTACCCAAACGTTACCGTGAAGGTGCACGTTGGGATGGCAAAGTTGTTGTTGCGCCATCGCCTGGCGCGCGATTTGGTCCATACGGGGCTGCTCAGATGCCCCGTGTAATACGAGCCAAGAGGGGCTTGTAGATTTGGAGGCAAGTATGGGACGTTTTACCAATCCTCGCGATCTGTATTTCGGTGAGGGCGCTCGTCACGAGGTCAAGAACCTCAAGGGCAGCAAGGCCATCATCGTGACCGGCGGCGGCTCCATGCGCCGCGGCGGTTTTCTGCAGGACGTCGAGGCTGACCTCAAGGAGGCCGGCTTCGAGGTGAAGCTCTTTGAGGGCGTCGAGTCCGACCCGTCCGTCGAGACGGTCATGAAGGGCGCCGAGGCCATGAAGGAGTTCCAGCCCGACTGGATCGTCGCCATCGGCGGCGGCTCCCCGATCGACGCCGCTAAGGCCATGTGGCTGTTCTACGAGTACCCCGAGGAGACCTTCGAGCAGGCCGTCGTGCCCTTCTCCTTCCCGGAGCTCCGCACCAAGGCTCACTTCTGCGCCGTGTCCTCCACCTCCGGCACCGCTACCGAGGTCACCGCGTTCTCCGTCATCACCGACTACGCCAAGGGCATCAAGTACCCGCTTGCCGATTTCAACATCACGCCTGACGTCGCCATCGTCGACCCCGAGCTCACCTACACCATGCCCGCCAAGCTCTGCGCGCACACCGGTATGGACGCTCTGACCCACGCCATCGAGGCCTACGTCTCCACCGTCCACTCCATGTACACCGACGCCAACGCGCTGCACGCCATCCGCGAGATCGTCGAGTGGCTGCCCAAGTCCTACAAGGGCGACCAGGAGGCCCGCCAGCACATGCACGACGCTCAGTGCATCGCCGGCATCGCCTTCTCCTCGGGCCTGCTGGGCATCGTCCACTCCATGGCTCACAAGACCGGCGCCGCCTTCTCTGGTGACCACATCATCCACGGTTGCGCTAACGCTATGTACCTGGGCAAGGTCATCCAGTTCAACGCCAAGGACGCCGCTGCCAAGACCCGCTACGCCTTTATCGCCAAGGAGGTCCTGCACCTCGAGGGCGAGACCGAGGACGAGCTCGTCGAGGCCCTGGTTCAGAAGATCCGCGAGCTCAACGACGCTCTCGACATTCCGCAGGGCATCAAGAACTACGGTCAGTACGGTGTGAAGGCCGACGAGTCCATCATCGACTACGCCGAGTTCGAGGAGAAGAAGGCCGAGGTCGCCAAGAACGCCATCCTCGACGCCTGCACCGGCTCCAACCCGCGCCAGCCGACGCAGGAGGAGATGGAGCAGCTGCTCGAGTGCGTCTACAACGACACCCCCGTCACGTTCTAATCTTCGCGCCTAGCGAATAGCTCGAACGAGCAAGGCCCCGCCTTTCACCTGGAAGGCGGGGCCTTTTGCGTGGCGCTATGCTACGGGCGCTTACGCGAGGTAGGTGACGTGTCCAGCGGGGAGGTCGGCCTCGGTGTGGCCGGTGGGCTGCTCCTCGATCACGCCGACGAGTAGGACGGCTTCGAGCTCAGGACCCTCAGCGGCGCCGAGGAGCTGGGCAGCAAAGGCGCCGGCGTCCTCGCCCTCAGCCGTCTTGCGCAGACGGCCCTGAATCCAAACGCTTCCGAGGCCCAAGCTTGCGGCCTCAAGGTGCATGTTCTGCATGGCGATGGAGCAGTCCTCGACCCAGGTGTCAGAAACGGACGGGTCGCCAAAGACGGCGATGGCGGCGCCAGCCGTCTTGAATGCGGCAGGTGCGGGTGTGCGCATGGAGGCCAGTGCGTCGATGGTCTCGCGGCGCTGGGCAACATAGAAGTGCCAGGGCTTCTTGCCCTTGCCAGTGGGGCCCACCAGGCCGGCGGTAAGGATGCGATCGAGCTGTTCGCGCGGTACGGGCTCGCCGGTGTAGGCGCGGACACTGCGGCGGTTCATGATGGTCTCGAGTGCTTCCATGGGATTCTCCTTAACGGTGGATAGCTGAATTCGGGTTGATGGCTGGTGTCGTGGTATGAGCGCACTGCAGCGGGCAGACGTTCTGCGCGCGGCCCTTGGTGTAGGCGAGCACGTTGTCGAACTCGATCTGGGCGCGGCGCTCCATGGCCTCGTGCGTGAGGAAGGCCACGTGCGGGGTGAACGTGCAGTTCTTGGCGTTGGCAAGCGCATAGTCGGCCGGGATAGGCGGCTCCATGTCAAAGACGTCTATGCCGGCGCCTGCGAGCTTGCCGGTGTTGAGAGCCTCGGCCAAGGCGTCGTTATCCACGATGGCGCCGCGGGCGCAGTTGATGAGTACGGCCCCGTCTTTCATCTGCGCGATCTGCTCGGCGCCGAAAGTCTTGCGGGTGGTCCCGTTTAACGGCAGATGGAGCGACACAATATCGGACTCGGCAAGGAGCTGCTCGAGCGAGACCTGCTCGATGCCTGCCTCGGCGACCTCGGCATGCTCATGCCGCGAGTAGCCCAGTACGTGTGCGCCAAAGGCGTTAAAGAGGCGGCCCGCGGCGCAGCCGATCTTGCCGCAACCCACGATGCCTACGGTCTTGCCACAGATCTCGGAGCCGGTGAGGCCCGCGCTGGTTTTGCCGTCGCGCACGGCGGCGTCTGCCTCTACAACGCGGCGTAGCACGTCGATGGTGAGGCCCAAGGTGAGCTCAGCCACCGAGACGTCCGAGTAGCCGGCGCAGTTGCGCACCTCAACGCCCAGCTCGCGGGCGTGGGAAAGGTCCACATGGTCGATGCCGGTAAAGGCGACGGCGATCATCTTGAGCGCGCCGTCCTCGGCAAAAGCCTCGGCGGGATAGGGGTTGTTGGCGATCATGACGACCTCGGCTCCGGTGCTGCGGCGAGCGAGTTCGGCTGCATCGGTGGTCTTGGTATCGAAGTAGACAAACTCGTGGCCAGCCTCGCGCAGGGGAGCGGCCAGCTTGTCGATGGCCTCGGCGGATACGCCGAGCGGCTCGAGCAATGCGATACGCATGAGGAAGATCCTTTCTGGTGTGGGTGCTTTAGCACCCCAGGTTGTTGGAGAGGAAGGCGAGTGCGGCCTCGTAGGCCTCGCGCCCCGCCGGGTTGGTGATGTCGCGGTCAAAGTCGTGTTCCAGGTAGTAGACCTGGTGCATGACGGAGTCTTTGGCGGCACGCATGAGCGTCTTGGACTGCTTGAGCGGCACGTCTTGGTCGCCCGTGCTCGCGGTGATAAAGAGCGGGGGGAGGGCGGCGACATCCTCGGCAGAAAGCGAGAGCGCCTCGCGGGCGGCGTCGTTGCGCACGCCGAGCAGCTCACCCCACCTGCCGGTCTGGCGCGCATACAGGTAGACCGAGAAGCGCTGTGCATTGCCCCCGCCGAGCACCAGCTCGCCCTCCTCGCCGCAGATGATGGCAACCGTCTGCTCGTCCACGTAGGGCATGGCCTGGTAGTGGGCGACCGGCTCGTTCAAAAACGCCTCGTCCAGATTCCAGAAGCCGTAGAAGTCGAGGATGGCTGCGGGCTGCAGCAGCTCGGGCGCGCCGCAACGCAAAGAAGCTGCGAGCTTGAGCACTAGGTAGGCGCCGGCCGAGCGCCCAAAGAGCGCGTACGAGGTGCAGCCCAGCTGTGGCAGCCCCTCGCGCACGAGCTCGCCGAGCGCTTCGAGGCTGTAGGCCACCGAGCCCGCCAGCGTGTACTCGGGGCACAGCGGGTACTCCACCGTCACGAGCGTGTAGCCTGCCTGCGTGAACATGCGCTGGTAGAGGCGGGGCAGGTCGCCCATCTCGCCGCACAGAAAGCCGCCGCCGTGGTAGTAGAGCACCGCACAGTGGCGGTCGGTGGCAGGATCGGGGGCAATAACGCTTACGGGCACCGGGCGCCCGCAAACCTGAATGTCGATATCCATGGTGCTCCTTTACGCTTTGTTCTTGAGCAGGCGGTAGATGCGCGCGGCAAGCGCGATCTGCATGCGGTCGTCGAGGTTGTGGAAGTCCAGCCCGTGGAGCTTTTGGATGCGCTCGGCGCGGTAGCGGATCGTCTTGGGGTGCACGTACAGGTCGCGCGCGGTCTGCTGGTAGTTGAGGTTGTTCTCGCACAGGGCCGAGGCCGTCTCGAAGAACTCGGGGGAGTCGTCGTGCAGGGCCGCTACGCGCGGGTCGATGAACTGCGCGAGTTCGGAGGCGTCGGCCACCTGCATAAAGAGCTTGTAGATGCCCATGTCCTCAAAGCGGATGCAGGTGTTGGTGCGGCTGCTCCCGTCAAAGAAACGCGCTACGTCGCTGGCTTCGCGGTTGAGCGCGCAGATGCTGCTGGCGCCGCCCAGCGAACTCATGCTTGCGGTGTAGGTGAACTGCGGCATGGCGGGGACGTTTGCCACCTCGGCCATGATGTCCTCGATGGTCGAGACCTCAAAGCGCGCAGCCTGTGAGCGCACGTTGTGCAGGAACGTGATGCTGTAGTTGGTCTCTAGGTAAGCCGTGGTGGGGTAGAGCATCTTGAGGCGGCGGCGCGCCATCAAAAAGACGTCAGACTGCCGGTCGACCTCCGCCGGATCTTCGAGCTTGACGCTTAAGAGCAGCACCTCGTAGTGCGGGAAGGCATCGATGCCGAGTGCCTTGAGGTCGGCGTTTACTTGATTGGAGTCCAGGTCGCGCTCGCACAACAGCTCACGGGCGATGTTGTTGTTGGCAAAGAAGACCTTGCGGTCGAGCGCGTTTTGCTTCAGCACTTCCATCTGCAGCAGGGAGACCACGTTTTCGACGGCCATGATGTCGAGCGGTGTTAGGCGCTCGGACTTGATATGCAAGATCAGGTAGTAGAACTGCTCGTCGGTGCTGGGCACGAGTACGGCGGTTGCCATGCGTGTGAGCTCGGGGTAGGTGAGCTCGGCGTCAAAGTAGCGGTGCGTGCGGTACTCGTTCGCCTCGAGCTCGGTGAGGCGGGGATGCTCAAAACGCGACAGCTCGTCACTTGTGGTGGTGCGGCGGTCTTTCACGCAGTCCAAAAACGTGATGTCTGCGTGCACCAGGCCGCGCAGGCGCATGAGGATCTCGAGCAGGGTGGGCTCGCGCAGGGCGAGCTCCATGGTCTGGCGGTGCAGATCAAAAAAGCGGTTGAGCAGTGTGAGGTTGGAATCGAGGAAGTTGCCGAGCACGTCGAGCAGCAGACTCTCGTACTTGGTGCTGCCGGGCACGCGTATAAGCGGCAGGGCATGGCGGTCGCACAGCTCGCAGATCTTTTGCGGAGCCTCGGCAAGCAGGCGCTCGGGTTTAAAGACCAAGGCGCCGATGCCGATCTCTTCGGCCTTGGCGAAAAACGCCTCGAGCCCGGCCTCGTCGAGTTTCTCGAAGGCGTAGAAGCTCGTGATCAGAAGCTGTCCGCGCTTGCCCCAGATGTCGATGTCGGGGGCTTCGACCACCATGGCGGTGGTGACCTCGCGGCCAAGCCCCGCGCCGCCGGCAATGACCTGCGCTCCCTCGAAGGAGGGGAGAACGAGAACTTCCGAAACGTTCATGCTGCTCCTTGTCTATGAGTTACACAAGCCATGGTAGTGCAAAGCGCCCCGCAGCGCACAAGGGCCGCGGGGCGTATGGAAAAGCTGGTCAGATGCACCGGATGCGGGTTAGAGAGAGGAGAGATAATGCGTCTGGCCTGCACGGGTTAAAGGCGGACGTCGCGGTTGCAGTCCTTGGAGTAGATGTAGGCAAAGACCTCGTCGCGGCCCACACCGTAGGCGGCCTGCGGGCAGTACGCGCCCATGTAGAGGTAGTCGCCCTTCTCAACGGGAATCCACTGATCCTCGAGTACGTAGACGCCCTTGCCGGAGTAGATGTAGGCGCCGTGCTCCTGGAAGTGGGTCTCCACGTAGCCGTGCGAAGCGCCCGGCTCGAAGGTGAGGATGTGCATGTTCATGTCAAAGCCCAGGTCGGTGGCAGAGGGCAGGAAGTCGCAGCACTTCACGTCGGTCATGCCCTCGTAGTCGACCCACTCAAGGTCGTTGGAGTTGCCGATGACGGTGTGGGCCTCGTGGCCCTCGATGCGGTCGTAGAGGCGCTTGTACATAAAGCCATGAGCGTCGCCTTCGCCTTTGTTCTCGAAGAAGATCTTCTTGCCGGCGGGCACGTAGACGTAGCCGCCGTCGGTGACGGTCTGGGTGGTCTCGCCATCAGAGACCTCGACGGTGCCGTCAAAGAAGTAGATGAAGAGCTCCTCCTCGCCCTGGCCCCAGCCCTGGGCGTTCTTGCCGCCCTCGTGGACGGTCAGCAGGTAGTCCACAAAGGTGCCGCCGAGCTTGGGCGAGCCGAGAATCGTGATGTCGCAGTTCTCAAAGCCCGGGATGACGTTCTTGACGCAGCCGTCGGGCTCGATGACGGCCCAGTTGCGCTTAACCACGGAACGGTTGGCGAGCAGGTCCTCGCGGTATCCGGTCTGATCATTGCGGTAGCCCATGATGTGTTTCCTTTCTTTTGGGCGTACAGATTGCGGTATCAAAGGCAGGCGGCGCAGCAGGCCACCTGCAGAGTTTTTAAAGCTGGGGAGCGCCTTATGCCTCTGCCTTCTTGCTCCCGCACAGGCGATTGACCAAGAAGAAGAGCAGCGTACCGGCCAAAATGATGCCAACGGCCAGGTAGAAGCCCAAAATCTTGGAGCCCGTGCCGTCGGAGATGGCGCCGGTCACGGCGGGAGCGATGACTGAGGACGTCATGCCAAAGAAGTTGAACACGCCGTACATGGTTGCCACAGAGCCGCCCGAGGCAAAGCCCGAGAGCCACGAGATGATGATCGGCTCAACCGCAAGCTTGCCAAAGAAGCCGTAGAGCACGATGCCGATCACGAGCAGCGTCTGGTCGCCGGTGTTGATCATGAAGGCGAGCATTGCGGCGGCGATGAGCTCGAGCGCGATGATGATCGTGACTTTGCGCTCGGGAAGCTTGTCGGCCAGGCGGCTAAAGATCAGCGCGCCGGGGATGGCCGAGAAGAACACGAGCGAGCTGGCCACACCGATGGCCGTTCCCTCAAAGCCGCGCTCGGTCTCGAGGAAGTTGGGCAGCCAGGTGTCAATGAGGTAATAGGCATACATGGTGGAGAAGTACAGCACGTAGGCGGCGATCATCTGCGGCTTGAACAGCGCGCGGATGTCGGTCTTGCCGGTGGCGGCGGGAGCGCCGTCCACGTTGGCCTCGGCAGCCTCCTTGCTCGAGCGCACGACGCGTGCGAACACGACCACCATGATCACAGCGAGTACGAGAGCGGCGACGACCATGCTCTGCCAGGGCAGCGTGCCCGAGCCCACCAGCGCGGAGGCCGAGACAAGGCCCAGGCCCGAACCGATGGCCATGCCGGAGTTGACGATGGCCGTGGAGAGGCTCTTGCGCTCGGAGGGGACGTTCTCGGCGGTGAGCGAGTACGCGCAGCCGTAGAAGGTGCCGCAGCCAAGGCCTGCCAGCACGGAGCCGGCGTAGAGCACGGGCAGCGTGGTGGAGAGGGCCACGACGGCCGCGCCCAGGGCGAAGAGCGAGAAACCGGGGATGATGACGCGCTTCTGTCCAAAGCGGTCAACAAGCAGCCCGGAGGGGATCTGCATGATGACGTAGCCCAGGAAGTAGAAGCTCGAGATGCTGCCGAGGGCGGCATCGGAGGCGCCACCGAAGTACTCGGAAAGGATGGAGTACACGGGCGTGAGCGCACAGCGGTAAATCCAGATAACGATCCAGCCGGCCGTGAGAATCGCGACGATGCGCTTCCAGTACGTGTCCTGCTTTACGTGGGTCTGTGTCATGAGATGAGTCTCCTTGTGGATAAAGACGGGCACCCGTTAAGGAGAAACGGGCGCCCGAAAGGTTTGACGTGCGCCTATGCGCTATTTGACGAACTCGCCGGGGAAGTCGGCGCAGACGCCCTCGCCCTTGGCATAGGTGGTCTTGCCACGCAGGATGGTGCGGGCGACCTGGCAGCCGATGGTGCGGCCAATGTAGGGCGTGATCTTGTTCTTGTACTCGAGATCCTCAGCAGCCAGGGTGTAGGGGCTGTTGGGCTCGATCAGGCAGAGGTCGGCGTCCTTACCTACCTCGATGCGGCCCTTATCTGCCAGGCCAAAGCGGTCGGCCACGTTGGTGGACATGACCTTGGCGAACAGCGATGCGGGCAGGCCACGCTTCTGCACCATCTCGTCGTACATGACGTCCATGCAGTTCTGGATACCGGAGATGCCGCCCCAGGCGTCAAAGGCGTTCTCGGGCTCCTTGAGGTCGGGCGTGCAGGGGGAGTGGTCGGAGACGACCATCGAGATGGCGCCGTCCTCGAGCAGCTGCCACAGAGCGTCCTGCTGGGCCTTGTCGCGAATCGGGGGAGAGCACTTGGTGATGTTGCCGATGGCGTCGAGCTCGTCGGTGGTGAAGTAGAGGTAGTGAGGGCAGGTCTCGCAGGTGATGTCGTAGCCCTCCTGCTGAGCCTTGATGACCTCGGCCACGGCCTCTTTGCAGGTGCAATGACAGATGTTCACGCGGCAGCCGGTCTGCTTGGCAAAGTAGATCACGCGGCGGACGGCCTCGGCCTCGGTGAACGGGGGACGGGTGGCCACATAGTCAGAGACCTTGGACTTGCCCTCGGCCTTGGCGATGGCGCCGAGCTTGTTGGTGATGGCGGCGTTCTCGCAGTGAACGTCGAGCACCTTGCCGGTTTTGGCGATCTGGCGCATGCCCTCCCACAGGGAGTAGTCGTCGACGTCCTCAAAGTCGCCGTTGTCGGGGATGGTGCGGTCGCCGCAGCTGGCGACAAAGGCCTTGTAGCCCACGACGCCGCCCTCGGCGAGCTCGGCGATGCCGCCGTCGAGGTTGTAGGGAGTAAGGCCGCCCAGAGAGGCGACATCGACGCGCAGCTTGCCGGCGCCGGCCTCCTCCTTGATGCGCAGGCGCTCGCCGTTGGTGGTAGCGGGTACCTGGTTCAGCGGCATCTCGACGATCGAGGTGATGCCGCCCTTGGCGCACGCGGCGGTGCCGGTGAGGTAGCCCTCCCAGCCGTCGCGGTAACCGCCGCCGGGGTCGGTGATGTGGGCGTGGCCGTCGATCATGCCGGGGCTCACAACAAGCCCGGTGGCATCGATGATCTCGGTGCCCTCAAGATCAGCACCGATCGCGGCGATCTTGCCGTCTGCGACGGCGATGTCGGTAACGGTCTCACCATCCTCGAGGATGACGGTGCCGCCCTTGATAACGAGGTCGTACATGGTTCCTCCCTTGTGTAGGGTGCCTTGCGGCGTTTGCGGAGATGACCTTCAAGGTGGCCGCGTTCGCGCGTCGGCGCGGCCGATCCTATTGAAGTCTTAGAGGGGTGGGCAGATGCAGTGTGAGGGTTATTCCTCGGTAGCGGCGATGCCGGCGTTGCTCGGGGAGAGCTTGCGGATCGCGAGGTAGATCACGAGGGCGCAGAAGAAGCCGACAAACCACGAGATGTTCGAGATGAACGAGAGTGCCGGGATAAACTGGCCGGAGAGCGAGATCGCAAGGCCCGCGATGGTGGCGATATAGGCCGGGAGGTTCAGACCCTGATAGGGGTTGGCCTTGTCCTGGTTCTCTGTGTCCATGTAGAGAGCCTCGAGGTCGATGGTGCGCTTGGCTACAAAGTAGTAGTGGGCGATCATGACACCTGCTACGGGGCCGAGGACGGCGCCGATGGTGTTGAGGAACAGGTAGATGGAAGCGGAGTTCTCCATGAGCTTCCAGGGCATGATGACGAAGCTGATGATGCTCGCGATGATTACGCCGCCGCGGTAGGTGAGCTTCTTGGGGAACAGGGCCGCCAGCTGGTAGCCGGCCGGGATGATGTTGCCCGTGGCGTTGGTGGAGATGGTGGTGAGCAAGAAGACCGCGTTGGCGCCGATGACGGCAGGAACGGTATCCCACTTGTCGATGACCGAGGTGATGTCCCACAGCTGCGTATCGAAGTGGATCGAGGCGCCGATGAGGATGACCACGCTGCAGAAGGCGAACACCACGTAGGCGACGAGCAGCGAGAGGGTTTGACCGGTGCGTTGGGTCTTGGTGTCGGTGGCGTTTTGCGTGAAGTCGGCCACGCTGGCGCCGGGGGCGGCCCAAACGGCGATTACGGAGTTGAAGATCATGAAGTAGACGAACACGGGGTTGACGCTACCGGTGGCACCGGCGTCGTAGGCCAAGATGTTGCCCAGGCCGCCCGCGGCGCCAATAGCCCACACGGTCATGCCAATCACGACCACGTAGATAAGCGGGGAGAGCACGGCAGTGAATTTGTTCAGGATGCCGCCGCCACCCAGGCCGATGGCGAGGTTTAGAACCCAAAAGACCGTGAACGAGATGAGTGCGGGGATAGTGATGCCTAAGATCTCGGCACCGCCGCCGATCTGCAGGAATCCCGGGAAGAGCTTGCCTAGGATGATGGTAAGAGCAAGAGAGCCGGTGTAGGTTTGCAGGCCGAACCAGGCGATGGCCGCCACACAGCCGCGCAGGAAGCCGGGCAGCTTGGCGCCGATGTTTCCGTAGGTGCTGCGCAGGTGCATGGCAAAGGGAATGCCGTACTTGGAGCCGGCCTCGCCGTTCATGACCATGAACGCGGCGACGAGCACGGCGCTGATGACCAGGGCGAACATGACGTTGATGGGCGAGAGGCCCAGGAACAGAAAGCCGCCTACGGCCGCGTAGTTGGGGATGTTGTGGACAGAACCCATCCACAGGGTGAAGTAGTTCTTGACGCCCATGTTGCGCTTGGCGGGTGTCTTGGGAAGCATGTCGTCGTTGTAGCCGCGTGCACGAAAGCGCTCGACTTCCTCGTCGGTAACAACATGATCGCAGGTGGTGGGGTCAGGCATGACGCCTCCCTTCGGTGCGTGGGTACTTCGCTAGTAGGCGAGCTGGTAGAGGGCGGCGGCGAACATGTCGATGCCTGCCTTGAGGTCTTCGGGGGCGGTGAACTCGGCGGGATTGTGGCTGACGCCCTCGACGCTCGGCACAAAGAGCATGCCGGTGGGGACGTGTGGGGCGATGACCTGCGAGTCATGGCCGGCGCCGGAGTGCATCATGCGGTAGTTGGCACCGGAGTCTTTGGCGACCTGCTCGATCTGGGCGACGAGCTCGGGGTTCATGGGAACGGGATCCTCGTCCATCCAGCGGTCGATCTCGATCTCGACACCGTGCTCGGCAGCGATGCGGGCCATATCGGCCTCGATCTCTTCAGAGAAGCGAGCGAGGGTTGCCTTGTCGGTATGGCGGCAGTCCATGGTGAACATGGCGTCGCCGGGAACCACGTTGACGGTGTTGGGCGTGACCTCGATGTGGCCAAAGGTGAGAACCAGCGGATCGCCCTCGGCATTGGCCTTGGCAATGGAGCTGGAGACGATCTCTGAGAAGACCTGCACCACATCGTGGCGGTAGCACATGCGGGTGGTACCGGCGTGGTTGGCCTGGCCGTGCAGGTGGATGTTGTAGCGACGCTGGCCGGTGATGGCGGTGACGACGCCTACCTGCTTGCCTTCCATCTCGAGGGTGTTGCCTTGCTCGATGTGAAGCTCGAGGAATGCACGAACGTTGTCGAGCGGGCTTGCGGCACTGGTGCGGCAGCTAAAGCCGCAGGCGCGCATGGCCTCGGTAAAGGCGACGCCCTCGTTGTCGGCGATGTCCTCAACGGCTGCGGCGGGGACGGTGCCCACGAGATTCTTGCTGCCCCAGAAGACAAACGGGAAACGGCTGCCCTCTTCCTCGGCCATCGAGATGATGCGCAGGGATTTCTTGGGGGCGCCGTAGGTCTCGACCAGGTCTTTTACGGCCAGGTAGCCGCCAAAGATGCCAAGGGCACCGTCGAGCTTGCCGCCCTGGACCACGGTGTCTACATGGCTGCCGCAGGCGATCACGTCGCCGGTACCGTCGGTGCCGGGGTAAGTGCCCACGAGGTTGCCCACCTCATCGAACTCCGCGACCATCCCTAGGTCTTCGAACTTCTGCTTGAGGGCGAGCTGGGCATCGAGCCATTCGGTGGTGAAGAGCAGGCGGGTCATGCCGCCGCGCTCATCGGCTCCGAAGGAGGCGAGCCAGTCGCGAACGGATTCGACTTCGCTCACGGAGGTACTCATTTAAGCTCCTTTACGGGTTGGGGCCTGTTCGGTGGCGTGTGCCGTCGCCGGGCGGGCCGTTCGTTGGTTACCAGATTAGTGAGGGCGTATCGCCCCAACAATGACCATATTGGATAAACCAAAGCCTTAATCATTGGAAAGAGTGGCTAATGAAGCGCGTTCGCCGCCGTGGTTTACTGTCCGTGGACGCTCCTGCCGCTGCGCTGGGCGTGACGGCAAGATACCAACGACAAGCAAGAAGGACGGCGATGCAGATGCTTTATACGGTAGTGAAGCAAAACTCGTATCAAGACTCCATCAACCTGATGCTGCTCACCAACAAGATCAACGCCATGCCCGGCGTGGTCCAGAGCCAGATCATGATGGGCACCGATGCGAATAAGGACATCTATGACGCGGCGGGCCTGCTGACGCCCGAGGCCGCGGCGGCAAACCCCAGCGACATGGTGATTGTGGTCGAGGCTGACGACGAGGCCATCGTCGACGAGGTTCTGACCTCCACCGAGGCCTTCCTCGACGACCTTTCGGTCAAGAAGTCCGAGGACGGCCGCGACGCGGTTGCCACCTCGTGGGAGGAGGCCGTGGCGGCTCTTCCCGATGCCAACCTCGCTCTGTTCTCCATCCCCGGCGAGTACGCCGCGCCCGAGCTTGAGCGCGCGCTTGACCTGGGCCTCAACGTCTTTAGCTTTACCGATAACGTGCCGCTGGAAGACGAGGTACGTCTGAAGCAGAAGGCGCACGAGAAGGGTCTGCTCTTTATGGGCCCCGACTGCGGCACCGGCGTGATCAGCTCCGTGCCCGTGGCCTTTACCAACGTGATCCGCCCCGGCAACATCGGCATCGTGGGCGCCTCGGGCACCGGCATCCAGGAAGTCACCTGCGCGATCGACCGCCTGGGCGGCGGCTGCGTGCATGCCATCGGCACCGGCGGACGCGACCTGAACGAGAAGGTCGGCGCCGTGACCGTGAAGGACGCCATTGTGGCTCTCGAGAACCACGATGCGACCGACGTGATCTGCGTCATCTCCAAGCCGCCCGCGCCCGCCGTGCGCGACGAGGTCATCGACATGCTCCAGAAGTGCGAGAAGCCCGTTGTCGCCATCTTTATTGGTGAGAAGCCCGAGGCGCACCTGGGTCACGTGCACCTGGCGCACACTCTGGAGGAGTGCGCGCAGATCGCCGTCGACCTGGCAGCCGGCCGCGAGGTCAAGCCCAACTACACCGAGGCGCTTGACGTGACGGTTGGCGAGCCGCTCGGCGAGGACAAGACGGTCGTGGGCCTCTACTCTGGCGGCACCCTTGCCGGCGAGGCTGCCATGATGATCACCGAGGCGTTGGGTCTGGGCCACATCATCAAGGAGCACGGCTACATGCTGCGCCACGGCGGCTACGATGTAATCGACCTGGGTGACGACGTGTACACTCAGGGCCGCCCGCATCCCATGATCGACCCCGAGGTGCGCGTGCGCATGATGCGCGAGTACGCCGCCAAGGAGAGCACGGGCGTCATCGTGTTCGACTGCGTGTTGGGCTACGGCTGCCACGAGGACATGGCCTCTGAGCTCGCCCCCGTCATCACCGAGTGCATCGAGGCCGCTCGCGCCGAGGGCCGCGAGCTGCGCTTTGTGGGCACCGTGGTGGGTACGCGCCAAGACCCGCAGGATTACGACCGTTCCGTGGCGATTCTCGAGCAGGCCGGCGCCATTATGGAGGGCAGCAACGCCCGCGCCGTGCGTGCTGCGCTCGCCTTCAAGGGCATCGACTTTGCCGAGGCCGACCGCGCCGTTGCTCCCTACGAGATCAAGGACACGACTCCGCTGCCCGAGCCCTCCGAGGCCGTGATGGAGCTGCTCACCACCAAGCCGCGCATCATCAACGTGGGTGTCGAGAGCTTTGTCGCCCCGCTCAAGCAGTACGGCGCCCAGGCCCAGCAGTACAGCTGGAAGCCCATGGCCGGCGGCAACAAGCGCATGATTCACCTGCTCACCGAGCTTGCTCGTCATGATGAAATCGACGAGCAGAACGACCGTATCATCGAGCGCTTCCGCGCAAGCCAGCCGTTCCTTGTCGACGTGCGCCCGGCTCACGAGCTCATCCCCGAGATCAACGGCAAGGTCATCCTGCACGCCGGTCCTCCGATCGAGTACAGCCACATGACCGACCCGATGCAGGGCTCTTGCGTGGGCGCGGTGCTCTTTGAGGAGTGGGCCGACAACGAGGCCGACGCTCGCGCCATGCTCGAGAGCGGCGAGATCACCTTTATTCCGTGCCACCATGTGCACGCCGTGGGTCCCATGGGCGGTATCACCTCTATGCACATGCCGCTCGTTGTGGTCGAGAACCGCGTTGACGGCACGGTGGGCTATTGCACCATGAACGAGGGCATCGGCAAGGTGCTGCGTTTTGGCGCCTACTCCGAGGAAGTCGTGAACCGTCTGCGTTGGATGCGCGACGTGCTCGGCCCTGTGCTTTCCGCTGCGCTCAAACTCAAGGAGGGCGGCATCAATCTGAACGTGCTCGTTGCCAAGGCGATCACGATGGGTGACGAGTTCCACCAGCGAAACATCGCGGCCTCCCTGTGCTTCCTGAAAGAGGTGGCGCCGCTTATTACCCGCATGGAGTGGGACGCCTCCGAGAAGGAGCAGGTCATTCAGTTCCTGGCCGATACCGACCAGTTCTTCTTGAACATCATGATGGCCATGGGCAAGTCGATCGTCGATTACGTGCGCAAGGATCGCGAGGGCTGCGTCGTTACCACCATGTGCCGCAACGGCGAGAATTTTGGCGTGCGCATCTCTGCCCTGGGTGACGAGTGGTTCTGCGCTCCGGTGAACACGCCTAACGGCCTGTATTTCACCGGCTTTAGCCCCGAGGACGCCAACCCCGACATCGGCGACTCCGCTATCACCGAGACCGTGGGCGTGGGCGCCATGGCCATGATCGCTGCTCCCGGCGTGACCCGCTTTGTGGGCGCCGGCGGCTTTGAGGACGCGCTTGCCACCTCTAACGAGATGGAGAAGATCTGCGTCACCCACAACCCCGCGTGGACTATTCCCACCTGGGACTTCAAGGGCGCCTGCCAGGGTATCGACATCCGCAAGGTCGTCGCCACTGGCATCACGCCGCTTATCAACACCGGCATTGCCCACAAGCAGGCCGGCGTGGGCCAGATCGGCGCCGGCACCGTGCGCGCCCCGCTCGGCTGCTTCGAGAAGGCGCTCGAGGCCTACGCGGCGAGTCTGGGAATCGAGTAACTACCATGCGCGCCCAGGCTCTACAGATTGCCCCCTATGCGCTCCCGCTTATGCGCGGGGTGCATATGGGGCGGGTGCACAGCGTGTTCAACACCAGCTTTAACGTGCTGGCCGGCGAGCGTCTGGTGCACGTGGGCTCGCAGGATGCGCTCATGTCTGCCACGGGGGTGAGCATTGCCCCGGCCGATATGGAGCAGCTCCTCGATGGTCTGCGCGCGGGCGACATCGTGGCGAGCAGTGAGGGGCATATGCGCGTCTACAAGCGCGAGAGTACCGAGCTGCTTGAGCTGGGCGGCGCCAAGCCCTGCAACTGCTCGATTCCGCTTGCGGCCTCGCATCTTTCGGCTGCATGGGCGCAGGGGTGCCTGGCACGCCTGCCTCTGCGGCGTGGTAGCGGCCTGTACCGCGATGCGCATGCTCGTGCATGCCTGCAGGTTCTGGCCGACCCCAACCGTGATACCAGCGAGCTACTCACCGCCGCTCGCTATCTGGTGGGCCGCGGTCCGGGTCTCACCCCTTCAGGCGACGACATCCTCATGGGCTACTCCTGCGCACGCTGGGCCTTCGGCTGCGCAGGAAGCCTGCCCGGCTATATCGCCGACGCCACGCGCGCCCATAGTACCGAGGTCTCGGCCTCCTATGCCGACGCGTTGCGCCGCGGTTGGGTCTCGCCGATCTACCGCGACCTGATCTGCGCCGCCGGCTTGCGCGACGAGCAAGCCTTCGATCGTGCGGTGCGCATCATCGGCCAGATCGGCCACACCTCGGGCACCGACGCGCTGCTGGGCCTCTCGATAGGCTTTTCCTACGTAACTGCCCGGGCGGCGAGTCCGATACATCGGGCCATGTGCGCGTAAAGCCTCCGCGCGGGGGCGTAGCGCCACTCGATTTGTCTACCTTTACCTTTATGACCACAAGGAGGTCACCATGCTCGTTAAGCGCGAAGAACTCAAGAACCTGATGAAGAACAAGTTCATGTCTGCCGGCCTTTCCGAGGAGCATGCCGAGAAGACGGCCGAAGTGCTTACTTGGTCTTCTGAGCGCGGCCTGCACAGCCACGGCGAGGTGCGTGTTGAGTACTACACCGAGCGCATCTCCAAGGGCGGTATCACCGTCGATCCTCAGTGGACTTGGACTCAGACCGGCCCCTGCACCGGCATCCTCGACGGCGACAACGGCTGCGGCTATCCCTTTGCCATCATGGGCATGGAGAAGGCCATGGAGCTCGCTCGCGAGAACGGCATCGGCGTTGTGGGCGTCAAGCGCGTCTCTCACACCGGCGCTTTGGGCTACTACACCGAGATGGCTGCCAAGAACGACTTCTGCTGCCTCACCATGTGCCAGTCCGACCCAATGGTCATCCCTTACGGCGGCGCCGAGCCCTTCTACGGCACCAACCCCATCGCCTTTGGCGCGCCTACGGCCGATGAGCGCTTTGTGAACTTCGACATGGCCACCACGGTTCAGGCCTGGGGCAAGATCCTCGACGCCAAGAGCGCCGGCCGCTCCATCCCCGACGACTGGGCGGTCGACGAGGACGGCAACCCCACCACCGATCCTCACAAGGTCAACGCCCTGCGCGCCATCGCCGGCCCCAAGGGCTACGGCCTCATGATGGTCGTCGACATCCTCTCCGGTATCCTTTTGGGCGTGCCCGCGGGCAAGAACGTCTCGTCCATGTACCACGACCTCTCTGAGGGCCGTGAGCTTGGCCACCTGCACATCGTTATCGACCCCGCCCGCTTCTGCGGTATCGACGAGTTCAAGCAGCATATGTCTCAGACCCTTGACGAGCTGTGCGCCGTCAAGCCGGGCCCGGGTTTTGAGAAGGTCTGCTATCCCGGCGAGCGCGGTCTGGTGCGCAAGGCCGAGTGCGATGCTGCCGGCGGCATCGAGATCGTCGACGACATCTACGACTACCTGGTCTCTGACAAGCTCTACATCAACAGCTGGGACCACAAGAACCGTTTCGCTGAGTAGGTGACAGCATGGCAGAACGTATCGTAATCGCACTGGGTGGCAACGCCATCCTGACCGATGACCCTACCGCTCAGGCTCAGATGCGCGCGCTGGACGAGACTTGCGACTATATTGTCCCGCTCATTCAGGCCGGCAACGAGGTCATCATCACCCACGGTAACGGCCCCCAGGTGGGAAATCTCCTGCTCCAGCAGGAGGCGGCCAATTCTGACAAGAACCCGGCCATGCCGCTCGACACCTGCGTGGCCATGACCCAGGGCTCCATCGGCTACTGGACCATGCTCGCCATGCGCGGCGC
>CAVEPV010000026.1:0-21520 GCA_963617695.1 Bacteroidaceae bacterium
CCGCGCCATCGGCGAGACGGCCGTGGTGCTCTACACCATGGGCCAGGCCATCAACATGCCCATCACGCCGCTCGATTCCGGTCGTCCCATGACCGTGCATCTCTATTTGCTCGCTAACGACGGCATCAACATGAACGCGGCCTACGGCACGGCCCTTCTGCTGATGATCATCATCCTGGCCTTCAATCTCTTCTCGCGCTACCTGTCGCGCAGGAGCCGATAACCCGCCCTAAGGAGTCCCATGTCTGTTTACCAGTCTGCGCCTACGCCCGAGGAAAGCGCGATCATCACCAAGGACTTTGAGTTCTGGTACGGCGACTTTAACGCCCTTACCGGCCTTAACGTCAACATCGCCAAGAACAAGATCACCTCGTTCATCGGCCCCTCCGGCTGCGGTAAGTCGACCTTCCTGCGCTGTATGAACCGCATGAACGACCTCATTGAGGGCACACACACCGGCGGTCTGATGTCGCTCGACGGCAGTGACATCTACGCTCCCGGTGTCGATCCCGTCGATCTGCGTCGTCGCGTGGGCATGATCTTCCAGCAGCCCAATCCGTTCCCTAAGTCCATTTACGAGAATGTCGCTTTTGGCCCCCGACTGCAGGGCGTGACTAGCAAAAGCGACCTCGATGACATCGTCGAAGAGTCCTTGAAGCGCGCCAACCTGTGGAAAGAGGTTTCCAATCAGCTCTCGAAAGACGGCTTGGCGCTCTCGGGCGGTCAGCAGCAGCGACTGTGCATCGCACGCGTGCTGGCTGTGCAGCCGGACGTTCTCCTGATGGACGAGCCCTGCTCCGCCATCGATCCCACCTCCGTTCAGAAGGTTGAGGACCTGATGGCAGAGCTTGCGCCCGAGATGACCATCATCATCGTGACCCACAGTATGCAGCAGGCGGCTCGAATCTCCGACTACACGGCATTCTTCTTGCAAGAGGTCGCCGGTGAGCCTGCTACACTGATTGAGTATGGTCAGACCGACTCGATCTTTACTAGTCCCATAGATCGACGCACGGAGGACTATATCACCGGCCGCTTTGGCTGATTTGCGTCCGGTGCCCGTTGTCTGCGGGTTGCACATGCTCGCATCTGTCTGATTGGAGAAACCCATGCGCAAACTGTTCTCTCGCCAGCTCGTCGAGGCTCGTCACGAGATGCTCTCGATCTACGAGGCCGTCGACCTGACGCTCCACGATGCCGTCAAGGCGTTTTTGACCAACGACAAGAAGCTTGCCAACAAGGCCAAGAAGAAGACCCTCCAGATCGACGCCCGCTGCGCCAACCTCGAGGCCGTCTGCTACAACCTGATCGCCACGCAGGGCCCGGTTGCTTCTGACTTCCGCCTGCTGCAGACGATCATCTACATCGACTTCAACCTGCAGCGCATGACCGACAAGGTCCGTCAGGTGGCGCGCGCGGCCAAGCACAAGGTCAAGGCCGACATCGAGCTGCCCGGTGAGCTCAACCAGCTTATCGAGGCCGAGGCCGAGAGCGTCTACCGCGTGATCGGTGCCTCCATCTCTGCGCTCGTGAACAACGACATGGGCACTGTCTGTTCGCTGTCCGACCAGGACGAGCCGGTGCACCAGATTTACGAGGAGTTCTTCCGCGTCTACAACCGCATGAGCACCCCCGATCTGACCGACGACAGCTCCTATGACGATCTGCGTCGCGCCATCATGGTGTCGCGCTACCTGGACCGCACGGCCTCCATCTCGATCGACGCCGCCAGCCGCCTGACCTTCCTTCTGACCGGTCAGCGCCTGACCGCCTCTGACCTTTCTGACATCGATGAGGACGAGCTTGAGAGCATGCGCGTTCCTTCTGGCGAGGGCACGGTGCTCGAGCCTGCTGTTGACGCCCAGTACGTGGCCAAGCTGCCTCTCGACGAGGTGGGCGAGGACCTGCGCGCGCTTATCGAAGCGCTCGACGATGCCGAGGATGACGAGGACGCCTCCGAGGAGTAGGCGCGGCTCAGCCTACCTTTGCTAAAACTAAGCCTTTGTGTTTTGGGCGCGGTGCTGCATGCGGCATCGCGCCTTTGCGCTACCATGGCTCCAAAATGAACGCTGGTTACAAGAGGTGGTTTTGAGTGTCTGATACCTATCTTGACAAGGTGTGCCGTCGCCGCGAAGAGATTTTGGAGCGCGTCGACGCGTCTCTCGCTGCGAGCGGACGCGCGCGCGGAGACGTCAAGATCATGGCCGTCTCCAAGACCGTTGACGTCGATGCCGCCGCAGACGCCGTACGCGCCGGCTATGAGCTGCTCGGTGAGAACCGCCCCCAGGAACTTGTTCGTAAATGCGAGGGACTGCGAACTGTGGAGGATTTACAGCCTGTGCGTATCGACATGATAGGCAACCTGCAGAAAAACAAGATCAACATGGTGCTGGGTGCGGCCACACTCATCCACTCCATCTCTTCGGCAGAGCTTGCCCGCGCCGTCTCTGAGCGGGCGGCCCGTCGCATCGAGGCAGGGGAGCTTGAGGCTCCGCAGGGGGTCTTGCTCGAGGTCAATGTGAGCGGCGAGGAGTCTAAGTCTGGCTTTGCGCCCGAGGAGCTGCGCGCTGTGGCCGACGAGCTGGTTGAGCTTCCCGGCATTGCCTTGCGCGGCCTTATGACCATGGCACCGCGGGGCAATAAAAACGTCGCGCGCGCCACGTTCGCGGGTCTGCGCGAGCTTCGCGACGAGCTTGCCGCGCGTTATCCGCAGCTCGCTCTCACCGAGCTCTCGTGTGGCATGAGCGAGGACTTTGATGTGGCCATCGAGGAGGGTTCTACGCTTATTCGCCTTGGTAGGGTGGTATTTGACCCCTCCTTTGCACTACAATAATCACAGTTTGCGCTGATGGCGCGACTGCACCCCAAACAGACGTTAACCGCACTACGGGCAGAGAGGTACCATCGTGGGCTTTCTAGATGAACTTAAAAGCAAGCTCCCCTTTGGTCAGGGCGAGTACGGAGCCGATGATTACGGTCCCGATGATGGCTATAACGACGATTATTACGACGACGCCCCCGAGGGCGGCTATGCCGATAGCAGCTACGGCGCCGGCTCCTACGGTACGTCCGACTCCTATCAGCAGTCTTATCAGCAGGAGGAGTCTTCCCTGGGCGTTTTGGGCCAGACCCGTCGCGGCGAGGCCGAGTCCGTTGCCGTCTACACCCGTAGCGGCCAGCTCGTAGGCGACGCCGATCGTCATGCGACTACGTTCAATCCGCCCGCCCGTTCGCAGGATGCGGCATATCGCCCCGGCGCATACGACACGCCCTCGAGCTACGCCAACACTGCGCGTGCCGCGGCGGCTTCCGCTCCCGCACAGCCGGCCCACGTCTCCGATACCGCCGCTCGCGCTGCTGCCGTCATGAACGGCACGCCGCAGCTCCCGGCCTACCTCCTGCGTCCCGAGAGCTATGACGACGTGGAGACAGTGGTTCGCCGCGTGCGCACCAAGCAGCCGGTGGCGCTGGTGTTCGTGGGCGTTCGTACCGAGGTCGCCAAGCGCGTGCTCGACTTCTCCTACGGTTTTGCCTGCGGCCTGGGCGCTTCGGTGCGTGAGGTCGGCGACCGTGTGTTCATGGTGCTCCCGCAGGGCTGCGAGGTTAAGGATTCCGACCTGGCCAAGCTGCGCTCTGAGGGCTACCTGAAGGACTAGGGGAGCGCGTGAACTCTATCGTTATCGCCCGCCTGATCTACACCCTCGTCAACTTCTACACGATCTTGATCTTCGTGTGGTGTCTGATGACGTGGTTCCCCATGCGCCAGGGCGGCCTGCTCGCCGATGTGTTCGACGCCATCGGCTCGCTGGTGACCCCGTACCTTAACCTGTTTCGCAAGATGATCCCGTCCGCTGCGGGCGTGGATTTTTCCCCGGTAATTGCGATTATTGTTTTGAATCTCGCGAAACGGCTGTTGGTAAGTATAATTCTGTGAGTACGCGAGCATCTGGGCGCGAACGCCCCGGTGAAGCGATTGAAAGGAATGTTTTAGATGGCTATTACACCTGCTGATATTCAGGCCACGACCTTCTCTGAGGCCAAGCGCGGTTACGACCCCTCCGAGGTCGATGAGTTCCTGGAGCGCGTTGGTGCCGAGGTCGACGCGATGCTCAACAAGATCGTCGATCTTAAGGGCCGTCTGACCGCCGCCGAGCAGCAGCTTGCTGACGCTCAGAACCAGCTTGCTCAGGCTCAGGCCGCTCCTGCGCCCGTTGTCGCCGCTCCTGCGCCCGTCGTGCCCGACTACTCCGCCAGCGAGCGTCAGATCTCTGCCGCCCTCATCGCTGCCCAGCAGACCTCCGAGAACATCGTCAACGAGGCTCGCGAGCAGGCCGACCGTATTCGCACCGAGGCCGACAACAAGGCTCGCGAGGTCATCCGTCAGGCCCTGGCCGAGAAGCAGAACGAGATCGACGAGATCGACCGTCTGAAGGCTTCCCGCGAGGAGTTCAAGAGCGAGTACATGAAGCTTATCCAGCACTTCATGGACGATGCCCAAAACTCCTTTCCCTCCAACCTGCTGAACTCCACCCCCAACGGCTCCGCAGCCGAGGTTGCCGCTCCTGTGGTTTCCGCCTCTGCTGCTCCCGTGGCTCAGCCTGCTGCCACCGTGGCCGCCGCTCCGGTTACCGCCGTTGCCGACCCGTTCGCTCCGCTCGACAGCTTTGGCATGGACGACCTTGACTAGGTAACGCCCGTCTCATAACAACGCGATAAAAGCGCCCTCCTTGCGATTTGGTCTGCAAGGAGGGCGCTTTGTTTGAATCGTGGTGCAAAGGTCACCGTTCAGGCGCTATATGCGCCGTCTGCCGAGTGCCTCGGCAGGCTGGATGTGCGCTCTGCTATAAAAATACTGTCGTTGGTGCCGCCCAGTACGTTCGTACTGGGCGGTTTTTTATTGTAGCGGGGTTGGGGGTCGATTATTCGACCGTGCGGGTCTGCGGAACGCGGACCTCCAAAGCTCAGACGCTGGGGCGCCGCGTGCGCTCTACAGGACAAAGTCCTCGCGCTTGATGCAGCGGGCCTCGCGCTTCTCGGCGTCGGCGATGGAGTCAGCCGGGTAGCCACAGGTGAGCATGCTGATGGGGCGCAGGCCCTCAGGGATCTCGAACTGCTCGCGAACGACCTCGGGGTCAAATGCGCAGACCCAGCAGGTGCCCAGACCCAGCTCGGTTGCCTGCATCATCATCTGGTCGATGACGATCGAGGTGTCGATCTCGCTGGAATTCATCTGATCGTACTTGCGAACCCAGGCGTCCTCGGTCTGGCCGAGCGCAATAAAGACCGCAGGAGCACCAAAGATGCTGCCGTCGCGCTCAAAGCGCGGGCAGGAGGCAGCGGCCTTCTCGAGGGCCTCGGCCGTATTGCAGACGATGATGCGGGTGGGGTGATTATTGCACGCCGAGGGAGCCACACGGCCGGCTTCGATAATGGCCTCGAGGGCCTCGGCGGGAACGGCACGATCCTCATAGCGGCGGCAGGAATAGCGGCTCTTGGTAAGCTCTGCGAAAGACATTTGGACTCCTCTCGTTGGACGGTTCTCACATTGTATCCAACTACATAAGAGAGAAGAGCGAAGTGGGCCGATAAGCCGGGTTCTGTCGTGGACGATCATTTATCTTTGCCCGCGCCCATGCGGACGCGGTGCAGGGGTCGCACGCAACCCGAACGCGGACCGGGCCAGCCCATGGCGTTCCTATTCGCGCTTGCTCCGGATGGGGTTTACCAAGCCGCCACGTTACCGCGACGCTGGTGGTCTCTTACACCACCGTTTCAGCTTTTCCCTTTACGTGCGGCAAGCCGCCCGCAGGTGGGAGTCTTCTTTTCTGCGGCACTTTCCGTCGGGTCGCCCCGCCTGGCCGTTAGCCAGCATCCTGCCCTGTGGAGCCCGGACTTTCCTCACGTACGACATGCCCCGAAGGACTGCGCACGCGCGACCGTCTAGCCCACTTCGCAAGACGGCATTGTAGCACACGCTATAATGCCAAAAGAAAGCTTGGAGGGGAGAAGACCCCTTCTGCACAATTTGCCATCTGGCGGGAAAGGCGAGAGACCATGCTGCTTAAAGAGTTCTGTGCCGAGAATTTCGAGCATATCGAGGCGGCTATCAATGCCGGCGCGCGCCGCATCGAGCTGTGCGACAACCTGGCGGTTGGCGGCACTACGCCTTCTCACGGTGTTATCGCCCACACCGTTGAGTACGCCCTCTCGCACGGTGTTCCCGTGGTGACCATGATTCGCCCGCGCGGTGGCGACTTTGTCTACAACGAGGACGAGGTTTCCATGATGCTAGATGACATCGAGGTCGCGCGCAGCTTGGGCAGCACGGGCGTTGTCTTTGGCTGCCTGACTAAGGAAGGCCATCTTGACCGCCCCGCCCTCGAGCGCCTGATTGCCATGGCTCATGTTCCCACGGTGGAGTCCGACACCGGTATGAAGATCGTCTTCCACATGGCGTTTGACTCCATCCCCGCAGACGAGCAGTTTGAGGCCATCGACTGGCTTTCTGAGCACGGAGTGGATCGCATCCTTACCCATGGCGGTGTGCAGGGCACGAACATCCATGACAACGTGAGCCGCCTGCAGGAGCTTGCCGAGTACGCCGCGGGCAAGATCGCCATTCTGCCCGGCGCCGGCATCAACTACGAGAACTGCGACGAGATCGCGGCTGCTGTGGGCGTGTCTGAGGTTCACGGCACCAAGATCGTCAAGCTCGGGTAACGCTGCGTGGAGAGTTATCTGACCCTGCGAGAGGGCTATGAGGCGACCGGTGAGTTCATCGACCGCAAGAGCCGCTTTATAGCCCAGCTCGTGCACATCGAGAGCGAAGAGGACGCGAACGAGTTCATCGCGACCGTCCGCACCCGCCACTACGACGCACGGCACAACGTGCCCGCGTGGATAACGGTTGACGGGCGCGAGCGCCAATCAGACGACGGCGAGCCGAGCCGCACGAGCGGCATGCCGTCACTCGAGGTGCTGCGTGCGGCGGGCCTCAAGAACGTCTGCGTGGTCACCACGCGCTACTTTGGCGGTACGTTGCTGGGGCCGGGCGGCTTGGTGCGCGCCTATACGGCGGCGGTGCAACAAGCGATCGAGGACGCACGGGTATCCGGGCAGCTGGTTGAGATGACGAGCGTGGTCCCGGTGGACGTTGAGCTTGCCTATCCTCAGTACGAGCAGGTTTTGCGCCTTGCGCAAGATGCGGGCGCCAACGTGGCGGGCACCGACTACACCGACCGCGTGACCCTGCATCTTGTATTCAGGGCGGGGGAGGAAGCCCCCTTTAAAGAAAAGATGGTGGAGCTCATGGCCGGCCGCGATGTTGTAAACGCAGGCCCGGCCCGTTTTGCCGAGTTCGTGCGCGCCGAGGGCTAGGCGAGAAACCCCGGCGCGCACGTTGCATGCGAATAACTAGGCGCGCTGCTCGTTCAAAAGCTCGATAGCGATCTCTACGGCGTCGTCGATGCAGCCCGGGCAGCTGCGCAGGGGGCCGTGGTCGCTGCCGATGCCCTTGAGCTCGCGGCAGACGGTCGAGCTGTTCTTAGCCTTAAAGCGCGCGGCGGCCTCGCGCGAGAGCTGGTAGGAGCGCCCCTTGGTGGTGGGGTTGTCCATGCCCTCGCTGTTCACGAGACTCAAGATCGCCACGGCGCCCGAGATTGCGCCGCAGGTCTCGGTCATGCCGCCCATGCCGGCGCCAAAGCCCTCGGTCAGGCGAAAAGCCGTGTCGGCGTCAAAGCCCAGAGCGGGCGCGAGCGTGCAGACAACGGCCTGCGCGCAGTTGAATCCACGGCTGTGGTACTCGGCGGCCTGAGTCTGGCAAGCCTGCACATCGAGCAGACTGTAATCTACCTGTGCCATATAAAACTCCCTCTGACGGTGGTGTACTGCGGGCTATTCTAGCAGTTGTCAGGGGTAATCTTAAAAGCGATGGAGTACTGGTTGATAAGCGGTGCAGACCTGCTGAAAAAGATCTGCCCCGTGCACGGTGCGCAGAGCGTGTCCTTGACGCCGCCGTCGAAGGTGTCGAGCACGTGCGCGAGTTCCTGCCCGCGCTCCACATGCTCACCGGGTTTGACCTGAGGCAAAAAGAAGCCGCCTGCGGTCTCTGAGCGCACGTCGACCAGCTCGGATTCGTGGATGTGCACGGGCGCGGGCGTGTCCGCATCGCTCACCAGACAGGTCTCCAAGGACTCCTCGCGCGCGGCGCCGATGCGCACCAAGAAGCGCACGATGCCGTCTTCCGCCTGGCGGGCAGAGGCTACGTCGATCGAGCCGGTCTCGCGCGAGAACAGCGAGAAGGCATGTGTGTCCCATACCTGCCAGTTGTAGTTGAGCGTGGTGGTGTCAAAGGTGCTCGGCTCGCGCAAGAGGATCCCGGGCATGCCAAAGAGCTCGGCCAGCTCGATCGAGCGGTGGGAGAGTTCGCCCTCGTCGGTCACGCGCACGTGCGGCACAAAACGCCCGCGCAAAAAGAAGCTGGCGAGTTGGATGCCAAAGGGGTAGCCCTGCACGGCGTCAAAGAGGCCGGCGGCGATGCGTTGCGTGGTCTCGCCCTTGTCGTAGCCGGGAAACATACGGTTGATGTCGGTGTTGTCCACGGGCCAGAAACGCTTGTGGATGTTCATCGAGAATGCGTTGACCGTAGGGATGACCACGATACGCTGATTGGGATCGAGCAGCCCCGCGCCCTCGAGTGCTTCGAGCCGGCGCACCGTGTTGGCAGCGATAAAGGTCTGCTGGGCCTCGTTGCCGCGCATAGAACCCACGATGGCGCAACACGGCTCGGCGTCCTCGTTGCCAAAGACTGCGGCTTGAATGCTCAGCGGTTCACGATAGGGCGTGTCGAGCGTGAACAGGTTCTCTGTCCTCATCAGTTGTCCTCCAGAATGCGTGCGACGAGCGAGCCGGGGTAGACCACGGGGTACTCGCGCAGGGTGAACAGCAGGCCAGACGCCGGGGCCGTGACGGTCTGCGCGACCTTACCGGTAAGGGCGTCGGCGATGATGCCGATGGTCTGGCCGGCCACCACGGGGCAGCCGTGCTCGGCCTGAGGTAAAAAGATGCCGCCCGCCTCGGCGTTGAGGTACGAGACGGCGCCGTCGTGGCTCACGATGGGCGCTCGGTAGGAGCGGTGCGGCCCCTTCCACATGCCGAGCGAGACGGCAAGACGCAAGATGCCGTCCACCAGGCGGTTTCCGTATTCGCGCGTGATGCGCATGCCCACGCCGGCCTCTACCACGAGCGTCTTGGTGCCGCGCTCGTTTAAGGCATAGGCAAAGGTGGACTGCAGCACGGTCGAGGACGCGTGCACCCACACGTAGTCGACGTTCAAAAGCGGTGCCAGGGGCAGCAGCTCCGCAGCCGAGACCTCGTTAATGCGCACCTGGGGCATCTCGCGCAAAAAGATATTCGAGGCGTGGATGTCGATGGCAACGTCCGAGCCGGCAACGTCCTCGATCACGGCAGCGGCGAGCGTCTCGGTCAGGTCGCCATGAGCGTCTCCGGGGAAGGTACGGTTGAGGTCGATATCGAACATCGGCACGCTGCGCTCGATCGAGTTGATGCCCAGCGGGTTGATGGCCGGATAGATGTCGATGGTGCCGCTTAGCAGCTCGGGCGCCTCTTGCAGCCTGCGGGCAAGCTCAAAGGCAACGTATTGACCCTCAAGCTCGTCTCCGTGGATGCCGGTCACAACCGAGATGCGGCGGTTTGCGCCTTCGGGCTCTGAGCCCGTGCCGACGATGCGGTTCTTCTGGATCAGAAGATGCTCGCTCACGGGCAGCTCGGAAGAAAATACGGTCTGAATCAAAACATGCGCTCCTTGGCGGATGGAAAGATGGGCCTGCGGCCAGGGGTTTTTGCCCCGGCCGCAGGCCCCGCTGTTGTTGCTTGCGATTCTACTGCTGGTCGCTCACGACGATGGAGACGCTTTGCTCCTGACGCGCGCCTCCGCGGAACACGCCGGACTCGATAGGGCAGTCCGCAAAGTCGCGCCCGTGCGAAAGGACGATGTAGGAGTCGTCGACCTCGTGGTCGTTGGTGGGGTCGATGCCGTGCCACGAGGTGCCGTCGTGCACCTCGACCCAGGCGTGCGTAGCGCCCTCGCCGATGATGAGTCCGTTCACGTAGCGCGCGGGAATCCCCTGGTCGCGCAGCAGGGCGATCAGGATATGCGCGTAGTCTTGGCACACGCCGCGCTTCTGCGCAAAGGCGCTGGCGGCATCGGTCGAGACGGTGGTAGAGCCGGGCGTGTACTCCATGCGCTCAAAGAGCGCGTGCGAGAGCACGATGGCCTTGGTGAGCGGCGCCGCATGGGGCATCACGCGCAGCACGTCTTGCGCAAAGGAGGCAAGCTCGGCACTCATCGCGGTAAAACGCGAGGCGCGCGTGTAGACGGGGTGAGCCGGTGCCGGGCGCGTGTCGGCGGAATCGACGATGACCAGGCCCGACGAGACGAACGAGAAGATGTCATGGGGCTCCTCGATACGGCCGATCTGCAGCAGGTTGCCAAAGCCGTCGACCTGACTGGCGAGCGCGCACCCCGGTGTGATGACGGTCTGCGCGTCGAGCACCGTTTGGGTATGCGTGGTCATGGGCTGGCAGCGCAGGACAAAGTCGTGATCGGTCACGGCGCTGTCCATATGCAGGGTCGTCTCGAAGCTGTAGTTCAGGATTCTCATTGGATCACTCTCGGGCCGGGGAAGATCTGTGCGGCAACTTCGAGCAGATGACCAAGATCCTCGTAGGTTGCCGACTCGGGAAAGCCCGGATCGAAGACGATGTCTACCAGCTGCTTGAAGGCGAGCTTATTATAGGGCGCACCCGTGCGGTCGATGCGGCTTGCCAGACGGTGCACCTCCTGCTTAAGGCGATCGAGCCGGTAGGAGAGGCGCGCGTACAGGTCGATGCGCTCCACCGAGATGCCGCACTTGATGATGTTGCGCGCGGCGTCGTCGGCCACAAAGTCGTCGACACAGCCCTTGAAGGCCATGATGTTGTCCTGTACGAGCTGGAGGTCGAGCAGCGGGCTGTCAGAGGTTGCCGCAGCGTCGATCTCGTCTGAGGCCATCTGCACGTACGAGAGCGACTCGGTGCCCAGCACGTCGCGCAGCATGACCGCGTTGTCGTAGGCGGCACCCATGGAATAGGCGAGCGAGCAGGGGTTCTCGGCATCAAAGAGACACTCGCGGAAGAACGTGAGCGGGTCGTCATTCTCTTTAGAAAAGCCCAGCTCCTCGAGCTGACCTTTCCAGTTGCCCTCGGTTGAGTCGATGGCTTTGTCGTAGGTGGCGATGATAAAGCGCTGCGTGGTGTAGCTGCGCTCGATGTAGCGGCCGAGCCACAGCAGGTGATCGACCTTTTCTAGCGAGAGAGTACCCATGTGTCCTTGAACCCTCCTCCTTGGCTGGAATTAACGACTGCGGAGCCCTCGATGCGCGAGTAGCGCGTGAGGCCGCTGGGCCACACGCTCGTCTTGGCGCCCGAGAGCACAAAGGCGCGCAGGTCTGCCTTGCGAGGCACCAGCTCGCCGCCGATGTAGGTGGGCAGACACTTGAAGTCGATGACCTCCTGCGCGATAAAGCGGCGCGGCTCGCGGCGGATGAGGGCCTTGAGTTCCTCGAGCTTCTCGCTCGTAAGCTCGCTGCCAAAGACAACGCCGTAGCCGCCCGCCTCGGCCACGTCCTTGATGACGAGCGTGTCTGCGTGCTCCTGCACGTACTTCATGTCTTCGTCGTAGAAGGGCAGGTAGGTGGGGGCGTTTTGCAGGATCGGCTCCTCGCCCAAGTAGTACTTCACCATCTTGGGGACAAAGTAGTAGATGCCCTTGTCATCGGCCGCACCGTTGCCCGGTGCGTTCACGATGGCCACGTTGCCGGCACGGTAGGCGCTCATGAGGTTGGGCACGCCAATGAGGCTGTCGGGCTCAAAGCACAGCGGGTCGAGATACTCGTCAGAAAGGCGACGGTACACGCAGCCCACGCGGGTGTTGCGGCCGGCGTCGCGGTAGTAGAGGGTTTCGTTTTCCACAAAGAGCTCGGCGGGCTCGGCCAGTACGGCCCCAGCCTTTTCTGCCAGGTAGGCGTGCTCAAAGTAGGCCGCGTTGTAGCGCCCCGGCGTGAGGATCACGTTCACGCCGCCCACGTTGACGTCGTTCAAGATGGTGGCCAGGCGCTCGCCGTAGTCGCGGTTGTCCACAATCGGCGTGTCGCGGAACGTCTTGGCGTCGCAGCGGCGGCACAGGCCGCGCGCGATAAGGGGATAGCTTGCGCCCGAGGGGATGCGCAGGTTGTCTTCCAGCACGTACCACTCGCCGTCTTGGCCTTCTACCAAATCGATGCCCGAGATGTGGCTGTAGATGCCCTGCGGCGGGGTGATGCCCTCGCACTGCGGCAGGTAGCCGGAACTCGCAAAGGCAAAGTCCTCGGGCACCACGCCGTCGCGGATGATCTTCTTCTCGCCGTAGACGTCTGCCAGGTAGCGGTTGAGCGCGTCGACGCGCTGGATCAGGCCTGCCTCGAGCTTTTTCCAGTTGTCGGCCTCGATAACGCGCGGCACGGCGTCAAAGGGGAACAGGCGCTCGTTGAACGTGCCGTTCTTGTAGATGCCGAACTTGACGCCGTAGCGTGCAAGCTGCTGGTTGATCTTGGGCGTGTGGGGAATCAGGCTGCCGTACGGGCAGTCCGGCCCTCCCTGCTCCGTGATCGCTTCTTCGGTATGCGCCATCGCGTACCTCCTCCCGTGTCGAGGGATGTCCCTCGCTGTGTCCTCTGCGATCGATTGTGGGGTGCGATTATTTCGCTTTTATAAACAGGCCGCAGCTCAGACGTTGTGTTGCGGGAGCGTTTCCGTTCTGTTGCAGGCGGGGGCGAGGTTTGGGTTGACGCGCTGCGGAGGACGAACCGCCGCGCTCCACATCCCTCGGCACAGCTCCGCGCCCCACCCCGTGTGCAGGGTTGTGCCGGCTCTGCGAATACGCCGGCGGCGTTGTAAAATGACTGCGGCATTTTTGGGTGCGCGCACGGCCGAACGCGGCCTGCCGGCAGCACCTTGCGAAAGGAAGATGAGATGGCAAAGAACACCGTTCTTACCTTGAAGAAGAAGGTCGACGAGGGCGGCCGCGTCACCATGGTCACGAGCTACGACTACACCATGGCCGCGCTTACCGAGGCCGCCGGTATCGACATGATCCTGGTGGGCGACTCGCTGGGCATGACCATGATGGGCTACGACTCCACGCTGCCCGTGAGCATGGACGACATGGTGCACCATACGCGTTGCGTTACCCGCGCCACCGAGAACACCTTTGTGGTAGCCGACATGCCGTTCATGAGCTACCAGGCCAGCATGGAGCAGGCGCTCGAGAACGCCGGCCGTCTGATGAAGGAGGGCCGCGCCCAGGCCGTAAAGCTCGAGGGCGGTGCCCGCGTGGTGAACGAGATTCGCGCCATGGTCGAGGCCGGCATTCCCGTGGTGGGTCACCTGGGCCTGACTCCGCAGTCTGTAAACGCCTTTGGCGGTTTTAAGGTGCAGGGCAAGTCTGTGGAGGCTGCCCGCCAGCTGGTGGAGGACGCCTTGGCCATCGAGGCCGCTGGCGCCTTCTGCATGGTGCTCGAGTGTGTGCCGGCAAACCTTGCCGAGTACATCACGAGCCAGCTGACCAGCGCTTTTACTATCGGCATTGGTGCGGGCGCGGGATGCGACGGCCAGGTGCTCGTGGTGCAGGACATGCTGGGCATGACCGCCGGCGGCTTTAAGCCCAAGATGGTGCGCCAGTTTGCTCAGGTGGGGGAGACCATCGTGGACGCCTTCCACGCCTACGACGAGGCTATTCAGTCCGGCGATTTCCCCGCCGCTGCCGAGAGCTATAAGAACCTTGACGACGAGGTCATGGACCAGGTTAGGAGCAACTAATGCAGACCGCATCTACCGTAGCTGAGGTTCGCGAGCAGGTTCGCGCATGGAAGCGCGAGGGGCTGACCGTGGGTCTTGTTCCCACCATGGGTTTTTTGCACGAGGGCCACAAGAGCCTGATCGTGCGCGCCGCCGCCGAGAACGACCGCGTGGTGGTCTCTGATTTTGTGAACCCCACGCAGTTTGGCCCCAACGAGGATCTGGAGAGCTACCCGCGCGACTTTGAGCGCGACTGCGCCCTGTGCGAGGAGGCCGGCGCCGCGCTGGTATTTCACCCCGAGCCCTCTGAGATGTATGCGCCCGACGCCTGCACCTATGTGAACATGGACGCGCTCACCCATGAGCTCTGCGGCCTTACACGCCCCATCCACTTCCGCGGCGTGTGCACCGTTGTCTCCAAGCTGTTCAACATCGTGACCCCCGACCGCGCCTACTTTGGCCAGAAGGACGCCCAGCAGCTCGCCGTCATCCGCCGCATGGTGCGCGACCTCAACTTTGGCATCGAGGTCGTGGGCTGCCCGATCGTGCGCGAGGCCGACGGCCTGGCCAAGAGCTCGCGCAACACGTACCTCTCGGCCGAGGAGCGCGCCGCGGCCCTGTGTCTGTCGCGTGCGGTCTTTGCCGGCCAGAAGCTTGTCGAAGAAGGGGAACGCGACGCCGCCGTGGTGCTTGCCGCCATGCGCGCCATCATCGAGGCCGAGCCGCTCGCCCAGATCGACTACGTCAAGATGGTCGACTTTGACACGATCGAGCAGATCGAGCGCATCGAGGACGCGCCGGTGCTTTGCGCCATGGCCGTCTATGTGGGCAAGACCCGCCTGATCGACAACTTTATCTTCGATCCGGCGGCCTAGCGAACGATGGTTTTGCCGGTCGGCATCATCGGCGCGGGTAGGGTTGGCTGCTCGCTGGGGCGCTACCTGCTGGAGCGCGCCTCCAGGGTGCGCGGGGTGGACTTTTACAGTGCCACGCCCGCGCACGCACAGGAGGCGGCCGAGTTCTGCGGTGGCTATGCCCGCGATACTGCCGTCGAGCTGGTCGGACATGCGCAGCTGGTGTTCCTGACGGTGCCCGACGGCGCTATCGCAGACAGTGCCCGCGAGCTTGCAGACGCGTGCCGTAACGCGGGCGTGTCGCTTGCGGGCAAGGTTGTCGCGCACTGCTCGGGCGCCGTGGTGTCAGACGCCCTAGAGCCCTTGCGTAAGGCAGGTGCCGCGGTGGCCTCGTGTCACCCGCTCTATGCCGTGAGCAGCCGCTTTGAATGCTGGGAAGAGCTTGGCCAGGCTTGGTTCACGCTCGAGGGCGATGCGGACGCGACAGGGCTGCTCGAGGCGCTCCTTGCCACGTGCGGCAACCATGCGGTGAACATCCCGGCCGAGCAGAAGGTTCGCTACCACGCTGCGGCCGTTATGGCGTCTAACCTGGTGGTGGGCCTCTATAACGAGGCCGCCGAGCAGCTCGAGCGCTGCGGCTTTGAGCATGCCGAGGCCGAGGCCGCGCTGGCTCCACTCCTTTTGGGCAATGCCCAGCACATCGCACACGACGGTGTTGAGGCCTCGCTCACCGGCCCCGCCAAGCGTGGCGACATCCAGACCATCGAGCGGCATCTGAGCTGTCTTTCTGGAGATGACCGGGAAATCTACCGGCTCTTAACCGATGTGTTGTACCGTATAGCGGCGCGTTCGTAGCGCCCGGCATCAGATACGTTCGTTTGGGGAGATTCACGCAAGATGATGCTCAATATGCTCAAAGGCAAGATCCATCGCGCCACGGTCAAGCAGGCCGAGCTGGACTACATTGGTTCCATCACCATCGATGAGGACCTCATGGACGCTGCCGGCATTCTGGAGTACGAGCGTGTGCAGGTGGCCGACGTGAACAACGGCAACCGCCTGGAGACCTACGCCATCGCTGGCGAGCGCGGCAGCGGCATGATCTGCCTGAACGGCGCCGCGGCCCACTACGTGGAGGTTGGCGACAAGGTCATCATCATGTGCTATGCGCAGGTAGAGGCCGAGGAAGCCAAGACCGCCCGCCCGCACGTGGTGTTTGTTGACGATGACAACAAGATTGCGCGCCTGACGCGCTATGAAAAGCACGGCCGCCTGGAAGATCTGGCGTAGACGCTGAGCTGCAAACCGACTTTTCGGGGTATGTGGGGAACTGCATGCCCCTTTTTTGTGCCGAAAATCGGGTTGCCGACCCCGGAGCCTTTTCGGTGGACGGCACAGGGCTTGAGAGCAGGTAGATGGGACGGGACTGGGGTGTGGGACGCGGCATGGGGAAGTGGCGTGCGGCTGCTGACGGGCTGTTGTTCCGGCGCCTCTGCTTCGCCTTTGATGCAAGAGGGGCAAGCTGCCGTCCGGCTCCTCTGGTTGGGCAGGTGCTCCCGCTGGGTACCATGGAGAAAAAGCCACTCAGAGGGGGTTCCTATGTACACAAAGACCATTACTTACCCGAGCCGTGACGGCGCGTCGACCATCCATGCCTTGCAGTGGGAGCCCGACGCGGTTCATGCCGGCGACACACCTCCGCGCGGCGTGGTCCAGATTGTTCACGGTATGTCTGAACATGTTGAGCGTTACACACCGTTTGCCAGCTATTTGTGTGAAAAGGGGTTCGTGGTCTGTGCGAATGACCACATCGGCCATGGCGGGTCCGTCTCTTGTGAGGCAGACTTGGGCCATATGCCCCGGCGCGGTGGGGAAGACGTTCTGGTGGAAGACGTGCACGAGCTGAGAAGCCGCTATACGCGCGACCTCGCGGAGCGCTTTCCCGACCAGCAGATTCCTTATGTGATCTTTGGCCACTCAATGGGCAGCTTTGTGACGCGCGTTTATCTGACGCGCCACGCCTTTGATGTGCGCGCTGCGATTATCTGCGGCACGGGGCAGCAGTCCGTGGCCATGGCGGTGGGCGGTAAGGTTGCGACGGGCCTGATTGCGACGGTGCGCGGTGAGCGTTACCGCAGTAAGTTTGCTGATTCGCTTGGTGCGGGCGGCTACGCCAAGGCGGTGGAGAACCCCCGCACGCCGCTCGACTGGCTCTCGACAGATGAGCGCGTGGTGGACGAGTATATCGCCGACCCGCGCTGCGGCCAGATGTTTACGGTGGGGGCGTACTCAACGCTGGCGTCGCTTGTGAAAGATGCGATCTCGCCCACGTTGGCCAAGAGCATCCCCAAGAGCCTTCCGATGTTTTTCATAGCCGGCGATCAAGATCCGGTGGGCGACTGCGGGCGCGGTGTTGAGGCGGCGGCTCAGGAGTATCGCGATGCGGGCGTGGAGCGGGTCGATTGCAAGGTCTACCACGGCGCGCGGCATGAGATCTTAAACGACTGCGTGCGCGACGAGGTGCAAGATGACATCGAGTACTGGCTGGCTGACCTGGGGATTTAACAGGTTGGATTGAGCCGCCCGTGCATGGCGCCCTACGTATCGCTGGCATGTGGGTTGGTCTAGCCGTCAACCCGTCGCTGTTACTCCTCGGCGTTTTGGTAGCCCGGGAGCTTGGAGGTGCAGTGCGGGCAGCGAGTGGCCTCCTGCGCGATCTCCTGCTGGCAGTAGGGGCAGGTGCGGGGAGCAGGGGCCTCGGGCTCGCCCTCCTTGGCAAGGCCGGCCTTTTGAGCCACGTTTTGCGCCACGCGCTCCTTGGCTTCGTTAAAGGCATTGAGCGCCTTGACGATGGCAAAGACCGCGGCAGCTGTGATCAGGAAGTTGATGACGGCACCCAGAAACGAGCCAAAGTTAATGGTGTTGCCCGCGATGGAGACGGCCAGACCCGGAACCTCGGTGTTGCCGCCCGTAAGGAACGAGATGAGCGGGTTGATAACATCGCTCACCAGCGAGTTGACGATAGCGGTGAACGCGCCGCCGATGATAACGCCTACTGCAAGGTCCATCACGTTGCCGCGGCTGATGAACTCCTGGAACTCGGCGATGACGCTTTTTTTCTTGTCTGCCACGAGTGGCTCTCCTTATCTATGCATCCGTCTGCTGGGCGCTACTTGTCGCCAAAGCTGATGCCCACCATGCGGGCCTCGCGCACCAGGTCGCTTTCGGGGTCGACGTACTTGAGCTTGCCGGCGACCTCTTCGAGCGGCACGCGGCACATCTTGCCGTCGCGCTCGGCCACCATAAAGCCAAAGACGCCCTCGAGGCAGCCGCAGGCCGCCTCCACGCCGCACTGGGTGGCAAAGACGCGATCCTGCGCGTTGGGCTCGCCGCCGCGCTGGGTGTGGCCGGGGATGGCTACGCGCGTCTCGCGCCCGGTGGTGCGCTCGATGTCTGCGGCCAGATCGTAGGCGATGGAAGGGGAGGTACGCTGGGCGAGCTTCTTCTTGTACTCCTTCTTGGGCAGCGCCGCGTCCTCCTTAGAGATGGCGCCCTCGGCCACCACAACGATGGCAAAACGCCCGCCGCCCTTGATGCGGTTCTCAATGGCGCGCTCCACAACCTTAAGGTCGTAGGGGATCTCGGGGATCAGACAGACGTCCGCGCCGCCCGCGACGGCCGCGTACAGCGGAATCCAGCCCACCTTGTGGCCCATGATCTCGATCACAAAGACGCGGCCGTGGCTCGATGCCGTGGTGTGGATGTCGTCGACGCACTTAGTGGCCACCTCGATGGCGGAGGGGAAGCCAAAGGTCATGTCGGTGCCCCAGGTGTCGTTATCGATGGTCTTGGGCAGCGCGATGACGTTCAAGCCCTCCTGGCTCAGGCGGTTGGCTGTCTTGGTGGAGCCGTTGCCTCCGAGCATGAACAGGCAGTCGAGCTTGAGCTTTTTGTAGGTGGCGATCATCGCCGGAACCTTTTCCACGCCGTCGGCCTCGGGTACGTCGAGCAGCTTGAAGGGGGTGCGGCTGGTGCCCAGGATGGTGCCGCCGCGGGTGAGGATGCCGCCAAAATCAGACGGCTTCATCTTGCGATAGCGGCCGTAAATCAGGCCTTGGTAACCATCTTGGAAGCCGTAGAACTCCACGTCTCCCTTGGCGTTGGCGGTAAGCGTCTTTACAATGCCGCGCATGGTGGCGTTGAGCGCTTGGCAGTCTCCGCCGCTGGTCAAAAGTCCTACCCTGAGCATAGAATCCCCTCGTCATGCGTTAGGTGAAATATCCGTACGAGAGTGTAGCGCAAGCGCCGGGACGTAAAAAAGCACCCTCTGCGCGCTTTACGAAAAATTGCTCGTCTGTTTACCTTTGCATTTTGCGCGGTAAGATGGGGCGCAATGCAAACGAATCCATGGGGGAGCGGTACATGAAAGAGCTCGAAGAGCGCATTGTGGCAGACGGCGTGGTCAAGCAGGGCGGCGTTCTTAAGGTCGACGCGTTTTTGAACCACCAGTGCGATGTGGAGCTGTTCGACCACATGGGTGCCGAGTGGGCACGCCTGTACGCCGATACCCCCATCAATAAAATCCTTACCATCGAGGCCTCGGGCATCGGCATCGCGTGTGTGGCCGCACGTCACTTTGGCAATGTGCCGGTTGTCTTTGCCAAGAAGGGTCAGTCCATCAACCTCGACGGAGAGCAGTACGCCGCCAAGGTCTACTCGTTCACCAAGCAAAAGGAGTTCCCGGTCATCGTGGGCAAGCGCTTCTTGAACCCCGGGGACAATATTTTGATCATCGATGACTTTTTGGCCAACGGCTGCGCCCTTAACGGTCTGATCGAGATCTGCAACGCCGCCGGCGCCAACGTGGCGGGCATCGGGATCGCGATCGAGAAGGCTTTCCAAGGCGGCGGAGACGCCATTCGTGAGCGCGGCTACCGTGTGGAGAGCCTGGCTAGGATCGCCTCGATGGACGGCGAGTCGGTTACGTTCGCGTAAGGGCCGGGCGAGGTACTTGGGCCTGATGGGCGCTTGACTGTCGGCGCAGGTCCCTGCGGCGTGTGCCGGCCCGAGGCGCCCCGTCCGCCGCTCTTGTTCGCGCAGTGCGCGCCCGCTACTCCTGCGCGCTTGAGTCGGAGTCCGCGGTGGAGTCCAAGTCCGTCTCCGGAGCCTTCGCCTCGCCCTCCACAATCGCATCGTGATGGCGCTGGATGGCGTACTCGATGGTGTCGCCCTCGTCGATGGCGAGCGAGCGGCGCTTGGGCGTAACGATGCGCTGCGCGGGATACACGCCGCGGTGCCCGGCCACCAGGTAGCTCACAAAGGCCACGATCACAAAGTAAGCGGCGGCGTCTCCGCCGAACATGTCGATGCCCAGCATGATGGTAGTGATGGGCACGTTGAGGGCCGAGCCAAACACGCCCACCAGGCCCAGCGCTGCAAAGAAGCTCGGCTCGCCGCCGAGAACGCACCCCAGCCAACCGCCAAGCGAGGCGCCGATGCCAAAGAGCGGCGTGACCTCGCCACCCTGAAAACCCGCGCCCAGCGTGAGCGCGGTGCACAGCAGTTTGAGTAGCGGATCGAGCCAGGTGGTGGTGCCGCTAAAGCCCGCGCTCACGAGCCATTCAGACAGGCCACCGTACGAGTAGAGCCCAAAGACCACGTAGGTGGCGAGCAGAATGAACGACGAGAGGAGTGCCGCGAGCAGGTAGCTGCGCACGCGGTGCGCCCAAAAGCGCTTGACGTTGCGGATGGAGAACGAGAACAGACGTGCCGTCAGGCCAAAGGCAACCGCGCAGCCAAGCACCAGCGCCACGTTCAAAGGCGTCATGGCCGGCACGCTCTTGATAATCTGAAAGCTGTGGCCGATGCCTAGCGTGCGGGCCGTGCAGTCGCCCGCGAACGAGGCTACAAGGCAGTAGGCCGCCGCGCTGTAGGTGAGCTTGCCCATGGTGCACATCTCCATGCCAAAAAAGGCGCCGGCGAGCGGGGTGCCAAACACGCCGCCAAACGCCGCCGAGATGCCGGCGAGCATAAGGTCTTTGCGGTCGCGTCCCTCCAGGTGAAAGACCTGTGCCACATTGCTCGCGATGGTGCCACCGATCTGCACGGCCGTGCCCTCGCGACCGGCCGAGCCGCCGGCCAGGTGCGTGGCCACCGAGCACACAAAGGTGAGCGCCGCCATGCGCGCGTGGATGGGGGAGCCGGTAAGCGAGCTATCGATCACCAGGTTGTTGCCGCGTGCCGCGCGCAGGCCGTGCGTGCGATAGATCCAGGCGGTGGCCACACTCACTACGGGCAGCAGGCAAAAGAGCCACAGGTGCGCCTCGCGGGCCTGCGTCACCAGTTCGAGCGAGGTGAGAAATGCCCAGGCCGCGGCACCCATGAGCGCCGAGACCAGCAAAACGAGCACCAACAGGCGCGCGCTTGCACGGATGTTTCGCAAATCGCGCATGCCGTCTGCTGTGGCAAAGCGCGCGACGGTGCGGGTGCTTTTGGCCAGGCTGCTCTCGAGCGAGGCGATCGAGGTGCGGGGGTGCGCGTGGTTGCTCATAGATGCGTGCGGCTCTCTTGGTAGGTAAGGTTTACCGCTGCATTATAGCCCCGGGCATTTGGTGTTTAGATGGCCGGGCGCAGATTGCTCGTTGCCACGCGGCGGGGCTTATATTAGAATTCAAAAGCCTTGGGACAAGCAGGGTCTATACGACTCACAGCTGCTCAACACCTTCGGGACGTGGCGCAGTTTGGTAGCGCGCCTGCTTTGGGAGCAGGATGTC